>NZ_JASDCS010000003.1 GCF_030407815.1 Psychrobacter sp. APC 3281
GCAAGGTCATGCCGCATCTCAATATCAACTAGGTACAATTTACCAAAAAGGTAGAGGCGTTCGTCAAGATAAATTCCAAGCAAAAGAGTGGTTCGGTAAGGCTTGTGATAATGGTAATCAAAATGGATGTGATGCGTATCGAACATTAAATGAATAATAGTAACAACTTTTTCTGATCTTTTATTAATGATTTAAATGCTTCCTTGTAATTAATACCTAATGTTTAAGACATTAGTCAAGTTATTATATGTCTTTATAGACAACTTGAATTATATAGCACAAAGATTTTTTTAAAGAGACTCTAATCTACAAAGCTAATAACTTATAAACGGAAGCTAAATTGTAAGAAACCTTGATGCTATATGATGTATTAAAAAAATATGGGAAACCAATAAGTGTATAGTGCATCGATCATGAATAAAATTTGTAGAGTAGGTACACTGTGATCGTTTTAGCAGTTTAAACCTGAGATACCATTAGCCTACAACCTAAGCTTCAAGTCCCCACTAGGAACTTAAACCTCAACACTATCTGTCCAAGAGAACTCTTCTAAGATACGCATCCATTGATCGTCTAATCCTGCTGTTAATACTAGTGGCTCACCAGTGACGGGGTGGCTGAGCGCTAAAGTCTGAGCATGCAGCAACATACGCGTGCAATCATAGTGAGTACGAAAAAATCGTGTATGACGTATATCGCCGTGACTGGTATCACCCACGATGTGATGGAATACATGTCTCATGTGCCGACGCAGCTGATGTTTGCGTCCAGTTTCAGGCGTTAAGCGCACCAGACTATAGCGGCTAGTGGCATGCTTTTTTGATACTGCAAATGGCAGCTCAATTTGTGCCAAACTTTGCCAGTGGGTGACCGCTTCTTGAGCAGGTTTATCTAAGTTGGCAAATTTATCGGCAATGGCATCAGGTTTAAAGCTCAACGCATAGTCAACAGTACCTTGTTCAGACATAAAGCCACGCACCACGGCCAAATATTGCTTGGTCACTTTGCGTTCAGTAAACGCTTCGGTAAGGCTACGTGCCACGGCTGAGCTCTTGGCAAACAACAACACACCTGATGTAGGTTTGTCTAACCTATGTACGGGAAACACATGGCAGCCTACCGCATCACGTGTGAGCTGCATGGCAAAGCGTGTCTCATCTTTGTCCAGCCAACTGCGATGCACCAACAGACCAGCTTCTTTATTAATCGCTACTATATACTCATCTTCATAGATAATTTCTATTTGATCAGCAGTATTGCCTTCGATATCCATGTTTTCATTGCTCATATTTTAGATGCATCAATTATATATTCTTTTGTTAGACCTGTAGTGGCATAATAAATTTAGAGCCGGGCTTTGAGTACGGTATCTTGGTTTCAGAAGGCAAGGTTTGTCAACAAGACCAGTTATTCCGTTTTCATGATAGCGATGTCGCCAATAATAAAAGTATTAAGCTGGCTGCCAAAAAGGGCACACGTCTCATGTTCATCGGCGGCGAACCGCTTAATCATCAAGTGCTAATGTGGTGGAACTTCGTTGCTGATAACAAAGCTGAGATTGAGCAATCTATTATTGATTGGAATAATGGTCATGAGCGTTTCGGTAATGTTGACTCTGATATGAAGCGCTTGCCTGCACCTGAACTACCGAAAGGTTTTAAAGGCTGATTATAACTTATCTCGCCCCTTACTATTTGACCTTAACTCGTAGAAAACTGCTTAAGTAAAATACTGCTTAAATAAAATAAGGGTAGTTTGACGTAAGGATTAGAAAGGGTAGGTCGACCAAACATCAAGTCCTGATTCACACATAATTACTACGATGTTAAATCATATATGAATCAGGATGACATTTGAGATATAGCTCAGTTGGCTTACAATCAAAACACCAATGCTTAAGTTCTATAAAGGACTTTTACGACATGCCAGCCAAATTTGGTCTTTACTAAATGCGGGGTAAATAGTTCGCCGGTAAAGCAAACCTTATCGAATGGCCCTACCATATCACCTTTGCCAAACTCACCTAGACTGCCACCTTTCTTACCTGATGGGCAGGTTGAGTATCGCTTGGCCAGTACATCAAACTTAGCACCTTTTTTAAGCTTGGCAATAATGTCCTCAGCTTGTTCTTTATGTTTTACTAAAATGTGCAATGCGCTAGCGGTACGAGCCATAATGTAACCCTTTCATAAAATATCAATTATCGGAACATTATATCACTACTTACCTTGGTTGCTAACCTCACTTGTAAGTGCTGATTTCTCCCAAGTCATCCTTATACAATCGTGACTATAGGGATTGGAGAAAAGAAGTTTTAGTCATGTAATGTTTTATTTAAACTACAGTCTTTATTTAAACTACAACCCTTAAATGATGGACATAAAAAAAGCCTCAATCTTCAGATTGGGGCTTTCCGAATTGGGTAACCGTACTTTACTCATATCAAATTACGGAATCAAACTATCTACCAGAAGTTGAATGCTAGTGTTTAATGCCTCATTAGCGAACTTCTTATTTCTCAAGCTATGATTACACACCGCTTCAGTTTGAATAGAAAAGTCAGAATAGTGCTGAGTGACTGCCCAAATATGAAAAATCAGATGGATGGCAGACACGGACTTAATCTTGTTATCTGCAATCCAGCCATCAATCACTGCCACCTTTTCACGAACCAAAGACCTTAAAGGGCCTTTTAATACGGCCATCAAATGAGGTGCCCCTTGTATAATCTCTAACGCATATAGTCTCGATGCTGCAGGCGATTTTTTTGAGATTTTATATTTTTCTTCAATATAGGTCTTAAGGGCAACCTTTGGATCTTGGTTGGCGTTAATCTCACTCAAAGGCAATAGCCACTTACTCAGCACCTTTTCTAAAACAGCAACATACAGAACTTCTTTACTTTGAAAGTAATAAAATATATTCGATTTAGATATGTCAGCTTCGTCGGCAATTTGCTCCATGCGCGCGCCATTTAACCCCTCTTGGGAAAATACGATCAATGCAGCATTAATGATATGTTCTTTCTTTTTTAATATCTTTGCACTCGTCTCTGTCTCTTCTTTTAGTGCGTATTCTTTCACTATATTTTCCCTCATCGTAAAGCCAAAAAACCTAGTTTTAAATGATAGTTGATTCAATTTAAAAAAGGGTAGAAGTAACCAAAGGCAGATGCTACTGGTTGATCAAAATAGATATGTCAACTACTCCAACAGCGAGCAATACCATATCGGTTTGCAGGTTCACTAACTATAGACACCTGCTGTTGACCAGTCTTTTCTGCTGTTCATTCCACCTTATCTTCATCCAAACCACCATCAAAATGTACTTATAAACAATTTATACATTTGTGCACTATTTTATAACACTTTGCACCAATTTATAACAGCCCGCACTATTTCTCTGCATATTTTTAGACCATATGGTTTAATAATTTTTGTATGAAAAAAATATAAGTTATTGATAAATAACAATTAATTAATTTGGCATAAATTATGCTACATAAAAAACATGAAATAATCTTTATTTCTTTTATCGCTCTTTTCTTCCTCAAACGTATAGGTGAAATCATGGAAATAGGTATTTTTTGTCCGATTGGCAACAATGGTTGGTTAATTTCAAAAAACGCGCCGCAATACAAGCCAACATTTGAGCTTAATAAGCAAATTGTGCAACGTGCTGAGCACTATGGTTTCGATTTTGCGCTCTCGATGATCAAGCTACGCGGCTTTGGCGGGGAGACGGAGTTTTGGGATTATAACCTTGAAAGCTTTACCTTGATGGCAGGATTAGCTGCGGTCACGTCCAAGATAAAAATCTATGCCACATCGGCGACGTTGGTCATGCCACCAGCAATCGTAGCAAGAATGGCATCAACGCTTGATAGCATCTCAAACGGGCGTTTTGGATTGAATGTCGTGACTGGTTGGCAAGAAGCAGAATACGGACAAATGGGAATGTGGCCAGGCGACGATTATTTTGGTAAGCGCTATGACTACCTATCTGAATATGTACAAATTTTAAGAGATCTGTGGGCGACAGGTCAATCTGATTTGAAGGGTGAGTTCTTTCAGATGAATGACTGTCAAGTGAAGCCTATACCGAAAGCGGATATGAAGATTATCTGCGCAGGTCAATCAGATACAGGGTTAGCGTTTTCTGCAAAATACGCTGACTATAACTTTGTCTTTGGTAAAGGTCTGAACACGCCAACTGCCTATGCCGGTATCAATGATCGCTTAAAGGTACATACGGATAAGACGGGTCGTAACGTTCCAACCTATGTCCTCTTTATGGTCATTGCCGATGAGACCGATGAAAAAGCCCAAGCAAAATGGCAGTCGTACAATGATGGCGCGGATTTTGAAGCCATTGATTGGCTGCAGTCACAAGGTGGTAAGGACAAAACCTCAGGCAAAGATACCAACGTTCGCCATATGGCCTCAAGCGTTTCGCCAGTCAATATCAACATGGGTACGCTGGTCGGCTCTTTTGAAAACGTCGCCAGTATGTTGGACGAAGTCGCTGAAGTACAAGGTACAGATGGCGTTCTATTGACCTTTGATGATTTCGTGCAAGGCGTTGAGGATTTTGGCAGCAGAATTCAACCGCTGATGCAGAGCCGCATCAATGTCGATACACCAGTGGCCAGCCAAGCTGTCAGCGAAGCCTAATACAAGGAGCAGATATGAATTCGGTTAATACAATTTGTGCAGACTTTACCAAGGAATCATCTCCTGTTTTAGAGTCGTTGCCTGAACCTATCAAGCTAGATCCATCCCAGACGGCGCTGATCGTCGTGGACATGCAAAACGCGTATGCCAGCCAAGGTGGTTATCTAGATTTGGCTGGGTTCGATGTCACAGCGACCAAACCCGTCATCGATAAGATAAAGCAGGCCGTGGATATTGCGCATCAATCTGGCATACAAGTCATCTACTTTAGAAATGGCTGGGACAATAAATATGTGGAGGCTGGTGGTAGTGGGTCGCCCAATTATCACAAATCAAATGCCCTAAAAACCATGCGTAAGAATCCTGAAATTGAGGGAACGCTATTAGCAAAAGGGGGCTGGGATTATGAGTTGGTCGACGAGCTTAGCCCTGCACCTCAAGACATCGTTATAGATAAACCTCGATATAGCGGCTTTGCTAACACTAACTTCGATAGCGTATTGCGATCACGTGGCATACGTAACTTATTGCTCACAGGTATCGCGACCAACGTCTGTGTTGAATCGACGCTTCGAGATGGATTTTTCCTTGAGTATTTTGGGGTGTTATTAGATGACGCTTGTTATCAAGCAGGGCCAGTAGAGGCTCATGAGGCCACACTATATAACGTAAAAACCTTTTTTGGTTGGGTGTCTGATGTTGCCAGCATGCAGCAGTGTTTTACAGATAGCTAACGTTTTACTTAGCCAGTTTTTAGCAACCTAAACCATGCTTTTCATACTTAACCTAACCGCAATAGGAATGTAGATATGTCTAAACAAGTGATTATCCCTGAAGGTACTAGCAAACCATTAGCCCCTTATGTACCCGCTACCAAGGCCGACAACATCGTTTATGTCTCGGGCACCTTGCCCTTTGATGAAAACAACGATGTCGTACATGTGGGTGATGCCGCTGCTCAAACCCGCCATGTGTTAACAACGATTCAAAACGTTATTCAAACTGCTGGCGGCGATATGGATGATGTGACGTTTAATTCAATCTTTGTAAAAGATTGGGCAGATTATGACGCAGTCAATCAAGTCTATGCAGAATTCTTTCCCAATGAAAAGCCAGCAAGATTTTGTATCCAATGCGGGTTGGTAAAACCAGACGCTTTGGTCGAAATCGCGTCCATAGCGCACATTGGATAAAGACCTGTTTAAAAATGACTGCAGTTAGTGAATTTAAAGTTACCTGACATGGAACCCCCTAGCATTGAACTGTAGTAGGGCGCTTTAGTTGACTACACATGTGGCGGAATATTGTTTAAAAGGAAATGACAGATGAATACAGTAATTAAAGAAAGCCAAGTAACGCAATCCTCACTAATGAAACATAAGTCTAAAGAATCATTCACCTCTACGGCAGGAAACTTAACCGACATGCAGCAGTCTTTTAGAGATGCAATGAGCAAGTTGGCTGCTGCCGTGAACATTATTACCACTGAGGGTCCAGCAGGGCGAGCAGGATTTACCGCCTCAGCAGTGTGCAGTGTCACTGACGAACCGCCAACCCTATTGGTGTGTCTAAACCGAAGCGCTTCTGTATACAAATTTTTTAAAGAAAATATGGTGCTATGCGTCAACACCCTTGGTCTTGAACATAAAGATTTAAGCGGTGTGTTCGGCGGCAAAAAGGCGCTGGAAGAAAGATTTGAGCAAGGCAATTGGTCCACGCTGTCAACCGGATCGCCTGTATTAGAGGATGCCAGTATTTCTTTTGATTGCAAAATCAAACTCATCAGCTCGGTGGGGACCCACGATATTCTTATTTGTGAAGTATTGGATATCAAACACAAGCCTGATTGTGAAAGTCTCATCTATTTCAATCGAGACTACCATCAATTAAGTAAGTGCAAAAACTAAGTATCACACCTCTACTTTTTTTAAGGATATTCAAAATGGATAAATGGTTTGTGAAATGGCGTCCCTACACCGGGAACCTAGAAACGACACCGGTAGGTATCAATGAATACTTACCAATGGGTAAAAGTGTGGTGTTAGGCGCACAGCACTCATTTGCAATGTTCGGTGCGACAATCTTAGCTCCCTTACTGATGGGCTTTGATCCTAGTTTGACCATGCTTATCACTGGTATAGGCACGATACTTTTCTTTCTTATTACTGGTGGTCACGTACCAAGTTATTTGGGCTCTAGTTTTGCATTTATCGGAGCGGTTGCAGCAGTAACAGGGTATAGCGGCGCTGGTATCAATCCAAATATTGGTATTGCCCTTGGGGGTACTGTTGTCTGCGGAGTTTTATACGCACTGATGGGTCTGCTGGTGATGAAAACAGGGACAGAGTGGATTGAGAACTTGATGCCACCTGTGGTCACTGGGTCCATCGTCATGATTATCGGGTTGAACTTAGCGCCGGTCACCATACAAAGCGTCATCGGCAGTAGCTTTGACTCTTGGATGGCATTAGTCACCGTATTGTGTATCTGTTCAGTCGCCGTATTTACCAGAGGCATGGTCAGACGCCTGTTACTGTTAATCGGATTGGTCGCTGCATATTTTATTTATTTCCTATTAACCAATGTATTGGGCATGGGCACGCCTATTGATTTTAGTCCAATTGCAAATGCCGCTTGGTTCGGTATTCCAGCCCTTTATTCTCCTGTCTTTGAAACCAGTGCCATATTAGTGATTGCACCCGTCTTTATCATCTTGATCGCTGAAAACCTTGGGCATTTCAAAGCAGTAGAAGCCATGACTGGCAAAAGTATCTCACCTTATATGGGTAGAGCATTCTTCGCTGACGGCCTTTGTACCACGCTTTCGGCTTCGGTAGGCGGCACTGGTATGACGACTTATGCAGAAAACATAGGCGTGATGGCCGCGACCAAAATTTACTCTACAGTCGTCTTTGTCATAGCAGGTGTTTTTGCAATCTTATTGGGCTTATCCCCTAAGTTTGGAACCTTGGTAAGCACCATCCCAGTGCCTATTTTGACTGGTGCCTCAATCGTTGTCTTTGGTTTGATTACGATCGCTGGTGCGCGTATTTGGATGAATGCAAAAATTGATTTTAGTAAGAATGGCAATATGTTGGTAGCCGCCGTTCCAGTCATTTTAGGCACTGGTAACTATTCACTAAACATTGCTGGCTTTGATTTAGGTGGTATCGGTACTGCTACTTTTTTAGCCATTCTTATGAACCTCGCTTTCAATTTTAAAAACAAACAAAAAGAGGTGAGCGTGACCACTGAGAGAGAAATTGCTACATCAGAGCCGCTCTTAAAACTCAATCCATAAATTTAAACCCTATTTGATATTACCTTAAGGAACCGTGTCATGAATACAGAACCACGCAGCGTACAACAATTGATCAATGGCGAATTTACCGAATCAACGACCACAGAATGGATTGATATCACCAATCCAGCCACTCAAGAAGTTATCGCTAAGGTACCACAATCAACACCTGCGGAAATCGAGCAAGCCATCAAAACAGCATCTGAGGCCTTTCAGAGTTGGCGTGTCACACCTATCAGCAAACGAGCCCGTGTTTTCTTAAAATATCAACAACTGATACGTGAGCATATGGATGAGCTGGCAGCGCTACTGACTGAAGAACAAGGTAAGACACTGGCAGATGCTAGAGGTGATGTATTTAGAGGTCTTGAGGTCGTAGAGCACGCATCAGGTATCGGTAACTTGCAGCAAGGTGGCTACATCGAAAACGTCGCCAGTAGTGTTGATATGTATACCGTGCAGCAGCCAATAGGCGTCTGTGCAGGTATTACTCCCTTTAACTTCCCTGCCATGATACCACTATGGATGTTTCCAATGGCCATCGCCACAGGCAACACGTTCATCTTAAAACCCTCTGAACAAAACCCAATCGTTACCATGAGGTTGGTCGAGCTAGCGCTTGAGGCAGGTATACCAAAAGGGGTATTGAATGTGGTTCATGGCGGTAAATATACCGTGGATGCCCTGTGTGATCACCCTGATATAAAAGCGATATCTTTTGTTGGCTCAACTGCGGTGGGTAAGCATGTCTATGATCGAGCCGGTCAGGCTGGCAAACGTGTGCAATGTATGATGGGTGCGAAAAACCATGCCGTTATCATGCCTGACGCCAATAAAGAACAAAGTCTGAATCAGCTAGCAGGGGCCGCATTTGGTGCAGCAGGGCAGCGATGCATGGCACTGTCTGTCGTGGTATTGGTTGGAGAGTCTAAACAGTGGGTTGATGAGATTGTAGAAAAATCAGCACAGCTAGTCGTTGCCGCTGGCAAGGATGACAAGGATTTGGGACCTCTAATATCCAAGCAAGCCAAAGCCCGTGTCGAGCGCTTAATTCAAGCAGGCGTTGACGAAGGGGCAACTCTCAGACTAGATGGCCGTGGTTGTCAGGTAGCAGGCTATGTGGATGGCAACTTTGTTGGTCCAACTATTTTGGACAATGTAACCACTGATATGAGCTGCTATACCGAAGAGATTTTTGGCCCTGTCCTGTGCATTATGTATGCCGACACGCTTGAGGAAGCCATTAAGATTATCAATACCAATCCGAATGGTAATGGCACCGCAATTTTTACTCAGTCTGGCGCTCATGCACACAAGTTCCAACAAGATATCGATGTTGGACAAGTTGGTATTAATTTACCAATTCCAGTACCGCTACCAATGTTTTCATTTACAGGGTCTAGAGCCAGTAAGCTCGGTGACTTAGGTCCTTATGGCAAGCAAGCGGTGCAGTTTTATACACAGACCAAAACAGTGATATCACGTTGGTTTGATGAAGATGCTAGTGAAGGCGTAAATACCACTATCTCTATGAAGTAGCTGTACGGCCTATCAAACGTAGGACGTTATGTAGAGCGCGTGATTGATTGATAATAGGCTCTACATAACAACATACAAAAGCAAATATAAATGCAAATGGTGGATTTTATGAATATCAATACAATACCAGAAATCATTGAAGATATTAAAGCAGGCAAGATGGTCATAATCATGGATGATGAGGATAGAGAAAACGAAGGTGACCTGATCATGGCAGCCACTTTAGCCAAACCTGATGATATCAATTTTATGATCACCCATGCCAGAGGTTTGGTTTGTTTGACCTTGACCTCCGAACGTTGTAAAAAATTAAAACTACCTCTCATGTGCAAAGACAACCAAGCACCTTACAGTACAAATTTCACCGTTTCAATTGATGCAGCAAAAGGCGTAAGTACCGGAATATCAACGGCAGACAGAGCTCGGACTATCAGAACTGCCGTGTCTCAAGACGTTACTTTTGATGACGTCGTAACCCCAGGCCATATTTTTCCATTAGTGGCTAAAGAAGGTGGTGTCTTAGAGCGGGCTGGGCATACGGAGGCAGGTTGTGATCTAACGAGACTGGCTGGTTTAGAACCTGCTGCGGTTATTGTAGAGATTATCAATCAAGATGGTGAAATGGCTCGTAGAAATGATCTGATGAAATTCGCCGATACTCATAACCTAAAGGTCGGCACCATAGACGCGTTAATTAAATATATTAAATCTCAAGAGGCCATCGAGAGTAAAGGTGAAAGCGAAGTCGAAAATTTCGAAGAAACCGTAGCGTATGAATATGATGAAAGCGATGAGCGTACCGCTGAATTGATTTAGTAAATTTAATTTAACTTGATTTTATAAGCTATTAGATACTTTTACTACAATTTGAATTTTACTAAAATTGGATGAAACCCTATGTTAGTTAAAAAATATCCTTGTAAGAACGACACGTCAGAAATGGTCGTATTTAGTTCAGGTTTAGGCGGGCATGCTGATTTTTGGTTACCTCAAATTGAGAGTTTTACCGAGCATTATAATGTGATTTGTTACGAACAAGAGGGGGTATCAGCTGATAGTGATTTCTTACCCGATGACTATTCTATGCAAGATTTAGCAGAACAGTTAATTGTAATATTGAAACAAGAAGGGCTTTCTAACTGTCATTTCGTCGGTCACGCACTTGGTGGGTTTATTGGTATGGAAGTCGCTTATAAAGCGCCAGAATTATTAGATAAACTGGTCATCCTAAATGGTTGGGAAAGCCTAGATCCTCACACTATTAAATGTTTTCGTATGCGAACCAGTTTGCTACAAGATACAGGGGTAGAAGCATTTGTACGCGCTCAAGCGATATTTTTGTACCCGCCGATATGGATCTCAGACAACATAGACGTACTCACGCAAAAAGAAGATAAAGCCATCGCTAACTTTGCTCCCGTTAAGAACGTCTTAACGAGATTAAAAGCCTTGCAGGCTTATCAACCTCTGATAAACGCTAAGCATATCAAAAATAAAACGCTAGTTTTAAGCAACCTCGATGATGTTTTGGTGCCATGGCAACGCGGTCTGGCTTTAGCTGAAAATATGCAGAATGCTCAATTTGAGTTGATGGTGACAGGTGGCCATGCCAGTACAATCACAGAGACCTGCTCAACCAATAGCAAAATCCTTCAATTCTTATCCAAAAATTAATATCAATTAGGACGTACTATGACTGATTCCCTATCGTTAACCTCAGAAGGTCTTGACCAACTGTTTGGTAAGGCCAGATCCTTTAATGCTTGGCAAAAAAAAGACGTACCAGATGCACTACTTGAAGAGATCTATCACTTAGTTAAAATGGCACCTACCTCGGCCAACTGTTCACCGGCGCGGTTTGTATTTCTTAAATCTGATGACGCTAAAGCGAAATTAGAGCCAGCACTGTCATCAGGTAATATCGAAAAAACAATGACAGCACCTATCACAGTGATTTTCGCTTATGATGAAGAGTTTTATGAGCAACTTCCCAAATTATTCCCACATACGGATGCCAGATCGTGGTTTAACTCTAGCCCTGAACTCATAAAAGAAACGGCGTTTAGAAACAGTTCTATGCAAGCGGCCTATCTGATTTTGGCTTGTAGAGCCTTGGGTTTAGACACAGGCCCAATGTCTGGATTCAATAATGAACTGGTAGATAAAACCTTTCTTGAGGGTAGCAAATGGACTTCAAATCTACTGATTAATATAGGTTATGGTCAAGAAGATCAATTGTATAGCCGTCTGCCAAGATTGGACTTTGATGAGGCTTGTCAGATTTTATAAAAACAAGCGATTCATCCATGTGAAAGGGTAGCTGCTTTCGACTGGGTTATTAAGTGAACCATGATGACGCTTAATAACCATTTTTGATTACAAAGCTTTGAAACTAAAGGTTCTCCGCTACAGCTCTGTTATTGCAGGCATAAAAACAGCCCCAACCTTGAGATTGGGGCTGTTTAAATTTGGCAAATGTAATATGATTCGAACCAACGATCTCTATCATGTTTGAGTAGGTTGACCAAGCAACGTATTATTACACTCTCTTATAGATATTTCTTGTATCAGCCTACAGCTATCTGAGCTATGCTACATATATTTCTCTGTATATGACTATATAGTAGGCTAAGCGAGACTGACATCGTATCCACATTATAGAGGATTGGTTATATTAGAATATAAACAAACTTCCGAGATTTACGGTTTTTATATTTCTTACTCTACAGCGTTAGCTGATAAGAAAAGAGATTTTGATAAAGCCGAGAAAAAATCTTGATATATTTTAGGATTTTCAATTGGTTTCAAGTTGTATTGCGCGTTTGCTCTAACAATTACAGATTTTCCAGAACTAGAAGGTCTTGCAGTAACAGTCATCCTGACTTTATTACCACTGACTAGTCTAGTAGCTGAAACTGTACCAAGATCTGTATCAGCTTTATCAATGACAAAACTCAAATCTTGTAAGGTTGATATTACATTTCTAACTACTATAGTTTTATCACTGGTATCAAAAGCTCGCGTTTGCATACTGCGTAGCTCTACTTGATTATCAGCGCCCAAAATTCTAGCATCATGTGTTGCACAACCTGTAATAGCGAGGAAGGCAGCGAAAAAAGTTATTTTTAATAATTTCATATTTCTTGAGCCTCTAAAAATACTGATTTAGATAATTTACTGAAGAATTCAACATATAGCTCTTCTGTCTTCATGGTTTCGGCTTTGGTTACTTGTCCTTGAGTATTTGTCACAATACGCTGAAAAGTAGCCCTAGCTAAATAACCTTCATTGTTGAGCTTAGAAGGTAGTGTGACGAAACTAACTTTAATTTGCTGCTCGCTATCAACTGACATATTGCCACCACCAAGGACGGCTAATATTACCGCGCCTGCTATCTGCGCGTTATTGGTGGCACTTACAGTCTTAGACGCTGTAATAACACCTGATTTTGTTTCGGTTTCGTCTATCGAATATCCCATATCTTGTAATACAGCTACTCCAGCTGAAAGAAGTGAGATCTCATCTTTTGTCTCAAAAAATCTAGACTGCATTTGTCGTTCTTGTAGAGAGGTCTCAGAAGCTTGAAATAAGTTTTCTGGTGCAGTTGTCGCGCAACCAGTCATTGCTAAAGTACAAGCGACAAAGATATATTTCATTTTTTTCATTAGTTTGACCCTAGAACTTTGATGAATGATAGGCAAAGTCTCTTACCAAGTTTTGTTCATCAAATTTTATTATTATAGTAAGTGTTCTCTGTGAGGTAGATGACGCCCCTGAACTAGATTGACCACCAGCTAGAACAGCAAATACCCAACCTGTACTTGATGACTGAACTCTATCTGTAGCTACTTTATCGTAAACCCAGACCTCTCTTCTTTGATCATCTGTAGAGACCATATTCGGTGACCCAAGTGCTTGTAATACATCTGCACCACTCATGCCTACTTTGATTTGTTTTTGAACAACGCCCACAGATATATTTGAATTGCTTTGAACTTGTCCAGCATGATGTGCTGCTGAAACACAGCCACCAAGTGATAAAGCGGCTATTAGAGTAAATATAGCTTTCATCTTATTTCCTTTTTAATAGAGTGATATGCACAGTATAAGTTAGGTGTGAAAACATGATATTTTCACACCTAACTTAGATAGACACAATGTAACGGTTTAGTTAACAAATGTAAATAAAAAACTATACAATACAAGGCTTTTGTTCTTTATTTACATTCATACTTTCATATGATTTAAGAAAATAAATTTAAAGAAATCTTTTATTTATTTTGATATTAACGTGAATAGTAGACTTACCTATAATGGCAAAGGGAGTGCCATCTAAGTATTCAATATTATTGGTGATACAAGTGTCGCTATATTACAAACTCGAAAGCAGAACGCTTGTTTCGCTATTCAAAATGCCATCAATTTCTCTGACTTGACGCAGCACTTCATCAAATTCCCTTAAGCTTGTCGTATGTATCTCTCCTACCAAGTCCCATGCCCCATTGGTCGTATGTAGCTTAATCAATTGCGGTATACCTCGCAGTTTCCTAATTACTTGTGAAGTAGACTTGCCTGTTACTTCAATCATCATCATCGCTTTGACCGTTTCTTTATCTAGTGCCTCATGCACTCGAATCGTAAATCCTAAAATAGCACCGTTGTGAATCAGTCTATCCAATCTGTTTTGGACAGTGGCACGAGAGACTTTGAGTTTTTTAGCAAGGTTGGAGATGGTTGCTCGACCATCTTGTCGAAGTTCAGATATCAATTCGCTATCTAGAGAGTCATAAGTGTAATACGCCATAAAAATGCTTCCTTCATTAGATTTTGACATTATGCTAAGTAGCACCTAACAATGTGTCAAAAAAATGTCCATATTTAGTGAATTATTGACATTTTAACTGACAATTATAATTGGTAGCATATTAATTGTCGGTTAAATAAATAATATTCATGGAATGGAGCAAAATTAATGTCTAAATTTATCGTATCACAGAAGCAGGGTGTGCCATTTGTTAGCGTACAGGCGATGGCTGAAATCATTAGTAATTATGGTATAGAGCAGACGATAAAAGAATTGGTAGATGCTTTAGAACAAGATTTTTCTCGTTGGGATAGTTTTGAAAAATCCAGTCGTTTTGCTTCTCATTCCAAAGACGGTGTCATAGAGTTGATGCCTGTCAGCGATGGTGAAATGTTTGCGTGCAAATATGTCAATGGCCATCCAATCAATACCAAGCGTGATTTGCAGACGGTAGCCGCTTTTGGCTTATTGTCTGATGTCGATACAGGCTATCCCATTCTGCTGACAGAAATGTGTATTCTAACCGCATTACGTACTGCGGCGACTTCTGCATTGGTTGCCAAACATTGTGCGCCCAAAAACGCCCAGACTTTAGCGCTTATCGGTAATGGTGCTCAGGGTGAGTTCCAAGCAATGGGTATGAAAGCAGTCGTGGGTATCTCAAAAGTGCGTTTATATGATGTCGATTCAGCCGCGTCTGAAAAAGTAGCGCATAACCTTGCCGATTCAGGCCTAGAGATTACTATCTGCGAAACGGTAGAAGAAGCAGTTGAAAGTGCAGATATCATCACTACCTGTACCGCAGATAAGAAAAACGCCACGATTCTTCGTGATGATATGGTCAAAAAAGGTGTCTATATCAATGCTATCGGTGGTGACTGTCCTGGCAAAACGGAGTTGGATGCCAACATCCTGTTAAGAGCCGATCATGTGATTGTGGAGTTTGAACCACAAACTCGTATTGAAGGCGACATTCAGCAGCTCTCTCAAGATTTCCCTGTGACAGAGTTTCACCGCATCGTAAACGGTGAAAAAGAAATACGCACCAATGAAGATAACTTGGTTGTATTTGATGGTGTTGGTTTTGCCTCAGAAGACTTTACGGCTTTGGTATTTTTGCGTGATTTGATCAAAAAGCAGGATGCCTATGAGCTGCTTGACTTGATTCCTCAGCAACAAGACCCTAAAAACCTCTATTCGGTCGTAAAAGCTCATAGCAAAGATCGTAGCCTAGAGACGGATGAAGCGATGGCCGCATCATAAGTCATTTGAATATAGAAAAATAGGAGTTCAATGCCAGATTTGGACTCAAATGATGAAAAAATTGTTTTATTTAATAGAGACAAAATAATGAATGATTTAATGAAAAACGTGCGAATAGTAGAAGTTTATTCAGATGTTGCAGGGCATAAAAAAGGCGCGTCACTAGGAATCGATGCATTGCGCGCGTCATCAAAAGAGATGAATGCAGACTACTATGAAAAATTGCAACTTGATAGTATAAAAAATGAATATATACATGAAGAAGAGTCATCATTTAAGCATGCAAAATACGCCGATGTAATTGAGCCTGTTATTTCTAAATTGGCGCATAAAATCAAAGATATAAGAAACGAAAATCAATTTCCAATTGTTATTGCAGGTGATCATTCTAGCTGTGCAGGCACTATGCATGGTCTAAAAATGGCGCATCCTGATGCTGAAATTGGCGTGGTTTATATAGACGCACACGCTGATTTCCATTCACCATATACCAGCGGATCAGGAAATATGCATGGCATGCCTTTGGCAATGGCTTGTGCCATTGATAATTTGGAATGTCAGCGTAACGAGCTTTCTGAAAAAGAAAAAGAATATTGGGAAAAATTGAAGTTTATGGCATCAAGCGAGCCATCAATTAAGCCAGAAAATGTGGTGTTTTGTGCGGTTAGAGATTATCAAGAAGAAGAGATGGATCTAATTAGAAGACATAAAATCCCTTTATATAGCGTGGCTGAGATAACCCAAAAAGGCATCAGCTCTACCGTAGAGGAAATCTTCAAAAAACTAGAATATTGCGATCATATCTATGTGTCGTTCGATGTTGATAGTGTCGACCCTTTGTATGTGCCAGGCACCGGTACACCTGCAATGAATGGCCTGTCATACGAGCAAGCGATGCAACTTAATATAGAGTTAATCAAGAATAAGAAAGTATGCTGCTGGGAAATGGCAGAGATAAATCCTTTGTACAACAACTCAAAAGATGACTCGACCAGAATATTTAAAATTTTAGAGAAAGTGACCCACACACTTTTGAGCAATTACTAGTACTGAATATTCAAAATGAGTAAAAGAATCTAACCTAAAGGGGTTTGTTAAAACCTTCTTTAGGTTGGTTAAAAAGGGACTGCGAGTAAAAATAATATGGACATTATTAAAGCCAGCGCTGCAAGTCGAGATGTTAGCGGTATCAATATCAGACAGTTTTTGAAGTTCTTTATCCCATCTATCATAGGTTTGATGCTTTTCGTATTTCCAATTCCTTATGTTGACGGTAAGTTTGTCACCTATGCAGAAGGATTTACCATCCCTATATCTGTATTAAAGGATTATATACAGGGTTATATCGGTGACCTTTTGCCGTTATTGGTTGTCACCTCAATCATGATTACCTTGTGTTGTACTTTATATACTAAAATCATGAAACCTGCATTTATTCTGAATAATGCGTTTTTGAATAACTTATTAAACGTTACAACGCCTTGGCTTGTTATTAGGATGCTTGGTGCGTTCTTCGTTGTCGTGACCTATTTTAAATTTGGGTTTGAGGCAATATATTCAGACAATATTGGCGGCTTAATATTATATGAGTTAATGCCAATACTTTTTATTGTATTTTTCTTGGCTGGTTTACTGCTGCCTTTATTGCTTGATTTTGGCTTATTAGAATTTTTTGGGGTTCTACTAAGTAAAGTAATGAGACCTTTGTTTGGCTTACCAGGTAGGTCATCTGTAGATTGTTTAACATCATGGTTGGGTGATGGCACTATCGGCGTATTATTGACTGATAAACAATTGGAAGGCGGGTTCTATACCAAAAAAGAAGCGGCAATTATCGCTACAAGTTTTTCAGCAGTATCGATTACATTCTGTTTGGTGGTCATCTCACAGGTTAAGCTCGAAAGCTACTTTATCAATATGATTGGGGTCGTTGCTTTATGCGGGATTGTTTGTGCGCTAATAGTTCCAAGGTTATTGCCTTTATCTAGGATTGAAGATACTTATACTATCGAAAATAGTGATAGAGATCATGAAACCATTCCCGAAGGAAAAACACTATTTACCCACAGTTTACATAAAGCCGTCCAAAAAGCAGATAAGAGTCCAAGCTTTCTTACTTTCTTAAGAGATGGTCTAAAAAATATTTTGGATATGTGGATTGGGATACTGCCTGTCGTTATGGCAATCGGCACTATGGGTTTGATCGTTGCAGAAGAAACACCTGTATTTGATTATTTAGGTATGCCGTTTATTCCATTCTTAGAGTTATTGAACATACCTTTTGCTGCAGAAATGTCAAAAACGATTATGGTAGGTTTTGCCGATATGTTTTTGCCGGCTATTATCGGTTCTTCGATAGAGTCAGAACTAACTCGATTTGTCATCGCTTGCTTGTCAGTGTCTCAATTGATCTATATGTCAGAAGTCGGCGGATTGATTTTAGGGACAAAAATTCCAGTGAGTTTTTTTCAATTACTAGTCATTTTTCTATTGAGAACAATCATCTCGTTACCAATCATTGCGGTGTGTGCTCATATGATTTTCTAAATAGAACTTTCTAAAAACTGGCTACACCACGTTTGAGTAGAGAATCAGCAGCAAAAAAACCACCTATCAAAGTGGTTTTTTGCTATCAGTATCAAGCCATAGTTGAATTCACATAATTTCAATACAAGGAGACCGAGTTCAAGCGATACATTATTTCTTGCAACCATACAAAAATAGATATACGATTCATATACGTTTCGTATATCAAGGTGTTTTTATGGGTATTGTTAAAATTGATGATGAGCTGCATGAAGATATTCGTAAAGCAAGTGCCGTCATGGTGCGCTCCATCAACGCACAAGCTGAATATTGGATGAAGATAGGCATGCTCGCTGAAGCTAACCCCAATATGTCTTACAACCAAATTATCAATGAGCAAATGAGACAAGCTGATGTCAATGTAAGGAACCTTATAGATGGATAAGGTCATACTTAAAAGCGCAGCGGAATTGGAAATCATGCGCGAGTCTGGGCGACTTCTCGCCTCTGTCTTTGATTATCTTGATGAGCAAATTACAGTTGGTACTTCTACGATGGAGATCAATAACCTTGCTGAGCACTATATTGTCGATCAGCTAGGTGCACGTCCAGCCAGTAAGGGTCAGTATGGTTACCAATATGCATTGAATACCTCAGTTAATAACGTGGTCTGTCATGGCATTCCTTCAGAGCAGCAAATACTCAAATCGGGTGATATTGTGAATGTGGATATTACCCTAGAACAAGGGGGTTTTATCGCTGATTCTAGCAAAATGTATTTGATAGGTGAGGTGTTGCCCCTTGCAAAACGCTTGGTTGATCAGACCTATGAAGCTATGTGGGAAGGAATACGAGTGGTGAAACCTGGAGCAACGCTAGGTGATGTTGGTCATGCCATCCAAAGTTACGCTGAGCAGCAGGGCTATTCTGTAGTGCGAGAGTATTGCGGTCATGGTATTGGACGCGAGATGCATGAGGGACCGCAAGTTTTGCATTACGGATATCAAGGAAAAGGTCTAGTCCTACAAGAAGGTATGACATTTACCATTGAACCGATGGTCAATCAAGGTAAAGCCAAAGTTAAAGTCAAAAGAGATGGCTGGACTGTAATCACCAATGATAAAAAGCTATCTGCTCAGTGGGAGCATACGATTGCGGTTACTTCTGACGGCTATGAGGTTCTCACTCTGCGTAACGATGAGATACTTTAAGCGATTTAATATTCGAACGACGATTCGGTAAGGCGTTTCTATAATTCAGAAGCGCCTTTTTTTAGGATGTCATGTGACCGTTTTTTAGCCAGTTATGGCTGAGAAGAAAGTGACTAACATCAAGGGCAAAAGCCTCTGCTACGACACCAATCAGTAGCAGAGGACTATTTAACACATACAAATATATTTAGAGAACTGCTTTGGTCGCGCCAGCCGCCCGTTCGATCAATAAATCCACGGGAGCATCAGGACTTAATGTACCAAAGGCTAGCCCATGCTCATTCCCAATCCTAGAACGACAGAATGCCTGAGCGATCTCCGTATGTTCAGTCTGTAAGAGTATCGAAGCCTGTAGCATCAATGCTAGGCGCTCAATCACATAGCGACTACGGAACTCCAAGGTTTGAGTGTTCTCAAATCGCTCTATCAGTAGGTCTAATTCTACATCATAATCAGCATTTTTCCCTGCTGCTTGCTGCATTTCCTTAAATAAAGCTCGCTGAGTTTCTGGCTCCTTGTTTAATGCACGCAGCACATCTAGACATTGCACATTGCCGCTGCCTTCCCAGATTGAGTTTAGCGGTGCTTGTCTATAAAGACGCGGCATAATAGTCTCTTCGACATAGCCATTTCCGCCCAAACATTCTTGCGCCTCATTGATAAGAACGGGCGCGCGTTTGCATATCCAATACTTCCCAATCGCAGTAGCAATACGAGCGAGTGCGGCTTCATGAGGGTCTGTTTCTATCCTATCAACTGCGCGCGCAATACGCATTGTTAGGGCCAAAGCCGCTTCTGACTCTAAGGCTAAATCTGCCAGCACATTACGCATAATAGGTTGGTTGACTAATAATTTACCAAAGGCTTCGCGCTGACTGGTGTGATGAATCGCTTGAACGATCGCTTGGCGCATTTGGGCTGAGGAGCCAATCATACAGTCAAGTCGGGTTAGCGCGACCATCTCGATAATGGTAGGGATGCCGCGACCCTCAGTGCCTACTAGCTCACCGAATGCACCTTGAAACTCTACCTCTGAGGAAGCGTTTGCCCAATCTCCTAATTTATCTTTTAAGCGTTGAACTTGTACGGCATTGCGTGTCCCATCAGGCCGAAAGCGTGGTACTAAAAAACAACTAGGTCCACTGTCAGATTGAGCCAAGACGAGATGAGCATCACACATTGGCGCTGAGAAAAACCATTTATGCCCGATGATTTCATACGAGCCATCTTCTTGTCGTGTGGCCCTAGTCGTATTGCGACGTAAATCTGATCCACCTTGTTTTTCTGTCATGCCCATACCCATCGTACAGCCTAGCTTTTCTTCCATGGGCAAGCTGCGCGGATCATAGTGTTCAGATGATAGCTTGGGCAGCCATTTTTCAGCCAGTGCTGGCGAATGACGTAGGGCAGGGATAGCGGCATAGCTCATAGACATGGGACAACCAAACCCAGCCTCAGGCTGTGAGCCGAGATACATGACTGCCGCCCGAGCCACGTGAGCACTATCACGCTCTTCGTTGCGCCAAGCAAAATTGCTCATGCCGTATTTCATTCCTGCACGCATCAGATCATGGTAAGCCGGATGAAACTCTACTTCATCTATACGCCGACCATAGCTATCAAAGTTGCGCAATTTAGGCTTGTTTTCATTGGCTAGGAATCCGCTAGTGATCAGATCTCCACCAGTCAGTGCCCCAAACTCTTTTAAGTGACTTGCTGCCCAAGCAGCACCTTCTCTTGCGACAGCTTCTTTGAGCGCTGTATCTGTTTCCCATGCATTATAATTGACTAAGGCAAAAGGTTGATTCTGCACCTCATGGGTCTTAAATTGATTTACAATTGACATGATGATTATCTTCCCTGATTTTAAATGTCATTTACTAAGTTTCAGTAGTTCAGTAACTTACACGATCAGTATTACATATAAAAAATAATTCCGTCAATAGGTGTAATATGAACAAACCAACGCCTCGTTTATTGCTTTTACGCTTACTTATGGTGGCAGAAGCAAACACACTTAGTGCTTCCGAAGCGGTGCTGGCAGGCTCTATCTTTGGTATGACAGAAAATAGTATACGTGTGACGCTTGCTCGTTTGATCCAAGCGGATCTTGCTGAGTCGATTGGTCCTGCCACCTACAGACTCGGACCGAAAGCTCAAAAATTGGGCGCCGATGTGGCCTTATGGCAAACAGCGGATAAAAGAACGATAAAATCCGATGGCTCATGGATAGCGGTAGCTACCGGTGGACTACCCCGCAGTGATCGTAAAGCGCTGCGTGCCCGTGCTCGCGCTTTGTCATTATTGGGGTTTCGTGAACTTGATAAGGGGCTTTATCTGCGTCCCAATAATTTGTTAGGCGGTATTGATGTCGTCCGTCGGCGTCTATTGGACTTGGGATTAGAAGAGGAAGCTGCGGTTTTTAAGGCCAATGATTTCGATGAGGTTAGGCAGAAAAAAGCACGAGAGCTCTGGTCGGACATGCATCTTGAAAAGCATTATAAAGAGAAGTCGCAGCAGCTCACCGACTGGTTAAATGGTTTGGCCGATTTGCCGTCCCATGTGGCGCTTCGAGAAATATTCATCCTTGGAGATGCAGGTATCCGCAGTGTTGTTTTTGATCCTCTACTTCCTGCTCCCTTAGTAGATGAGGAAGCGCGGCAAAAGTATTTCGAGACGGTGCGACGTATTAATGAGGAGGGTAGGCGTTTATGGTTTGCGTTTTTTGAAAAGGCTAAATCGTTAGAGTCTGTTTAACCAAGTCATTAGAATGCGCTTAAAGAGAATCAAGTGAAATTGCAGCATAGTAATTATCAAATAGCAGAGGTGCTATCTATAGCGATGAATAAGCATTAATTATTTGCAGCTATTCAGATAGTATTTACTGTGAGCCATATGGCGAATTTTCATGACAAGAATGATCAGCAAGCGCATTTAATATGCCACATGATTTCGCTGGTGCGCTACTAACACATTTCTGTCGCAAAACACTTAAGTGTTTTTTTAACTGTTTTAGCTCTTCTATACGTGTTTCTACAGCGCAGATATGTTCATCCAACAAGGTATCGACATCAGCGCAATCTCTGCTAGGCTCTTCCCAGTACTTAAGTAAAGTCC
The DNA here is from genome assembly GCF_030407815.1 of Psychrobacter sp. APC 3281. GTDB lineage: Bacteria > Pseudomonadota > Gammaproteobacteria > Pseudomonadales > Moraxellaceae > Psychrobacter. Next base: position 22,435 of record NZ_JASDCS010000003.1, read on the forward strand.
GTACTTCATCCAATGTCATATCGAGTGTACGACAGTGCAGAACGAACTGTAGACGCTCGATATGACTTTCGCGATATAAGCGATAGTTCCCTTCACTACGCGAAGGCTCTGGTAATAGCTTTTCTTTTTCATAATAGCGAATGGTTTCTACTGTAACGCCTGTACGCTTAGCGAGCTCTCCAATTTTTATTAGCATGGTTATCTCAAAGTCATTTCAAAACTGAAAACATTAAAGTAACTATAAGGTTTAACCTTAAGGAAATCAAGTTTATACAATTGCATATAAATGGCCTTGACCCTGAAGCCACTAGAGGGTTCAAAATAGCGTTATTAAATGAATTCTTATAATGAGGCAATTTATTATGCAATATCGTATTGAAGGTATGGACTGTGCCAGTTGCGTCAGAAAGATTGAAACTGCATTAGAACGTATGCCTGGTGTCTCTGACATACAGCTTAATTTTGCGACTGAAAAGTTAGAGCTATCGCTTGCCCCTGATTCAGATACTCAGTGCAGCGATATTGAAAAGACCATCAAGCGTCTGGGTTTTGGCATATCTGCCACTGCTGATCAAGCAAACGCAGCAGACAGCATTAGTGATAATCAATTGAAGACGCAGCAACAGTGTTGGTGGCAAACCAGAAAAGGTAAGCAAGTCGTTAGTCTCGGTATCTTGATGAGCGTCGCCTACGCGTTGGCATTACTTTTTCCTGATTATGTCATGTGGGCATTTGCTATTGCCGTCGTTGTGGGTGTTTTCCCTTTTGCCCGAAAGTCTATAACCTTGGCAATGACAGGCACCCCGTTTTCTATTGAAATGCTGATGTCTATCGCGGCAATTGGTGCACTTATTATTGGTGAATCTGAAGAGGCGGCGGCGGTTGTCTTTTTGTTCTCTGTCGGTGAATTGTTAGAAGGTGTGGCAGCAGATCGTGCCCGTGCTGGTATCAGAGCATTGGCATCATTGGTTCCAAAGACTGCGATTTTACTGGATGCACAAGGCGGACAACGTGACGTTCCTGCAGTCTCGTTACAGGTCGATGATCTGGTAATGGTACGTCCTGGCGATAAAGTATCCGCTGATGGTGTCATTGTTCAAGGTAGCTCTAGTCTTGATGACTCACCTGTTACTGGCGAATCAATTCCCGTTGCCAAGGCGATAGGTGATACGGTATTTGCAGGATCAATCAATATGGATGGGGCGCTGCAAATCCGTGTACAAAAGACAGCTGCTGACAACACCATTGCACGCATTATCAATTTGGTAGAGCAAGCGCAAACCTCTAAAGCCCCTACTGCCCGCTTTATTGAAAAATTCAGTCGGTATTATACCCCAGCGGTGATGGCTATCGCTGCACTGGTTATTGTTGTGCCGCCGCTAGCGATGGGAGGAGAATGGGCGACTTGGTTATATCGTGGTTTTGCACTGTTGCTAATCGCCTGTCCTTGCGCGCTTGTACTATCTACTCCAGCTGCCATTGCATCAGGATTGGCTGTCGGTACACGCCGCGGTTTACTTATCAAAGGGGGCAGTGCTTTAGAAATCATGGGTCGCGTAAATGTCGTGGCTTTTGATAAGACGGGCACGTTGACTGAAGGTAAGCCACAGGTGACCGATGTGATAGCCTTTACACAGAAGCGATCAGTACAAGAGCATGTAGGGCCTGAAGGTCATAATGAGATACTAGCGCTGTTTGCCAGCGTTGAATCCGCCTCTAGCCATCCACTGGCAAAAGCTATTATCGATCATGCCAAAGCTGCCCAGATATCCATACCAGTGGCTTCCAAAGCTTATGCTACTGCGGGAAAAGCAGTACATGCAACAGTAGCCGGGCGCCCTCTAGCCATTGGATCACCAGTCTATGCAACTGAGAAAAGCTTGCTGTCAATGGACCAACAGGCACGCATTGAAGTATTGCAAAAGGAAGGCAAGACTGTCTCAGTTTTGTATGATGAGCAAAGTAGTGAAGTGCTTGGATTGATAGCATTACGAGATGAGTTGCGAGAGGATGCTCAGGCAGGAGTGGCACAGCTCAAAGCGATGGGTGTGCGTTCGGTGATGCTGACAGGTGACAACCGTCTGACCGCTCAGGCACTTGCTAGTCATTTAGAGATAGAATGGGAAGCTGAGCTCTTACCTGAAGACAAACTACGTTTGCTCAATGAGATGAAGGATAATAGCAAGATAGCGATGATTGGTGATGGTATTAACGATGCGCCAGCATTAGCAACAGCAGACGTAGGTATTGCCATGGGTGGCGGTACGGATGTTGCTATCGAAACGGCCGATATCGCCCTATTAAAAAGTCGCGTCACGGACGTCGCTCATCTCATTGCCCTATCACGTGCCACCATGTCCAATATTCATCAAAATGTGATTTTTGCACTTGGTCTAAAATCCATATTTCTGATCACTACTGTACTGGGTATCACTGGGCTATGGGTTGCTGTGATAGCGGACACTGGTGCAACGGTACTAGTGACTCTCAATGCTTTACGCTTGCTAAGGTTCAAAGGAGCTCAACCACTAACAACTTTGTCCAAAGCAAAGTAAGTATGAAGTTCTTGTTAAAATGGCGGTTTGATTCTCTATTCTAATGACTAAGAGTGGCATCGTTAAGATTTTGGTTTAAAAGGTTTTGAGAATTGTAGGATCAAAAAACCAACTATTGATAAGATGATAGCAATCTCATAGCGACTATACGCCACCGATATCCCAATGGCGGCTGTATTCCACAATCCAGCCGCAGTAGCAGTGCCCTTTGCGCCACTTTCGTTTTTAAAGATAGCGCCACCGCCAATAAAACCCATTCCAGTGATTATGCCATACATAATTCTAGCCTCAGCATCGGCGTCTTGATAAATGTCCATGCCCACTAGCATAAAAGCACACGAAGCAATTGTTACTAAAGGAAAAGTCCTCAAACCTGCACCATTATCTTCAAGTTCACGGTTAAGCGCGATTGGTAGTGACAATATGAAAGCAATACCTAATTGAAAGGCATGATACACCAGAACATTTAGACTAAAATCGAAGTTAAACATAGTAATAACTCAGAATATATTTATGGCATGGCTTACTTTAAAAAATATAAGTATAAATAAAGAATAACAGAAATTAGCAAGTCGCAGTGTCTAAGATCTAATTGATAAAATTTGTGAGGCACTAGATCTTAGGGCAGGGGATATTTTTGAATATATAAAAGAGGATAAAGAGAAAAATACTCAGAAATAAGTTTTAGTTTACAGTTTAAAGTAGAGGTCAAAAAGAGGGTTTTAATTTTAATGGTTTTTAAGGGATGGTCACGTTTTGGTCACCGTCACTTTTTTAAATGATTTAAATCTGCTTGTATAATCATGACTATGAGTCGATGTAGACAAGTATTTTTCGCTACAGCCCATATTTCACGGAAAAAAAAGCCCCAATCTTAAGATTGGGGCTTTTCGAATCTGGTAGGCGTAATCGGATTCGAACCAACGACCTCTACCATGTCAAGGTAGCGCTCTAACCAACTGAGCTATACGCCTATTTAGGTTGAGCATTTTAGCAAGTTTCCCAGACTTTGCAAGTCTTTTTTAGCTTAAACTTCTTTTATTATCATAATATCTGCTATTCAGGCTTATATTAGATATTTAGATATACTTTTGTGTATATTCACTAAATATTAAATTTAATAGGTTTAGTTTTTATTGTTAATAAACGAGATGACGCTAATGATTAAACCCTTATAACTGATATGATATCTCTCTAAACAACGTAATGGTCATGATAATAATGACTTCAAGTCAGTCATGCTGAGCAAGTGTTAAACAAATATTAAAAACAGTTGGAGAATAACATGGGTCTTTTGGTAGAAGGGCAGTGGCAAGACAAGTGGTATGAGACAAAAGAGAGTGGCGGCCGCTTTCAGCGTGAAGATGCTGGTTTTAGAAACTGGGTAACGGTAGATGGTAGCGCAGGGCCTACAGGTATTGAGGGCTTTAAAGCCGAACCTGACCGCTATCATCTATACGTGTCGCTAGCCTGTCCTTGGGCACACCGTACCCTTATCTACCGCAAGCTTAAAGGCTTAGAAGACATCATTCCGTTGTCTGTAGTACATCCATATATGGGTGAGTATGGTTGGACGTTTGCAGAAGGTGCAGGCGTCGTTGCTGATCCAGTTATCAATGCAGACTATGCCTATGAGCTGTATACCAAGGCCAAGCCAGACTATACAGGCCGTGTCACCGTACCTATCTTGTGGGATAAAAAAACAAACACAATCGTGAGTAATGAATCATCTGAAATTATTCGTATGTTTAACTCTGCCTTTGATGAGGTTGGGGCACTAGCAGGTAATTTTGTGCCAGCAGAGTTATTACAAGAAATTGATGATATCAATACCTTTGTCTATTCAACTATCAACAATGGCGTGTATAAGACAGGATTCTCTACCACACAAGAGGCTTACGAAGAGGCTGTGATTGAGCTATTTGCGGCATTAGATACACTTGAGACGCGCTTAGCACATCAGCGTTATCTAACAGGTAGCACCATAACTGAAGCAGATTGGCGACTATTTACGACGTTGGTTCGTTTTGATGCTGTTTATGTTGGGCACTTTAAATGCAATCTGCGTCGTATCGTTGACTATCCAAATCTTTGGGGCTATCTGCGTGATTTATATCAGGTACCTGGTATCGCAGAGACAGTAAATATGGATCATATCAAGCAGCATTATTACACCAGTCATGCCAATATTAATCCCACATGTATTGTCCCTGCTGGCCCAGTGATTGATTTTAATGAGCCACATGATCGTGCACGTCTATAGTTTTATTTTAATAGAGTAACCGCATAAAAAAGCCCCAGCTACTAATAGGTAGCTGGGGCTTTTACATTATAAAAGGTAGTTTAACTACTATTAGGCATTGTTTAGCTGGCGGGCCGCTTCTAGAGCAAAGTAGGTCAAGATACCATCAGCACCAGCACGGCGGAAGCCAATCAAAGATTCTAAAATCACTGCATCACTTAACCAACCGTTCTGAATAGCAGCCATATGCATGGCATATTCGCCAGATACTTGATACGCAAAGGTTGGTACGCCAAAGGTGTCTTTGACTTCACGAATCAAATCAAGATACGGCTGACCAGGTTTAATCATGACCATATCTGCGCCTTCGTTGATATCCATAGCCACTTCATGTAGCGCCTCAGCACGATTGCCAAAGTCCATCTGATACTGTTTCTTATGGCCACCTTTTAGGTTGCCAGCACTGCCGACGGCATCACGGAATGGGCCGTAGTAAGCAGAAGCATATTTGGCTGAGTAAGCCATGATAGCCGTATTCACAAAACCTTCTGCTTCAAAAGCATCACGCATGGCTTTGATACGGCCATCCATCATGTCACTAGGAGAGATGATATCTGCACCGGCACGCGCATGTACCAGTGCTTGCTTGACCAGTACTTCGATGGTTGCATCATTGATGACGTAACCGCTGTCATCAAGCAGCCCATCTTGACCATGTGAGGTATAAGGGTCTAATGCTACATCAGTCATAACGACCATTTCTGGCACAGCGTCTTTGACCGCTTTTATCGTACGTGCAGTTAGGGCGTTTTCGTCATAAGCGGCGCTACCATCTGGTGTTTTCAAAGCGTTATCGATCACAGGGAAAAGGTCGATGGTTGTGACACCTTCTGCTAACAGTTCTTTGGCATAGTTAATTAGCAAATCAATCGATAAGCGTTCAACACCCGGCATACTAGCGATGGTTTCGCGTTGGTTTTCGCCTTCTAAGACAAAGACAGGGGCAATAAAGTGCTTGGGGTGCAGCTCCACTTCACGAATCATTGAACGTACATTGTCGTTATAGCGCAGGCGACGTAAGCGAGTAGCAGGGTATTGACGGTTAAAGGTATAGCTCATAATAATTCCTTATGATTGTTTTAATAGTTATCATGTTACATGGTTAAAATAATATCGCTATAAGCGGTATTTTATAGAATTAGCTTATCAAAATCTGTGCTTTATAAGTGGCTTTATACAAAGAAAGCTTATATAAAGAGAGCCTGCATAAAGTGAGCCTGCATAAAGTGAGCCTACTATAACCAAAAGACGTCAATAAAAGCAAAAAGCCCCACCACGTTAAGTCGGTAGGGCTGATAGTACGTATCGACTGTCAATGTGATGATAGAGCTGCGTCATCAAATTAAGGCTGGGTCATTTAAGGCTCAACAATCTGGGTCACAGGAACTTGCTCAACACTATTGTTATTGAAGCGAGTCTCTTCAGTGACCACGCCGACAGCGGCATCCTTTTTACCATCATCATTCACATCGACGATAGCAGTCGGTTTGAAAGTAGTCGTTTCTACCGCTTGCGACTGTTTAATGGCGACCGCTTCTTGCGGCGTAGTCACACGCGCTGAACCAGCTGCTTTGATGGCATTTGTCGCTTTGGTTTTTGCACTAGTAGCAGTTCCAGTGACAATCTGTGCCAAGTTGGTGTGCTGCGGTACAGGAATGACAGACGGTACATCAAGGTTCGCACCGCCACCAAGCGCTTGGTACAACTCAATCTGGCTAACGATTTTCTGTAGCTCTAAATCTAGGATACCTTGCTGAGTAGAGAATAGTGAACGTTGCGCATCAAGTACGTCTAAGTAATTGTCCAGACCTGCTTTAAAGCGCGCATCTGCTATCTGATATGTCTGTTCAAAATTATCTTGCAGACGATACTGCGCCTCTAACTGCTCACCGAGCGTTGCACGCGTGGCAAGTACATCTGACACTTCGCGGAATGCCGTTTGAATAGAGCTCTCATAACTAGCAAGCGTTTGCTCACGTTCGATTTGAGCCACATCGTAATTGGCGTCTAAACGACCTGCGTCAAAGATAGGGACGCTAATGCTAGGTCCAAACGACCAGCCAACGGCACCATTTTTAAACAAGTCATTCAAGCTGCCGCTACTGACGCCCACACTACTGGTTAAGCTAATAGATGGGAAGTAAGAGGCACGGGCCACTTCGATATTCGCACCAGCCGCTTTTAGATTGTATTCCGCTTGTAGTACGTCAGGACGATAACGTAGTAATTCACTTGGTAGACCGGCATTGAATATCTGCTGGCTGGTGATATTGCTGACAGCAGGTGTTGGGATAAGCTCGTTTGGAATAGCGCCACCAACTAAATACTGCAATGCATTGCGTGATTGAAGAACGCTAGTCTGTGCACGTAATACGGCAAGCTTAGCACTTTCAAGAGAGGCAGCAGCCTGCAATGAAGGCAGTTTTGCATCAATACCTGCTTCAAAACGTTTATCCGCGATAAATAGCGAACGCTCACGGCTTTCAACTGTAGCTTCAGCCAGTTTTAATTGCGCTAAGCTATAGCTTAGATTGGCGTAGCTTTGGGCAATATTACTAATCAAGCTGATTTGGGTCGCATCTTTGGCTGCTGTAGTCGCCAAGAAATTCTGCAATGCTTGATCTTTTAAGCTTGAGATTTTACCCCAAAAGTCTAGCTCGTAATTGGCAAGGCCTAAGTTGACACTGTAGCTACTACTAGCGTTTCGATCAGTACGATTCTGTGCTGAGCGAGTATAACCCGCACTGCCATTGATAGCGGGCAAGTCATTAATATCGGTAATCTGATACTGTGCACGTGCTTTTTCAATCGCTAGGCGCGCACTCTCAAAGTCTTTGTTTTTTTCAAGACCGAGAGCAATCAAACCTTTTAGCCGCTCATCGCTATAAAAATTCTGCCAGCGTTGACTGGCAATGCTTGCTTGGTCAGCACTACTGACAGTCTCTTTATCAAATGCACCGTAAGATTGCTGCATAGGAATATTTGGCTCTGCTAGCACAGGACGCATATCCGCTTTTGGAATGGTGTTACAAGCGGCCATGCTGATTGCCAATGCAGTCAGCCCTAACAGGCGGCCACTGTTTTTGCGCAAACGAGATAGTGCTGGCTGCGCATCGATAGCTGTAATAGCTACCGATGATGAGTTGATGATAGATGTTTTTTGAGCACTCATTGTGTATTGTCTCCAAGACTTGCAGGCTGATAACTCTCAGAAGGTGTTGGGTTATGCGAGTTAGGCGTACCATTGCCACCATCTTTATCATTGGGTGTGTTGTTCTCATATTTATGCGGGAACGCGCTACGCACCCAGATATAGAACATTGGGATAAAGAAGATACCTAAGAGGGTTGCTGTGACTACCCCACCAACAACACTAGTACCAATAGCGTTTTGACTGCCTGAACCTGGCCCATTCGCCAAGAATAATGGCACAACACCCAAACCAAAGGCAAGTGAGGTCATGATAATCGGACGCAAACGTTGGCGTGCTGCGGTCATGACGGCTTCTCTGAGACTGTAACCTTCCTCTTGGTGTTCTTTTGCAAACTCGATAATCAAAATGGCGTTTTTGGCGGATAGACCAACGACAGTCAGTAGACCAACTTGCAAGTAGATATCATTGGCAAAACCACGTAGCCAGGTAAATATCACTGCACCCAATACCCCAAGTGGAATCACTAGTAGCACAGAGAAAGGAATCGACCAGCTTTCGTACAAAGCTGCCAAACATAAGAAGACAACTAGAATTGAAAGCGCATAAAGCATCGGCGCTTGGGCACCTGACTTCTGTTCTTCCAATGACATGCCTGTCCACTCGTAACTGATACCCTCAGGTAGCTTGTCTATCATCGCTTCCATTGAGCTCATTGCTTCACCAGTACTTAGTCCTGGTGCGGCGCTACCTTGGATGTTCATTGACGGTAGGCTGTTGTAACGAGTAAGACGCGGTGAGCCTGACTGCCACTCACTACTAGAGAATGCATCGAACGAAATCATATCGTTCATGTCATTTCTTACATACCATTTGCCAATATCATCAGGGTTGGTACGGCTGCTGGCTTCACCTTGTACATAGACACGTTTGATACGGCCACGATCGATGAAGTCGTTAACGTAGCTTGAGCCCCACGCAGTAGAGATAACGCTATTGATATTGCTTAGTGACAGGCCATAAGCCGCCGCTTGTTCTTGATTGATATTTACTTTAAGTTGTGGCGAGTCTTCTTGCCCATTAGGACGTACGCCAGCTACTTGATCGTTTTGTGCAGCCATACCTAAGAGCATATTTCGAGCTTCAAGTAGCCCATCATGTCCGAGGTTGCCACTGTCCTGAATCATTAAGTCAAAACCACTAGCATTACCAAGCTCGGTAATCGCTGGCGGTACGATCGCAAATACTTGTGCTTCGTTTAGCTGAGTAAGGAAATACCCCATTGCTCGACCAGCGACAGCTTGAGCGGTGTTTTCATCGCCCGAGCGTTCCTCCCAGTCTGATAAGCGCACAAACGCCAGACCCATATTCTGACCTTGACCTGCAAAACTAAAGCCTGCAATGGTAAAGACCGAAGCGATATTATCGGTTTCTTGAGTATCGTAATAGTTTCTAACTTTATCCAATACGTCTTGCGTCTCATCTAACGTAGAGCCAGCCGGAAGCTGTACCAAGGTAAACATAATGCCTTGATCTTCTTCTGGTAAAAATGAGCCTGGAATACGTAAGAAGACAACGGCCATGATACCGATGATGGCTGCATAGCCAATCATGTATAGCCATTTAAAACGAATACTTTTGCCTACAAAGTTTTCGTACGAACGGCTAAGTTTAAAGAAGCCGCGGTTGAACCAACCAAAGAAGCCTTTTTGCTTTTCGGTACTGCCTTTTTCATGACTTTTGCCACGTTTTAGCAAGGTCACACATAGGGCAGGGGTGAAGACAAGCGCGACCATGGCAGAGAGCACCATGCTGGTAATCAGCGTGATAGAGAACTGACGATAAATCACACCTGTTGAGCCACCAAAGAAGGCCATTGGTACGAATACGGCGGACAAGATAAGCGCAATACCAATAACGATTTTACTGATTTCACCCATCGACTGGATAGTTGCATCTTTGATAGAGATGTGAGGATCTTCTTCTAGTATTCGCTCGACGTTCTCTACAACGACGATCGCATCATCGACCAGTAGACCGATAGACAATACCATGGCAAACATGGTCAATACGTTGATACTAAAGCCAGCAACGTATAGTACTGCAAAGGTACCTAATAGAACGACAGGTACTGCAAGCGTTGGAATAATGGTTGCGCGCCAGTTCTGCAAGAAAATGAACATAACGATAAATACCAACACAATCGCTTCAATGAGGGTCATAACGACTTGTTCAATAGACAAGCGTACAAATGGTGTGGTGTCATACGGAACGACTGAGGCTAGACCAATTGGGAAGTTTTTTTCCAGCTCAGCCATACGTGCGCCGACGGCTTCACGAGTCTCAAGGGCGTTTGCGCCACCAGCGAGTGAAATACCTAAACCGGCTGCTTCTTTACCATTGTATAAAGACACAACGCTATAGTTCTCACTGCCGATTTCGACATCTGCTACATCGCCTAAGCGTACTTGTGCGCCTGAGGTATCTGTTTTTAGTAGAATGTTTCGGAATTCTTCAGGCGTTTGAAGATAGCTTTGCACCGTGACCGTGGCATTGATAACCTGTTGGTCGGTATCAGCAGGTGCTTGACCTAACTGACCGGCAGATACTTGCGCGTTCTGCGCTCGTATCGCATTGACCACATCTGAAGGTATCATGTTATAGCTACGTAGGCGTGAAGGGTCAAGCCATACACGCATCGCATAAGTAGAGCCAAAGACTTGAACTTCACCCACACCCTCTACACGACTGATCGAATCGACGACATTAGAGTTAATATAATCGGCAATATCTGCCCGATCCATGGTGCCATCTTCAGAAATAAATGCTTGCACCATCAAAAAGCTGCTAGACGATTTATTGACGTTGACACCTTGACGCTGAACAGACTCAGGCAAGGAGCTCATCGCTGCTTGCAGTTTGTTCTGTACTTGTACTTGAGCTGTGTCAGAGTCGGTACCGTTTTCAAAGGTTAGCGTCACAGACGCACTACCATTTGACGAGCTCGACGATGACATATACATCAGACCATCTAGGCCTTTCATACGCTGCTCAATGATCTGTACCACTGAGTTTTCTACGGTTTGCGCATTGGCACCAGGATAGCTTGCACTGACTGAAATCGTTGGTGGTGCGATACGTGGATATTGTTCAATCGGTAGATTAAGAACGGATATCACCCCGATGAGCATGACCAAAACAGCCAGCACCCATGCAAAAATAGGGCGATTAATAAAAAAACGTGACATAGTATATCCCTAAGTCTTCCTGTCTTGAATGGAATTAGTTGGCAGCGGCTTCTGTTGGTTTTTTGGTAGAAGTCTCATCGCCAGCTGGCTTTTTATCCATCGTTTTTGCGGCTTGCTGCGGCGTTTTGGTATTAGGCGCACTCTGTGCAGCTGGTGCTGGATTTGCACTTTCTAACGGTTTAGCGACCACTTCTTGGTCAGGTTTGACCTTAGCACCGCCAATCACAACTACTTTGTCACCTGCTTTCAAGCCTTCAGTAACGACCCATTGTCCATCGTAAGTACCATTAATGGTGACCGGACGTACCTGGATTTTGTTATTTTCGTCAACGATATAGACTTGCGTCTCACTCTTAGGCGTACGAGTGACCGCACTTTGCGGGACAAGGGCTGCGTTGGTAATAACGCTCTGCGTCAAACGTGCCGAGACATACATACCTGGTAGCAGGATATTGTTGCTGTTTGGAAAAATAGCACGTAAAGTGACAGCACCTGTTGACTCATCAACTTTGGCTTCAGACAGTGCAAGCTTACCGCGTACTGGGTAAACAGAACCATCTTCTAGTACCAATTCAACTGAGTTCATACCTGGCTGAGCAGTACCATCTGCAATCTGCTGACGAAGCTTTAGCAACTCAGAAGAAGACTGGCTGATATCGACGTAGATAGGGTCTAAGCGTGAAATAGTTACCAATGGATCTGCTTGACCAGCACTGACTAGAGTACCAGCAGTGACGCTAGAGCGATCAGTACGGCCGGTTAGCGGTGCACGTACGATTGTACGATTTAGATCTAAGGTACTGGCTTCCAAACCTGCTTTTGCAGTCTGAATGCCTGCTTTTGCGCTCTCAATACCTGCTTGAGTTTGACCGACAGCGGCGGCGGCACTTTGTACTGCTGCTTGTGCTGTACGTACGGCTGTTTGTGCTTGATCGTACTGCTGCTTTGAGATGGCATCAATACTGACCAGACCTTGCAGACGTTGTAAGTCATTTTGCGCTTGTGCTAATGACGCTTGACGGCTGACCAATTCAGCTTTTGCATTGGCATTGTTTGCCACAGCAGTCTGATAGTTAGCCTGTGACTGCTGTACAGCGGCTTGGCCACTCGTTACAGATGAGGCATAGTTATCGGTGTTGATGCGATACAGTGGCTGACCTTTTTTGACGTTACTTCCTTCACGGAATAGTACTTCGTCAATCACACCGTTGACCTGTGGGCGGACGTCAGCAGTTTGATAAGCTGCAGTACGACCAGAAAAAGTTTGTACTTGAGGGACGGTATCGAGAGTGACTGTCTGAACGTTGACAACCGCGGGCGGCATTTGCTGCTGTGTGGCTTGCTCACCAGCGGCGTCCTCGTTTTTGTCACAGCCAACCAGTACAGCTCCAGATAGTACAGATGCTATTACAAGCGCAAGATAAGAGTGCTTCATCAATGTCCTCGGCAATATATATAAATAGTGACAGTATAAAAATCGATCAATAAGTTTGGCGTACTGAATATAAGGGTCTTGCTAATGCTAAATAACTTGCTAATGCTAAATAACTTGCTAATGCTGAATAAAGAGAATAAAGAGAATAAATAGCCTAAGCTAGCATTATTTATTCCAGTTTCAGATTATTCCGTTAGTGAAATATGACTAATAGAAAATCTGACATCGATATGGATTAAGTATCGAAAGGATTATTTAGCATTAATTGTTTAAGCAAACCACAGAATGGATTAATAAATTTAATGAGTCATTATAAACTATTGGGGTAACCCCACAGTCAAGTAGTTTGCAATACGAGCTGGATCGAAAAGCGGTAATATTACAGTTTACGAATTAATAGATTACCGTCATAGTAAGCGTCGTCTCTATTAACAGCTAATAGAACCATGCACAACCTAGTATCAAAATATATTGTAAACTTTTGTTATAATTCTAAAACCCTATAGTAACTAAGGTTTTTAAACGATAGAAAATCGACTTTGTCAACAAAATGACAATTTTAGCAACCCCTAATTACAGTCATAAAAAATAACTATCAGTATGTCTCTAACAAACGGCATCAAACTTTAACCGACTATCAAAAAGCCTTATACGATTATAGTACTGCAAGGATGTATGAAACTTAAAGAAAGGTAACGATTTGGCTGACATGCTATTTTTTGAGAAGGTATTTCTTAATTTATGGGCTTTTATTTATCAATTGCTGAGGAAGTTTGCTAAAAAGCTTTGCTAAAAAAATTTTATCGAAAAATGAGTCGTCTTAATCAGTCAATAACATAGACGACTCAGCTTTAACTATACTAGTCGGGCGCTAGCGAGTTCAGTCAATTGATATAAGCCTGTACGATAACGGTTGTCTGGTAGCGTACTAAGGGCATCTTGCGCCAGTTTGGTTTCTTCTAACGCGCGCTGCTTACAATAAGCCAATGAGCCAGAACTACGTACCAATTCAATCAGCTGCTCAGCATTTGGTGTCTTACCTGTCTGAACGGCGATACGCAACTGCTCATAGCCTTCAGTGTCGCTGTCTTTGAGTAGTTCGAGTGCTTTGATAGTCGGTAGGGTAGGCTTGCCTTCAGCAAGGTCATCGCCTAGGTTTTTGCCCATTACGTCGCTATCGCCACTATAGTCGAGCACATCATCAATAATTTGAAATGCATTACCAAAGTGCTGTCCGAAATCGCCCAATGCCGTCATATATTCTGTCTTATCTTGCAAGATAGCAGCGCCTTGGGTCGCCATCATGAACAGGCGTGAAGTTTTGCCATCGATAATGCGTAAGTAATCTTCCTCTGTCGCGGCAGGGTTATGCTGATGCTGTAGTTGCAATACTTCACCTTCGGCAATGTCACAAGTCCCATCAGAGAACACTTGCAACAATGGTAGGCTTTGAAAACCAACCAATAGATTAAAGGCGCGGGCAATCAAATAATCACCGACTAACACTGCAGTGGCATTGTCCCACGTCGCATTTGCCGTCGGCTTTCCACGGCGTTGCCCTGACTCATCGATGACATCGTCATGGACTAGGGTAGCGGTATGTAGCATTTCAGTGATAGCAGCTAGATGCATGGCCTTTTCTGATGGGTTGTCATCAAACATACGTGCGCAGAGCAAGGTAATCAGCGGACGCATACGCTTGCCACCAGCATTGATCACATGTTGCGAGACGCTCATGACGAGTTGTACTTTTGAGTTCAAACTGCCAAACACTTGCTTGTCCATTACCTCAAAGTCATTGGCTACAATACTTTGAATATCAGCATAGCTAGGCGTCGATTGAGAGGCAGGCACGGTATTCTTTAAAGAGGTACTAGTCATAATAAATAGTCATATTAATAAGAGTAAAGAGAGTTGGTATAACCTTGACTTTATCTATCTATAGGTAAGGTATTATTTCGCTTATGATAGCATAGCTATCTGCTTAAATTGTTGGTTAAAGTATATAGCACAAGTAGGTCAAGCATATGATATATAGGGCTTACTATGCCTATTGAATAGAATAAAAACTGTAAGAAATGTCTTATGTTTTGAGGATATATCTTCTAGCGCATTTTAAGCTTATTGGTCACATAAATGATTCATAAAAGGCTGTAAGTAACTGATTGCATAAGTTATAATGGCCGCTGTTGGGCTTAATCTATCACTTATCATTACTATTTCTCATGTTTATATTCGCATTGTCGTTTATCGACTTTCCTTGATGAGCAGCCGTTATAGCCAAATGAGAGATGGTCATTAGTGTAACTACCTTGCAAAAACGAGAGGCGCGGCTTGCTTTTATGAGCAAAAAGCCGTAAAATCTTGCCTTTAATTTTTCCCTGTCGTGTTCGTCGTAAAAGCGTTGGTATAACATCAGCCACGGCACACGGGTTAAACGGAGTCATACAATGTACGCAGTAATCAAAACTGGTGGTAAACAGCACCGTGTAGTCGTCGATGAATTGCTTAAAGTTGAACTACTAAAAGCAGAAAAAGGCGAAACAATCAAATTTGAAGACGTGTTGATGGTTGTTGACGGCGATAACGTCAAAATCGGTCAGCCTGTTGTTGACGGCGCTAGCGTAGAAGTTGAAGTTGTTGAGCATGGTCGCGGCGAAAAAATCCGTATCATCAAGCACAACCGTCGTAAGCATTATCACAAAGAACAAGGTCACCGCCAATGGTATACCTTGTTAAAAATCAAAGCGATTAATGCCTAATTATCCATTTAGCAATTATTGCTAAATAGCGCACTAAATGCTTAAGAGTTATCGCATCAGCGATAAGTCAAATTAACAAGGAGATTTTCTCATGGCACATAAAAAAGCTGCCGGTTCGAGCCGTAACGGTCGTGATTCAAACCCAAAAATGCTAGGCGTAAAAATCTTTGGTGGCCAAGCTATCACAGCTGGTAACATCATCGTTCGTCAACGTGGTACAGAATTCCACGCAGGCGAAGGCGTTGGCATGGGTCGTGACCATACTTTATTTGCACTGAATGACGGTGTTGTAAAGTTTGCGACCAAAGGTAAATTTAACCGTCGTTATGTTACGGTTGAAAACGCATAATTATCTGTTTAGATTATTTTATTCTTTGAATAAAACGATTGGATAATTAAAAAAGCCCTTACTGCCTTATGGTAGTAGGGGCTTTTTACGTTTGTAGGGTGATATAAATTAATAATAATTCTTTTAAGCGATATTTTTAAGGCCACTATTAGCGTAATGATTGTAGCTAAAAATTCTAAATGCAAACTTTTACCGTGTAACTGCATTGGTTACAAGCGTGTATGGCAGCCGTAGTAAAGATTGCAAATCATGACTAGGCGCGTAATAAAAAAACTGGCACACTGTTGCCATTGCTGATGGTTACCAGTTTTAACTTTGTAAAATCAGTATTTATAGAAAACAAAAATTTCAATAGAACATTTTATTTTTAGCAACAACTTTAAAGCGATTATGCTTTTTTAGAGAGGATTTATGATGAACTTATCTACGAAAAAATCAACCAAACAAAAAATGATGAGTGGGGCTTTAGCAGGTGTATTAATGACATCGCTAGGTATCGCAGCGCCAATGATGGCATTGACTCAAACGGCTACCGCAGCTCCTGCTGATAATCTAACAGCTGCCAAACGTTTGAACAAATTGCTGACCAATACCAAGAGTATGACGGCTAATTTTAGCCAAACGACCAAAGGCGCGAGTAGTGGTACGTTTAAAGGCTCTATGAGTGTTCAACGTCCAAATAACTTCCGCTGGGAAACCAAGTCACCATCAGAGCAGCTTATCGTTGCTAATGGGAACTCTATGTGGGTTTATGACAAGGATTTAGAGCAAGCGACTAAGCAGAATGTTGACAGTCAAGTAGGTAATACACCAGCGTTACTACTGTCAGGTGATCCAAGCAAAATTGATCAAAACTTTAAGATCACTCAGCCATATGACAACAAAAACTACTATGTGCTCTATCCTAAGTCAGACAGTGCAAGTTTTAAAAGTCTTTCAATAAGCTTTAGTGGTGGCAAACCTGTCATGATGGTATTGAATGATACCTTGGGTCAAACAACTTCTATCAAGTTTAGCGGTATCAAAATGAACCCAAGTATCGGTAGCAGTCAGTTTAAATTTACACCACCAAAGGGTGTTGACGTTATCAATCAGTAATTAACAGATATATTGCTAGGTTTTGATATCAGTTCAAAATCAGCAACCTAATAAAAAGGACAGATCCTATGCGGTCTGTCCTTTTTTATGTGAGTAACTATAGTTTGTTCAGCAGAAAATTTAAGACATGGATCGTATGGTTTCCATATCTGGCATAGGTGGTAATTCATCTAGATGGCTTAATCCAAACGCATCTAAAAACTGCGCAGTAGTATGAAGAAACGCAGGACGACCTAAAGTATCTTTAAAGCCTTTCTCTACAATCCATCCTTTATCAAATAACTGGCGCAGTATATTACTCGATAATGTTACTCCGCGTACATGCTCGATATCACTGCGTGTCACAGGTTGCTTGTATGCAATGACACTTAGGGTTTCAAGTAAAGCTTGGCTCAGGCGTTCTTGACGCTGCGGGAAAGTACGCTGGATTAAACTGCTATAGTCATCAGATATCTGTAAGCGATAACCGCTGGCGGTCTCATGTAGCTTAAGCACACCTATATCTAGGCGTTGTTGCAGCACTTCTAAGGTTTGCTTTAATTCTTTAGTAGATAATGACAAATGTTTTTTTAATGCGTGAGCGGTCAGCGGTGCCTCTGAGGCATGCAGCAGCACTTCGATACGTTTACTCATCTCTTCCAAAGAATCATGCTGCGCGTCAGCTGGTGGAGATGTAGTCATAGTTATTGGTTCTTGGGTCTCGTCATGTTGCTTTGGGTCTTCAATATCTACCATCTAAAGTATGCTCTTATTTCAATATTGTGATTTTGATAGAGAATGGGCTAGGAGACAGTCTTAGAGCCTGCTAGGCAAGCCACTGTAACGTAAGTGCGGTAGGCTCACTATCCATATCAGACGGTTCGTCATTGAGAGCAGAGTTGACGATATCGCTATCTACCTCAGTATGGACAACACCAACTAACTGCCGCTTTATAAGCTCAAGTACGGCGACAAAACTCACGACCACGCCTATTTTACCTTGTGCCTTATCCAGTAGCTCATAAAAGGAGCGCGCCCCATCTGTACTTAATTGTCTGCTAATACTGGCAATACGATCGGCAAGGGGTACTGCATCAACTTTGATCGTATGCATTTGATAGTCAGGCTGTAACTGCATTTTAAATAAGCTATCAATCAGCAAGTTAGGTGAGTAGCTTGGCAGTTCTGCATTCATAACGTCTTGACCAGGCATACTAACCATTGCCAAAAACACATCACGCTCTAGACGTACTAGATTGTCTAAGCGCTGACTGACCACTTTGATTTGCGCGTATTCTTCGAGGCGCTCGATTAGCTCTGCTTTTGGGTCACGCTCATCAGTTGGGGTATCAGGAGCAGGCAATAGCAGTTCGGTTTTGATAGCGATAAGCGTTGATGCCATTAGCAGATAATCACCCGCTAATTCAAAGTGCTCGGTATCCAATTCACCGATATAAGCTAAATATTGCTCAGTGATGGGCAGAATAGGCATTTGGGTCAAATCGACGTTGTTTTTTTTGACCAAATACAATAGAAAATCCAATGGGCCAGCAAATTGTTCTAACCAAATAGCAAAGGCTTGCGGTGGTACATACAGGTCTTCTGGCAAATGCTGCACAGGCGTTTGATAGATACGCAGCGACATATCATGGTTGACTGATTCATCATGCTCGCTCTGATTGTCTGTAAGCTCGGAGGTTGAAGCAGCCATGGCAGATAAGGCGGCTTTAGACAAAGCCGCCTGCTTGGTGTTTGGTTCAGTTTGCACGTTTAGCACCCGCTTTGATAATAAATTGCGTCAGTGAAACGACTATTCCAGCAACGGTTATTTAAGCTTAGCAAGAGGACGGATACCGATAGCACGGCGAGCTTTGTCTAGTTGCTTACGACTATGACGACGGGCTTTATCTGCACCCATCTGCAAGATTTCTTCTAGCTCTTTTGGATTGGCCATTAGCTCTTCGTAACGTGCACGGAATGGCGCGACTTCATCATTAATCTTATCAAATAGAGCTTGCTTAGCGTCACCCCAGCCAATACCAGCGGCATAACGCGCACGCATATCAGCAATCTCTTCAGCGGTCGCAAATGCTTTATAAATCTCAAAGATAGCTGAATCATCTGGATCTTTTGGCTCATCAGGTAACTGTGAGTTAGTCACGATCTTCATGATGGCTTTATGCATTTGTTTTTCAGGACTGACTTGTGGATTTGGCTCACCGAAGAGGGGAATCGTATTGCTATAGCTCTTACTCATTTTGCGGCCATCAAGCCCAGTAAGCAGCGGTATATCGTTATCGACGACTGCGGACGGTAACGTAAAAAGCGATTTATAACGATGATTAAAAGTACCTGCGATATCACGCGCCATCTCGATATGCTGCACTTGGTCACGACCAACAGGTACATGGGTTGCATTAAACATCAAAATATCAGCCGCCATTAGCACTGGATAACCAAACAGACCCATGGTGACACCTTGATCAGGATCGACATCGGCTTTCTCTGTATTGATATCAACGGCTGCTTTATAGGCATGGGCGCGGTTCATCAAACCTTTGGCACATGAGCAGTTCAAAATCCAAGCAAGCTCTGGAATTTCAGGTACGTCTGACTGACGGTAGAATGTCACACGCTCTGGGTCTAGACCACAAGCAATCCACGTAGCGGCAATGGCTCTAGTCGATTCATGAATGATAGCAGGGTCATAGCAGCCGATGATGCCATGGTAGTCTGCTAAAAAGAAAAACGCTTCATGATCACTGTTTTGAATAGACTCAATCGCTGGACGAATCGCACCAACATAGTTACCCAAGTGCGGAATACCAGTTGGTTTGATACCAGTCAGAATACGCTTAGCTTCGGTTGAAGTATCAGAATTTTGATTGTCAGGAGTACTTTTATTGCTCATGGAAAATCCGTTATTTTGTTTATCAAATTATTATCAGTGCATAGCTAAAATGCAAAATATTAGCCGCAAAGTATAGCAAACTTCACCAGTATTTTTGGGAATAAAGGCTTACTTATAGATATCAGTACGACCGTTTGGCCCATGTTTAAAACGACGATGGAACCACATCCACTGCGTAGGATCAATACGAATGAGCCCTTCTAAAACTTCATTGACCCGAGTGGCATCAGCGACTTCATCTTTACTTGGATAGTTGTCTAATTCTGGCGTAATTGTTAAATGATAATGGGGACGTTTACCACGCGGCAAGTTGTCAGGCGTTTGCCGATAAGTATGCAATGCCATGACAGCTGGTGGCTTTGCTTTGCTACCCAGTTTTGCCATGCGACGCGATGCAGTGATAGTCGCGGCGGGCACACCGAAAAATGGTGCCATGACCCCTTGCTTAAGGCCATAGTCTTGGTCAGGAGAGTACCAAATGACGTGTCCTGCTTTGATAGAGGTAACTAAGCTTCGCATATCACGACTAGAGATTTGCTTACCAAATATATTGGTACGACCATTATAAATAAACCAGTCTAATAAAGGATTGTTTTGCGTACGATACATACAATCTACAGGGAAAAACTGCGCACATAAGAGACCACCCAAATCTAGCATCGTATAATGAGCACCGAGCAGGATAACTGGTCGCTGCTCATTTTGCGCATTAACAATATGCTGTAGCCCTGAAATGGAAACAGTTCTAGTAAATATATTTGGCCTGAACCAAGCGCATAACGTTTCAAACACACCAATGCCTTGATTGACAAATACTTGCTTGGCCATTAGTTCACGTTCAGCTTCGGGCTTTTCTGGAAATGCCAGCTTCAGATTGATTAACGTATCGCGTCTACGTGAGCCAGCAGCTTTATAAATCAATATACCGAGCTTACGACCTAGCCAAAACTGCCAGCGTAACGGCAGATATATCATCGGTAGCATTATTAAGAATAATAACCAAATGCCCCAATTCTTTGGTGATAAAAACTGCCACTGAAATGGCTTGTTATCTGCTTGCGCTGTACGCTTATGATTTTGGGTAATCGTCGGTGTGCCAGCAGGTATAGCAGGCGACTTAGCCGACTGTTTCATGCTAGGCGGCACGCTGCTATTGGCAGATGGTTTGCTAGGGTCGAATTGTTCTGGCGCTTTCATAATATCCTTCTGCGGCACGGTTTGAGGCATCATGGCAAATAATAAAAAGTTACTAATATGATGGGGTAGCGTTTAATGCTTTGCAAGTTAGAATTTCTACAGACGCTCTACTTTGCAGCGTTGAAACAAGGCACTCATGTTAGTTATTGCCGTAAAACAAAGCTGGTTTGATGAAGACAATCAGATAATCAACACGCTATCAGTAGGCATAAAAAAACCTTATAAGCTGTGACCAGCTTATAAGGTTTTGCAAAACCAGACTCTTATTTAATTTTGCTACTGAAGCTCTGAGAAAAAGACAACAGCAGCAAAAATATAAGAGATAGTTTTGATTAACGTTTTGAGAACTGTGGACGTTTACGTGCTTTACGTAGACCCAGTTTCTTACGTTCAACTTGACGTGAATCACGAGTAACAAAACCAGCTGCTTTTAGGGCAGGCTTCAAAGTTTCGTCAGCTTCGATTAATGCACGTGTGATGCCGTGGCGGATTGCGCCAGCTTGACCACTAATACCACCGCCTGCAACAGTTACATATAAGTCATATGCGTTAACAGAGTCTAGTAGTTCTAATGGCTGACGTACAACCATGCGTGAAGTTTCACGGCTGAAGTATTCGTCAAGTGGCTTACCGTTAACAACGATACTACCAGTACCTTTTGATAAAAATACACGAGCAGTAGACGTCTTGCGGCGACCAGTTCCGTAATTGCGTTCCATAAGTATATCCTTAGATGTCTAGTTCTTTAGGTTGCTGTGCAGTATGTGGATGATCAGTACCCGCATAAAGTTTCAGCTTCTTGATCATCGCATAGCCAAGAGGGCCCTTTGGAAGCATACCCTTAACTGCTTTGTGTAGAACATCTTCAGGCTTATGTGCAAGCAACTTATTGAAGTTGGTTTCTTTAATACCACCTGGGTAGCCACTGTGACGATAGTACTTTTTGTCTTGTGCTTTTTTACCCGTTACCGTGATTTTGTCAGCATTGATGACAACAATAAAGTCACCAGTATCAACGTGCGGAGTAAAAGAAGGCTTGTGCTTGCCACGTAAGCGAGTTGCGATTTGAGTGGCTAAGCGACCAAGGGTTTTGCCGTCAGCATCTACGACATACCAGTCATGGGTCACTTCAGCTGGTTTTGCACTAAGTGTTTTCATGATAAAACCTTAAAATTAGAATTCGTTGAGAGTTTAGCTGGGAACGGGGCTCTCAAAAAACAGACTGCACATTATAAGCAGTAGCGCCTACGCTTGCAAGCTGCATTGGGGTTTATTTTCGCCTTATATACATTAAACTGCAGCGTCGGCCAGTTTTTAGCGGTTCTAAACATTTGTAAAATACGTTAACGGCTTTCATTAACCCGACAATTATGACGATGATAGACGATAAAGTCCAGCAACAACTTGTCCGACTTTGGTTTGTTTCAAGCATTCAAAAGCGATTGGTTGCTGAGTGGCGCTTGATTGAGAGTCCAAATTCTCATTTAGCGACGCTTCCAATTGCTTAAGCTGTGCTGACAAATCTTTATCAGCTTCTAAATAAATTAGTGTTTCAGTATTGATTAATGCATTGGTAATAAGCGCCGTCAAAATAGGCTGCCACAAATCCTGAGCATAAGGCGGATCGATAAATACAATGTCAAAGGGAAGCGTAATTAGCTGCTCTTGACGCAATACTTGTTCAGCAGTGCCAGTGATAATTTGGTAAGCAGTAGACTCAAGGCGTAATTGCTCAGCACTCTGACGTAGCATGTTGCTTTGTGCTGGATTGATTTCGATAAATGTCGTGTGAGCAGCACCGCGAGATAGCGCTTCAAACCCCAGTACACCACTGCCAGCGCAGCTATCAAGTACATGAGCATCATGAATGTCAGCGAGTAGCCAGTTAAATAAAGTCTCCCGCAAGCGATCTGGGGTCGGGCGTAGGCCATCTGCATCGATGAAACTTACAATACGGCGCTTAAACTGACCACCGATAATGCGCACATCACCCGCTGCCGCACTTTTCGCCTTACGGTTGTTCTTTGGTGCGCGTCCATTTGAGGCTTTTTTCATTATTGTGTCTCGCTTACCAATTCTTTGCTAGGTTTTACTTTTTATACTATTAACTACTTAAACGTCTAGTTACTCAGACGTCGCTGCTGTCGCTTCAGCTTCCGCGGCTTCTTTCTCTTCTAATGCTTTTGCTTCTTTATCACGAATGGCATCACGCATCGCTTTTTCAAAAGCCTTTTGGCGTTTAATAACTTTTAGCTCATCAGCAGAAGGTGGCAGCACAGGATCTGTCTTACGTTGTAATACCCAGTAGTCAAATAGAGCACGGCCAATAGGCGCTGCAACAGCACTACCACCACCGCCATTTTCAACCAATACCGCAAGTGCAATCTGCGGGTCTTCTACTGGGGCAAAACCATTAAACCAAGCATGATCCCAGTGGCGCTTATCAATCGCTGACTTGTCATATCGTTTGCCCTGCGCGATAGATTTCACCTGTGCAGTACCTGTTTTACCAGCGATACGATAGCGCGGGGTATAGATACCGCGTCCTGTACCATTTTCTACCACGCTTTCCATCGCATCATGCATACGCAACCAGTCGGACGGCTTACCGTTATAGTCAATTTTACCATCTGGCTTAGTGATGATTTTGACGTCTGCGGCGCCGTCACTGCTCTTTAATAAGTGCGGGGTGATATGCTGACCTTTACTGGCTGTCATGGCTGTAGCGTTGGCAATCTGTAGCGGCGTCGCCAAGAAATACCCTTGTCCAATACTGACAGAGATGGTTTCGCCCGGTAGCCAATCTTTATCATAAGTGTCTTTTTTCCATTTTGGTGACGGCATGATACCTGGTTTTTCATTAGGTAAATCAATACCAGTATCTTCACCAAAACCAAAGCGTACCATCCAGTCGTGCAGACGTTGAATGCCCATCTCATAAGCCAACTTATAATAATAAGTATCGACCGACATCGCGATGGATTTTTTGAGGTCTACTGTGCCATGACCGCCACGTTTCCAGTCACGGAATCGATGCGTGTCACCAGGTAAGCTAAAATAACCAGGGTCATAGATAGTGCTGTTCCAATCGCGTAGACCATAATGAATCCCGCCCAAACCCTCGAATGGCTTGATAGTAGAGCCAGGTGGGTAGGTGCCTTGGAGGGCACGGTTATACAGTGGCTGATCTAAATCTTCGCGTAGATCGTCGTAGTCTTTGAAAGAAATACCCGATATGAAAGGGTTAGGGTCGTAGCTTGGATTACTAACAAATGCCAATACATCACCGTTTTTGGGATCTATCGCGACGATTGCACCGCGGCGTCCATCGAGTTGCTGTTGGGCGATGGTTTGCAAACCATAATCCAAGCTCAACGTAATATCGTTACCCGCTATTGGCGGCTTGGTATCCAGTTGACGTAAGATATTCCCATGTGCGTCTGTCTCTACCGATTGATAACCCGGTTGACCAAGCAAAATATCTTCGTAGTAGTCTTCAATACCGATTTTACCAATCAAGTCAGTACCAGCGTAACGGTCTTTATCGATACGCTTTGACTCTTTGTCATTGATACGCCCAACATAGCCGATGACATGAGCAAACAGCTCATCATAAGGATAAGAGCGCGTAAGCTTGCTTTGGATAGAGACCCCGCGGAAGAACGGCTTGCGCTCACTAAACTGAGCCAACTGTGCTTCTGTTAAGTCGATCTTGATCGTTACAGGGTCGTTTTTATTTTTACTTAGACGCGCCAAGATATCAGTGATATCTGTATCAGTTAAATCAAAAATAGGTGCGAGCAGATGCAATGTACGCTCAGGGTTTTCCACCTCATCAGGACTGAGCATCGCTGTAAATACAGGCTGGTTGTCTGCCAGTATTACTCCGTTACGATCATAAATATACCCACGACTAGGCGGCGCAGATATCAGTTTGATACGGTTGTTATCGGCTTGCGTTGTGTACTGATCATGAGCGTAGACTTGCAAATACCCATAACGTGTTATCAAACCGCCCAAACCAATCAATATTATAATCCCAAAGATGATAATACGATTGGTAAAGGTGCTGTTGACCTGTTCGGTATTGGGAGTTATCGGTTTATTCATAGAAGATCAGAGCCCAAACGGTCAGTGAGTCAATAAAAGAAAAATAAGAGGGCAGGTTGGTTAACCAAAGTGCGGT
The DNA here is from genome assembly GCF_030407815.1 of Psychrobacter sp. APC 3281. GTDB lineage: Bacteria > Pseudomonadota > Gammaproteobacteria > Pseudomonadales > Moraxellaceae > Psychrobacter. Next base: position 47,608 of record NZ_JASDCS010000003.1, read on the forward strand.
GAGTCTAAAAGATAATGCAAATGGTTTCAATCACATAGAAGGGTATGGTGTGAAATCGTCATGCAGTCATTTATACGCAGGTAGTCTTTGTTATTGCACTACAAATTATAACAGAACAAATGAGCAGGCGCAGTACTCAGTCATATATTTTGTCTTGATTGTCTACTGACCAGGAACTGGCTTATATTTAGGTTTTTATTGGTTAACAGACGATATGAACCATGTCATCTTTAGTCACAACTTGCCGCTGGTCTATATGTGCTAATAAATGGCAAGTATGCTAAAATCAGGCGATTTATTTTATAGTAGTTATTATGGGCGGAGCGTCTTTTGAAACGTTCTCATTTTGCTAAAGTTTCGTTATCAGTAGCGACAATATTAGCAACGACAATCAACCTGTCAGGGACTAGATAAGTCATGGACGTAAATTCATTATGGCAGACGATAGCTGAACATCCAGAGTTCTTTGCCATGCTGACCATTCCACCAGTGACGGCATTCGTCACTTGGGTACATGTGTGGATGGCGCTCAAGATGCTGTTTTATCCGGTTAAGTTCTGGGGTATTCGTATTCCTAACTTCCCATTTTTTGGGTTGCCAGGTATCGGTTGGCAAGGTATTGTTCCGCGCAAAGCGGGCAAGATATCAGGGGTTATCGTTGACCAGACGCTCTCAAAACTCGGTTCGCTTGATGAGTTTTTTAAGGCGATGGAACCTGAGCAAATGGCGATATTTGTCACTGATACGGTGGACAAAAACCTTGAGCCATTGATTGATGAGATAATGCTGGATCACTCGCCAGCATTGTGGGGCAATCTGCCTTACGCCCTAAAGCGCCGTGTCTATGCGCAAGCTCATAAAGAGCTACCTAGTATTATGCAGTCGCTTGTGACAGATTTGACTTATCATGTCGAAGACTTGGTCGATATGCGCAAAATGATTGTCAACACCATGGAAAATGATCGTCGCCTGATGGTCAATATGTTTCTAAAAGTGGGGCAAAAAGAGATAGACTTTATCTGGCACATTAGTGCTTTGATTGGTCTGGTATTTGGTATTATCCAGATGTTTATATTTTTGGTGGTGCCGCAGCATTGGACCGTACCGTTCTTTGCCGCGATTTGGGGTTTTCTCACCAATTGGATTGCCATTTGGATGGTGTTTAATCCAGTAGAGCCGCACTTCATACCTTATTTGAAGCTGTTTACGGTGCAGAGTCGCTTTCCATTTATCAAACCTGTCATACCGCATATCGCAAAGTATCGTTTGCAAGGCGGCTTTATGAAGCGCCAAGAGGAAGTTTCTGAGGTTTTTGCTGAAATTGTGGTAAAGGATTTGGTCACTCTAGAAAACATCATGAATGAGATGATGTATGGTGATCGCTCAGCACAAACCCGTGATTTGATGAAATCGCATCTATATACGGTACTAGAGTCACCAGTGATTAGCACGACTCTACGTGTGGGGTTGGGACGCCGCGATTATGGCCAACTCAAAAATACCATTATCGATAAATCTATTGTCGCAACGATGGTACCACTGCGAGATCCTGAGCTAAATGAAAGCCGAGCCAGTAAGATATTTGGTCTGTTTCGCGATAGAATACGTGCGCTCACGCCAAATGAGTTTCAGAACCTATTGCGTCCCGCTTTCCGCGAGGATGAGATGACGTTGATTGTTTTGGGCGGTTTGACTGGTTTTCTAGCAGGTTGGTTGCATTTAGTGTTAGTATTTTTCCCCTCGATGCAATAATGCATCAATAAGTATTTTTAATTAGTCATGAACGGCTATATTGAATAAGCTTTGAATAAGCTTTGAATAACTAAAAAATGTAAAATTAACAACAGATAAGCATTTTGTATCAATCATTCATATTGATACGTCACAATGATAGTAGCGGGTTTTATGTGCTTCTACAGCAATTGAAACCTCAGTTTTTAACCGTAAACTATGACCGCATAAAGGACTATTAGCGTTTGCCAGTGGCTAGCAATGCCATCGGTGAACCCTTAATTGTATCCAAGGTAAACAAGGTTAGACCGTATGTTAATCACAGAATTGGGTTATTTTGCCTTGCTGGCCGCTTTTATATTGGCGATTTTGCAGGTGGTACTACCAACCATTGGCGTCATGCGTGACCACGTCGCTTGGCAGCGTTTGGCGCCAAGTCTGGCATGGGCACAATTTGCGGCAATGATTACCTCATTTGCTGCGCTGATGGCAGGCTTTTATTACAACGACTTTAGTCTCGTCTATGTCACTCAGCATTCCAATACATTGCTGCCTTGGTACTACAAGCTGTCGGCGACATGGGGCGGGCATGAAGGCTCACTGCTGCTTTGGATGACCATCATGGCCACTTGGTGTGCGCTGGTCTCTTACTTCAGTCGTGGGTTGCCGTTGTCTATGCGTGCGCGAGTGCTGGTGATATTGGCAGGCGTGCAGATGATGATGCTAGCGATGCTTATCTTTACCTCATCGCCATTTGATCGCACATTACCCAATCTGCCTGTTGATGGTGCGGATCTAAACCCTGTATTGCAAGATTTTGGTCTAATTATTCACCCACCAATGCTTTATATGGGTTACGTGGGTATGGTTGTGCCATTTGCGTTTTGTATGGCAGCACTGTGGGAAGGGCGCTTGGATGCGGTATGGACACGTTGGTCGCGTCCATGGGCGTTGGCGGCTTGGGGTTTCTTAACAGTCGGTATCGCGCTTGGTTCTTGGTGGGCTTATTATGAGCTTGGCTGGGGCGGTTGGTGGTTCTGGGATCCAGTAGAGAACGCCTCATTAATGCCATGGTTGGCAGGAACAGCGCTACTGCATTCACTTGCTGTCACCGAAAAACGCGGTGTATTTAAAGCATGGACAATCATGCTCGCAATCTTTGCTTTTGCGCTCAGTTTGCTTGGTACTTTCTTAGTACGTTCAGGTGTCATCACCTCAGTGCATTCGTTTGCCGCTGATCCAACGCGTGGTCTAGTGATTCTAGTCATCCTCGGTATTATCGTCGGTGGTGGTCTGTTGATGTTTGCGGTACGTGGTTGGCGTTTGACGGTTGAGAGTCAGTATCGACTTATCTCACGTGAATCATTTTTGGTAATTAACAACGTTATTATTCTCATTTCAACCTTAGTGGTACTACTTGGTACGCTATATCCTATTATTGCTGATGCCTTTAACTTAGGTCAGGTATCTGTTGGCCCTCCATACTTCAACGCCCTGTTTGTGCCGTTGACATGGCTGCTACTGGTGGCGATGGGCATGGGTTCTAATATCCGCTGGAAACAAGACAGTCGCCCGTTATTGGGTGCTGGCATGGTTATCGCGGTGAGTAGTTTGGTATTAGCTGCCATCATCACCTATTTTACCAGTCCATCAGCGATGCTAAATATTGGTGTCACATTGGCGGTTAGCTTTTGGGTGTTGTTATGGATGGTTGTCGATTTCAAAGACAAGACCAAAAATGCACCAAGTCGCTTAAACGGCTTACGTCAGTTGCGTCTGAGTTATTGGGGGCAGCAAACCGCTCATATTGGCGTTATCATTGCGGTCATCGGTGTGGCATTTACCACTACGTTGAGCATTGAGCGCGATGTGGCATTAGGGCCTAATGACAGTGTCAATGTTCAAGGCTATGACTTTACGGTCAAAGGCTTTAGTGAAGTAAAAGGCAGTAACTTTGACGCCACCCAAGCAGAAGTAACAGTCAGTAAAGACGGTCAAGAAGTGACCACGTTATATCCTGAAAAGCGTAACTATATCATCAGTATGATGCCAATGACGGAGGCTGCGATTGATGCCAATTTGATGCGCGATGTCTACGTAGCACTTGGTGAGCCAATTGCTGAAGATAGCAATGAATGGGCTTTCCGTATTTATGTCAAACCGCTTATCCGCTGGATATGGTTGGGTGCACTTATCATGGCGTTTGGCGCATTGCTCAGCATGCTAGACAATCGTTACCGTATCAAAAAAACCAAAACACCTGCGCAAATCGCGGCCAAAAAATCAGGCTTCGCGACGGTTGCAGATTTGGATACGTCAGCTACAAAAATAGGGGAGCGTTAATATGACTACCTCAAACAATGAACCTGATAAAAAAGCTCAGCAAGAGGCTGTCAACGACCCTAAAGTTGCGAGCAGCAATAAAGTAAAAACTAAGAAAAAACTTAAAATTGGGTTTTTGATTCCGCTGGTTATCTTTATTGGTTTGGTTGCTATGCTCTATATGCGTTTGGGCAAACCGACGGATATCGTGACCAATACAGCGCTTGAGCGTCCAGTACCTGCCTTTGAGTTGCCATTATTATCAGATACCAGCCGTATCATGACCAATGACAACTTGCCAGATAAGCCATTTCTCATGAATATTTGGGGCTCTTGGTGTCCAACTTGTATCATTGAGCATCCTTTTTTGATGAAGCTAGAAGAGCGCGGCGTTAACTTAGTAGGCGTAAACTACAAAGATGATATTGGGGATGCGTTAGGGTATCTGAATCGCGGTGGTGACCCGTTCTCTATGTCTATTCAGGACTTGTCAGGGCAGTTCGCTCTTGACTTAGGTCTGACTGGTGCGCCTGAGACTTTTATCGTCGATGGTGATGGGATTATTCGTCAGCATATCATCGGTGAGATCAATGAGAGCAATTGGCAAAGTCGTATTACACCTTGCTTGATGGTACTCAATGACGCTAGTAATAACGGGGTCAGTCCAGATCCGAGCCAAGTTGCGGAGGCGTGCAAATGATAGCCTACCAAATAAGAAAGGCGACCGTAAAGTTAGCAAGCTTGTTTATCGCTTGTCTATTCAGCATGGCAAGCTTTGCTGCCATTGATGTCTACGATTTTGATTCTGTGCAACAAGAAGCCCAGTATCGCGGTCTTATCGAAGAGCTACGCTGCCCGAAATGTCAAAACCAAAACTTGGCAGGGTCTGATGCGCCAATTGCGCAAGACTTAAAGCAAAAAACCTATGATTTGATAAAAGATGGTCGTAGTGATGGCGAGATTCGAGCCTATATGCAAGAGCGCTATGGCGACTTTATCAGCTATAAGCCGCCAGTACGTCCTTCAACATGGATTTTATGGTTTTTCCCACCATTATTATTGATCGTTTTATTGGTCGGTTGGTTTTGGCAAAGTAAACGCCGTCAGCTTGTCGCCAGCGGCGAGAGTGGTGTAGCAGTAGACAACCAAGTTAAAGCGTTGTCTGCCGCTGAAAAAGCAGAACTTGATCGCTTATTGTCACGAGCCAATAACGATGACAAAGACGACACTATAAGCCTTGGGGGCAAAAAATGACCATATTTTCTACTGTTGGCTTATTTATTGCGCTAAGTTTACTTGTCGCTCTACTATTGGGCATTATCACCATTAAGCCGTGGTTAAAAGCACCGCGTTCGCATAGTAAGCCTGTGGACAATCAACTGCTGGATATCAACGTTGCTGTGTTTCGTGAGCGATTAGCAGAGCTGAAAACAGATAAAGACAGTGGTATCATTGATGACCATCACTATCAAAACCAGAAGCTTGAGCTTGAACGTCAGCTTTTGGATGCTCAGCGTGAAGTGTCACCGATGGTCACGCCAGGTATCAAAAGCCGATTGATTATTATGGTTTGGGTACCTGTATTGACTGCCATGGCATATCTGATGGTCGGCGATCGCACACCTGTCTTTGAGCTGTGGGCTGCTGAGGACAAAGTCGGTCAAGTGGCGGATGACTTACTGACAGGTAGAATCGATCAGCCACCTGCTTGGGCTATTGAAGATGGTAATCAGCTGATTAGTGCTATGCAGACTAACGTCTATCGTCATGCCAGTGACTACAATCGCTGGATGCGCCTATCAGAGCTGTTCTTGTCATTAGAGGCGACTGATTCGGCATTAGAGGCCTTGTCACGCGCTTATCGTCTATCACCTGATAACGAAGAAATTGCGACCACTTATGCGCAGATTAGTTTCTTTGCTAATAAAGGTCAGTTAGATGCCAATAGCCGCCGAGTGTTAGAAAACATACTGGCCACAAATCCAGAGCATGAGGGCGCACAGATGCTTATGGCGATGGGTGAAGCACGTGCTAGTAACTTCGATCAAGCGCAAGGCTGGATTAAACGTCTGCGTGACAGTATTGCGGCCAAACCAGGCGATCATACGCAAGCGCTATCAAGTCTAGATGAGCTTAGCGCTAATGTGGTGATGCAGCAGCAGCAAGCCTCTGAAGGCGTCGAAGTGACAGTCAAAATAAATGCTAGTCTGTTACCATTGGTAAAAGCTGACGATACACTGTTTGTAGCGATACGTGACGTGAAAGGTGGTCCACCATTTGCGGCTAAGCGTCTACCGATTAGCAATATCAAACAAGGCGAAGCGGTTATTAGCCTAAGTGATCTTGATGCTATGATGCCAGAGCGTACCCTAGGATCGGCTCGTTCTGATAAAGTACAGCTAGCGGTCATCGCTCGTATCAGTCATAGTGGCAATGCTACCGCAGAGTCAGGCGACCTCTCGGGTAATCCAGTGGTTATCAGCGCAGAACAAAATCAGGTCAACGTGGAAATCAATCAGCAAGTTCCATAGCCATAGTAGTAATATAAATACTGGACGCTAATGGTATTTATTATATAGACGCTGTTGCTCAGTATGGACGCGAGCAGCAGTGTTATGATTGACTTGATTAAAAGAGATATAAAGGTAACCCAGATATATAAATGGGCACTCCAAACGCAGTCAATACTGCTGCTTTTTATCTTGAATTGACCATGTATGAACAGATAAGTCATGCCAACTTATCACATCAATAATGAAAATACTTGAGCTTTGCAGGGCCACAAGGTAAGGTAGCTTTGCAAACAATTAATCCCAAAGTTTTATTAATCCCAAAATCCTATCTATTAAGGAGAGTCGTGTAATGATGCGTATTATTTTACTAGGACCACCAGGCGCCGGTAAAGGTACCCAAGCCCAGTTTATTTCTAAAGAATATGATATTCCACAGATCTCAACTGGCGACATGCTACGTGCAGCAATTAAAGAAGGTAGCGAGCTTGGCAAAAAAGCCAAAGATATCATGAATGCTGGTGGTTTGGTTTCTGATGACCTCATTATCAACCTAGTGAAAGAGCGTATCGCTAAGCCTGATTGCGTGAATGGTTGTATCCTAGATGGTTTCCCGCGCACTATTCCTCAAGCGCAAGCACTTGCAGACGCTGATGTTGCTATCGACCATGTTATCGAAATCAGCGTACCTGATGACGAAATCGTGAGCCGTTTGTCTGGCCGTCGTCAGCATCCAGGTTCAGGTCGTGTTTATCATGTCGATCACAATCCACCAAAGGTTGAAGGCATCGATGACGTCACTGGTGAAGCGCTCATCCAGCGTGAAGATGACCAAGAAGCGACTATTCGTGACCGTCTATCTACTTATCATGAGCAAACATCAGCATTGGTTGGTTTTTACCAAGACAAAGCTAAAGAAGGTGGTGATGCGCCTAACTATGACAAGTTTGATGGTACGCAAGGTATCGATGACGTTAAGCAGCAAATTTTGTCTGCACTAAAAGGCTAACTATCGATATTAGCTAATTGATTTAGCCAGTCGATGTAGTCGTTGAAGACCCTGTTTAATAGCAGGGTTTTTTTATGCCTTATGAGAACACACACAAAAAAACCGCTTACTCATTATAAGTAAACGGCCCTTTATCAAATATACGACTGGTAGAGCTCATATATTCTAATTAATGCTTATGCGTTACCTTGAGCATCAACTTGTGCTTGCTGCTGACTCTGTGCATACGCTTGATCAAAGTTCACAGGTGCTAGTAGCAATTGTGGGAAGCTACCACGCGTCACGATGTCACTGATGACTTCACGAGCATATGGGAACAACACGTTAGGGCAGTATGCGCCTAGGATTTGACCGATTTGATCTTCTGGAATGTCTTTTAATAAGAAGATACCTGCTTGATGCACTTCAGCGATAAATGCGGCTTCTTCCGCATTTTTGGCAGTAACGCTCACAGTTAGGATGATTTGATAATGATCGTCATCTAGTTTTTCAGCGTTGCTAGACAAATTGATATCAAGCTCTGGGTTCCACTCTTTGGTGAATACGCTAGCGCCTGGGACTTCAAGAGACATGTCTTTTACATAGATGCGTTCTAGTGCCAATTGTGGTTGTGCTTGTTCTTCAGCCATGGTAAATCCTCTAAAATTAAATCAAATGATTGGGCAAATCGTTATTTTAATAAACGTTCATTGTAATATAAATCGAGACTATTTTTTGGTATTGTCTCGATATTTTTTATTATTACTTCTTACTGCTCTATTAAAATCTGACACTGTCTATCTTTACATAAATAAAGACAGACAGTAAAGAAAGGTAGCAGATTAACCAGCCAATAGCTCGTCAAGTTTGCCTTGCTGGTTCATTTGGTTAAGCTCATCAAAACCACCGACAAAAGTTTCGCCAACGAAGATTTGCGGCACAGTGCGGTAGTTATTGGTTTTTTTCATCAACGCTTGGCGCTCTTCGCTGCTCATATCGTGCATGCCGATTTCTTCATAATCAACGCCTTTGGTTTTTAGTAGTTGTTTGGCGTTTGAGCAGTATGGGCAGATAGGGGTAGTGTAAACTTTCACAGATACAGTCATGGTAAATCCTTATTTATAAATTTATGGGATAACAAACATATTATAAAGAGCATGATAAATTAACATAGTCTCAAAGTTGGTATAGTCTGTTATCAATGAGTAAAGCAAAAATGCATTCGGTGATGCTCATTACTAAAGTGGGGATGGGCATAACAAATTCAAGCCGTTTTGGCTCAAAACGTATTTTAGTGCTGTAAAACATGAAAAATAAACCACAAAAAAAGACACCTGATAAAAAGGTGTCTTCTTTATAGCGTTGGTAGCGCTGATAACGTTAGTCAGGTCGCATAAACATCAGCTAAGCGATGTGTATAAACGCTTCACTTAAGCGCCCATACAGGTCTATTACTTGCTTAGACTTGGTTTTGTTTTACCTTTAGCCTTTGCTTTGGCGTCTTTTACACCAACCAATGGCATGCCAGCGCCTTGCCAACCGCCAATACCGCCCTCTAAGCGATAGACACTATCTTTACCAATCATCTGAATCGCAGCGCCTGCTTGGACGCCCATGTCGCAAATGATAATCACTGGCTGCTCAATCGCGCGAATCTCTTCTAAGCGGTCTTTGAGGTCAGTGAACGGTATGTTGCGGCTGCCTTGAATATAGCCTGATTCAAACTTCTTCTTAGCGCGAATATCGATAAGCTGCGCGTTTTGAGAGTTGACCATCATGCCAAGCGTGTTAGGCGATATTTTTCTACCGCTACGTTTGTTTTCAATCGTAAAAAACAGTATAGCAAGTACGGCTAATATACCAAATAAAAACGGGTGGTTGCCCACAAATTCCAGCGCACGATCCAAACCATACCTCCAAAAAAATAAGTGTTCTATTGAGCTGAGAAGACAGCCCAATGATAGTGAACAAGGCGCTATTATACCGATAAGGTCATCTATAGTAAACGGGCGATGACATGGGCAGTAATTGAGCGGTTATTGCACCTATCTATGGATATTCTTAGCCTAATAAAAATATCTACTCACAAGACCGTTTTTAATTAAGACGGACAGTAACAAGCCAAATACTAATAAGGCTTCGTATCTGCCTCTTCTCGTAGCGTGACGAGGTTTTCAACACGGCGCTGCAATACTTCACCATCAGCTACTGCTTGCCATAGTGCGCAGCCTTTGCTGTTGTGAGTATGGCGACAGTCACGGAATTGGCAACCGCCGGCCAATGGTGCTAGCTCAACGAAGCCCGAAATAATATCATCAGGGGTGAGGTGCCAAATGCCATATTCACGAATCCCTGGTGTATCGACGATACCGCCTTGAGTGAGATCTTCTGGATTGAATGGCAATAGTCGGCTAGTTGTCGTGGTGTGCTGACCGAGCTTAGAATTTTGCGAGATGATATTGACACTCTGACCAGACTCAGGCAATAGGGCATTAATTAGACTGCTTTTGCCGACGCCAGATTGACCCGCGAAGATCACCAGCTTTTTATCTATATAGCGTTTTAGCTCATCAAGGCCTTCTTGCTCATCGCTATCAGCGATATTTTCAGGACAATCGACCGAAGTTAGAACACTTTCATAGCCAAGCGCGGCATACTGTGCCAATAACTCATTGGTGTCCACGCCGTTCTCTTCTGCCAATAAGTCGGCTTTGTTGAGTACTAATAATGGTTTGACACCTGCATGATGGCATACCACGAGATAGCGATCGATCAGCGTTGGTGCGGCGGCAGGCAGTGGCGCAAAAACAATCGCCAAAATATCGACGTTGGCGGCAACAGGTTTGAGCTTATGATAGCGGTCAGGACGAGAAACCAGCGATGTACGCGGTTTGACCGCTTCGATACGACCAAAGCCAGTATTAGAGTCGGCATTCCAACGTACTTGATCACCAGCAGCGAGCATCGGTAGATTGGTACGTACATGACAGCGCCAGATATCATTTAACTCAAGCGTTTGCCAAAACGGCTCAGGATCATCAGGGGCAATCTCTGGCTGCTCAGGTATAACAGCAGGCAGGCTAGTGACTTGTACTTCTAGTTGCTTACCGTAATGCGCCATGACCACGCCATCCATCAAACTGTCATCAATACTATCTTGATTAGACAGTTGCTGCTTGTCGATGCGACGAATCTGTTGTTTAGTCAGTTTGCGTTGCCGGATTAATGCCATGGGTTTTTGACCTATTATAAAAATATTGCTAAGTGTAGCGTGAAAATTTGCTAACATACAGCCTAAAGCGTCTGCGGCAGACAGTGGTTTTGTAATATTTTGGCTGCTTGCTAGATTTTTTGAATCAATCAGTGCATTACAATGCTGCCTGAATATGAGTATTCAACCGCAATACGTTTTTCAAATTATGTTTAAAACTGTCCCAAAATTTAATGACCATAGGATATTGTATGACTACCGGTGACCATCCCAATAAGATTAAAATCAAAAATCAAGGCAAAAAAGGGCTGGTGTGGATTGATTTAGAAATGACCGGACTTGATACCTTAAATGATGAGATTATCGAGATTGCTACTGTCGTTACTGACGAAGATTTGAATGTACTTGCTGAAGGGCCTGTATTTGCGATCAAGGTATCGGATCAAGTCTTAAACAAAATGGATGACTGGAATACCAAGCAGCATGGTCAATCAGGGTTGGTCGATCGTGTACGTCGTAGTACGGTGACATTGGCAGAAGCCGAAGCTGAGACTATCAAGTTCCTAAACAAGTGGGTTGATAGTGGTAAGTCGCCAATGTGTGGTAACTCTATTTGCCAAGATCGTCGATTTATGGCGCGCCAAATGCCAGAGCTTGAGCGATTCTTCCATTATCGTAATCTTGATGTGTCGTCAATTAAAGAGCTTTGTTTCCGCTGGCGTCCTGATATCTTAAAGAATTTCGAAAAAGGTGGCAGTCATTTAGCCTTAGACGATATTCGTGACTCTATCCGTGAGCTAAAGCACTATCGTCAACATTTCTTTAAGTTAATACCTTAAATAGCTAGCAAGAGATAAGCTATTTAAAAGTGTAGTAAAAGAATTGTAGTAAAAAAACAAAAGGGTCTGTTGATATTTCAACAGACCCTTTTTATTTTTAAGCTAGATTCAACGATCAAGTCAAACAAGCATTGTAAACTCAAACAATCCAAACTCAGCATCATTACTGCTTAAATCGTTACTACTAAAACCGTCATTTGAACGCTGGTCATCTGTTACTGCGCCAATCACAGCACTGACTTTCGGCTGGCGAGTGTCTTTATCTAACAATCGCCAGTCGCCAAGCACGTAGCGCTTTTTATCATCAGTCGCCTGATGAATGTCTGGACGATGGGTATGTCCGTGCAACAATGCATCGCTACTAGTAATGGCTTGACGTACGGCTTTATCATTCACGTCCATGATATGCGCAGCTTTGTTCGCATTATTCTGTTGGCTTCTTTTACGCATGTTGTCTGCAATTGCCAAGCGTTTTTCTAATGACTTATTGAGCAGATACCACTGAGTTAAACGGTTACGCATAATTTTGCGAAAGAACTGATATTTTTTATCATCAGTACAGAGTGCGTCACCGTGTTCTAAGCGGTAATTCTGCTGACCAATAGACAAAGTATATGGCTCGTTGATTAGCTCACCGCCGAACAGATTACAAAACGGCTGACCCAACAAGAAGTCACGATTACCGTGCATGACCAATATCTCACAGCCATTGATACGTAGCTGCTTGAGTTTAGCTATGAGCGGAGTTAGCCAATGTTTTTTCTGCTCATCTCCTGACTCCTTCTCTTTCGATAGGGACAGATACGTATCATCACCTAGCCACACCTCAAACCAATCACCCAATATAAAGAGGCGTTTGAGCGCTGGCAGGGCGAGACAGTCATCTAATAGCGCCAAAAAAGCCTGCACTAAGGCAGGCTCCTGAGGCGATAAATGCAAATCGCTAATCAATACTTGCCGCACTTGATGAGGGCGGGTCGTGATTAAGTGATCAAAACTTTGCATTTATCTTGGTCCTTGTGACTTATCGTATGGCGAGCATGATTTAATAAACTCTACTAGAAAATGCTCGCTCATTCACAGCTATCGCTAAGTAACTATTACTGACTAGCAGCTATTGAATGACTATTACTGAGTAATGATGGTTGCTGAGTTGATAACAACTGGCTCTTTTGGCACATCAGCATGCATACCGAAACGACCCGTTGGTACGCTGCGCATTTTCTCGATAACGTCCATACCGCTTGTTACTTTACCAAATACGGTGTAACCCCAACCTTGCATGTTTTTGCCAGAGTGGTTTAGGAAGTCGTTGTCTTTTACGTTGATGAAGAACTGGCTAGTCGCTGAATGCGGATCTTGGGTACGCGCCATTGCGATAGTACCTTTGTCATTTTTTAGACCATTGTCCGCTTCGTTTTCGATAGGCGCATTGGTTGGTTTTTCATTCATCTCAGCGTCCATTCCGCCGCCTTGAATCATGAAACCATCAATGATGCGATGGAAAATTGTACCGTCATACTGACCAGATTTTACGTAGTTTAAAAAGTTTTCTACGGTTTTCGGTGCTTTTTCTTCGTTGAGTTCGATAACGATCGCACCCATATTGGTTTCAAGTTCTACTACTGGTGGCATGTCTACCATGAGATATTCCTTTTTGATTGCAGCGCCTTAAATAGCACTATTGTGAGTGGTGGTTAAAAAGTTACGGGTAGTCTAACGGCTTTTTTATCCCGTGTCATGTATCAGGCTGTTAATGCGTTTGCGAAACCTGATAGAATAACGCAACTTTACCCATTTTTGACAAATTTTGATAATGCGGTCGCACTATCTAAGTTTTTATATTCTCGCTTTATTTTAATACTTTAGTTTAAACGTTTCGTGATGCGTGATGGCACGCACCATGAACTGACAATTTGCGTTAGGAGCAATGCCCGATGAGTGATCACTCAAGCAACAATGCACAAAAAGATGAACCAAAAAACGATTTTATTCGTAATATCATTCGTGACGATGTCAATGCGCAAAAATATCAGCAAATTGTAACGCGCTTTCCGCCTGAGCCAAATGGCTACCTGCATTTAGGCCATGTGAAATCTATCTGCTTAAACTTTGGTGTGGCCAAAGAGTTTGGCGGTGTGTGCAACCTACGTTTTGATGACACTAACCCAACTGCTGAAAAGCAAGATTACATCGACAATATTAAAAACGATGTGCAGTGGTTAGGTTTTGAGTGGGCAGGCGAGGCACATCATGCCTCAGGTTATTTCGATCAGCTACATGCATGGGCAATCCAGTTGATTGAGCAAGGCGACGCTTATGTTGATTTGCAAACCCCTGAGCAAATCAAAGAAAACCGTGGTTCATTCAATGAAGCGGGAACGCCTTCACCATATCGTGATGCCAGTGTTGAAGAAAACCTAGCGCTTTTCAACGATATGAAAGACGGTAAATACGCTGAAGGAAAGGCTATTTTGCGCGCCAAGATTGATATGGCCAGCCCAAATATGAACCTGCGTGATCCTGTTATCTATCGCGTGATGCATCAAGCGCATCATCAGACTGGTGATAAATGGTGCATTTATCCAATGTATGACTTTGCTCATCCACTCTCGGATGCGTTAGAAGGAATTACCCATTCATTATGTACGCTTGAGTTTGAAGATCATCGTCCATTCTATGATTGGGTCATCGAAAAAATCGGCTTTGACGTACCGCCACATCAGTACGAGTTTAGCCGCTTAAACGTTGATCATACATTGACCAGTAAGCGTAAGCTAAAGCAACTGGTAGATGAAGGTATCGTCAGTGGTTGGAATGATCCCCGTATGCCAACCGTCGCTGGCATGCGTCGCCGTGGTTATACGCCAGAGGGCTTGCGCGATTTTTGTGAGCGTGTGGGGGTGACCAAAGCGGATAGTGTGGTTGATTTCCGTTTGCTAGAGTTTAGTGTTCGTCAATCGTTAGAGACGACTACTGGTCGCGGTATGGCAGTCCTAAAGCCATTAAAAGTGACCATCACTAACTTTAGCGAAGCGGTCAGCAGCTGGGAGTCGCAAAAAGCCGATAGCGTTAATGCGCGTTTTGACGATGCGACTCAGACACTTTGGTTGACTCAGCCGAACCATCCTAACGTCGATATGGGTGAGCGTGAGATTCCATTTACCGAGACGCTATACATCGATCAAGGTGATTACGAGATTGAACCGCCTGCAGGCTATAAGCGCCTATCACCAGAAAAGCCAGAGATTCGTCTGCGTAACACCTATGTGTTAGCCGTCACTGAGCATATCACTGATGAAAGTGGCAATGTCGTTGAGCTAAAAGCGACGATTGACCCTGCTACTTTGGGCAACAACCCTGAAGGGCGCAAGGTCAAAGGTGTGATTCATTGGGTATCAGCCAGTCAAGGTGTACCAGCGACCGTGCGCATGTATGAGCAGCTATTCAGTGCTGAAGACCCAAGTAGCGTCGCTGATGTTCATCAAGCGCTAAATCCGAACTCGCTCACTGAGCTAAACGCAGTGGTTGAGCCGTCTTTGGTCAATGCAAATGCTGGTACGCGCTTCCAGTTTGAGCGTGAAGGTTACTTCATCTCTGATAGCGAAGATCACAGCACGGATAAGCCAGTATTCAACCAAATCGTTAGTTTGCGCGATAGCTATAAGCCAGCTTAATTTATACTGGCTTAGTATGTAAAAGTATCCTTATCCAAATGGATATTTTGAAATAATACTGAACAATAGTAGTTTGCAAGTTAGCCTATTTCTAGTACGCTAGGGATGGGCTTTTGTGTGTGCAGTTATAAAGTTAAGTATGATTATGGTGCGAATTTTGCTTATGGGATGCAGGGATGGTGGTTTAAGAAATAATTGATATATCTACTTAGGGTTAAATGGAATAACCGCATTACAATCCGTCACAAGACATTCATAACCAGTTTGTTAAGATAAAGTCAGTTTTTACGGATGTGCTTTATGTTATATTTGATAGCTGAGCACATCGATGATAATAATAGAGCGCGCGGCCAACGGGTCGATACAAGCGTTCATCAACATAGCTAAGGAATCAAGCATGGCACATTTACGTTTAGGCGATACCGCACCAAACTTTGACGCTGCGACCACAGAAGGCGATATTAATTTCCACGAGTGGGCAGGCGATCATTGGGTGGTTTTTTTCTCACATCCTTCAGATTATACGCCAGTATGTACCACTGAGCTTGGTCGTACCGCAGCACTAGGCGGTGAGTTCCAGAAGCGCAATGTTAAACCAATTGCGCTATCGGTTGATGGTTTAGAAGATCATAAAGGTTGGGTAAGTGACATTGAAGAAACCCAAGGTACTGCTGTCAATTTCCCTATCATTGCAGACCCTGAGCGCAAGGTTGCAGATCTTTATGACATGATTCATCCAAATGCTGACAATACAGCGACGGTCAGAAGTGTGTTTATTATTGATCCTAAGAAAAAAGTACGCTTAACACTGACTTATCCAGCCAGCTGTGGCCGTAACTTCGATGAAATTATCCGTGTTATTGATGCGATGCAATTGTCTGATGAATATAACGTAGCAACGCCTGTTGATTGGAAAGATGGCGACGACGTTATCATTCCTCCAAGCGTGAAAAACGAAGATATCGCTGCTAATTATCCTAAAGGTCATACCGAAATTAAGCCTTATTTACGTACCACACCTGCGCCTAACAAATAAGTTAAATGCATGTGGTATTGATAAGTGATTAAGAATTGCTCAAAAATTAAAAGCCCTATAACTGAATGTTATGGGGCTTTTTGTTATTCAAACTCTCATCAGAACAGCGAGCTCAATAAGGTTTTGCTATGATGAGCAGAGTAGGCTATAACTGTTATATAGCGTGTTGATATTCTGAGCCATACGCTATATGCAATAACCATAATAAAGCCTATCAGCGCTAAGTCGCTTTGAGTCCAACTTACAAGGAGTTTGCCATGAAAAAACTATACGTCACTCGTACTGCCCCCAATCCACGTAAAGCACTTATTCTATTAGCATCGAAAGGTATCGATGTCGATGATATAGATGATATCGATGTGATCGATATTGATTTTGCGGCAAATGAGCAAATGTCAGAAGCCTTTACGCAAATGAATCCGATGCAGACAGTCCCTGTCTTAACACTAGACGATGGCACCGTGCTCAATGACTCACAGGCGGTCTGCGAATATCTGGATCGCGTCTATGGTGAGCGTTCAGTTATGGGTAATGATGTGGTACAGCGTGCGCAGGTTTGTTCTATGCGCCGTGTTGCAGAGTTTGAAGTGATGTATAACTTGATGC
Source organism: Psychrobacter sp. APC 3281 (assembly GCF_030407815.1). Lineage (GTDB taxonomy): Bacteria > Pseudomonadota > Gammaproteobacteria > Pseudomonadales > Moraxellaceae > Psychrobacter. Next base: position 64,528 of record NZ_JASDCS010000003.1, read on the forward strand.
TCGCGTTTCAGCACAGTCATCCATCTAAAGCACAACGTGTTGAGCAAGTGCCCGAGTTCGTCGCACCATCAATTGCTCGTGCGGTCAAAGCCATGGCATATTTCGAGACGATATTAGAAGGTCGTGAATACCTAGTAGGTGAGCAATTAAGTTTTGCGGATATCGTGCTATATCTAAGCTTGGATTTTGGTAAAGTATTGAAGATTAATCCTAATGAGCAAGGCGAAAACCTAGCTCGTTTTTATCAAAAGATGAATGAACGCTTTAGTATTAAAAATATGGCTAAAGCCAAACCTGCAAGTGTGAATGACTAAAAGGTTCTAGGGCGTGTCCTCAATTCAATCGATAGTTATCTAAATGGGTTAAAAATGGCTAAATCTTGCCAAATGGCGTCAAATAGCTGACTAATATCTCGATATTATCTGCGCTATTTTCCTTGTTTGACTGCCATTTATCTCATTTTCATCACCATTTTTAAAATGAGGATACGCCCTAGAAAAATAGTTTAAATCATAAAATCTATCTATTAACCTGTTTGGTAAATTGATCGCTATAAAGCAAAACAGCTAACCTCAATCGTTAGCTGTTTTTTTATGAAATATAATAAAAATCAACATTTCGTTACATAGGTTAATAGTGCCAAGGTTATAGTGGTTAATCTAGCTTAGTTATATCAATTATGTTTTTAAAACGTTTATTTAAGAAGAATGCTTTTAAATTATGACTTCTTTTGAATAGGTTTTTTAAAATATAGATGGTACGCGAGATAAGTTGTACAAGCTTACTAAGAGGTATGTAATATGGTAGGTAGCCGAAATAAGCCAACGTTAAAATTACTGCTATTACCCAGTATGATGGCAGTTAGTCTGATGCTAAGTGCGTGTCAAAAAGAAGCGGCGTCTAGTGAAAATGATACATCGCAGAATGCTGAATCTGGCGAGATGACAGACTTAGCCGTAAGTGAAGGTCTGGTATCTAGTATGAGCCCTACATCAGACGAATCTGAACCTGTTGAATTAACCGCTCAAGAAAAGCTGACGACCACCTTATCTCATCATCGTTGGACGTTAGTAAATGCTGTTGACGCCAATGAACAACCTATGGCTGAACTCGCGAATATCAACAGTCAGGTAACGCTGGCGTTTAACCAGTATCAAGGGCAAGACACGCTAAGCTATAGCGTAGGCTGTAATACGATTAGTGCTGGCTATCAGTTAAAGGGCCATACCTTAACTACTGAAGAGGGTATGAGTACGAAGATGTCTTGTGGCGAGCTAGATGTGGCAGAAAACACCTTGAATACGTTGATGCAGGGCAGTAGTGAGTTCAAAATTGATCAAGGCGATATTCCAGTATTAACGCAGTTTACTGACAATGATGTAACTCTGGTTTGGAATGGTAGGCTTACTGCGCAAGCAAAATATAACAGTAAGGGTGAAACAGTATTTTGGGCAGTAAACTCCGAAACAGTACCTTGCGAAGCAGGTAACTCTGAGCAGTGTCTACAAGTTAAGCCTATTACTTATAATGATCAGGGCATTAAAACTCACGAAGGACAGTGGCGAGTATTCGTTGGTGAAATCGATGGCTATCAGCATGATAGCAAACACGAAGAAGTATTGCGCTTACAACGCTATCCACTACATATCGATGAATTATCAGAGATCAGTGAACCAACTAAAGATGATACTGCTGATGAAAAGTATGCTTATATATTAGATGCTGTCATTGAAAGTGCAGTTGTAGAGTAGCTTACTGTAGTTTGAGCTTTGAAATACTCATAGTCATAAAAAAACACGTGTCTAATAGCGCGTGTTTTTTTATGGGGCGTCTAATTTGCTGTTTATCTATTTTGACGCTTTTCTGCTTCAACACCTCATTATCTTAACGCCTCGCTATTTTAACGCTGATCTTTAACGTAAGTTACCCAAATCTTCTTCCGTTAAACGCCAACGACCTTTCTTCTTAGAAGCACCGCGGCCACGCATGGCGCTATTCAATATCAGTTTGTTCATTGAATGGCTTGAGTGAGCATGACAGATGGCGCAGGCAAGACCATCGGCAGCATCTTGTTGCGGTACAACTTCTAACGCTAATATCCGGCACACCATCTCTTGTACTTGTTCTTTGGCCGCCGCTCCATAGCCACAGACGGCTTGTTTGATTTGCCGAGCCGTATATTCTGACACTTCTAAATCTAGTGCAACCATTGCTGCAATCGCTGCACCTCTCGCTTGCCCGAGCTTAAGTGCGGAGTCAGGGTTTTCTGCCATAAATACTTGCTCAATCGCTGTATAGATAGGCTCGTCAGCATATTTTAAATGATGCTGTGTGATACGGGTTAGTCCATTAAAGATACGCTTGAGGCGTTCAGGCATCTCTTTGGTATCTGTGCGAATCGTCCCTGCATCGATATAGGTCAGCTTGTCACCTGTCTGCTGTACTATCCCATAACCAGTCATGCGTGACCCTGGATCAATGCCTATAATAATTGCCATAATATTCCGTCTTGCTTACCTATCGTTTTATATTCAATACAATATAGATTGGATACGGAGTCAGACTCGCTCAGCATACTATTCGTAGTACTGTCTTCCGCCTTCCTTCTATCCAAATTATATCGTACCGACTATATGGCTTAAAAATTAGCCTTAAGTTTGATAGTATAGCAACCAATCCCCATATACATCATATGTTAGCCATTTTAATTTTCATGGCGCTCAATTTATTGGTTTTTATTTTATAGGACGACACTTTATGGGTCAGATAGTTGGTATAGCCATCGTTTGGTTTATTATCGAGATGCTACTGTGGTATTTGCTTGCTCAGTTTATGAGCGGCTGGTGGGTGTTTATGTGGTTTATTATCGCCGCGGTTATCGGTATCTCTTTGATGCGCAAAGGTATGGCTGCTCTTAATCCAATGGCACAGCAAATGAAAGCTGGTGGCATGATGAACCCTGCGATGCGTCCGCCAGAGACCACGATGATTAAGAGTATCGCGATGGCAGCTGCAGGTATTTTATTGCTTATTCCTGGGGTACTTAGTGATTTGATGGCGCTGTTGGTGGTATTGCCACCTGTGCAGAAAAAGCTAAAAGACTTGGCCAATAATTACGTCATGAATAATCAGCAGAAAATGATGGAAATGATGGCGAAGCAGATGGGTGGTCAAATGGGTGGTGGTCAAAATCCATTTGGCGGTGCTGGTGGTATGGGCGGTCAAAACCCGTTCGGTGGCGCAGGTGGCATGAATGGCCAGAATCCGTTTGGTCAACAGCAGCAAAACCCATTTGGTGACGTGTTTAAACAGCATACTACGGTTGATGGTACTGCCAAAAACATCCCTAAAGATGTAAAGAAAATTACCAAGTCTGCTAATGACGAATAACTATTCAGTTAAATCGTAAGCATAAAAAAAGCCCCTCTCGTCGATGACGAAAGGGGCTTTTTAGTGGTAGTAAATAAATTATAAGAAATATATTTACTAACCGAATGAAACAACCGAAGTGCCGCTGTAAGATGGTGACCCATGAACCGTGAAGTTCAGGGCGGATGCGTCATCATCTCTGCAGGTTTCCTGATACACCGCAAGCGGTGCAGGCATACACAATGAGACAATAGGTACCACATCCTGGTAAAGCATTATCGGCTCAGGGAATAAACATCTACTAGCCAACACTTCAGAATAGTTTTATCTTAACCAATGAAAAGAGTGATTGCAAGTCTGAATTACAGATTGATACGTAGCTTGGTTGGTTGGCCGCACTTATATTGTCTTATCTAGAAAAAACGTCATAAGATAACCCTATAAAATTATTCATAAACTCACGAAAAATGCTCAGTTTTTCAGCTATTTCAAGATGTGTGTTAATATAGAGGGCTTTATATTCCCTTACACAGCATTATAGGCGTTCATTCACTCGAGGAGCGGTAATATATGACCAGTACCCAACAAGCATCAGACTCTATTGATAATAATAAAACACAGCTTAGCAATAACCAAGACGGTGCACAGAATAAAAAAATACCGCATGTCTTGATGATATTGGACGGCTTTGGTCATCGTGAAGAAGATAAAGATAACGCCATCGCTGCCGCTAATATGCCAAATTTAGACAAGATTTATCAGCAATATCCTCATGGGCTGATTTCAGCTTCAGGGGAAGATGTTGGTTTGCCAGATGGTCAGTTTGGTAATTCAGAAGTTGGTCACATGAATTTAGGGGCGGGGCGTGTTCTTTATCAGGACTCAACACGTATCTCAAGTGAACTTGCCAATCGTGAATTCTATAAAAATGAAGCATTGGTCAATGCCGTAAAAGCGGCTAATGAGCGTGGCGGTAACGTCCATATTATGGGCTTGCTCTCTGATGGCGGCGTCCACTCACATCAAGACCATATCGAAGGCATGTGTCATTCAGCATTGGTCCATGGTGCCAAGAATGTCTTTATTCATTGTTTCTTAGATGGCCGTGATACCCCGCCTAAATCTGCTGATAAGTACATCAATCGTCTGCGCGACTATATTGATAAATTGAATGCTCATTACGAAGGTGGCCGCGTACAGATTGCAAGTATCATCGGTCGCTACTATGCAATGGATCGTGACAATCGTTGGGATAGAGTGCAAAAAGCTTATGAGCTGATTACTGAAGGGAAAGCTGATCGTCTATCGACACGGGCAGATGGCGCTGTTCAAGCTGCTTATAAAGCGCGTGAGACCGATGAGTTTGTCAGTCCAACGACTGTAATTGGACGTGATGAAGTGCCATATACTGTCAATGATAACGACGCACTTATTTTTATGAATTTCCGTGCTGACCGTGCTCGTGAGCTTGCCCAAGCATTTGTTCTGCCAGATCATGAGTTTTCTGGATTTGCACGTCAAAAGCAGCCAAAACTGGCGGCATTTGTGATGCTAACTAAGTATTCAGATGTCCTAGCTGACAATCCAAAAACCAGCATTGCTTACTACCCAACATCTTTGGCCAATACATTGGGAGAGTACTTGCAGGATCAAGGAAAAACCCAGCTGCGTATTGCTGAAACTGAAAAATATGCGCATGTGACGTTTTTCTTTAGTGGCGGCCGCGAAGAAGAGTATCAGGGTGAGACCCGCATTTTAGTACCATCTCCAGACGTTGCAACTTATGATTTACAGCCTGAGATGAGCGCGCCTGAAGTCACTGATAAATTAGTAGAAGCGATTGAGTCTGGTAAGTATGATGTATTGGTGGTCAATTATGCCAATGGTGATATGGTTGGACACACAGGTATATTTGATGCAGCGGTAAAAGCGGTAGAAGCTCTGGATGTATGCGTTGGCCGTATCGAGTCAGCAGTGCGAGCAGCTGGTGGTGATATGCTTATCACAGCCGATCATGGTAACTGTGAGCAGATGCAAGACTATGAAAGCGGACAAGTACATACACAGCATACGACAGAGCATGTGCCATTGATTTATGTGGGCGAGCAAAAGCTGCAAGTGCGCCGCGGCGGCAAACTTAGTGATGTGGCGCCGACTATTTTATCATTGATGAATGTCGATGCCCCTGCTGAGATGACAGGTGAGAGCTTATTGGTTCCAGCAGTCTAAGCCAGTCGAGTTAAACCACAGTACTTGAATGACTGTGGTTTATACTGACTTGACAGCTGTACCAGAAGATATCAAAAAGGAAAGGATAACCTATTATCCTTTCCTTTTTTTGTGATACATTTTACTTAATTTACTTGCAATACTATGCTAGTTCGAAATATACGTTTGGTGCTATCTTATAAGTCGCTATATAACGATAAATTCGTCTTCTCTATTATTCAAATGAGTTTTTTTATGCAGCCTATTTCTTTTGCACGTTCTTTTTTATCCAAAGGGTTAAGTAAATCAGTAGGGAAGGCATCAGTCGCGTCCAAGATTTTGCAGCCTGCAATTTTAATAGGTGTGCTTGGTTGTGCGATTAGCGTAAATGCACAAGCCGCAGTGGGAGCTTCTACAAATAATGATAATCCTACGAATGGTCTACAGCTCATCAGTTTGAATGCAGATGAGATAGCGGATGAAAACGACGCTGATAATTTATCTAACATTGCTGATATGCTAGATGTCGCTGATGAGCCAGATGACTCGATAGATAGTGTGCCAGATGAAAGCGCGCTAACGGATGATGCCGATGATATTGATACGGAGATTCCAGCAGAAGTTGCACAAGTATCGCTAAATGCTATCTCTCCTGAGACGCTAAAGACATTTGTGGCTGTTGTAGATTTAATACGTCGTCAATACGTCGATGCGGTCAATGATGAAGAGTTATTTAGCAATGCGATGAGCGGTATGCTGACCAAACTTGATAGCCATGCTGAGTTTTTGGACGCAGAAGCTTATGAGAATCTGCGTGCTTTCACTGAGGGCGACGTTGGTGATATTGGTATTAAGGTTAATTACCAGCCAGAGGCGGGGTATTGGGTCGTGACAGAAGTTATCGACGACTCACCTGCAGACAAAAAAGGCATCGCAGTTGGTGATTATTTGCATCAGGTTGATGAGTTCAAGCTAGACGAAGGACGACAGGTCAATGATGTTGAGCAGCTTTTGACAGGTATTGCCGGTACGCAGGTAGATATTATCACTTCCAAAGCTGGTCGCCGTAAGCACACAACGACGTTGCAGCGTAATAATAGTCATCCGCAGATTATCGAGACCAAACTGGTTGATGGCATTGCCATTGTTAAATTACCGGCGTTTCAAAACAATAGCCGTGAGAAACTACTAGAAGGTTTAATCAACCTAAACGCTCCGATATCAGGCATTTTACTAGATATGCGTGATAATCCAGGTGGCGTACTGACATCAGCAGTGAGCGTGGCCAGTTTATTTATGGATGATACTGATGTGGTGCAGGTGCAAGCACGTCAAAATAAATCACGGGTACTATCGACCCAAGGTGATGCGATACTTAAGCCTTTGCCTTTAGTGGTATTGCAAAACCGCTATTCAGCATCAGCAGCAGAGGTGCTTGCCAGTAGTTTACAAGCACAAAAACGCGCTACTATTATCGGTGAAGTTAGCTATGGCAAGGGCTCAGTACAATCAGTCATACCGTTAAACGATGAGCAAGCCGTCAAATTGACTGTGGCCAATTATATGACGGTAGCAGGCAAACAAATAGACGAGATCGGCGTAGAACCTGATGTGACTTTATCAGGCAGCGAGAACACGTGGGAGCAGCAAGCATTAGAAATAGTAAAGGCGCGCGCGCTTGATTCGGGTATTCGCTTTGTTAGAAAAAATGCTACGAAAGAATAGAATTTCGTAGCAATTAATTAACAGCACATACCATTCAACGCTTAAAAATATTTGATGATGACGTTCAAAAGAAACTAGTCGAACGCATCTTCAGAAATTTCGAGCTTTTTCATACGGTAGCGTAAAGAGCGAAAAGTAGTTCCTAATAACTCAGCTGCTTGGGTTTTGTTCCAGCCAGTTTGTTTGAGTGCCGTGATAATCAGCTGCTTTTCTTGTTCCTGCAAATAATGCTCTAACCCTTGAGGCGGTAGTTGACCGTCGAACAATTCTGATAAACCTGATATGTCTTTAGAGGTTTCTTGTTGGACGTTGGAGTCAAGGAGCGACTCTTTGTCATGAGTACTTGCTACGTTGGTTGACGAACTGTCATTACTAGCTGACGAATGCTGCACCATTGAGGGGTAGTGGTTGGTATTAGTACGATAAGGATGTAAATTGGTTGCCCTTTGCTCAACCTGCGTCGCTATATTGCGACTAGATTGAATGACTTGCTCACCGTCTTTTGTAGATTGGTCTGTAGATTGAACGTCTATTTGATTTTCTACGTTACGGGGAGGTGGCTCAGAGCTATCGATAGCTGAGCTATGATTTTGCTCTTGTGTATTTATAAGCTCAGGTTCAAGGTCAGGAAGACCTAAATGACTAACGTCAATGTATGAGGTTTCAGCTAACGTAACTGCACGCTCCAATAAGTTGCGTAGTTCACGGACATTACCCGCAAAATCGTGGCGCTGTAAGCGTTCGCAGGCTTCCATCGTCAATGACGGCGGCGACTCTAATTGCCAGTCATCAGCGATCATAGCTAAAAAGTGGTCTGCTAATACAGGAATGTCATCACGGCGTGCATTAAGTGTTGGAAGCTTTAGCTCAATGACATTGATGCGATAATACAAATCTTGTCGAAATGCACCATCTTGTACCAATTGGCTCAGGTCTTTGTGAGTAGCAGACAAAATGCGGATGTCTACAGGCACTTCTTTTGTATCACCAATTGCCCTTACTGTTTTTTCTTGAATGGCACGTAACAATTTAACCTGCATGGCTAAAGGTAAGTCCGCCACTTCATCTAAAAATAACGTGCCGCCATTGGCTTGCTGGAATAACCCTTGTTTATCAGCGACAGCCCCTGTAAAGCTGCCTTTTTTATGACCAAAAAACTCCGACTCCATTAACTCCGATGGTATCGCACCGCAGTTCACTGGTACAAAGCTGCCATCACGCCGTGGACTTAAATCATGGATCAATCTGGCGACTACTTCTTTACCTGTGCCAGAAGCGCCCGATAAAAACACAGGTGCCTGTGAGCGTGCTAGCTTTAAAATAGTATTTTTGAGGGGATGCATGACAGCAGAATTACCAATCAATCTACTATCTAGCATTTTTTGTTCAGGAGAGCATTCCGGTGCGGCCTGTACTTCGTTGTCTTGATGAATAACTTTTATGGCATTCTCTACCAGTTGGCGCAAACGTGGTAGTTCTAGCGGTTTATTGACAAAATCAAAGGCACCGAGTTTTAATGCCTCAATAGCTAAATCCATGCTGCCATGAGCCGTAATCACCGCTATTGGAATATTAGAGCTATTGCTAATTTCTTTTACCAGCTCAAGTCCCGAGCCATCTGGCAGTTTTAAATCCGTCAGACAGAAATCGTAGTCATTGTCTTGCCAAAATGTTCTTGCTTGCGACAATGTATAAGCCACATCACTTTTGATACCCATTTTAGTCAGGGTAATTTGCATCAATCGACATAAATCTACTTCATCATCGACGACTAGCGCAGTTGTTGTCATACATCATCTCATTGTATTTTATGGCTATAAAATCAATAGCTGGGTCTAAATGGGCGTAATAGCTTTCAAAAGGTAAATTTAGGTAAGATTTTCTTCGATAGTTTGAAATTTATTATCAGATTTAATAGAAGGTACAATTAATCGAAAGCATGTTTTCTCATGTTCAGGAATATAGAGTAAACGTGCTTGATTGGCTTCACAAAATGCTTGTGATAAATAGAGCCCCAGTCCTGTACCAGCTTTATCTGTTGTAAAAAATGGATCGAACAAAAGTTCTAAATTTCCAGCACTAACACCATCACCATTATCTAATATATCGATTATAACATCGTTGTCTGCGCAGTAAATGTCGATTTCTACATAAGCATGAGGATGAGCATAGCTGCTATAACGCAGACCATTGTTGATTAAGTTGATCAATATCTGCTCTAACTGATGAGTATCAAATGATATGATGGGTTTGGTTTTTATTCGTAGAAAAATGTCGTGTCCTTGAAAGTAATTCTCCAAAAACGATGGCATCCATTCAGCTAACTCGAGCACCTGCTGGGTAGCCGTCTGCTGACGAGACAGCTTTAAAATATCTTCGATGATACGGTTTACACGTTTTGTCTGTGAAAATATCATTTCATAAAGCTCATGGTTGCCGGTCATGGCAGCATTCGATTCACTTGTTAATGCACAGTCATCTTCCATTTGTTCTGCAACATCCTCCATTAATAGCTGGCTGGCTTGCGATATCGCTGCTAATGGGTTTCTGATTTCATGAGCAATACTGGCAGTCAGTTGCCCTAAAGAAGCCAGTTTTAATTGTTGAGCACTGGCTTGCTCACGGCGTAAGTCTTCTAATATGACAAGCTTACTATCGTCTTTTAGTGGAATAATTTGTACACGTAATTTGCCAAATATTGAGGCATTTGCCACAGCTGGCACGTCGTAGGTAAAAGCGCGTGACTGCCCAGATGCTACCGACAAGCAGGCATGAAACAGCTGGAAATGCTGTTCATTGAGTTGCTGCTCAAAATTAGAGAGAAGTGCTTTGTTCTGAGTGTCTTTTGTATCGTCAAGGGTATTCTGTGCTGTGTTAGGCGTGACAGGCGAAAGGCTCAGCAACTGATGTGCGGCAAGATTTGCTAAGACAATATGTTGCTTATCAATAACAATGACACCATTCACCATCTGCGTGATAACCTCTTGGTTGATCACGTTGAGTCGCTCGACTTCCTTAGCATGGTTTGCCGCGACCTTTTCAAGCTGTACCAATCGCTGAGAGATAGACCAACTCAAACCACCCACTGCTAAAAAGCTCGCTGACATCAGTAGCGCATCACCTAGATTAGCTAGACTCATGCTATTAGCAATAGCGTAGAAAAATTGCTGATAAATAACGAGAATGATGGCAAGTAAAGTAATAACTAATGCTTGTGAGCCATGTAGCAGCATAAAGCTAGCTGCGACAACCACCATATATAGCATGGTTAACTGCAAATCAGGGTTGCCTGTCGTGTAGAGCAGTAGACTTAATATAATAACGTCCAACGCCAGTCCGAATGCCAGTTGGCGGCGCATATGTTTTCTAACAACATAAAATAATCCAAGCAGTATCAAGCTTAGCAGTACATAGAAGCTCAGAATAGTTTGTTGTAAAAAACTTGGTAAAGACGCGCTATCACCAGTACGAGCAGAGATATATAGCATGAGCATAGAGAACAGGCTAACGACGAAGCGATAGCTGCTATAGATCAGCCCCAACTTACGCAACTGCGGCAGAGGAAGCGTATCGTCATGATGTACATAACGAGTAATGGCAGAGCTCAGATTGGTAGCAGGGTTCATAAACTGGCCGTAATAAAATAAACGCTAAAATGGTTTATGGTTGAATCAGACCATGACGAATGGCCAAATGAGTCAATTTAACATCACTATCAACCCCAACTTTTTCATAAATACGATAGCGATACGTATTAATGGTCTTGACGCTAACAAACAATTGATCAGCTATTTGCTGAGGGCTTTGACAATTAACAACCATCATGGCCACTTGTTTTTCTCTGTCACTTAATAAGTCAAAAGGTGAGTTTGCATTATCAGATAACAAAACATCTGCTAACTGTTCAGCGACATCTTGGCTGAAGTAACGACCTCCTTGATAAATCTTTTTGACCGCACGTATCATTTCATCAAGCGGCGTGCCTTTGGTAATGTAACCATTAACACCTGCTTTGATCAGCATTGAGGGATAGGGCTGTGCAGACATACTACTGACCGCCAAAATCTTGATACCCATATCAAGTTGTATCAGACGTTTGGTTGCTTCAAGCCCGCCAATATTCGGCATGTTGACGTCTAGTAAAATCACATCAGGATGTAATTGTTTGGCTTGTTTGATAGCCATATCACCGCTGTCTGCTTCACCTACCACTTCAATATCGGGGCTGTCTGACAACATACGGCTAATACCCATCCGTACCAAATCATGATCATCTACTACTAATACTTTAATCATAACCATACTCTTTATTGATTGTCAGAATGAACGCTTTATTAGGTTCAAATAGTATAAAAAACGAATATATTCCAACTATTATTCTTATTTTTGTATATTTAAAATACCGCTGATTAATATAACAAAATACGAGTAATCATAACATTCGAAGTTAAATTATATTGCTGCAGTGTGAATTGATGTTTCTGTAATATAAATTGGTTGTAGCAAAGTTTGAATGAAGCCAAAAAAAACTACTAAATCAGTTTGATAGATTAAACTTAAATGTAAACCATGATACACTAAAAATACAAAAGCTCTATGTGAGTACTTACAAACACATCTATAAACGCTACGTACGTTTTTGGCGTCAGACAATATGTAACTGGCGTAATAGCGACAGCAGGAGGCATAATGAAGCAACTACCATTAACCAAACAGCAATTGATCGCTGCTATGATTTCATTGAGTTTGGGCAGTGTTGCACAAGCCGCACTTACAATTAATGGTAGCACTGACACTGCCTCTAGTGCACGCCTGAGTTGGGGCGGCGCTGATAGCTTGTCTGAAGCTCGCAACATTATGTACAAGTCTAATGGCTCTGCTATTAAGAAAGTCGATAATGGCTACGGCACTACCAACATCACGAATACTAATAGTTTTGCTAGTAGTAATAACACCAATAGTGCCCGCTACAATACAACTTATCGTGGGGCTTTCGGTAGTAGCGATATGATTCCGATTAGTACTGATTCACGTAGTGTTGCGGTGATCGATGCTGAAACTGGCGAATCTATCTACGAAAAAGATGCTGATATCGCGCGCCCAATGGCTAGTATTACCAAGGTTATGACGGCTATGGTCGTGTTGGATGCTGGTCTTGATATGCGTGAAGAAATCACGCTTGATCCAGAGGATTTTGTTGGTCCAAAGCGTGCAAGCTCGCGTTTGAAATCAGGTGATCGTTTAAACCGCGCTGAGATGCTATTAATGGCATTGATGAAGTCTGAAAATCCAGCAGCGAAGAGTCTAGCGCGTAATTACCCAGGTGGCTATGATGCCTTTATGCGTGCGATGAATCGTAAAGCGCAAGACTTAGGTATGAATACGGCGTTTTTCGGTGATCCAACTGGACTTGATAAGCGCAACGTAGCTTCTTCAAAAGATTTGGTCAAGATGGTACGTGCTGCTGGTAACTATGATGTGATTCGTCGTTTTTCTACCACTAAGAGCTATGACTTTTTTGTCTCAAATTACTCAAGTGGTAACCGAACCTATAAAGCCAGTAATACCAGTACGTTGGTCCGTGACGGTAGCTATCCAATCGGGATTTCTAAGACAGGCTTTATCAATGAAGCCGGACGTTGTGTTGTAATGGAAACTCGGGTCAATAACCGTCCTGCGATTATCGTTATCTTAGGGGCAAACAGCTCAGCAACACGTTGGGGCGATGCTAAAAATATCTTAAATAGTTTGGCTACACGCCGTACAGTGTAAGCTATCGGTTCTAAATGTATAAAAAAGCTGTTATATCATATAACAGCTTTTTTATTGTGTTGAATTTAAGAATTAAGGATACACGCTATGGGTTATTCACCATTCTCCTCAGTTATGCCTAAGCTATATTTGTTGACCAACGATGATGAATTTAAGCTGTTGTATCAAAAGCTAGAAGCAGCCTTATCGACAGGATTGATTGCACTATTACAAATTCGTCGTAAGCAAATTCTTAATCTGCCTGATGGAGCTTTGAAGCTTTTTAATGAGGCGCAAAAAATCGTCGAATTAGCTAAAACGTATAGCGTGCCAGTTGTTATTAATGATGACGTGAAGTTAGCTGAAAGACTTGGCGTAGGAGTACATCTTGGACAAACAGACGGCAGTATCGGTGATGCTCTACAGTCTCTATCACCGCATCAAATCATCGGTCGTACCTGCCATGGTGATGTAGCGCTGATTAAAGAAGCAAAAAATGACGGTGCAAGTTATGCTGCGATGGGTGCAGTATTTACTTCTACAACTAAGCCAAATGCTAATATTATTTCACGTCAGCAGCTTGAGGAAGGGTGTCAGCAAGGCATACCAATCTGTGTAATAGGCGGGCTAACCGCAGAAAATGTCTCAGAGCTGGTAAATTTGCCCATTGCGCTTGTGGCAGTAGTCGGGGATATCATGGACTTGCCAGTAGCAGACATAGCTCAGCGCTGTCACGAATGGCAGCAGACATTTTCTAAATGGAAAATACCTACTTGAAGTACTCTTCTTAGAGAGGTTTCGGAGTAGCAATAGTCTTACAATAGAATATTAATATGACAGCGCTACTCAGCGTGTTCCATACATAAGGTGGCATAGGGTAGCGCTTCTAAGCGTTGCTCTTCGATTGGCTCGCCGCAGACTTCGCACTCGCCATAAGTACCATTTTCAATTCGACTCAATGCATTTTCGACATAGATTAAGCTTTGACGCGCCTCGCTCATCAAATTTTTGCGCATGTCGTTTTGACGATAGGATATGGCCTGATCTTCCCAGTGCTCATTAAGATCATCTTGCGGGTTTTGAATGTGATCTTCAATTTTATTAATGCGAGACTCATACTCATCTTTTAGTTCTAATAGATTTTGCTTGGAAGTGTCTAAATTGATGCTCATTATTTTCTCCTAATGGATTATTTTTATTGTCAATGTTTCTATCATAAAGAGCTTGACTGCTGAGTACCACCACGAAATGTTACGGTTTATTGACTATGCTTAAAGCTAGCAACTGCAATTGTTGCCATCGAATAACGGTCTGAGAATTTAGACTAAATATTTTAAACGTGCTGAGATTTGTGTCAGGTTGCTTGTGAGACTGCGCTAGAAAACTGGTAGAATACACCGCCGCTGAATTCTGCTTACTTGATCGATCCATCAGAGTGGTTTGATAAGTGTAAGAGCCAAGCGTTAAAAAACATTAAAAATTAATAAAGCTGATAGTGACTATATAGCACGGGTATAAAATAGCTTGGCTATATGGCAGGCGAGCGAGAATGCTACAAAATAGTAGATTGATCGAGCTTAGCACTGAATCCGATTTATATAGAGCTGACTATAACGGTCACATCAGTAACGACAGTAATCGCAAATTAACAGATATATTGATGCATAGGAGCAGGTAATGAATTTTTTGCGTATGAGTGAGTTGAACTTAACGGATAAAGTGGTCTTGATTCGAGAAGATTTAAATGTGCCTATTAAAGGCGGTAAGGTCACAAGCGATGCGCGTTTGCAGGCCAGTATTCCTACCATCAAGATGGCGCTCGAAAAAGGCGCTGCGGTAATTGTTTGCTCACATTTAGGCCGCCCAACAGAAGGCAATCCTGAAGCTGTATATTCATTAGCACCAGTTGCTGACTATCTGACGGAAAAATTAAGCTCGCAACTATCGACGCCTGTACGTCTTAATAGCGATTATCTTACCCAAGGTGCCAATGTAAAATCTGGCGAAGTGGTTCTATTAGAAAATGTACGCTTCAATGACGGTGAAAAGAAAAACGATGCCACGCTAGCGAAAAAGTATGCTGATTTGTGCGATGTGTTTGTGATGGATGCTTTTGGTACAGCGCACCGTGCACAGGCATCAACAGAGGGTGTTACGCAAGCAATGCGTCAAGCAGACAAAACCGTTTGTGCAGGGCCATTGTTAGCCGCCGAACTTGATGCTCTAAGCTTAGCGCTTGAAACACCAGCACAGCCAATGCTTGCTATCGTTGGTGGGTCAAAAGTATCAACCAAATTAGAAGTGCTACACAGCTTGGCTGAAGTTTGCACGCAAATTATCGTTGGTGGCGGTATTGCCAATACTTTCTTGGCGGCACAAGGTCATAGTGTTGGCGCCTCATTGTATGAAGCAGATTTGCTCGATATTGCGCGTGACATTATGACCAAAACTGAAATCTTACTGCCTGAATACGTCGTAGTCGCTGATAAAGACGACATCGATTTCGCTGACTTTACTGGCTCATTGCAAAAAGCTACAGCAACGATCAAATCAGTTGATGCGATCGGTGACAATGACATGATATTGGACATCGCACCAGAAAGCGCACAACAGCTTGCCGATGCTATTATCAATGCAAAAACCATCTTGTGGAATGGTCCAGTTGGTGTCTTCGAAGTCGATGCTTTCGGGCAAGGCACACAGATATTAGCTACTGCTGTAAGAGACAGCGATGGTTTTTCTATCGCGGGCGGCGGTGATACGTTAGCAGCTATTGATAAATATCAAGTTGCTGATGGTGTGAGCTATATGTCAACGGGTGGTGGGGCGTTTTTGGAGTTTGTAGAAGGCAAAGTGCTTCCGGCAGTCGCTGCGCTGCAAATAGATGCCTAACTAGTTAACGATACTCTGTAGCTTAGTAACATTAGACGTACAACTAACTTTAAATAACTAAGGTAGTCTGTAAAAATAATATTTTGGCTGTTGATTTGCTTGTTTTTATTGACATAAGTAAGCGCAATAGCCATCGATTATTATTAAGCAGTAATTATTTATTTATATACTGAAAATTATTATTGCATGTCTGATTCGCACTCTATAAAATAGCGCGACCATGTATTTTGACATGCATTATTTACGAGAGGTTTATTATGTTAAAACGTCATTTATTACTTGCTAGCGTACTTGCTGGCACCTTTGCAATCACTGCATGTAGCCAACAAACAGAAGAAAACACTGAAGCTGCTGTTGAGTCTGCTGGCGATGATGCTGCTGCAAATGTTGATGCTGCTGCCGCTGAAACAGACGCTGCTGCTGCTGAAGCTGAAGCTGCTGCTCAAGACGCTGGTACAGAAGTTGCCGAAGGCGCTGACACTGCTGGTGCAGCTGCGACAGACGCTCTAGAAAACACTGGCGATGCTATTGCTGAAAGCACTAACACAGCGGTTGAAAATACTGCTGAAGCTGTTGCTGATGGCGCTAACGCTGTCGCTGATGGTGCAAATGATGTTGCAGTTGATGCAGAGCAACAGTACTAAGCTACGCGATAACTAAGTACTATTAACTAAGCACTATAATGACTGATTTGCTAGGATGCTATCGATTGATAGATAATCATTGGTAAATAATATCTAAAAATGGTCATTGCTTTATAAGCCTCAAAATACTAGAAAAGCCTTGGTGATTGCCAAGGCTTTTTGCGTTGTATGACATTGTGGTAGTTTATAAAGTGACAGTTTATAAAAATTAAACTGGTATCAAGAGACGGTATAGACTGACAAATAGTCGGTCAACCGCTACGAAGACAGAACAATTTTTGCTATAATCACCGCGTGGTAATCATATCCAACACCATTCAAACTCTTACTAGCCTGTGTACGGTCAGTATGGTCGAATATACAGTGAAATGATTGCTATCAAGCTGTTTTTTAAAATACTATTCAAAATCTAATCAGAGAGCGTCTTATGGCCCTAATATCCTTACGTCAACTTCTAGATCATGCCGCTGAACACAGCTATGGTGTTCCTGCCTTTAACGTCAATAACTTAGAGCAAATGCGTGCAATCATGATGGCTGCGGATGCTTGTGATTCACCTGTTATTGTTCAAGCCAGTGCAGGCGCACGTAACTATGCAGGGTCAGCATTTTTGCGTCATTTAATTATCGCTGCGATCGAAGAATGGCCACATATTCCAGTAGTAATGCATCAAGATCACGGTATGTCGCCAGCTATCTGCCAACGCTCAATCCAGTTAGGTTTTTCATCAGTGATGATGGACGGCTCACTTGGTGAAGATGGCAAAACGCCAATGGACTACGACTACAACGCTAGCGTCACGCGCGAAGTTGTCAAGATGGCTCACGCTTGCGGTGTCTCTGTAGAGGGCGAAATCGGTTGTTTAGGTAGTCTTGAAACTGGTATGGCTGGTGAAGAAGACGGTTCTGGCGCTGAAGGCGTATTGGATCATGAGCAGCTTTTGACCAGTGCTGATGAAGCTGAGCAGTTTGTAAAAGATACCAATGTCGATGCGTTAGCAATTGCTATCGGTACTAGTCATGGTGCCTATAAGTTCACACGTCCACCGACAGGCGATATCTTGTCTATTGAGCGCGTAAAAGAGATTCATGCCCGTATTCCTAACACGCATTTGGTCATGCATGGTTCTTCATCAGTGCCACAAGAATGGCTAAAAGTTATTAATGAAAACGGCGGTGATATCGGCGAAACTTATGGCGTGCCAGTTGAGCAAATCGTTGAAGCGATTAAGCATGGTGTGCGTAAAGTAAACATCGATACGGATTTACGTCTGGCATCAACTGGCGCTATCCGCGAATTCCTTGCAAAAAATCCAAGTGAATTTGATCCACGCAAATACTTCAAAGCGTCTATGGTAGCGATGTCAGATATCTGTACCAATCGTTTTGAAGCGTTCGGCTCTGCAGGTCAAGCACATAAAATTCGTCCAACCAGTCTTGAAGGTATGGTGAACTTTTACCAATAAGACTGTGTTGTAGAACGTAGTTGTTGATCATGAAGTAGCAGCTGATTTTATAATATGCCACATAAGAGGTCGTAAATAATGATTGGATTGATTACCGGACAGGTGCAGTACTTGATGGCACCGACGGCTTGTATCATGACGACCTCTGGTGTGGGTTATGATATCGAACTGCCATTGCCTTCATTTTGTCAGTTACAGCTGAATGAGCAGGCTAGCATCTGGACACATTTCCATGTTCGCGAAGATGCTCAGTTGCTATACGGCTTTATCGATCGAAAAGAACGTGATGTCTTTCGCCAGTTAATTAAAATTAATGGTGTTGGAGCAAAAATGGCCTTGGCTATGCTGTCTGCAATGTCAGCAGCTGAGCTGAAAATGCACGTCGAGCAAGAGTCGGAAACGGCATTAACTCGTATTCCTGGCATCGGTAAAAAGACGGCGCAACGTTTATTAATTGAGCTAAAAGACAAGCTAAAGAATATCGACGTTGATAGTGGTGCGTTTGAATTGACGCCTCAGGAAACTACGATTTCTCACGAAGGTAGTATCATCGCTGAAGTAGAAGGCGCGTTGATTAGCTTGGGTTACAAAGAAAAAGAAGCTCAGCTAGCGATTAAAGCTGCTAAGAGTAAAGGAGATACTTTTGCTGATACTCAAGGCTTGTTAAAAGCTACTTTGCAACAGCTATCTGGCTTTTAATTCATAGTAACTAGCCGTCTATCGATGACAACTACATAATGTATCAAATTAATAAGCGACATTGAATGTCGCTTATTTTCGTTTTAGTGCTCGCTTAATAAGGTTTTACATGACTTATGCGCAGCGTTTGGTTATGCTATTTGTTAACTAATTTTTAATATAATGATAAATTCTATGACGCAAGATCGTTTAATTAATCCGCTAGAAGGCGCAAGTGATGCTCCTGATGCCAATATCCGACCAGCATTATTGGCCGAGTATATTGGTCAGCCGGTGGTGCGTGAGCAGATGGAAGTGTTCATCGGTGCTGCTCGTGGCCGTGACGAAGCGCTAGATCACACACTTATATTTGGTCCACCGGGTCTGGGCAAGACGACCCTCGCCAATATTATCGCTCGTGAAATGGGTGGCAATTTGCGTTCTACTTCAGGGCCTGTACTTGAGCGCCCAGGAGATTTGGCAGCCATGCTGACCAACCTAGAAGCGGGTGATGTGTTGTTTATTGATGAAATTCACCGTCTAAGCTCGGTTATTGAAGAGATTCTTTATCCAGCAATGGAAGATTTCCAATTAGATATTATGATTGGTGAAGGGCCTGCTGCGCGTTCTATCAAGCTTGACTTGCCACCGTTTACCTTGGTAGCAGCGACGACTAGAGCAGGGCTACTGACGTCACCACTACGTGACCGTTTTGGAATTGTACAGCGCCTCGAATTTTATAATATCGCAGACCTAACGACGATTGTCAGTCGCGCAGCACGTCTAATGCGTGTACCAATGAGTGAAGACGGGGCGGTAGAGATTGCACGCCGTGCACGCGGTACACCAAGGATTGCTAACCGCCTATTACGCCGCGTACGTGACTATGCCGAGGTAAGAGGCGATGGTAGTATTAATGGTGCGATTGCTGGTAGCGCGTTAGATATGTTGGCAGTGGATAGACGCGGTCTTGATCATCTAGACAGACGCTATATCGAAATATTGCATGAGCGCTTTGACGGTGGTCCTGCGGGTGTTGAAGCAGTGGCAGCAGCGATGGCTGAAGATCGTGGTACGCTTGAAGATGTGATTGAGCCGTATCTGATTCAACAAGGTTATGTGCTGCGTACTGCTCGTGGCCGCGTACTGACACAGATGGCAATCGATCAGATGTTATAGTATTCAATATTCAGTACAAAAAATGCGCCTGCTTTTGATTGAAAGTAGGCGCATTTTTTTGGCGATTGCTTTGGTTTTAGTATGGTCTTAGTTTTTCTAATAGTATTAGGAAACAGATAAAGCCTCAGGCCATATTTTCCCTGGATTAAGGATGTTTTTAGGGTCGAGGGCTGCCTTGATAGCCTCCATAAGTATCAGCGCATTACCATGTTCTTGCTGCATATATTTTTGTTTACCTTGTCCGATCCCGTGTTCACCCGTACAAGTACCATCCATCTCGATAGCCCGCGTGGCGAGACGACCTATAATACCCTCAGCAGTAGCTACCTCTTCAGGATTATTGGTATCGACCAATAATAAAACATGAAAGTTACCGTCGCCTACATGCCCCACAATCGGCCCAATCATCCCTGATGCTTCAATATCTTTTGCAGTGGCACTGACACATTCTGCCAAGCGCGAAATAGGTACGCAAGCATCAGTCGATAGGGCGCTTGTCTCAGGGCGTAACGCACAGCTAGCATGATAAGCATTGTGTCTTGCCTGCCAGAGACGTTTACGCTCAGCTTCATTGGTATCCCAAGCAAAATCACGACCATCAAATTCTTCGATGATATCGGTAAAGAGCTTGGCTTGCTCAGCAACACCTGCTTCTGTGCCATGGAATTCGACAAATAACGTTGGTGTCTCAGTTAGACTGAGGTCGTCATATTGATTGCATGCTTTTATTTGCATCGCGTCAAGTAGTTCAATACGAGCAATAGGTAAGCACATCTGAATAGTCAGCATCACTGCTTGACAAGCATCTTCTATGGTCGAAAAATGACAAATGCCACTACCTATGCATTCGCTAATACCAAACAGTTTCAGCGTGATTTCAGTGACAATTCCCAGTGTCCCTTCCGAGCCGATCATCAAGCGTGTTAGATCATAGCCTGCGGCAGATTTTTTGGCTCGTGTGCCTGTTCTTACGATATCGCCACTTGCGGTCACGACTTCTAGTGCGAGTACCACATCTTTCATGGTACCGTAGCGTACCGCATTGGTGCCCGACGCACGAGTGGCGACCATACCACCGATACTGGCATTGGCGCCGGGATCTATCGGAAAAAACAGCCCTGTATCGCGCAGATAATGGTTTAGTTGCTCACGCGTCACGCCAGGCTGAACGGTAACGGTCAAATCTTCATTATGAACCTGCAAAATGGCATTCATTGCGTGCATGTCGATGCATAACCCACCATAAGGTGCATTGAGCTGGCCTTCCAAAGATGAACCGATACCAAAAGCAATCACTGGCATCTCATACTGATTACAAATCTCGACCGCCGCTGCTACTTCCTGTTTGTCCTGTACCGTTAATACTGCATCTGGTGGCTGATTGGTGAGCCACGTCATTGTATGGCCATGCTGCTCACGCACTGTAGCGTTCAAACTCAGTTGTTTGCCAAAACGTTCCTGTAAGGCTGTAATAGCCAAGCTATGGTCTGGCTTGATAGTATTATGAGTCTGTGACAATGGTAGTGATGACATGATGAATCCTATAGATAATGCGACTATTTAGCATTAAAGCATATTCAATATCTATTTAATATGTGTCATTGACAGGAATTTTTCCTATTGTAATTAAGCTAGGATACGCCAAATGACCACCACAATAGCTAACAAATAAAAGAAAGGTGCAAACCAGCCTACTTGAGTCGCAATGCCAATATTGATTCCGAATCCTGCCAATGCCAACCAGTCGCGGCGACGGTCGTTGAGCATATCGGCGCGTATTTGTTGTATTTCACGCAGTTGGCTGTCTTGCCGTGAGCCTTGTGAGGCAAGGCTTTGTAGCCCTTGATCCAGTAGCTTTGGAATGTCGGTAGTAGACAAGAGTAGCTCAGGTAACTGTTGGCGCAGCTGTTGTAAGTTACGCATTGGGTCTAACTGTTCTTTAATCCAGCTACTCAAGATTGGTTTGGCAAGTGACCAGATATCAAGATCAGGATACAAGTCGCGACCGAGACCCTCTACATGTACCAAGGTTTTGAGTAATAGCATCAGCTGCGGCGGGATACTCATATGATGGCGACGAGCAATGTCTAAAATCTGCATCAGCACACCAGCAAAATCGATATCGTTGATTGATTTTTGTAGCATGGGGCCTACGGTACGCTTCATATCACGCATCAGCGCATGTTTATCAGCATTTGGTGGTATCCAACCTGCACGGCTAACGATGTCGACGACCGCGGTAAAGTTGTTATTCATGACTGCAAGTAACATACGTGCCACGATAAGCTGATCATCTTTTGACAGGGTACCCATGATGGCACAATCAAGCCCGATATAGCGTGGCTGATGACCCAAATCAACCGCTGCCATATCTGCATGTAATGTTTTGACAGGTGGCGTCTCAACAAACACATTGCCCGGATGCATATCAGCATGAAAAAAGTTATCCCGAAAGACTTGGGTGAAAAATATCGTCAAGCCTTTCTCTGCAAGCGCGGCACGGTCATAACCCAACTGATCAAACACCTCAACTTGTGAGATGGGAACGCCTTGGATACGCTCCATGACCATCACGTTTTTGGCAGCATCATATACTTCAGGCACATACATCAATGCTGAACCCAAAAAGTTATTGCGCATCTGGGTAGTGTTGTCCGCCTCAAGGGTCAAATCCAGCTCATTGAGCATTACTTGTCGATAGTCTTCGACAATATCTATAATATGGACGGCACGCGCCGCTTCGATACGAGCCGATGCCCAACTTGCCAGTTCTCGCAATAATTCAAAATCAGAGACAATCACAGTACGAATATCAGGACGCACGACTTTAACCACCACTTCACGCCCATCATGCAAGGCCGCAGTATGGACTTGGGCGATAGAGGCTGCCGCTAGTGGTTTAATATCAAATCGTGCAAACAATATATCGATGGACTGACCGAGGCCGTGTTTTGGATGCTCAATTTGAGCGACAGCAATATCAGCGTCGAAAGGTTTAACTTTATCCTGTAGCTGTACTAACTGAGCGATGATCTCAGGTGGTACCAAGTCGCGACGCGTTGAGAGTAATTGACCCAATTTGAGAAACAGTGTACCCATCTCTTCAAGTGCGTACTTGATCCCATTTGGCTGATGCTTTTTACCCCATGCTGCTGGATGCGTACGAATTAAGCGTGCTAAAGGTTGCAGTTGCGGCGCTTCTTCGACAGATAAATGGGTATCAAGGCGATAAGTTGCGGCGATACGCCAAAGCTCTAGTAGACGGGCGCGGTGAGATAATAGCATGGGATTGGGTACTCTGGACAAAAACGAAAATAGGGTAGGCGCTATGCGTCATTATAGACAATGCTATCAGTAATAGCGTGTGCTCATCATTGATAAGACGAGCTACTAATAAAACAAACTACTGGTGAAACGAGTTATTGAGGGAACGTGCTTGCTCTTCTTTGATAGCCGCAAGCTTGGCCTCTTCACGTTCAATATCAGCACGCAACTTTAGAATCTGCTGTTTGAGATCGTTTACTTCAGCGACCTCAATAGGGTCAGGCGCGCTATTGCCTGCCACATCATTGGCCCAATCGCTGACATCATCAAATGCACGTTTGGCACTATGACGCCAGCTACCTTTAAGCTGAGAGATAAGAAGATGTAATTGACTGGCCATTGGTTTGCCGATTAATGGCTCAAGCTGCCCAGCCAAATCAGGATCGAAGCCAGCCACCAGCTGTTTGAGCTGCATCAGTACTTTGTAATCGCCCGCGATTGGTAAGTTACCCTCCGCGCCGCGCATCAGATTGAGTAGCTGCGCTGGATTATCGACTGTGATGGTACAGTCCGGACGGCTATGACCAAAACGGGCACGCTCCATACTTGCTTTTTGGCGCTCATTCATCTGACCACTTGGCTCAAATACACTGTCTGTCGTGACTGGCTCAAAACGCAACCGTTCATGAGTGAACAACACGTCCAAATGAATGTCAGGCATGCCCATGTTGAGACGCAGTACTTTACCAGCAAGCGGCGCTAAACCTGCTTTGGTAATCTCATCACTAGCAATGGCAATGTTAATTAGCTTTTCGGCACCAGCTAATAGAAGGACAGTCAGCATAAGGCTCTCGCATCGTTAAGTGAGCGCCTTCGCATCAGCGCATCGTGTGTTCGTGTTGGGTTCAATATGGTCTGCTAAACGTAATGATCTTGCCTATCGTACTTTATCGTTACGCTTTAAAGCCGCGATGGACAGCCACGATGCCAGCAGTCAGGTTATGATAATCGCAGTTCTCAAAACCAGCTTGTTGCATCATCTGCTTGAGTGTCTGCTGATCAGGATGCATACGAATTGACTCAGCCAAGTACTGATAACTTTCAGCGTCATTAGCAATCAGCTTACCCATCACTGGCAATGCAGTAAATGAATACAAATCATAGGCTTTAGATAGTGGCTCAAATACTGGCTTTGAGAACTCCAAAATCAAGAGACGACCACCTGGCTTTAGGACGCGATACATAGACTTTAGCGCGGCATCTTTGTCAGTAACATTACGCAAACCGAAGCTAATGGTTATTAAATCAAAGCTTTCGTCATCAAATGGTGCCAATGTCTCAGCGTTTGCTAATACAAAATCGACATTATTACAGCCTGCATTGATTAGGCGCTCACGGCCGACTTCTAGCATCGCAGCATTGATATCAGATAGTACCACGTGGCCATTTCTACCAACTTCACGGCTAAATACTTTTGCCAAATCGCCTGTACCGCCAGCGATATCAAGGACATGCTGACCAGCACGCACGCCTGATAGGCTAATCGCATAGCGCTTCCATAGACGATGAATACCAAATGACATTAAGTCATTCATGATGTCATATTTTTTGGCGACAGAGGTGAATACATCAGCCACACGTGCTTGTTTTTCTGCTTTATTGACTGTCTTATAGCCGAAATGCGTCTGCTCATTGCCGTCTGTTTCAGGCGTGTGCGGATTATTGATGTCATCACGCTGATTGAACAGGGTTTGTTTTATGGTTTGCTCTGAAGTGTTTGTGCGAGTCGTTTTGTCGTTGTTTGGCATAGTAGTTTGTTGGCCTTGCGGCGTCCCAGTTGGTAAATCTTGAACTTTAGTAAAATCGCTATTGTCATCACTAGCAACGCTATTATTCTTGCTCGGCACGACATTGGTTGTTTGGTTACGTAATATCTGCGCGCTAATCTGTTGGTTATGAGCAATACTATCTTTTACCAGTTTATCTTGCAAATGACCATTAGTCATTGTGGCTTGATTAAAAGGAGCGCTGCTATCTTTTGAATTATCAGTCATCATATTGTCCTAGAATTTATTTTTACGATTGTCTTTATCGGAGAAAATCGTTAAATAGTAAGCGTCAACTGGCCATTTAGCATATTGAGCTTATGATACACCAAACGCTACTGGCTTACTGCCATTATCCGAATCATGCACCTGATCAACGATTGACAGTTCGCGCTTGCAGAATGGCTCGATAAAATCGCTGACGCTTTTCAGGGGCTTCATGGCCTTAAAGCCTGCATCAATAAAGTCATAAAGTGGTTGAAAGTTATGACGATAGGCTGTGCTCTTTGCTAGTGCGAAGGCTTTTTTGAGCATAAACGAATTTAGATGCTTGTCCGTGCGATAACAGACGTCTTTTAGATTAGCAATCTGAACTCGGCGCTCGGCTTCTTCATCAACAGCGCGGTAGGCGGCTAGCATATTCTCTTCGTTTACTGGCAAATCCTGAGCAAGTAGCCACTGAGCCAAATGCAAATCTAACTCAATAGCTAAAATTGCTGCTTGGATGCCCATACTACCAGCTTCTAGAGCTGATTCTTTGGCAAGACGTTCTAACTTTTTCGCTTTTGGAAGAATACGTACCAATTGTTTGGCTAGCATCTCGAACTCATCACCACCATATAGCTTCGTTAAAAAATAATCTGCCATTAGCTGGTTTTTGGGTTGTTCAAATAGTGCACGATGGGTGTGACGGATACGTACTTGTTGCCATGTTTGTACTTCGTTGAGCTTGGCTCTCAATACATCGTTTTCATGGTGAGGCAGAGCCCAAAAACGTGTCAAATGCTGTTGCAAGTCGGCTAAAGCGGTCATGGTAGTGAATCCTGTAGAAGTAAATAGGGTGATCAAATTTGAGTATGGTTTTTTTAAGTGTTGTCATTCAGGTTTATGAGCTTTTCAACAACTATTCTATCCTATACCCAAAATTGTGTTCACCTTAAAAGAAAATAATTAAGAATACAAATACCAATCTGTTACACAGCAATATTATTTACTCGATTGGCGCAGTGCTATGATTAAATGAGATAAAAATGAGCGATGAGATAGGGATATTAAGAGTTGTCCTATTAGGGCGTGTCTTCAATTCATTTTACAATGAACGATAGTACACGCCAGATAGAGCATTGACTTAAAATTACGAGCTAACTTCTCATAGCGAGTAGCGATACTACGAAAGTGCTTAAGCCTTGCAAACATATTTTCAACAAGGTGACGTAGTTTGTACAAATAGCTATCAAACTCTGAATTAGGCTGTTTGGCATTCTTCCTTTTAGGAATGACAGGTATCATATTATGGCTGCGAGCTTTGTCTCTAATAGCCTCTGAGTCATAGCCTTTATCAGCGATGAAGTAATCAGCTTGTCCAATCATCTCAATCAATTCACCTACAATTTGACTGTCGTGGACGTCACCCCCAGTGATTTTAAAATGGAGCGGATATCCATCGGCATCACAGGATAGGTGTATCTTTGTAGTTGCTCCGCCACGGCTTTGTCCAATTGCTCGCTCTTCACCACGCCGAGCTCCACTTGCATGCTGATGACAGCGAACATAGCTTCCGTCTGTGAATACCCATTCCGTATCAACTTCTGCTCAAAAGCCAAAAAAAAATCCGCCCATAAGCCAGTTTTCGACCAGCGGTTGAAACGACTATAGGCTGTTTTCCACGAACATAATTCTTCAGGTATGTCACGCCAAGGCGCCCCTGTGCGTAGTTTCCACAGTATGGCTTCCATGATCTCTCGGCTGTTTTGAGTTTGATAGCAGCCGTACTTTATCATCGTCGATTGCAATTGATCCCAAAGCGTATCTGTTAATGCTTTTCTTGCCATAACTTGTATTTCTCGCATCGACTCAATAGATGCGGTATTGTAACTATTATTTAGGGCTTATCCAATTGAAGACACGCCCTAATATCTATTCCATAAGTCACTTAACGGTAAAGCAGCCCAATAACAATAGCGAGTGTAATCATGTCTCAAAAAAATGATACTACTGAACCAAAAGCACCACAAGCGGTAAGTACACAATTTAGCGAGCAAGTTGTGGAGCAGCGTCTAAAGCCTAATCCTTTAAGTCAGTTTTCACTGGATGAAGATTCGCTTAGACTGGCATTGGTGACGGCTCAGTATGCTTTAAAAGCCACTCGCCAGCAAACGCCTCCGACCCTCAATAAGCCAACAGGTCTGTTAGTACTAGTTAATGGGATGGAGCAGGCAGGTAAAGGTACAGCCGTTAAGCAGTTACGGCAATGGGTAGATCCAAGGCTGCTTAAAGTTGAGGCCACTATTGGTCATTCGCCATTGAACTATCAACCTATTTGGCAAGCACATACTAGCGCCATGCCGCGTCATGGTGACGTCATGGTATATTTCGGCAATTGGTATGCTGATTTATTATACAACGTCATGCGACTGGCGACATCAGATAGTGAGAACCTTGAAGCATTATCAAATGATAAAGGTCAAACAGATAAAAATTCGCTTCCTATTGCTCAGTGGCAAGACTATCTACAGCAGCAGTTAGACACGCTAAAAGCATTTGAAAAAGATCTCATTGCCAATCAAACCAAATTATTAAAATGTTGGTTTCATGTTGATATCGAAACGTTGCACAGTCGCTTAAAGGATGATGAAGCAGATCCGCAGTTTTTGTATCAAATTGACTGGAATAATAAACAAGTCATTGAGAAGTTTAATGAGGTGGCTGCGACCTTGCTGCGTCAACAGGATGACTGGGTCATCATCGATGGTGATGATAAGTTAGAGGCCGCTGATAACTTTTGTCATTTGGCGCTACACGCTATGCAAACCGCGCTGGCGAGTAGTCAGACAGATACCAATGATAATGGCAACGACAATGACAAGGAAACGTCAGAAAACGATTCCCAGTCCAAGACACTGAAACTTAACTCAGATACTAAACAAAAACAGTTTGAACCTGCACCGATACCTAAGCAACTGACGTCTATTAAAGATAAAAAAATCAGTAAGTCCGACTATCGTGAGGCGTTGGCGGAGAAGCAAGCAAGGCTCGCTGAATTGTTACGCGCACGCCAAGGTCGGCATGTTGTGTTTGCTTTTGAAGGAATGGACGCTGCGGGAAAGGGCGGTGCGATCAAAAGGTTGGTCGCACCGCTAGATCCTCGCGAGTATCAAATCTATAATATTGGCGCGCCGATGCTGTATGAGACTCAGCATCCTTACTTGTGGCGATTCTGGACGAGATTGCCTGACGAGCAAACCAATCGTATTAGCCGTATCGCTATTTTCGATCGTACTTGGTATGGGCGCGTGTTGGTTGAACGTATCGAAGGATTTGCGTCTCCTAATGAATGGCAACGAGCATATGATGAAATTAATCGTTTCGAGACAGATTTGGCAGCAGCAGGAACGTTGGTTATCAAATATTGGTTAGCGATTGATAAAAAAGAGCAGCTTAAACGGTTTGAAGATCGTCAAGAAACACCGCATAAGCAATTTAAACTGACGGATGATGACTGGCGTAACCGTGACAAATGGTCAGACTATGTGCAGTCTGCAGCAGATATGCTGGCACGCACGGATACAACGACAGCGCCATGGTGTGTTATTGCGACCAATGAAAAACGTCAAGCGCGTTTAGATGTGTTAGATCATGCTATAGAGCAGTTGTCGGCAATCACCAAAAGCAAGTAGTTGTTAGAAATGCCTAAAGTTTAAGGACTCTTATAGGTTTATATAATTGTATTTTCCACGTATTTCCTAAGTAGGATGGCTCGAAACATATTCGAGTTATCCTGTCTTTTACAGAGTGTGGTCTTGTCCGTATACACTAGCAGTTACAAATCTCGCAATATCATCATGCATTATGTGCTCATATTTAATATAATAGAGCGCAAAACAGCTTCTGCTAAATAATAGTTTTAATTTAGCAATCAACGTGTTTTAGTTGTTTAGCATAGATAACTTAATAATTACGACAAAAATTGTTACAATAGCTGTTAGTAGTACCACAAATATCGCTAAGAAATATATAAGCCGCAAGATGCTGTAATCAGACGATTTAGCAATATCACTTGCGGCTTTGTGACATGTTGAAGGATGTATTATTCACTTTCGCTCTAGTCGGTTTAAGACCTTCTAATCGCATGTTGTATATTTTATATATGCTACTTCGTTAGATGCCGTAACAAGTACTGTGAGTAGCAGCGCAATATTATCAACCTCATATAATTTTAATCAGCTTACGCAGGACGTACTAACGTATGGGTATTAGCAGCAGTTCTACAGAGTCAGTCAAGCCAGTTGGCTCTATGAGAATCAATCTATTTTTTGCCATTTTACTGATTGCGATGACTTCCTACTTTTTGTGGTGGGGTTTAGATTACACCATGCGTCAGCAAACGACGCTATTCATCGTGGCGACCGCTTTTGGTGTCTTTATGGCATTCAATATCGGTGGTAACGATGTCGCCAACTCCTTTGGTACTTCGGTGGGTGCAGGGACGTTGACTATCCCGCAAGCATTGGGTATTGCCGCGATATTTGAAGTATCGGGGGCAGTCCTTGCAGGCGGGGAGGTGACTGATACGATTCGAAGCGGTATCGTCGATCTAGATGGTCTATCAGTGACGCCCAATCAGTTCATTTATGTCATGCTCTCCGCATTGGTTGCAGCAGCATTTTGGCTGTTATTTGCAACCAAAAAAGGTCTGCCTGTTTCGACCACGCACTCCATTATTGGCGGTGTGATTGGTAGCTCCATTGTTTTAGGTATCACGTTAGGTGGTACGGACATGGCGCTCTCAACGGTAGACTGGGGAACAGTTGGAACTATCGCTATTTCTTGGGTGCTGTCACCGCTACTAGGTGGCGTGTTGTCTTATCTTTTATATGGACAAATCAAGAAAAATATCATTGAATATAATGATAAAACCGAAGCTTATATTGCGACGCTAAAAGGCAATAAAAAAGTCTTAAAGCAAAACCATAAAGAATTTTTGGATGGTTTGACAGAGTCTGAGCAATTGGCCTATACGTCAGCGATGTTACGCGATCAGGAAATCTATAAAGATGATGATTGTATCGTTGAAGATTTAGAAACTGATTACTACAAAAAGCTTTATGATATTGAGAATGAGCGTAGTAGCCTTGATACTCTAAAAGCACTTAAGCAATGGGTACCTATCATTGCTGCCGCAGGTGGTGCGGTGATGACTTCTCTAGTCGTCTTTAAAGGTCTAAAAAATGTTAATAGCGGCCTGACCACACTGCAGGGCTTCTTGATTATGGGTATGATAGCGGCGCTAGTATGGTTAGCGACCTATATCTATACCAAGAGTATTCGCGGTAAGCACAAAGAAGATTTGACCAAAGCGACGTTCATTATGTTTAGCTGGATGCAGGTCTTTACCGCGTCAGCTTTTGCCTTTAGTCATGGTTCAAACGATATCGCCAATGCGGTTGGTCCTTTTGCCGCCATTATGGATGTGATTCGTACTAATAGTATCGCTACTGAAGCTGCCGTGCCACCTGCTGTCATGCTGACTTTTGGTGTAGCATTAATCGTTGGTCTTTGGTTCATTGGTAAAGAAGTAATTCAAACCGTTGGTACCAATCTAGCGAAAATGCATCCAGCTTCAGGCTTCTCAGCTGAGTTAGCTGCTGCTGCTGTTGTAATGGGCGCATCGACTATGGGTCTGCCTGTATCAAGTACTCACACGCTAGTAGGTGCGGTACTGGGTATCGGTATCGTCAACAGAGATACGAACTGGAAGCTTATGAAGCCGATTGGTTTGGCTTGGATTGTGACGCTGCCTGCAGCGGCTACTATGTCAGCCATCAGTTATCTCGTATTGAGCAACATATTTTAATGCGCTGTTTTTATCAGTGAATTATCATAATTGAGTTTTAATAACTAGGGCGTGTCTTCATTTCAAAAATGGTGGTAAAAATGAGATAAATTGCCGTCAAACAAGAAAAATAGCGCAGATAATATCGGGATATTAACCAGCTATTTGACGATGTTTGGCAAGATTTAGCCATTTTTAGCCCATTTAGATGACTATCGGGTGAATTGAAGACACGCCCTAGGTTCAACGCAATAAAAAACGCTTATCAGCATCATGCCGATAAGCGTTTTTTTAATGATGTATGAAGATTTACTCGGTACCAAATTGCTTACGTTTCTTCGCAAAAAATATGTCCAATCTATCCATCGCATTTTCTAGGTCAAGTAAGTTAGGTAAGAACACCAGACGGAAATGGTCAGGTCTGTCCCAGTTAAACCCACTACCTTGAACCATCAATACGTTTTCTTCAACGAGCAAGTCCATCATAAAGTCCATATCATCGGTGATAGGGTAAACTTCTGGATCCATTTTTGGAAAACAGTAAAACGCGCCTTGAGGCATGGTACAAGAAATACCTTTAATAGCATTTAGACGTGAGACAGCCATTTCACGTTGCTTATATAGGCGACCCTTTTCAGAAGTCAGGTCTTGCATGCTCTGATGCCCACCCATCGCTGTTTGAATGGCATACTGTCCCTGCACGTTAGAACAAAGGCGCATGGATGCTAGCATATCTAAGCCTTCAATAAAGTCAGCTGCGTGCTGTTTGCGGCCTGATACCATCATCCAACCTGAGCGAAAACCTGCAATACGATGTGACTTTGACAAGCCATTGTAAGAGAGCACCAGCACGTCGTCAGTTAAGGTGCTCATTGGGGTATGGACATTATCATCATAGAGAATGCGATCGTAAATCTCATCAGCCATGATGATTAAATCATGCTCTTTAGCAACTTCGATAATTTGCTTTAATAGCTCATCACTATAAAGTGAACCTGTTGGGTTATTCGGGTTAATAACCACGATACCTTTCGTTTTGCTCGTAATTTTAGACTTAATATCTTCAATATCAGGGTGCCAGTTGTCTTCTTCATTGCAGCGATAGTGCACCGCAGTACCGCCAGCGAGATTAGCAGCAGCAGTCCAAAGCGGGTAGTCTGGCATCGGAATTAGGACTTCATCGCCATCATTCATCAATGCCTGCATGGTCATGACAATAAGCTCAGAAACCCCATTGCCCAAATACACATCACGCACATCAACAGCCGACAGCAACCCCTTTGATTGGTAATATTGCAAAATAGCTTTGCGCGCTGAGAAAATCCCCTGTGAGTCTGAATAGCCAGTTGCCTCGGATAGGTTCATAGCGACATCACGCAAAATCTCATGCGGGGCTTCTAAACCAAAAGGCGCTGGATTGCCCACGTTTAGTTTTAATATGCGTTTGCCTTCTGCTTCCATCTTATTAGCAGTCTGCAATAGAGGACCACGAATGTCATAGCAAACGTTTTGTAATTTATCAGATTTTTTTATGGTGTTCATAGCAGGACCGTTTTTCGGATTGGTTGTCGAATTGGTTTTTGATTTTTTACTAGCGGAATAAGGTGTCGTCGATTGAGCATCAGTTATTTTAATATCTGACTGGGTGTGGGAACTCGTATCTAGCTTTTGATATTCACTGCGCTCTATAGGTGATGGTGACTCGTCTGCATCAATAGCCTTATTGTTGAGGTCGCCGCGCAACAGATATCCTTCACTACAGCCCAAAATACGTGCGAGTGTAGGCAGCTTGGATGAGACAATGCCATTGGTACCGCGTTCCCAGTTTGAGATAGCACCACGGCTCACTTTTGCACCAGCGGCTGTCATGGCCTTTGCTAGCTGCTCAGCAGTAAATCCTTTGTCACGGCGTAACTGTACCAGTCGTTCCGCTTGCGTACTTTTGCTATTGTCGTCAGACATTGTTATTTGAGCCTTTGTTAATCAGTAAATATTCAGTGTAGAGATATATTAAGCATTTTATTTAAACACTAATGCAAGATATTATTGCATTGATAGTTAATTTGCAAATGATTTTACAATCGGTTTAATTAGTATTTGCAAGTATATCTTGCAATTAATACTTGGCTTATATTTTTATGGCTCTAAATCTCTTAAGTAGACTATAAAATGTATAGGTATCAAAATTACATCTTTACCCATCATTATCTAAAATTAATTTGGTATATTTAACTCAGTCAATCGCCTCAATCATGTTGTCTATCTCACAATATAAAGAGTGCTTTTCTTATATATGCCTTGAATAGTGTGCCGATAACCAACAGATAGAGCACGTCGTTCTCATAATCATATGGCGATAAAATAGTTACCGAGATTAGATAATAAATACTCGAATAAGGATAAATTATGCAAGACAATCAACTAAGCAAAGAAGAGATCAGCCAGTTGACTGAAGCTGACTGGAAAGAGCGTTTAACCGCTGATGAGTATCATATTATGCGTGAGAAGGGCACTGAACGCCCATTTACAGGTGTATATAATGATGCGACTGATGATGGCGTTTACCGTTGTAAAGGCTGCGGTGCAAGCTTATTTGACTCAAGCAATAAATTTGATGCGAGCTGTGGCTGGCCAAGTTTTGATCAAGGTATCGATAACAGCGCGATTGAAGAGCACGTCGATAACTCGCTAGGTATGACTCGTACTGAAGTCACTTGTAGCAACTGCGGCGCACATTTGGGCCATGTATTCCCTGATGGTCCTACTGAGACAACAGGCATGCGCTATTGCATCAACTCAGTATCTATCGATTTAGATAAGTCTGAGAAGTAAGTAGGCTAAGTAGTATTAGAAATGTGAAAGGGAAGTACAAGGTGCTTCCCTTTCAATAGTTTTATTAGGTGTATGATAGAAAAAGAAGTAGCGCATAAACACCCAAAACAATAAAAATCTCAATTTAAGGATAAATAATGAGCACAATTTATGATTTTATGGCTGAGCGCATGGATGGTAGCTCGCAAGCGTTTTCAGATTACCAAGATAAAGTATTATTAATCGTTAATACCGCAAGCAAATGTGGATTTACGCCGCAGTTTGAAGGGTTAGAGTCACTATATGAACAGTATAAGGATCAAGGACTGGTAGTTGTCGGTTTTCCTTGTAACCAATTTGGTAGCCAAGACCCAGGTAGCAATGACGAGATTGGTGCGTTTTGCCAAAAGAACTATGGTGTCAGCTTTCCGATGATGGCAAAGACTGATGTCAATGGTGCGAATGCTCATCCTATCTACGAATGGCTTAAAGAGCAAAAGGGTGGCGTGCTGACAGATGGTAT
This sequence comes from Psychrobacter sp. APC 3281, assembly GCF_030407815.1. Taxonomy (GTDB): domain Bacteria; phylum Pseudomonadota; class Gammaproteobacteria; order Pseudomonadales; family Moraxellaceae; genus Psychrobacter. The sequence continues at coordinate 98,915 of NZ_JASDCS010000003.1, forward strand.
CAAATGGAATTTCACCAAGTTTCTAGTCGATAGCAAAGGCCAAGTTATTGACCGCTACGCACCAACGACCAAGCCAGAAGCCATTAAAAGTGATATCGAGCAAGCGCTAGCCGATAAATAAGCATGAAGTCTAAAGATAGTGAATATTTCTAAAAATATAAAATCAATAAAAACATATGCTTGTCAGAATAGTGAATAAAATATTAAAGAAAGTGCTAAATACTGTTTGACACGCATCTGTAAATCTATATAATACACACCCACAGCAACGGAGCTTAGTGACAAACTTAAGAGCTCAGTTGATGTTGAATAAATTGCCTAGCAATTGTTCGAAGGGTGATTAGCTCAGTTGGTAGAGCGTCTGCCTTACACGCAGAATGTCGGCGGTTCGAATCCGTCATCACCCACCACTTCTTAGCAAGTGGCTAAACAAGCTAAGAGACCTAAGCAGCGGTAGTTCAGTTGGTTAGAATACCGGCCTGTCACGCCGGGGGTCGCGGGTTCGAGTCCCGTCCGCTGCGCCATATTTAAAACGAATTTAGACTTTCGAGTTTAAGCAAGTTTCGCCTCAAGCATTAGATTGTTTGAGGTTTTTTTGTGTCTGTTTTTTATGTATCTATGTTTTATGAGTTATAAGTCAGGTAAGGAAATACAGTAAGAGTCAGAATCTAGAATTAGAGCCTAGTACTATGACTTATATTCACTTAAGTCGTATCAATCAAAGGTCAGCTAAAACGACGACCCTTCTTTTATATCAGTCTTATACTGAGTAAAAGAAGGGTCGTCGTATTTATTTTAGGTATAGCATATCTTAGTTACAGCACTTTAAAATGCCTTTGCTTAAAACTCATTATCCAGAATCTATGACGCGTTTTAGATAGTTATAGATTTTAGCTAAGAGTAAAGACTTACTTATGCGTTGCTTGCCATGCGCCCATCGACCCTAGATAGATATCAATGTGCTCAAAACCTCGACTAGCAAGCCATCCTGCTGCTATTGTTGCCCGAGCACCACTAGCACACATCAAGGTATAGTGGTGACTCCTGTCAAGCTCATGCCAACGCTCATTCAGGTGACCAACATAGATATGCTGTGAGCCTTCTATCGCATTGGTATTCCTCTCATCGATATCGCGTACATCGAGCAATGTCCAGTTCTGAGCATTATTAAGACGACTCTCTACCTCGGTTGTATCGACCATAGGGGTTTGCTGCATCTGTTCCCCTTTGGCAGCGGCAGGGACGACACCTACATAGCCACCGACAATATTATCAAAAGCAATACGTACCAGATGCTCCATCGCAGTCGCAAGTTGCTCTTCATCAGAGGCAATCAGTGCCAAGCTTTGTCCTTCCTCGATAAACCATCCAGCAAACGCAGGTAGCATATTGACAGGTAAGCTCATAGAGCCGGGCAAGTGTCCTGACGCATATGCCATGGGTTCACGAATATCGATGAGATGATCAGCATCGCAGTCATTTAGCTGTTTGAGTGAAAGGTTACGCGGACGCATAACGACTGGAGGCGCTTCACCACCTTCCATATTAAGGCGCTTCATCAATCTGAAGTAGGGTGGCTGATAATGGTTTTCGCTCGTCTTGAGGTCAATAAACGTCTCACGATCGGTAGTCTGTAAACGTGGGTTGTTGATTCTTTCGTGACCGACGGTAGAAAACTCACGCTCCGCCATACCTGATCCGCAGACTGACCCTGCACCATGAGCTGGATAAATAATCGCCTGATCACCGAGCACTAAAATGTCTTGTAAAGAGTCATAAAGTAAACCTGCAACTTCTCTACGACGCTCAGGATAGAAGTCAGTACGACCGACATCACCTACGAATAGTGCATCTCCAGTAAAAACGCCAACTGCTTCCTTTAGATACGCCGTGTCAAACAGCGCATAAGCAAGATGATCATCGGTATGACCAGGCGTTTCTAAGACATGAATTTCTAATTGGCCAATTGGAAAACAATCACCATTACGTGCGGTCTCAGCATAGACAACAGGTTGTTCTGGATTAGGGCCATGCAAAACTGTTGCTCTTGTCATTGCAGCCAAGATAGGTGCGCCAGAAACCAAATCCTCATTGCGATGTGTCTCAAAAATATGAGTAATTTCAAGTCCTGCTGCGCGCGCTTTTTCTACATATATCGCGCAGTCACGACGTGGGTCAATTACCGCTGCTTGCCCGCCAGAGCCTACCAAGTAGGATAGGTGCGAAAGTCCAGGTGTTTTGATTTTCTCTAGTAGCATGGTCATTTCCTTATTGTTGTTTTAATCATAATAGTTATTTTAATCAGGTTTATTGGCAGTACAGAGCGAGAGCTACCAGCCAAATCTAGTTTTACTTTTGCATAAGCTTGTATTCAATTTAGCATGAACTTCTAAGCGTCATCAATATACAATAACATATATTAAACTTGTTATTTACATAAGGTCAAATGTAGAGGGTTTTAGGTTGAGAAGGTTAAGAAATGCTCATTTTTACCATTAGATTTTTTGGTTTTTTTATCTTTACGCATTTAATTGAAAGGCTAGGTGAGGCAACTTTACAAAGATTGTTTTTTAAGGTTGGTCTGCTCTAAGTTTCTATATAATGATGTTAATCAGTTAGAAAAATTGAGTAATAAAGTATGAAGAAAGAATATATTTGGTTATGCGATTCAGTATTAGATTGGTCTGCAACAATAGAGAGCTATAGTTATACGAACGAAGCAGATCGTCTGAGAGCGTACGATCTTTGGAATCATGCTGACTTAATTTTGACAAGGAATGCAAATGAGTTTAATCGAGTAGATGTTGTTTCTAACTTAAAGCGTTGTCTCAATCAAAGACTAAAGTTCATAGAACACGTATATTCGCTCAAAAAAATTGCTTTATCTGATTCACCAAAAGGATATCTAGAATACTTAGAGTCTTTAGGCTTAGTTCGACCTTATTTGTTAAAACAAATGATGATTATTAGAAATGACATTGGACATAATGATGCTCTACCGCCCAATATTGAACGTTGTCGAGAATTGTTGGATTTAACTTGGTATTTCTTAAAATCTACGGATAATTTTATTTTTTGGTATAAAAATAATTTTACATTGAGTTATTTAACAGATGAGGGCGAGGAAACTCAATATTGGTTAAATCTTAGTATTAATTTTAAGTTAGATCATTCAATAAAAATTAATGGTTGGATTCCTAAAGTGTTACTCAGCGAGGAGGAAAAGCAGGGCTATACGTTAATTGAATTAAAGGATTTTGTTTCTAAGGAAACACGCTGGGGAGGAACTGAAAAGCATATGGATAAACTAGATAACGATTTTTGGGTAAATGGTAGCCTCAAACCATCAGAGAAAGTCAGACTCAAAGTGGTTAAGCATTGTCTTCACGCGAACATGTAATATACCTACTTGAGCATACGTAGTAATTAAGCGCATATTGGTAGTTATTAGCATCAACTACTTAGAAAATATATTTATCGTCGCATTTTTACTAAGTTTTGACACTTAGAATAAGCGACAAAATTGTTCAAAAAACATTGAATTATTTTAATATGTCTGTATTATTGGACATATGGAAATAACTAATGCTATTGCAAGCTTTGCTGCGCTCTCTCAAGATACTCGTTTAAAAGCTTTTAAGCTGCTCGTCAGCCACGAGCCTGAAGGCCTACCTGCGGGCGAAATAGCCCGTCAGCTCTCTGTTCCTCATAACACAATGTCAGCCCACCTATCGGTGCTGGCACGAGCAGGGTGGGTAGTCTCACAGCGTCATAGCCGACAAATTATCTATCGTGCTTCGCTATCACATATGGATAACGTCATTCAGTTCCTGTTGCAAGATTGCTGTGCGGGACATCCGGAATTGTGTGCGTCACTCATGGATAGTTTAAGCGGCTGCAGAGTAAATGAGTCTGCTGAGCAAGGTAATGATTAAACCAATTATCAATTCAATAAATACATGAAATAGGTGTAAACACTATGAAGCCATTAATCTTTCATAATCCTAAATGCGGAACCTCTCGTAATACGCTTGCCATTATTAAAGCATCAGGTGAAGAGCCAGAAGTGGTGGAATACCTGAAAAATACACCAACCCGCGACCGTTTAGTTGAGCTATTGGCGCAAATGCAGATTTCGCCTAGAGAGCTATTAAGAAGCAAAGAAGCTATCAATGATGAGCTTGGTCTAAATAATCCTGAGTTGTCTGACGATCAAATTATCGATGCCATGATAGCGCATCCTATTTTAATCAACCGTCCTATCGTAGTGACTGATAAAGGCGCTGCTCTATGCCGTCCGTCAGAGCGTGTGTTTGAATTACTAGCCAATCCAGTAAGTAGCTTTACAAAAGAAGACGGCGAGGTTGTTACTCATGACAAACACTGAGGTTGACCAAACATTAGCCGTTGATCCTACTGTTTCGCTAGAATTTAGCTTAGACGATTTGCCCAATATTGATATAGATAATCTTCAGCCTATCGATATTGATTCTTTGGTTGCGCCAAATGACTCACGTCATCCGCCAAAAATACTAGTGCTATACGGTTCTGTCCGTGCGCGCTCGTTTTCTAGATTGGCCGCTGAAGAGTCTAGCCGATTGCTACGTTGGTATGGTTGTGAAGTAAAAATGTTTGATCCATCCGGCTTGCCGTTGCCTGACGATATAGACTCAGACCATCCCAAAGTACAAGAATTGCGGGAGCTGGCGCAGTGGTCAGAAGGCATGCTGTGGGTGAGTCCAGAGCGTCACGGCAGTATTACCAGTATCATGAAAGCGCAAATCGACTGGATACCGCTGTCACTAGGTGGCGTGCGTCCAACTCAAGGTAAAACCCTAGCACTGATGCAAGTCAGCGGCGGTAGTCAGAGCTTTAATACAGTTAATCAAATGCGTATTCTCGGGCGCTGGATGCGGATGATTACTATCCCCAACCAATCTTCGATACCCAAAGCGTTCTTAGAGTTCAACGACGACAATCGCATGGATATGTCTCCGTTATATCTGCGTCTTGTCGATGTCTGTGAGGAGCTAGTGAAGTTTACTTGGCTCACACGTGGACGTTCAGATTATCTCACTGATCGCTATTCAGAACGCGTCGAGAGTGCTGAAGAACTATCGAGCCGCGTCAATCAAAAATCGATCTAACCTCCTAATTGATCTAATCCCCTAATCGATCTAATTCCCTATATTAAATCGGCTGAATAAAATTAGCTTAAGTAAGGTCGTACAATGCTTGCATTTGCTATTTTTGTGGTCACTTTAGTCTTAGTTATATGGCAACCTAAAGGATTGGGTATCGGCTGGAGCGCTATGGGTGGTGCCTTAGTCGCGTTAGCGCTCGGCGTCGTGCAGTTATCAGATGTGGGTATCGTCTGGGATATTGTCTGGGATGCGACCTTTACTTTTGTGGCGCTGATTATCATCTCTCTTATCTTAGATCGAGCAGGGTTTTTTGGCTGGGCTGCATTACATGTGGCACGCCTTGGCAATGGGCAAGGGCGCTTATTGTTTCCGATGATTGTCGTGCTCGGCGCCTTTATTTCTGCCTTTTTTGCCAATGATGGTGCAGCGCTACTACTGACTCCGATCGTCATCGCTATCTTGCTACGTCTGAAATTTTCGCCACCATCAGCTCTGGCATTTATTATAGCGACTGGTTTTATCGCTGATACGGCAAGCTTGCCATTGGTCACCTCAAATTTAGTCAATATCGTCAGTGCTAATTATTTTGATATTGGCTTTGGTCGTTATGCGGCGGTGATGGTACCGGTCAATATAGTGTCTGTATTAGCGACGCTACTGGTATTGTGGGTTGTCTATGCACGTCATATTCCAAAAACTTACTCGACTAGCGAGCTAGGCGCTCCAGAGTCTGCTATTACCGATCCATTGGTATTCCGAGCTGCTTTTCCACTATTAGGTTTGCTACTGGTCGCCTATTTTGCGACTGAGTCGTTAGGACTGCCTATTTCACTAGTTACAGGTATCGCCGCTGTCGCGCTTATGGCAATCGCTGGTCGTATATGGCAAGGCGGTCGTGGTGCGGTGGTCTCTGTGAGCGATGTAGTACGCAAGGCGCCTTGGCAAATCGTACTATTCTCAATCGGCATGTATTTGGTGGTATATGGTCTGGGCAATGCAGGGCTTACTGCATATGGTGCGCAAGTACTCAACTGGTTGGGTCAACAAGGCGCAGTCATTGCTACGGTTGGAACTGGGTTCTTGTCCGCCATCGTTGCTTCTGTTATGAATAATATGCCAGCAACCTTAGTTGGCGCGCTTGCGATTGACCAAGCACAAGTGCCTGCAGCAACACGAGAGCTAATGATTTATGCCAATGTCATTGGTAATGATTTGGGACCTAAATTTACGCCGATTGGTAGTCTTGCTACTTTGCTATGGTTACATGTGTTGGCAGAGAAGGACTACAAAATAAGCTGGGGACAGTACATAAAGATTGGTCTATTGATCACGCCACCTGTGTTGTTAGTGACATTGTTGGCATTGGTGTTATGGTTGCCAATGTTGCCAAGCTAAGCTAGCCAATAGATAACTTGCTATAGTAATATCCTATCGTGACAATGATATTCATTTTTAAATATCATTGTCATAATCAAGTATGAGACAAAGTAGTGATTAGCGCTTATCAAATTGGCAAAATAGATAACCAATATGAGGGTCTGTTAAACATTCAAATATTAGGACTGCTGATCGCGAAAATCGCATCAAACTAGGCGTAAACCGACGATAATGTCGAGACCTTAACTAGGCTTGCAACAACGTTTGAGGTGATTTTAGCATCAGCCTTGAGAACGGATCGAGTAAAGCACTGCTTTGCCCGTTTGCAAGACGAGAGCTGTGCTCGAGTGGAGGACAGGGCTATTTTTTGCCAATATATGGCGAAATTGTCTAACCTAGAACGACTAGGCGTCAAAAATCTCACTGCGTATTGTCTAAAAAATAGTCACTGCCAGTACCACATTTGAATGTTCAACAGACCCTAAATGATACGCATAAAAAAACCCTCATCAAATTGATGAGGGTTTTGGCAAATGCCATAATTGAATCAAAGTTGACTCAAGAAATTTACTACTAAAATGTGGCTCTCCAACCTGGGCTCGAACCAGGGACACACGGATTAACAGTCCGTTGCTCTACCAACTGAGCTATTGGAGAATAGGCTGTAAGGAACTAATCGCTTACAACGAGCCTTAGAAGTCTCTAACGAGTTCTTGCTAAGTGGGGCGTATTCTAGCAAAGTTAAAAAATACGTCAAGCCTTTTTTTGCATAATTAGTAAAAATTGTCATTTTAATGATGAGATAGCGTGTTTTTCCTAGTTACGCTCAATACTCGCGTAAAAAAAGACGCCCTATAGAGTGTATAGGGCGTCTTTTTTATGAACAGCGGTAAGACTCGTTGCTCTTTATGATTTATTCAGCAACGTCTAAATCAGCCACTGCTTTTTCGATACGCGATAGTGCATCTTTCAATGTCGCTTCATCAGTAGCGTACGAGATACGCATATAGCCGCCAAGACCGAACGCATCACCAGGTACGACTGCCACGCCTACTTTGTCCAATAACCATGCTGAGAATTCAGTACATGACGACAGGCCAGCCGCTTTGATGAGCGGTACGATATTTGGATACACATAAAATGCGCCATCAGGACGCAAGCAAGTAATGCCTTTAATGGCATTTAGACCATCTACGACTAGGTCACAGCGTTTCTCAAAAGCGGCTATCATCGGCTCTAGTACGCTCTGATCACCACTGATAGCGACTTCGGCAGCTACTTGGCTGATTGATGTTGGGCATGAAGTAGACTGTGACTGTACCTTTTTCATCGCGCCGATTAGCTTAGCAGGGCCACCCGCATAACCGATACGCCAGCCTGTCATCGCATACGCTTTAGACACACCGTTCAAGATGATGGCGCGATCTTTTAGCTCAGGTGCCGCGTTTAAGATATTGTAGAACTTATCGCCTGTCCAGCGAATGTGCTCGTACATATCGTCTGAAGCTACATAGACTTGTGGATGTTTTTTCAATACTTCAGCGATGGCCTTTAGCTCATCTAATGTATAAATCATACCTGTTGGGTTAGATGGGCTGTTTAATACCAACAATTTAGTTTTATCAGTAATCGCTTCTTCTAGCTGCTCAGGAGTAATTTTGAAATCTTGCTCCGCTGGGCATTTGACGATGACTGGCACGCCTTCTGCGATGATAACCATGTCAGGATAGCTGACCCAATATGGTGCTGGGATGATGACTTCGTCACCAGGATTGATAAATGCTTGGGCAAGGTTAAAGAACGACTGCTTACCGCCGACCGATACTAGGATTTCGTTTGGCTCATAGCTGATGTCGTTGTCGCGCTTAAACTTCTCGATGATGGCTGTTTTTAGCTCTGGCGTACCATCGACAGCTGTATATTTAGTAAAGCCATCATTGATTGCATCGATTGCTGCTTTTTTGATGTGTTCAGGAGTATCAAAATCAGGTTCACCAGCGCCCAAACCGATAATATCTTTACCAGCTGCTTTTAGCTCTTTGGCTTTATTGGTAATCGCTAGCGTAGGTGATGGTTGGATGTTGTTGACGCGGTCAGACAGTTGCAACTCGCTCATGAGAGATCCTTTTTTATATGAGGGTGGGGTTGGTGGAAATCTGATATTAATTATATAACGTTTTCATTGCTATCAGGACAAGATGTCAGATAGTTTAAGAAAAGATAGCGTCATCTTACCGTGATACGGCGCTCATTCGATTATAGATGATGCTTCGGCAAACGACGCGATTGCTAATTTTTGCATTGTAGCATGCTGATATTGAGCTGTCTTATGACGCTAGTAACAGAATATTGTGTTGTTGCTTGTGATAGCAGGGTACTTGTGGAAATGACAAATAACACGCTGAGCTTAAGCTTAAGCCCATATGATTGCGAAGACACAACAATAAACCTGTAGCCGACCACTATAATTATTTAGATTTGTTAAATAAAATGGCTTATAGCTTAATGAAATGCGACCAATGATATCTGCGAAGAATAACAATAATAGCTAGCTGTTATCAAAAATCTAAATTTTTATTAAGCAATCAGTTTCAGAGCATTAATTCTATATTATGAAAATACTTAAAAAGATAAGAATACTCAAAAAGGATATTTACGATGACAGATTCTACTGAAAAATTACATATTCTCATTACTGGGGCGACGTCAGGCATTGGTAAGCAGTTGGCAAAAGACTATCTGCTAGCAGATCATCATGTATATGCAGTTGGCCGTGACGACGAAGCGTTGGCTGAACTTCAGGCGTTAGGCGCAGAAACGATTGATTTAGACCTCATGGATCGAGAAAAGGTCATCGAAGCTTTTGAAAAAATCGACAATGTCGATCTAGCAATTTGCGGCGCTGGTATGTGCGAGTACTTAGATATGCCGAACTTTGATAGCAGTGTGTTTATGAAAGTCATGTCGGTAAACATGGGTACGTTGTCTCATGCGATAGAGGGAGTGCTGCCAAAGCTAATCGCTTCAAAAGGTCGCTTGGTCGGTATCGGTTCAGCGTCTGCTTATGTGCCTTTTGCGCGCGCTGAGGCCTATGGTAGCTCAAAAGCTGCTATCCATTATCTAATGAAAACCCTACAGATTAGCCTTGCTCCGCATGATGTGTCAGTTAGCTTAGTCGTACCTGGTTTTGTCGAAACACCGATGACCAAACAGAATGACTTTCCGATGCCGTTTATCCAGACGCCAGCGCAGGCCAGTCAAGCCATACGTGACGGTATCGAAAGCGGGCATGAGGTGATTGAATTCCCAAAAAAACTAACCATGCCTTTAAAAGCATTGGGTACGCTGCCTGATTTGGTCTGGCAGCAAGTTAGTGAAAAACTTAATAAAAAATAATCTACTATTAAAAATAATCTACTATCAATAGAACTCTTAGCCATCATATCGACAGAAAAATATAGAAGGGAATGCTTTTATGCCGTTTACTCGTTTCAAGCGTGCAAGTAATCAAAAGATTGCTACCGATGCTACAACAGGTTCTGACCATCAGACTGCCCAAAAACGTATCGCTATCATCGGCTCAGGTGTGTCAGGACTGACATGTGCCCATTATCTAGGTACGCAACATGATGTGACGGTATTTGAAGCCAATGATTATATCGGCGGGCATGTAAACACGGTTGACGTGGCTTTACAAGACGGTAAAAAAGCAAAGAGTAGCAATGTAGAGAGTAGTGCGATAGATACAGGATTTATTGTTTTTAACGAGCGCACATACCCGAACTTCTTTCGTTTGCTTCATGAGTTGCAAGTGCCGTTTCAAGCAACGGACATGAGTTTTTCTGTCAAAAATACTGCACGTCATTTTGAATACAATGGTCATACGCTCAACACTTTACTGTCACAGCGAAAGAACGTACTCAATCCTAAGTTCTGGCAATTTATCAAAGATATTCTGCAGTTTAATAAGCATATCAAACAGCTACGCCAAGATTATGATAGCGCGCGTACCCAAGGACAAGATGTCAGTAGCTTTGCAGAGCAAACGCTCGGTGGTTATTTGACGCAAAAGAAATATGGTCAGCTATTTACCGATAACTATTTACTGCCAATGGTCTCGGCTATTTGGTCAACCAGTTTAGATGAAGTACAAGAATTTCCACTAGTGTTTTTTGCACAATTCTTTGACAACCACGGGTTGCTCGACGTGGTCAATCGTCCGCAGTGGTTTACGATAAAAGGCGGTTCAAAGCAGTACGTCAACAAACTGATTCCACGCTTTATCAAAGTGGGTGGCAAGATACGAGTCAATAGCCCAGTACAGTCTGTGGTTCGTGATGGTGAGCAAGTGACTTTGACAGTACAGAATGCTTTAACAGTGCAGGATAAAGGTAACGCTGACATCCGTAGCGAAAATCTTGTATTCGATGAAGTTATATTTGCTTGTCATGCAGATACTGCGCTAAAGATTCTAAAGGATGCGAGCACCGATGAATCTGAAGTATTAGGTCATTTCCGCTTTACCAAAAACACGGCTGTACTGCACACCGATACCAGTGTTTTACCTAAGAAATCACTGGCATGGGCAAGCTGGAATTATCTTATTGATGAAAAAACTTCAGACAATGTGCCAGACAAGAATCAAGCTGGCGTAAATACACAAGCACCTGAAAAACCAGTGCTAACGTATCATATGAATATCTTGCAGCGTCTGACCAAGAAGCATAATTATTTGGTTACGCTTAACCATGAGGTAGATGATAAGCAAATCGTCAAAAGCATTGACTATAGCCATCCAGTGTTCGATCTAAAAATGATCGAGGCGCAAACCAAATGGTCAAGCATCTCTGGCGCTGGGTTGCACACGCATTTTTGCGGAGCCTATTGGTTTAATGGCTTTCATGAAGATGGCGTACGCAGCGGTCTACGTGTGTGTCAGGCGCTCGGCCATGATATCGATATAAAAGATGAGGTTGATCCAGCGCATTTGCCTGACGCTGATAGCGCACATACGCAGTTTCGTTATAAAGACTTGCCGATAAAGGCTGACATAAAGGCACGCAAACTTGATAAGCGTCAGGTTATCACTGCGACTACTAATCAGGAGTTGGTTGAGTATGCTGAGCGCTTACAGAGTGCGGCTGATGATAGTTCCCAAAATAAAAAACGTGGTTTATTTGCTCGCCGTAAAGCCAAATAGCCTTGTGAGCAATATTGCAAATTGTTCTATCATAATATGCCGTTACCGAAGAGAGTGTATATGACCGTGTCTACCAAACCTACTAATGATATGTCACGTCATGAGTTAGCTTGTGATAATACTGCTTTACCGCATCAATTGCTTGAGGGCACGACATGGCATAGCCGGTTGCTTCCTAGTGTGAATAAGTTTGTCTATCCGTATCGCTATTGGGGCGTCAATATTAGTGCACTGGCGGCAGGGCAAGAACTTCCTGAAATTAGTACGGCAGCATTTGATGAGAGTAAGTTTTTAGAAAAATTACCATTACGTAAAATATTGCCGAAAAAGCTGCTAGCGAAAGGTCTACCTCTATTTTCAGCAAAGAAAAAGGCGCTACAACAATTCTGTCCTGATGATTATTTACAGCATACTGACCTACAGAGTACTAATAGCCTAAGCGATGATAGAAAACCTGATAGTAACGGACAGTCTATTGCAGCACTAGAAAAACGTCTAAGCCAAGCATTTGAAAAACATGCAGGGAGCGCGCCTGAAGGCGATATGCTGGGACTGCTTGTCTGCCGTAATGCGGGCATGTACTTTAGCCCAGTCAATTTTTACTTAGGATTTGATGCGCAGCAGACGCCAACTCATCTGCTGGCTGAAGTGTCTAATACGCCTTGGGACAAGCGTCATTACTACGGGTTTTTGTTAGAGGGAGAGGATACTGAATTCTGTCATGACAAGGATTTTCACGTATCACCTTTTAACCCTATCGATCAGCTGTATCGCTGGCAGGTAACGGTAAAACGTACAGAAATGGATGAGCAGCCTAACACTGGATTACAAGCACGTATTGCTATCAATATCAGCGATGAGCGCGGTGAAGTGCTAAAAACTGGTATAAAGATATCAGGGGTACCGATGACAGAGGATGCTGTTCGTCATAGCTTGCGAAAAAACCCTCTGATGAATATAACGTCATTAACCCGTATTTATTGGCATGCGTTCAAGCTCTATGCGATTAAAAAGGTGCCGTATATCAACTACGATGAAAAATTGGCCGACAGTCAACAGAAAGACGGACATCAGAAAAGTAGACAGTAGAAAAGTAATAGTCAAAAAAGATGTCTTATAGTTATAGCAGTTTTTAAATATCAACAATCCAAAAATCTCGTCAATGTAATACTAAAAATGAACCACTAAAAATAAAGCATTTAAACAAGGATAAATACACGATGCCAGCACGACCGACCGATCGAGCACCAGTCACAAAACTAGAAAAATTAACTGCTCGTGTGAGCAAAGTAGTTAATGAAAGTGCTGTACTACAGCCAGTCAGCAATAGTGTGAATCACTTAGCGAGAAAACTTATCTTTCGTGCGTTACAGCACGTTCAGTTTGGTAGCCTCACGCTGATTGAAACATTTGACGAGCAGGAACCTAAGACAAGTAGCTTTGGTAAAGTAGCTACTAATGACGCTAGTAGTTCAGCGGTTGGTCGCCATTCGCTACATGTGACGCTACAGATTCATGATAGCGCTGTTTATCGCCAGCTATTACTTGGCGGCTCTATCGCCCTAGCAGACAGTTATATTGATGGTGAGTGGGATACGGATGATCTAACAGGTTTGATTCGCTTGGCAGCTCGTAACTTAGCAGTGCTCAATAAACTTGAGAATCGTTTTGCAGGTATTAGTAAAGCATTTGAAAAAGCAAAGCATCAGCTGCGTAGCAATGACAAATCTGGCTCCAAATCCAATATCCTAGCCCATTATGATTTGGGCAATGACATGTATGAGCGGTTTTTGGACGATACCATGATGTATTCATCAGCAGTCTATCCTACGCCTGACGTGACGCTTAGCGATGCTCAGCAGCACAAACTGTCGCTTATATGCCAACGTTTACAGCTTAGTGCTGATGATAATGTGATCGAAATTGGTACAGGGTGGGGCGGTTTTGCTATCTTTGCGGCCAAGCACTACGGCTGCCATGTGACCACCACGACTATCTCTGATGCCCAGTATGATGAAGCAAAGCGACGAGTCGAGACGGCAGGTCTGTCTGACAAAATCACACTGCTCAAACAAGATTACCGCGAGCTAACAGGTCAATATGACAAGCTAGTCAGTATCGAGATGATTGAGGCGGTGGGCCATGAGTATTTACCGACTTTCTTTGCTAAGTGTAATAGCTTACTCAAGCCGACGGGTCTTATGGTATTACAGGCTATCACCTTTAATGATCAAAATTATCAAGACTATATCGACTCGGTTGATTTTATCCAAACGCACATTTTCCCAGGTGGTTGTCTGCTTTCAAACCAAGAACTGACGACACAATTCACTGAACAAACCGATATGGTCGTCAAGCAATTACATGATTATGGTTTTGATTATGCTTACACGCTGCGTGACTGGCGTGCTGCGTTTATGGCCCAGCGTACAGAGATTCAAGCGCTTGGCTATGACAATGCCTTTATCCGCCTATGGGAGTTTTACTTTTGCTATTGCGAAGGTGGGTTTTTGGAGCGCACGATCGGTGTGGTGCAAGTTACTGCGGTGAAGCCTAATAATATCGATACGCTGCATTTTTCTGATCTGCCATCTGCTGTCTTAAATCATGAAACGGTTTTGAACGATGAGACCGCCTTTAGTGAAGAAGATAGAACAGACACCGCGTCAGTATAAGTCTGATGATATAGATATGGTTTGTTCATAACATTCATAGGGTCTCATACTGTATGAACAGTTTGAGACCCATATGTTGAGAGGTTATACATTGAAAAGTTCTACATCGAAAGGTTGTATATTGAAAAGTTCTACGATGCTTGCAGGGCACGCTTATCACGCAGACCTGAATAGCGTGTGACCGCTAGTGCCATTAAAGAGATAACAGCACCGATCCAAGCTGTGTCTTGCAATGACATATTTTCAACCACGCTACCACCGATGATTGAGCCTAGTGCAATACCGATATTGAAGGCAGCAATGTTTAAGCCAGAAGCGACATCGACAGCGTTCGGCGTATATTTTTCAGCTTGCTTAACCACGTAGATTTGTAGGCCTGGTACATTACCAAAGGCAAAAGCACCCCATACCAAAATAGTTAGCACAGCAGCAATCTTGGATTGCATAGTAAAGGTAAATAGTAAAAGAATGATACTTAAGGCGCTAAATATAATGCTAAGCGCACTAATAGGGCCACGTTTATCTGCAAGTTTTCCGCCCCAGATATTACCAATAGCAACGGACACGCCATATACGAGCATGATAAGGCCGATAGCTGATGGCGCAAATTTGGTCTGCTGCTCTAAGATAGGTGCTAGGTAGGTAAATGCCGTAAACGTACCGCCATAACCAAGAATAGTCATTAAATAAACTAGCAGTAGTTGTGGTTTTACAATGACTTGTAATTGCTCTTTGAACGTTGCAGGGATAGATTTTTTTAGGTTTTTCGGTACTAATATTGCGCTACCAATTAAAGCGATTAAACCCAGTACTGAGACGACTAGAAACGTAGCGCGCCAACCGAAATGCTGTCCAATCCATGTGCCAAGGGGTACGCCAGTGACGAGAGCCACAGTAAGCCCAGTAAACATAATGGCAATTGCGCTGGCTTCTTTTTCTTTACTAACAAGGCTAGTAGCAATCATGGAACCAATAGAGAAAAACACACCATGCGCCAGACCGGTCAAGATACGGGCAAGTATTAAGGTTTCATAACTGGGTGCTTGCCAAGCCAGCAAGTTGCCGATGACAAACAGACCCATTAGGCTCATCAGTACTATTTTGCGGTTCCAGCGGCCAGTGAGTGCGGTAAGTATAGGGGCACCGATAGCAACACCAACAGCATATAGGCTAACGAGCAACCCTGCTGAAGGTAAGCTCACGCCCAGATCGGCGGCAATGGTTGGTACCAGACCAACGATGACAAATTCGGTTGTCCCAATTGCAAATGCGCTTAGAGTAAGCGCCCATAAAGCGAGTGGCATAACGACATCCTAATAATTAAATGATGCGCGTAGTTTGACCGATTTATAGTTTGCAAAAAACAGCATAAATGACAAAATACCTTTGTCAATTTTGTAAAGGTAATCATGATGATGGGACATGCTAAAACAGAAGACATAGAGATATTTTTGACGGTAGTAGACACGGGCAGCTTTACTGGCGCTGCCAACTTATTGAATCAGCAAGTAGCTAAGGTATCTCGTGCAGTGTCCAGACTCGAAGATACGCTGCAATGCACGCTGCTAAATAGAACGACACGGCGCTTGGAGCTGACGGAGGAAGGGCATGTCTTTATTAGATATGCGCGTGAGAGTTTAAATACGTTATATACCGGTGAAGAGGCGATTAAGCTGTTAAAAAAAGCGCCGAGTGGCCATCTACGAATTGACGCCGCAAGCCCGTTTGTCTTTCATCAATTGACGCCTTTGGTTGGTGATTTTGTGGCGCAATATCCACATATCACTCTCGACCTTACCTCGCATGACAATATTATTGATTTGCTTGAGCACAAGACGGATCTGGCTATCAGAATTGGCGACTTAAAAGACTCAAATTTGCATGCACGTCTATTAGGTAAAAGTAAGCTGCGGCTAGTAGCCAGTCCTGAATATTTATATCAGCATAATGAGGTGGCTCATATTGATGATTTAAGCACTCATAAGTTAATTGGCTTTAACGATGCGTCAAAACTAAATAGTTGGCCACTAAAAACTCCAGTTAAACTGAATTTTCATATGACTGGAAGTAGCGGCGAGACCTTACGTCAGCTATGTTTAAATCACCAAGGTATCGCTTTACTTTCACATTTTATGATTGGTGAAGATTTGGAATCTGGCAGATTGGTTGAAATATTGCCTGAGGCGATAGTCAGACCAAACAACCGTGAAGCCATACAGGCGGTATATTACAAAAACAGTGCCGTATCTTCACGTATTCTGGCATTTTTAGACTTTATCCAACCACGACTAACACTATAAATTTTATCCGTTTTTATTCATTTTATAAGAGGTAATATCATGGGTTACGTTTTTACTTATCTCGCTGCTGTGGTTATCTTTTTGGGTGTCGATGCTGTATGGCTGACGACCATGAAAGGCGCCTTTTATGAGTCGCGTATCGGGCATCTATTGGCTGATGAACCGAACATGATGGCGGCTGGCGTGTTTTATATGTTTTATATATTGGCGCTTTGTATTTTGGTTCTATATCCGCAAATCAAAGCTGGCGCATCCGTTGGTCATATCTTCTTACTCGGCGGGCTGATTGGCTTGATGGCTTATGGAACATACGACTTTACCAATTTGGCACTGTATAAGGGCTTTACGCTAGATACAGCGTTGGTTGACTTTGTATGGGGTGGTATTTTGACCGGTTCGGTTAGCGCCATAGTAGCGTGGCTTGCGTATCGCTTTCACTGGTTAAGCTAGCGCCTATATCTTGGCCTATATAACGCTGTTTAAATAGCCCTAATTTACACAATTTAGACTGTCTAATGACAGAGGGCTGTTTGTGCTATACGGCGACCTGCTGTATAAATGGTAGGCATAATAAATAAGTGTCAAACCATTAAGGAATATTATGCCGCAATACAATACCAGCTCCACTGCCAAAAAAGCCCCATTAAACCATGAGCTATACATGTCAGTACTTATGACGCCTGATATGGCGAATTTCATTGGCAATGTGCATGGTGGGGACTTGCTCAAGATGCTTGATCAGGTCGCTTATGCTTGTGCCAGTCGCTATAGTGGTAACTATGTGGTGACACTGTCTGTCGATCAGGTGATGTTCCGTGAGCCGATATATGTGGGTGAGTTGGTTACTTTTGCAGCCAGTGTCAATTATGTTGGTAATACCTCGATGGAAGTAGGTATCCGCGTCGAAGCAGAAGATGTGCGCGGTCGTACCGTCCGTCATACCAATAGCTGTTACTTTACGATGGTGGCTATTGATGACAATGGTAAACCGACATCCGCACCGCCACTCGATATAAAAAACAAGATGCAGCAGTGCCGAGCTGATGCGGCTAAAGAACGAAAGAAGCTGCGTATGGAAAGCTCGCATCGTCCTAGCTGCGACTTTGAAGAGATTAACAAGCAGTTTAGCGAGAACGAAGAAAATGCCGAGGTGGAAAAGTAGTCCAAGTTATTCAAAGCTATCTAAAGTTATTTAAAGCTATCTAAAATTGTATAAAGTTATCTAGGTTTATTGAGTTAATAATTCATACAACGACTCACTAAAAAGACACTGATATTGTAGAGCGCTTATTTTAAGCTGATGTATGTTTCAAGCCATTTATCTACGGTAAAAATTCTACTATCAATACGTTATTTCAGTGAGTCTAGCATGAGTCTAAAGCCATCTATTGCTAATCCGCAGCGCCATTTACCAGCCTCTCCTAAAGCGCAAACACCTCGCGCGCGTGGGGCAGGTAATCCTAAAATTCTAAATGACCCTGAATTAAAACATACCCTTAATCAAAGCCCTGAAACCAATGATGAGCATTCAGGCTCACTTATCACTGTGTTAATTGCAGTCGGAGCCAATCTGGTTATTGCAATCGCAAAAACCGTTGCCGCCTTTATGACAGGCTCAGCCTCCATGATTGCAGAAGCAGCTCACTCATGGGCAGATGCTGGTAATGGTACATTACTCATCGTCGCAGAAAAAAAATCCATCAAACCTGCTGATAAAAGCCATCCACTAGGCTATGGTAAAGAGTCTTATGTTTGGTCGATGATTGCGGCTTTTGGTGTCTTTACAGCAGGTTCGATTGTCTCTATCTATACGGGTATTAAAGAATGGAATGCTACTGAGTCTGAGGCTAACTATACGATTGGCTTTATCGTATTGGCAGTGGCGTTTGTGCTCGAAGGGATCTCATTGGTTCAGGCATACAGACAAAGTAAAAAGCATGGTGAAGCGCTCGATATAAGTGCACTTGGCTATGTCGTAGATACGTCTAACCCAACGTTACGCGGTGTATTCTTTGAGGATTTAGCAGCGGTCATCGGCTTGGTGATTGCCGCTGCTGCTATGGGTATGCACGCTTATACGGGTGAACCGTATTGGGATGCGTTAGGGTCTATCATCGTCGGTCTACTATTGGGCGTCGTCGCGATATTCTTGATTAGTCGTAACCGAGATTTCTTAGTCGGCCATAGAGTCACTGACCGTATGCACGAATATGTTTTAAGCGAGCTGCTAAATCATCCAGATATCGACAGTGTGTCCTACCTGCACCTAGAGTGGGTTGGCCCAAAGAAGATATTTATGGTGGCGGCAGTAGATATCGCTGGCAATCAAAAAGAAGAGCATATCGCTCAGAAGTTTGAAGAGATTGAAAATCTATTCAGAGGTAACCCAGTCTTTCAAGAGGCTATCTTGACGCTGTCAGAACCTAATGCTGAGCTGCTAAGTTTAGAGAATATTTGATTTAGAGGTTTCGTAGATTAGACGTGTGGTAGTGAGCCTTATCGAATGCTTTTAAGTACGCTTTCTAAATTTAAAAGCTCAGACACAAAAAAGCCGTCAACTATGACGGCTTTTTTTATAACTCTAGTGCTTAGTGACTAGTTAAATTAAATGCTATTATTTTTTCGGTGCGTTTGCGCCGATAAACCATGCGTCTTTATCAACGATACGGCTAGCTTCTGTAAATAAGTCAGCGGTGTCTTCATCACCTGCGTCGCCAGCAGTAGCAATCGCTTCGCGCAATGTCTCTGCGACTTTCTTGTAGCGGCTAGTCAGCTCACTAACATGCTGATCTACTTCAGTAATGTCGGTTGGATAATCATCTAGGATAGACTCTTTGACTACGCGACTTGCCAAACCGTTTGGTTGGCCACCTAGGATTACAATACGCTCTGCGATAGTATCTGATACTTCAAGGATACGATCTGATGTCTCATCTAATAATTGATGCACACCGATAAAGCCAGTACCTTGTAGATTCCAATGGCACTGTTTGCCATCTAAGGTTAAATCAATAACATTTGCTAGGTTAGCGTTTAGCAAATCAATCATTTTTTTCGCAGTTTCGTCTGAAATACCACTTGCGTAACGTTCTCTCATATTTTACTCCGTCATTTATTTAAAATTATTATATTGAATGAAAGTTCAATGTATTTTTATTGGTCTTCTGTTCGATGACAATCAAGTTAAAGCTAATGATATGAATTGGTATAAAGCTATCTATTCATTAGTACTGATCACTAGTACTGAAAAGTCATCAACTTGTTAATTCAAGAACGATAATAGCAGCTTAACTCAGTGTTGGAACCCTTGAGTGTTAGGCTTTGTTAGGTGGTCGTGTAACGAGTTTGTTAACCATGAAAAGCTTTGTAAATTTATCGAATACTATGTGCGTTTTTTATAACGATGTAAGTTTTATCCGCTAATATTAAGCCTTAACTTTTGATAAATCGTACATTCATATACTCATGTTTTTGGCAGCGAGAGAGCGTTTCGACTATAAGATAAGACTCCTTATTATCCTTTAAAAACCGCTGCTCAGACCCCATATTGTTATAAACCTTAAGAAGAAGAAAGCCATTATGCGAATGCCTGAACCGCGCTCATCGCGTCAGTTAAATCAATTGGCCACTCAGCTCCAAGGCGAAGCTGAAATTAGTGGTGTTAATGCGTCAGGGACGCAAATATCAAGTCGTGCCTTTGAGATGGTTACTGACTTTGAGCCAGCAGGCGACCAGCCGCAAGCCATCAAAAAGCTAGTTAACGGTATCAATTCGGACATGGACGAGCAGTTGCTATTGGGTGTGACTGGTTCTGGTAAAACCTATACCATGGCAAAGGTCATCGCTGAAACTCAGCGTCCAACCATTATTATGGCGCATAATAAAACGCTAGCCGCTCAGCTATATGGTGAGTTCAAATCATTTTTCCCGAACAATGCGGTCGAATATTTCGTCAGCTATTATGATTACTATCAGCCAGAAGCATATGTCGCTGCTAGTGATACCTTTATCGAAAAAGACAGTGCCATTAACGATCATATTGATCAGATGCGCCTGTCAGCCACGCGTGCTTTGTTAGAGCGCCGTGATGCGATTATTGTCGCTTCGGTATCCTGTATCTATGGTTTGGGTGATCCAGAGAGCTATCTAAAAATGCTATTGCATGTCGTCGTAGGCGATAACATCGACCGTACAGCGACTATCAAGCGTTTGGTTGAGATGCAGTACACGCGTAATGAGCTAGATTTTGGCCGTGGTACGTATCGTTTGCGTGGAGAGCTGTTAGATATCTATCCTGCTGAGTCTGAGCAGCTAGCCGTACGTGTGCATTTATTCGATAACGAAGTCGAAAAGATTACGTGGTTTGATCCTTTAACGGGTAAGACGGTGCGCAGTGTGCCACGTATTACCATTTATCCAAAGTCGCACTATGTGACGCCGCGCAATAAGTTAGAAGCCGCCAGCCATACTATTCGCGCGGAGCTTGAGCCACGTTTAGAGTACTTCCGTGATAACAATAAGTTGATTGAAGCACAGCGTCTCAAAGAGCGTACCCAGTATGACTTGGAGATGATTCAGCAGCTTGGTTACTGTAACGGTATCGAAAACTACTCACAGCATCTCTCTGGGCGTCCATCAGGGGAAGCGCCGCCGACGTTGTTTGATTATATTCCAGAAGATGCCTTGTTATTTCTCGATGAGTCGCACGTGACGGTTTCACAGATTGGCGCGATGTATAAAGGCGATAGATCGCGTAAAGAGAACTTGGTCAATTACGGTTTCCGCCTACCAAGTGCGATGAATAACCGCCCAATGAAGTTTGAAGAGTGGGAACGTATCAAGCCCAAAACCATTTATGTCAGTGCCACGCCAGCGCTATATGAGCTTGAACATAGCGAGCAAGTCGTAGAGCAGGTCGTCCGTCCGACGGGTCTGATTGACCCTGAGATTGAGATACGTCCTGTCTTGACGCAAGTTGATGATGTGTTATCAGAGATTACCAAACGCCGTGAAAAGGACGAACGTGTATTGATTACCACATTGACCAAGCGCATGTCAGAAGATCTGACCAGTTACCTTAAAGAGTACGATGTAAAGGTCGCTTATCTACATTCGGACATCGATACTGTGGAGCGTATGCAGATTATTCATGAGCTCCGTACTGGTGTGCATGATGTGCTGGTCGGTATCAACTTATTACGTGAAGGCTTGGATATGCCTGAGGTATCATTGGTAGCGATATTTGATGCTGATAAAGAAGGTTTCTTACGTTCTGAGCGTTCGCTTATTCAGACCATTGGCCGTGCAGCGCGTCATTTGAATGGTAAAGCCATTCTCTATGCTGATCGCATTACACCTAGTATGCAAAAGGCGATAGATGAGACGGATCGTCGCCGTGATAAGCAGATTGCCTTTAACCTTGAGCATAACATCACGCCAAAAGGTGCTCGTCGTAGTATCACGGACAAGATTGATACGGGTGAAAGCTTGGATGCCAATGACAATCAAGCTATCCCAGTTAAGAGTAACCTGCCAGATGTCGATATCAATATCTTGCGTAGTCCTGATCTGCTTGCCAAAGAAATCAAACGATTAGAGAAGCAAATGCAGCAAATGTCGCGTGATTTGAAGTTTGAAGAAGCAGCAAAAACGCGTGACAAAGTGCTTGAGTTAAAAGCACATTTAATTTGATAGATTGGGTTAAATATTGAGGTTAAAAAGAGGCTAAACAATAGCTAAGGTGGGGTGCTTTTTAAGTACCTCACTTTTTTATGGTTTATTCAATATGGGAATGTGCAGAATACTTGTAATACAGCGCATTGCCACTTACCATATCCGCATAAACCTCACCATCCATAGAATGTTTCAAAAATTTAGGTCATGAGCGAACAAGCCGAGAGTGAGTAACGCTCTAGCTAGGCTTGCTTTTCTTATAGATCACACTGTCAACACAGACTAAATTTTTGGAATGGACATAATCTAGGCGTATTATTCACTGTGCTTACCAACAACTTAATAGAATTAAACTCTAACGAAAATTCACTCGGCATGTCAGATGCGGCCAAACAAGCCGTTATCGACTCTTTAGACATCGGCTTTCGTTATCCCGATGACCAACGTTCGGCTCTGATTACCAAAGTCGCTGAGACAAACGGTGTGACAGAGAGTCAAATTTCTCTAGGCAGTGGCTCTAGTGAAAATATTCGTACTGTCGTCCAAATGCTACAAAATCAAGCTTTGGTAGAAGGCAAAAAATTCCAAGTTATCGTGCCGCATCCAACCTTTGCCTATGCTGAGTTGTATGCGACATCTATCGATGTACCTGTGGTAAAAGTACCACTGACGACTGAAAATTACGCCTTTGACTTGCAAAGTATGCAAAAAGTCGCTGATGACTTTGACGGTATTAGCTTGTTTTATCTATGCAATCCAAACAACCCAACCTCGACTATTACTGACACAGCAAAGCTCAAAGAATGGGTAGGGCATGCACCAAGTAACCATTACTTTTTATTAGATGAAGCTTATTCAGAGTATGTGACTGATCCAAGTTTTGAGAGTGGTGTTGCATGGATACGAGAGGAGTACTCAGAAAATATCGTTGTGGTGCGTACTTTTTCAAAGCTATGTGCACTCGCCGGTATGCGTGTCGGCTATGCAATTGCTAGCTCGCAAATGATTGCTAGATTAGAAACATTTATCTCGATTGATAATACCAACTTAGCAGGTGCTGTAGCTGCGTTAGCGACTCTTGATGATGAAGATTTTTTGGCATTGAGCTTACGTACGGCCAATCAATCGCGTCAGCTGGTCGAGCAAACATTAGATGAGCTTGGCTTACGCTATTTGCCATCGCAGGCAAGCTTTATATTCCATGAAATAAAAGGCGATGTGCAAACCTATATCGATAGAGTGCGCGAACATGGCATTGCTGTCGGGCGTGAGTTTGCGCCAATCAGTGGCTTTAATCGCTTAACACTTGGCAGACCTGATGAGATGGCAGTATTTGTAGAGGTACTCAAATCATTTCGTGAGAAGGGCTGGGTCTAACTCAGTTAGTCAATGGAGTTCGATAATAAAAAAGGGAAGTTGCTTATTGGTCGCTTCTTTTTTTGTTGAGTCTATTTTTCTGGTTCTGTTTCGTTGGGTCTATATCCCATTCAAAGTCAATCGCACATTTTTACCAACATCAAACGCAGTTTTACATATCGCACCTTAAATAATCTAGCACTATCTTATACGATAACTGAGTAAAGCATGACCCGTTAATCACGCAGATGAATACTGGGTAACAGTCACAGTGCTCGGCATGCTCACGTATCTTATAATTATAAAGTTAGGGATGTACCTATGTTCGATATCAAATCATTTTTTAAACGAGAAGTAGAGAAAAAGCTTATCAATGTAGATGACTATATTTTTATGCCAGAACGCGTAGAGATGGAAATTGAAGGCGGACTATTAAATTGTGTGTTGAATAGTGATGGTCGCGTAGATATTTTTTATAGCAAAGACGGTGTCACTGAGGTGGGTTCAGCGTCGCGCAAGCACCCATTTACAGCATTTGAAAAAGAGTTATATCATGGTATTTATGATGACGTAATCAATGATTTAATTAAGGAAGTAGATAAGATTATTGATAGCACCTCGAAGTATTTCCGTCGTAGCCAATCATTACCTTTTACGGCATCTATAACGTCTCAACCATCTGATACAAATAAATTTTAGGCTAATTAATTGAACCAATAGACCTCTTGCAAAAGTAGTTGTAATACACAACGTATATTATTGAACTCTACTTACTTAATAGATATGCCAAACATAGATAAGCTACTCAAACAAAGTGACGCTGGTTTTAAACGCTACACAGGCATTCATAAAGCCACCTTTTATGACATGCTTGAGGCCATGCAAGAGCATGAAGCATCTAAGACCAAATCAGGCAGACCAAGTGTGCTCAATATTAAGGAGCAGATACTACTAGCCCTGACTTATTGGCGTGAATACCGCACGCTTTATCATATCAGTATGGACTTTGGTATTCATGAGTCTTCTGCTAGCCGTATCGTTCGTAAAGTAGAAGACACACTGATTGACTCTGGCAAGTTTGAATTGCCCAAAAAGCTGCCTAGTCGTGTCGATGAGGACATCAATTGGTCAGTCGTCATTGTCGATGCCACCGAAACCCCAATTGAGCGTCCAAAAAAAACCAAAGAGACTACTACAGCGGCAAGAAAAAACAACACACCTTAAAAGCGCAGGTTATCGTCCATTGGCAAACCGGCTTGATACTTGATGTGCAAACCTGCAAAGGGTCAATCCACGATTTTAAGCTCTATAAAGATACTTGTCCTGATTGGCTTCCTGACAATGCTAAATTACTAGCAGATAGTGGTTATCAAGGGTTAGCAAAGCTACATAAGCAAACTTTCACACCATTTAAGAAACCTCGTGGTGGTCAGTTATTGGAGATATGCAAACAGGCCAATCACTATCTGGCAAAGTTCCGTATTGTGGTTGAGCACAAAATAGGCTTAATCAAGTTATTTAAAATCGTGGCTCATAAATATCGCAACCGTCGTCAGCGCTATGATCTTAGAATGAAGCTGTTTGCTGGTATCATTAATTCCGAGCTTAAACTATGACTTTTGCAAGAGGTCTAATCTATTAGCAATAAAAAGGGTGCGTTATGTATAACGCACCCTTTTTATTATCTTCTATTCTAACGAATTATTTGATTGTTCTATTGAACAAAGCTTGTATAGCAGCTCTGTAGAGATTTGGCGACGACTTGTGCGACTAACTGAGTACGGTACTGAGAGTCAATCGCGGCATTGCCCAGCTCAACAATCGTCACTTGCTGCGGTGCTTGCTCACTGACACAGCCACAAACATTGGTTTTAACAGATTCTTGCTGTGCTTCTGTCATGGCGACGCTTGCAACACGCCATGCGTTTTGTTTTTCAATTTGGCTACGGCATTGGTTGTCGATCGCAGCTCTAAAAACATTCATGCCGATCTCGTTTGCGGTACCGATTGCTGTACCTGTACCGTTGTTTGTAGTACCTGTTGAGGTACATCCCGCCAAGGCAAAAGTCGCTAGCATCATCGTTGAAGCCAAGATTTTTTTCATAAGTTAGTCCTTTAAGGTGTCTGTCATAAATAAAGCTGTATATTATCAGTAAAACCTAGCAATGACATCATTAACCACAAGCGCATGTTATTTTAGAACTCTATGACCTATTTGTATAAACCACAAAAAAGCCAGCTAAGTAATCACTTAACTGGCTTGATATAGGCTAAGCTATTTGGCTTATTTATACGTTTTTGCCGTGTTCTTTTTGCTGGATATCTTTTGCCAATTTATAGCATTCGTTGATATGGTCATTAGCGATTTTCTTAAAAATCGTATAGCCCATAGTCGCAGCAACCAATTGACCGCCAAGTGGGATAAACTTAGTCACTTGTTTGGCAGCGATACGACCACCGAAACCTTGAATGGTTTTCTTAACGATACCGCGTGTTGCCATGAGTCCAGCGAAATCTACCGTACGATCTTTTACTGCGCTCCAGTGCACTTCGCGAGATTCCAAGTTAATGGCTGACTGACGGTCTTCAATGAGACCGAAACGCTCACTAATTTCTGGAATCAACTGCGTCAACATGCCCGCGTCAACTGCCACATCAAAAAATGGTACTGGCACAACCGCTACACCAGCAGAAACTCTAGCGCGTCTTTTTACCATTCCCTGACATTCTTTTTTAACTTTATCAAGGTCTAGGTTAGGGTCGATAGTATTTGGAAGTTTTTCAGCAAGTGGCGTGGTTTTCATAAAGTGTCCTTATAAATAATTAAAATATAAATGATAAAAAGTTCAATAGATAACAAATCCTTCAGTTGCTTACTATTTTATGGATTTATGCGTGGCTTACAATCATTGCTTTGTAGCAAAATGAATGAAATTACTCACACTGTGCACCTTTTTTGTAAGTGATTAAATGAAGGTGGTTTATATAAGCTATAAAAATGGCAGTCTCAATTATCACTAATATATGGGCATTATTCATCAAGTTGTACAATGCCTAATGATATACAGAGGTAGTATAAATTGTCATTGTGACCCTCTACTAAAGCCAGTAGAATACGCTCATGCTAAATTTAACCCCCCGTTATACCAGCACTCGCATCGACGAGTTGCCCGCCGCGCTGCAACCATTTGCCGCTCAATCATTCACGCTTGCCCGTCTGTATGCAGGGCGAGGTATCACTGCGCCTGATGAGCTGGAGACTAGCCTATCAGGTCTATTGCCTGCTGAGGCCCTGCACGGTGTCACAGAAGCCGTGCGCTTATTAGATGTGGCCATTGATGAGCATCAGCGCATCCTGATCGTTGGTGACTTTGACTGTGATGGTGCTACCAGTACGGCCTTAATGATGCGAGCGCTCACAAAGATGGGTGCGGTCGTTGATTTCCTAGTGCCAGATCGTTTTAAGTACGGTTATGGCCTGACGCCAGAGATTGTCGAGTTAGGTATTGAGACTTTTCAGCCAGATATGATAGTGACGGTTGATAATGGCATCTCAAGTCATGAAGGGGTAGCGCGAGCCCAAGCTGATAGTATCACGGTGATTATCACTGACCATCATCTCACGACCAAAGAGACGCCACCTGCGGAAGCGGTAGTCAATCCCAATCAGCTAGGTTGTGACTTTGCCAGTAAAGCACTGGTCGGAGTTGGAGTCGCGTTTTATGTGCTCGGACGCTTAGCAAAGCTGCGCCGCGAAGCTGGCAAGTCTACGGTACAGGTTAGCCAATATTTGGATTTGGTCGCACTTGGGACGATTGCAGACGTTGGGGTACTCGATAAAAACAACCGTATCTTGGTATATCATGGATTATCGGCTATTCGTCAAGGCCGCTGCTGTATGGGAATATTAGCATTGCTTGAGCAAGCGGGCCGTGATCCCAAGCAGCTTCATGCACAAGATTTCGGTTTTGTATTAGGGCCACGTATCAATGCAGCTGGGCGTATGGATAATATGCGCATCGGTATCGAATGCTTATTAACTGAAGACTGGAGCACCGCACAACGTTTGGCACAAGAGCTTGAGCAGCTGAACCGTACGCGTCGTCATGTAGAGGGCGAGATGCGTGCGCAAGCTGATAGTATCGTACAAGCATTGGCTAATAAAGATGATAGCGACGAGAGTATGAGTGGCGATATCAATGATAATGATAATACCAGTAACGATGACACAATTACTCAAGCTGTCTCCACTTCTAAAGCCAGCAATGCAGGCGCGCGTAGTATTATTCTGTACCAAGACGACTGGCATCAAGGAGTCATCGGCATTGTCGCTGGCCGCCTAAAAGAAAGCCATTATTTACCCAGTATCGTTTTTGCACCAGCAGACACTGAACAAACGGATGAAGATAGTGCCATTAAAGGTTCTGCGCGTTCTATCGCTGGCGTACATATTCGTGATGCGATTGAACAAGTTGCTGAGCGTTATCCAGACTTGATCAGTCACTTCGGTGGGCATGCGATGGCGGCAGGTTTAACCCTCAAGCGCCGCAACTTTGAGGCATTTGTCACCGCTTTTAATGAAGTGATGGCTCAGATGGATGATGAGGTATTTGCAGAGCAAAAATTCACCGATGGACCTTTGCAAGCAAGCGATTTTAGCTTATGGTTTGCCGAGCATTTAGCCGATGCCAGTATCTGGGGTCATGGGTTTGCGCCACCAATATTTGATGGTGTGTTTGAGGTATTAAGCTTCAAGATTTTAAAAGACAAACATCTTAAGTTATCGCTGCGCTATCCAGACGTTCAATATCCGATAGAGGCAATTTGCTTTAACTTCGATAATGAGGCGTGGGATTACCGTGCTAAGCAAGTCCATTTGCTATTTCAGCTAGACATCAATGAATGGAATGGCAAACAAAGCTTACAGCTGATGGTCAAGGATTTGGCTGTGGTAGAGCAAGGGTAAAGCGACAATGTCAAACCGATAATACTAAACGCGCTCAAATATGGGCGCGTTGGTATTTTTGAAATGAAGACACGCCCTAGTATTAGTATTTCCACTCTAATGTGGGGAACTGCCAATCGTAACGAATGGCCAGCATACGCAAAGTAAAAATCGTACTCATCGTAGAGATGTCAGCTACCCAATCTGTCACGCCTAAATTCTTTAGAGCAAAGTACAGAACCCCACCTGTCAACGCTGCGGTGATATAAATCTCTTGCTGTAGTACCAATGGAATCTCATTGCAAATCATATCGCGAATGATGCCACCAACCACGATGGTAATCACACCTAACAATAGTGCTACAGGCACATTGGCACCCATACTATCAGCGACTTTGATACCGATCAGCGTAAATGCTGACAAGCCAATGGTGTCAGATAGTTTGAGGAATTTATCCACTCGTCTGGAGTTTGGATGAAAAAATATCTGCATCGCTAGCGATGAAATCGTAATGAGGGTCAGATAGCTCATATCTACCATCCAAAATAACGGATGGCGATCCAGAATGACATCACGTACCGTACCGCCACCGATAGCAGTGACAATAGACACGAGCAGACAGCCGAAGACGTCAAAGTTTTTGTGCTTGGCAAGTATCGTTCCGGAGACGCTACAGGCGATGATGCCAATCATATCGAAGAAATATATCAAAGAGCGCGGGTCAAAAGTAGTGATCAGTACGGTAGGGTCCAATACGATAGCCAACATGGGCAGTTCTCACTATTTTCAATTATTGTCAGTCAAACAAAGGCTATCTCAGCAGAGTCTTGCTCAATTAATCAGTTTACGAGCCGAATAGAAGGCAGATGCCAGTCGAATCTGAGCGCGAGCATACGTACCGCGAAGATGACAAACAGCATAATAAATTCGTTGAGACTGGCGCCCACCCCAAAATACTGTAAGCATAAATAGGTCACAGACCCTGCGATACTGGCAGTAATATAAATCTCACGCTGTAGTACCAGCGGAATCTCATTACAAATGATATCACGTAGCAAACCACCAATGATGGCAGTCCAGACGCCCATCATAATAGCAATGAGGGGAGACATATCTAGGGTTAAGGCCACCTTAAAACCAATGACACTAAAAGCGGCCAACCCAATGGCATCAAAGAGCTTTAACGCATTATCAATCTTATGATAAAGGTGAAAGAATATTTGTAAGATAAGAGAGGTCACCGTGATAACGATCACGTAATTAAGGTCAGTCATCCAAAATAGAGGATGGCGGTCGAGAGCCATATCACGTAATGTACCACCGCCGATGGCATTGACCATCGCTACCAGAATACAACCAGCGATATCGAAGCCTTTATGCTGCGCAAGCAAAGTCCCTGCAATCGCGCAGGCAATAATGCCAACCATGTCCAATAAATATAATAGAATATCAGGAAAAATCAAAGCATTACCCATGGTTATAGTACCAAATCGAGATCATCAAAGTGATAGGTGTTTTTTAGGTGGCTATTCAATGTATAAATTTGACGAAATGGGCGTAGTGTTATAGCGCCATTTAGCCATCTTTTGCAAAGAATATCAGCCCTACAATAATTAGCCCTATACCGACCAGTCCCATCGCCGAAGGTATGGCGTTATCTAACAGTAATATACCCCCAATCAAAGCAAAGATAACTTCACTGGCTTGGGTTGAGTCAACGCCTGCAACCTCGCTTGAAGTAACAGCTTGCTCGCGCGCATACAAAAATATAGTGGTCGCTGCCACGCCTGCTAATAGAGCAACGAGCAACGTATTGATTATTTGTGAGGCGTGGGGCTGGTCAGGGCGCACTATAATGCCCAAAAACAGCCAAAATGGCAAACACCCAAGAGTCATTAGCCACACTTTGTTAAAGGCATTTTGCAGTAGCGTGGTTTCGATAGAAGGAATACGAGCAATTAGATTTTGTAGGGATGAGGTTGCCGCAGTGTTGTTACTTTGAAGTACGCTATCGAGGTCGGTAGCATCATATGTCGTAGCTGGCAAATCATAAGCTTCGGATATGAGCGGTTCACTCTGCTCACTGATATCAATACCAATACTGATGCTAGATTGTTGAGCATTCAACTCTGCTGCCTTCTGCAATTCAGTATTGCGCTGGCGGGCATTATGAGAAGCCTGCCAAACCAGCTGGTTACCAATTGGGTAGCTAAAAGCGGCGATAAGAGCGGGTAGCGCACCGTAGAGCAGCATGTCAGACATGGGGACGGTGTCGGTTATAGAAGCAGCATGCAGACCTTCACTGATATTGACGAGTGCTACACCGATAAAGACAATGACAGCATATACGATGAATTTTTTATCAAAACGTTGACCAAATGCTAATAGCACAAGCAAACTGGTGACGACGGTAAACATAAAGGTAGCCGCTACTACCCATCCCGCAACATGATCTGCGGCATAGCAAATACCGGTGTAAAACAGTCCAAACCCAATACTGCCAGTAATGCACCAAAAGCCCCAATGCTGTAGAAAAATTCTCATTAGCGCTTTAATACGACCAAAGCCATGTTGCATCGTAATAACGGCGGTGATAATCAATAGCATAAAGACATAGCGCAGACTCGCTGACCAAAACCAATGTCCACCTGCGCTACTCATAAGCTCATTTAAGATAAATGTTGAGCTAAAAAACGCACCTGCTAGCAAGCCCAGTAAAATGAGTTTGATCATACCGCTACCTTATCCATGGCACTCAACGTGTTCACACTTTTTGTTTGTTACTTGCTGATAATTACTTGCTGATAGTTACTTGCCTTTGGCATCTGCCCAAATGATTTTATGTAATTGCAGCTGAAAGCGAACTGGCAAGGCATCAGCCAACATCCATTCTGCTAGCTCGCGCGCCAATACAGGTACTTCAGGGCTTAGCTGTTCATCGACATCATCTGCGACGTTAAACATTGGAGAGAACCACACCGTACCGACCAATTCGTTTAGCTTATACTCGGTCAATTTAGCTTTTGCCCAGTCGTAATCTGTACGATTCATAATGACAAACTTGATCTGGTCGTGCTGAGTGAGGTAGTCGAGGTTTGACCATAGATTTTTATCGACTTCGCCTGAGCTTGGCGTTTTGAGATCCATTACCTTACTGACTGCTGCTGGCACGTTTTCTACCGTGAGTGCGCCTGCGGTCTCAAGGGATATCTCATACCCATCGCTCAGCAAACGTTTCATCAACTCAATGGCATTTGGCTGTGCTAATGGTTCACCACCAGTCAGACAGATGCGCTTGCACGGATAACCTTTGATGGTTTCTATGATGGTTTCTAATGATTGACGTTCGCCGCCAGTAAAAGCATATTCGGTATCACAATAGACGCAGCGCAGCGGACAGCCTGTTAGACGTACAAATATCGTCGGCAAGCCTGAGGTGATTGCCTCACCTTGTAAGGAATAAAAAATCTCAGTCAGACGCAACCCTGCTTCAGGGTCAGTGACAGGGATAGCGGCGGTGCGTAATGATGATTCACTCATAATATTTCAAATACAGTTAAAGGTCGATAAGACGATGAAGCGCTTATCAATCGTAATAAAAAGGCAGGGGATGGTACGAATGATTTTGTGTTTGTATAAAGACAAACTAAAAGAGGATTATAACGTAACGCGTTATATTAAGCTGCAAAAAAGATGCTGGAGTCATCCTCCAGCATCTTCATATAAAACAATATTATGTACCAAATAATGGTACGTACTAAGTATTTAGGCTAGGCGTAATAGCTCGTTTACTGATGTTTTTGCACGAGTTTGCGCGTCAACTTTTTTCACAATGATAGCAGCGTACAAGCTGTGAGTGCCGTCTTCTGACGGTAAGCT
This sequence comes from Psychrobacter sp. APC 3281, assembly GCF_030407815.1. Lineage (GTDB taxonomy): Bacteria > Pseudomonadota > Gammaproteobacteria > Pseudomonadales > Moraxellaceae > Psychrobacter. The sequence goes on from NZ_JASDCS010000003.1 coordinate 131,465, forward strand.
ACCTGGTACAACAACAGAACCTGCTGGTACACGGCCACGATGAATCTCGCCAGTCTCGCGATCATAGATGCGCGTCGATTGACCGATGTAGACACCCATAGAGATGACAGCGCCTTCTTCAACGATAACGCCTTCAACGATTTCAGAGCGCGCACCGATGAAGCAGTTGTCTTCAATGATAGTAGGGTTTGCTTGCAATGGCTCTAATACACCACCGATGCCAACGCCGCCTGATAAATGCACGTTTTTACCGATTTGAGCACATGAACCAACAGTCGCCCATGTATCAACCATTGCGCCTTGATCGACATATGCACCGATGTTGACGTATGACGGCATCAATACTGCGCCTGCTGCGATGAATGAACCTCTACGAGCAACAGCTGGTGGTACAACGCGTACGCCTGCTTCTTTAAACTGTGCTTCAGTCCAGTTAGCAAATTTAGTCGGTACTTTGTCATAGAACTGTACGTGTTCGCCAGCAGCTTGGACGTAGTTGTCGTTTAGACGGAAAGACAATAGTACGGCTTTTTTGGCCCACTGATTGACAACCCATTCGCCATCTTTCTTTTCTGCTACGCGCAGGCTACCGTTATCTAGTTGCTCAAGTACTTGGTTGATAGCATCGCGCACGTCTTGTGGCATATTGGCTGGGCTGTATTCGTTGCGATTTTCAAATGCTTGTTCGATGGTTTGTTGTAATGACATAAAGGTTCCTAAAATGAATGAAAGGGAGGGTGATCTTAATGTTATGGTTAAAGGCTTATATGACCCAGCCTAAAGAAAATTCAAGGTATGGCTTGGTCCAAAAACTTGCTTGCCGTATTGTCGCTAATTTGACCGCTTTTAGCAAACGCGTTGAGGGTCTTATTGTGACAATATTAAATGAGTTATTTTCAGATATCCCCTCAAAACAACTCATTAATCATGATTTAATCGTCTGTCGTGTTGGTCTCTATCCACTCTAAAATATCTTGATAAACGGTCTGTTTATCCTTTTCGTGCAGCACTTCATGGCGCATATTAGGATACAGCTGAATATCGACATGACTGAAATGACGCTTGTCCAAACGTGTGACAACCCTACGTATACCGCGACCCATTTCACCAATCGGATCATCTTCACCGCTAATAAACAGCATTGGGAAGTTTTTGGCAATAGTGGTAGCCCAATTTTTATTTAGTCCAGTATCCATGAGCGTGAACAATGTCATAAAGCCATTATTGGTAAAGTCAAAACCAGTCTTAGGATCGGCTTCATAGGCTTCAATGTTTGCGGTATTTTCACTGAGCCACGCAAACTGTGAGGACGAATTGCGATCAGATAGTTGGCTGTTCAGGACTTTATTCATTACCTTGGCAAAAACTGTATTCGGTTGTCTTGGGGCGACTCTGGCCAGTAGCTTGTTAATAGGTAGTAAAACCTTGGCCAGTGGGTTAGTGTCTGCGGAACCCATTAGGATGGCACCTGTGAAATTATGCGCATGATGCTTGAGTACATTGCGTACGATAAATGAGCCCATCGAGTGACCCATCACAAAATGCGGGACGTCTGGATGACGGTCTTTTAGGCTATCGGCCATGACTATCACGTCTTTCAAAAGCGACTGTACCGGATGCTCTTCACCAAAAAACCCAAGATCGGCTTCAGTCTTGATAGTCTGTCCATGACCCAAATGATCATAAGTCGCCACAGCGATACCATTATCTGCCAAAAACTGTGCAAAATCGCTATAGCGCCCGCTGTGCTCTGCCATGCCATGCACAATCAATAAAGTCGCGCTAATCTCGACGTCTTTGCTACTTGGTTCAAAAAAATCATGGTGCAAGTAGTGAATATTGTCAGAAGACAAAATGTGATCGTTATTGGTATCGATATTGGTACTCATGTAAGGTTCCTTGATTACTTATAATTTTCATTAACGGTTTTGACGATGTTTCTCAAATAATGGGTCAAGCAGCGCAATTTATTATGCGGCTCTTATAATGTCCTATTGTACTGGGCGATGATAAATAATTTCACCTTATTTTATGATTTTAATTCAGTTATACAAAATATCATTCTACTAATAACGGTTAAAGCAGTAACTATGATTGAATCCGTATAAGTCACATGAATCACATAAGCCATTTACGCTCTTACTGTTCATCCGCAACAGACTGGTCTTATTTATATGATACTTTTAAATGAGTTTTTAAAGTCATTTATATCAATCAACATCCCATCAAACACTAACAGCAACCAACCGCCAACCCCTTTGATAAAATCATCTATGACAAAATTTTTACCGAAAAAGACACTACTATTGGCAGGCGCAGGTCATGCTCACATTGGCATGTTGCGCCAACTTAGCGCAGCGCGTTTAAAAGACGCTGATACGACAGAGGCAGACATTCACTTAATTAGCGAGCAGCCGCAAACCATCTATTCTGGCATGTTACCGGGTTGGATGGCAGGGCATTATCAATTGCATAATATCAGTATCGATGTCAAATCGCTTTGTGTGCGAGCAGGCGTGCGATTCATTCAGCAATCGCTTGTACAAGTAAACGCAGCGTCAAACAAGGTGGTTACGACTGGCGATGAACAAACGGATTTTGACTATGATGTCTTGTCTCTAAATACGGGCGCAGATACAGACATGCGTTGGCAACCTGACCACAATAGCTACAACGAGTACAGAAGCGACAGTAACGATAACAATACTGGCGCTACCAATAATGATACTGACGTGATTGCCATACGACCGTTATCAACATTCATCACACAATGGCAGCGGATTCTAAAGGAAGCTCAGCAGTCTGAAAAGTATCAATTGGCTATTATCGGGGCAGGTGCTGCGGCCATAGAATTGGTGATGGCAGCCCAAGTCGCGCTACGGAACATCAATCGTAATCATCAGGTGACATTAGTATGCGGTGAGAATCTATTGTCAGGGTTTAACTCAGGCTTTCGTCACCGAGTTGTTCAGCAGTTACATCGCCATGGCATTACGATAATTCGAGAACGAGCGACCGATTATCGTGATGGCAAATTATCGACCACCCATAAATCATTGCCCATCAATGCTGTCATCGCTGCGACTGGCGTCATAGGGTCGGCATGGACAGCTTCTACGGATTTGGATATAGAAGGTGATGGGTTTGTCGCGGTAAACGATAAGCAACAGAGCGTCTCTCATTCTAATGTGTTTGCGGTTGGTGATGTGGCGACACGAATCGATAAATACGTGGCGCACTCGGGGGTTCACTCGGTGCATGGTGGTGCTGTCGAAGCCGATAATCTATTGGCCTATCTGGGTGACAACGTAATGAGGAGTTATCAGCCAAAATCACGCACGCTATATCTGCTGTCTTGCGGTGATAAATACGCCATTGGTAGTTGGGGTAATGTAAACCTACAAGGCCGCTGGGTATGGCATCTCAAGAAGTATATCGATAAGCGTTTTATCGAAGTTAATAAGAATTGACGAAGCTGATAAGAACTAACGAAGGTTAATGCTCATTTAGAATAAACCATAAAATCCATATGATTAGTTGTCAATGCTTATTGATAATCAGGTATGATTGATTAGATAAACCGTAAAGTGAGCAATCAGGTTTTACGTTGTAAATCTTATAAATAAACAGTAAAAGCAATGCGCTATCTGTGTTTTCTAATCTTTAATGTCACGTTGCTATCCTTTTTTAGTTGTACTGCTAACAGGATTTTAGACCACCATGAAATCAACTATCGAGTTACTTGAGCATACTGATTTTCCAGCGATAAAACGACGTCAATTGACGATATTACAAGTCAATATGGGCTACTTATGCAATATGTCCTGTGTGCACTGTCATGTGGCTGCAAGCCCTTATCGTACTGAAATGATGTCACGTGAGTTGGTTGAGCTGATACCAGAGGTATTGCAAGCACAAAACATCGATATGCTTGATTTGACCGGCGGTGCGCCTGAAATGCATGAGGATTTTAAGTATTTGGTTAAGGCCGCTCGGGCATTAGGTGTCAAAGTAATAGACCGCTGTAACCTGACCATTCTCATGGAAGAGGGTTATGAGGGTATGGCGCAGTTTCTAGCAGATAACCAAGTGGAAGTGGTGGCTTCTTTGCCTTGTTATTCCTTAGAAAATGTAGACAAACAGCGCGGTAAAGGCGCGTTTGACGACAGTATATTGGGATTACAGAAGCTCAATCAGCTGGGGTATGGCAAGCTTAATTCAGATTTAACATTAAACTTGGTTTTCAATCCGCAAGGTGCGACGCTACCGCCCAATCAACAACAGCTTGAAGCCGACTATAAGCGTGAGTTAAAAGCGCACTTTGATATTGAGTTTAACCATCTATTTGCCCTAACAAATATGCCGATTCAGCGTTTTGGGGCGGTGCTACTGGCAAAAGACCAGTTCCACCCGTATATGGATTTGCTTAAAGCCAATTATATGGCTGCTAATCTGGCCGAAGTCATGTGCCGTTCGACCATTAGTGTCAATTGGTTGGGTGAGCTGTTTGACTGTGATTTCAATCAGCAGTTAGAGATGCCTGTACCAAATAAAACACGGCGACACCTAAGTGATTTGTTAACGCAGAACCCGTCTGGCGATGACATTGCCATTGCTGACCACTGCTATGGCTGTACAGCAGGACAGGGTAGTAGCTGTGGCGGCGCGTTAGAAGAAGAGGCAGTAGAGCCAGTGCTAGCAGACACGCCTTAGCCATTCTAATGTAAGCACTTTCAATATAAGCACTTTAAACATAGGTGCTTTAAGCCTAAGTGCTTTTAGTATAAATAAAAAATTTAAGTAAAAAACAATCAGTGTAAACGGAGTAAGTCCTATGTCAGTATTTAACTTTTCCGCGAAAACATTGTTCGCACAACCAGTGATTGCCACGACTATTTTATTAGCAAGCGTGGCCGCTCATGCTGACTTTAATCATCAGAGTTGGGATAGTTTATTAAATAAGCATGTGACCATGACCAACGGTGGTAAAGCTTCAGTGGTCAATTATGCTGGCATGAAAGCAGATAAGAGCAAGCTGACAAGCTATCTAGAGGCGACGAGCAAAGTGTCTCAATCAGAATTCAATCGTTGGAGTAAAAACGAGCAGTTGGCATTTTTAATCAACGTTTATAACGCTGGTACGGTTGATTTGGTATTGACGAAATATCCAAACGTCAAATCTATCAAAGACATCGGCGGACTGTTTGGGTCACCATGGAAGCAAGAGTTTGTTTCGCTACTTGGTAAGACGCGTTCACTTGATGATATCGAGCACAATCTCATTCGTGGCTCTAAACGCTACAACGATCCGCGCATTCACTTTGCAGTCAATTGTGCCAGTATCGGTTGCCCTGCATTGCAAGATAATGCCTTTACCGGCAAGCGTTTAGACAGTCAATTAGAGCAGGCAACGTCTAAGTTTTTAGCAGACAGTAGCCGAAACAGTCTTAAAGGCGATAGGCTAAGAGTGTCACCAATTTTTAAATGGTATAAAGAAGACTTTGCAACCAATTGGCGTGGCACAAAAGATTTAGCAGGGTTTTTGGGTCGTTATAGCTCGTCACTAGGATTGAGTAAAGCTCAGACAGCGGATCTCAAACAAGGCAAGATAAAAATAAGCTATACCGATTACAACTGGAATTTGAATAAAAAATAAGCCAGTTTTTAATCTTAATCGCTGATTAACGTGACGGTATATCCATTGAACCTATCAATTATTGTTCCATTATTAAATGAAGCGGACAACTTGCCTGAGCTTATGGCTCATATTGTCCGTCTCGATCCAGCACCGCAACAAGTGATATTGGTCGATGGTGGTTCAGTGGATGGTTCGGTTGCTATCGCCAAGAGTGTGCTCAAAAATGCAGAGATTACTCAATCAATCATTGATTGGTATATTATCGAATCTACCGTAGGACGTGCTCAGCAGATGAATGCGGGCGCTATGTTAGCAACAGGTGATGTGTTGCTATTTTTACACGCTGATACCGAGCTGCCTACTGACGCGATAGACAACGTTCAACAAGCAATAGCTCAGTACGATTGGGGCCGTTTTGATGTCCGTTTAGACAGCCGTGAGCCATTGTTAAAAATCGTCGGATTAATGATAAACCAGCGCTCGCAATTAATGGGTATAGCCACTGGCGATCAAGCAATATTTATCAAAAAGTCTTTGTTTGAGCAGATTGGTGGCTATCCTGATCAACCACTGATGGAAGATATCGAGCTCTGTAAGCGGCTAAAGAAAATTGCTCGCCCAGCTTGTCTAAAAAGCAAAGTCACGACCTCAGCGCGGCGTTGGCAGCAGCATGGTACATGGCGGACAATTTTTCTAATGTGGCAGTTGCGCTTTGATTATTGGCGCGGCGTATCGCCTAGCGTCTTAAAGCAACGCTACTATAATTAGTGAAGTTGTTTGATTTATCAACATGATAGACAAGATAAGAAAGAGTTCATACTGGTGCATTTGACTAATTGAGAGACCGTTATAATGACAGCTGATTCATCTGCAAGACAGCAAGATACCTGCATCATTCTGTTCGCAAAATATCCAGCGCCCAATAAGGCGAAGACCCGTTTGCAGCCAGCGCTAGGATTAGATGGTGCTGCACGTATGGCAAGGCAACTATTACTGCATAGTATTGAGCAGACCATTGATACTGGTTTTCCCGTTGAGCTATGTGTGAGTCCAGCACCAATAGATCCATGTTGGCAGGCGCTTGATTTGCCTGACTCATTACGTTGGTCTGCGCAGGCCGACGGTGATTTGGGTTTGCGTATGTTGATAGCCAGTCAGCTCGCATTGCAACGTTTTAAAAAGGTTGTGTTAATTGGTACGGACTGTCCCAGTCTTACGACAGCACGTATTCAGACAGCGGTACAGCAGCTAGATCAACACGATGCGGTCATGCTTCCAGCGACTGATGGTGGTTATGTGTTGTTAGGGTTTAAGCGAGTTGATGAAAGCCTGTTTTCGGACATAATCTGGAGTACGGCTAGCGTAGCCGCTGTCACCAAGCAGCGCATGGCGGCATTAGGTTGGACACTGGCACTATTTGACCCTTTGCGCGATATTGATGAGCCTAAAGATCTAGTGCATTTACCGTCAGGCTGGCTAGATTCTTACATCAATATTAAGGTCGATAATAGCTGATAACGCATAATTAATAACTAGGTCAATAAACTCACTATAGTCAGTCCAAAATAGAAAAGGTACAATGCTTTTAAACCAAGCAAAGAGAAATATAAAAGATGACCTACTCAGCAGATTTTCGAGCACAAGTTATCAAAAACATTGAGCAAAAAGACATGAGCATCCGTCAGGCCTGTATTTTTTATAATATCAGCAAGAGTACACTACAGCGCTGGCTTATAGACCCAAGCATCCAAACGACCAGAGTCAAAACGCCAAGCAGTATACCCAATGAAGCCCTTCTACAAGACGTTAATCAATACCCAGATGACTACCTGTATGAGCGAGCTCGTCGTTTAAACTGTAGTAAATCAGGTATTGGCTATGCCTTAAAAAGATTAAATATTAGCCAAAAAAAAGACCTTAGCACATCCAAAAGCGTGTCCAATAAAAAGAGCGGTATATAAGAATAAGCTTGATCATTTTAAGCAGCAAGGCTATCCCGTTGTCTATATGGATGAGAGTGGCTTTGAGGCTGAAACTATTCGTCCTTATGGCTACGCACCGATAGGTAAACCTTGTATTGATAGCTACAATTGGCAAGCTAAAAAACGTACCAATGTCATCGGTGCTCTGTATGAAAAGATGCTTTTTGCGCTTGATTACTTTGAGAAAAACATCAATGGCGATATATTCTATGACTGGTGCAAATACACGCTCATTCCAAGCCTTAAAACTAAATGCGTGATCGTCATGGATAATGCCAGTTTTCATAAACGAGTGAAAAGTCTTCTGAATAGGCATGGTCACAGGCTTTTATTTCTACCATCCTATAGTCCTGACTTAAATCCTATTGAAAAGAAATGGGCACAAGCTAAGTTTCTACGACAAGGTTGGATGGAGAATAATCTACCTAAACTATTTCATAATATGGGTTGTACTTCTTTTATTTTGGATTGACTATAACGTAGTTGTATATTCTAAAATGATTTACTAAGACTTTTAATTGGATGGCACATTCAATAAGGATATTGTTATGCATGACGTCGTGCAAAATTACTATGGGAAAGAGTTACAGAGTACCGATGATTTAAAGACTTCGGCTTGTTGTGATATTAGCAATATGCCTGAGTGGCTCAAGCCCTTACTCGCAAATATTCACGATGAAGTATTGAGTCGTTATTACGGCTGTGGTCTGGTGTGTCCAGCGCTGCTTGAAGGCTGTCGAATTTTAGACTTGGGCAGTGGTTCAGGCCGAGATGTCTATGCACTAGCACAATTAGTTGGCGAGAGTGGCCACGTAGTCGGTGTTGATATGACCGATGAGCAGCTAGCCGTTGCCAAACAGCACCAAGCTTATCATGTCGAGAATTTTGGCTATGACAATGTGACATTTTTGCATGGCTATATCGAGAAACTAGATGAACTAGACCTTGAAGCTAATAGCTTCGATATTATTGTCTCAAACTGCGTTATCAATTTATCACCAGATAAAGCTTCGGTCATGGCCAGTGTGCAGCGTTTGCTGAAACCTGGTGGGGAGTTTTATTTTTCTGACGTCTATGCCGATCGCCGTATCCCGCAACACTTAATTGATGACCCAGTCTTATATGGTGAATGTTTGAGCGGTGCATTGTATTGGAAGGATTTTAACCGTTTGTCACGAGATGCAGGATTCTTAGACGTACGTTTGGTTGAAGATCGCCCACTTGAGATTACAGATCCTGCTTTGGCAGCCAAAATTGGTGATATTCAGTTTTTCTCTGCAACTTACCGTTTGTTTAAGATAGCATCGCTTGAGGATGCTTGCGAAGATCATGGACAAGCGGTGATATACAAAGGAACTATCGAGCAGTCACCGCATCGGTTTGATTTAGATAAACATCATGCTATCGAAGCTGGTCGGGTACTCCCAGTATGTGGCAATACGTTTCGCATGCTGCAAGAGTCTCGCTTTGCGCCGCATTTTGAGTTTATCGGTGATGACAGTCGTCACTACGGTATTTTTGCGGGCTGCGGTGAGTTAATGCCGTTTAATCAACCTATGACGCTGGCATCTGGTGCAGGTGGTTGTTGCTGATATCAAAGTGATATATTTAGCATCAATTTCGAATATACATGCTAAATTATAAAAAAGGCCATTATTTTAGATAATGGCCCTTTTTTATATGCATAGTATTATAACGTTTCTCTTGCTATCTTTATTTCAGATAAACATCTATTCAACCACTTTTTATTGTCTAAGGTAGCAAGGCGGCTAGTCTGATCTTGGTATGCTCGTCCATCGCATATATAGGTGTGACCAATGCTTGTGCAAGAGCATTATGGGCGATTGAATCAGGCAGTTCAGCGGCAATTAAAGCAACGGCTTCCCTTATTACTTTTTGAGCATTATCCGCATTTTTCATTAGGTTTTTTATCGCATAGTCGGCACTGACGGCTTCTTCTGTCGGATGCCAACAGTCGAAGTCTGTCACCAGAGCTAAGGTGGCATAAGCAATACTGGCTTCACGTGCCAATTTGGCTTCTGGCATATTGGTCATGCCAATGATATCTGCCTCCATCTGACGATACCATTCTGACTCTGCCCGAGTTGAGAACTGAGGGCCTTCGATGCAGACATAAGTTGCTTTAGAATGACTGCTACCTTCTGTAATATCCGCTTTGTCATAAGCGCGCGTCAAGAGTTCTGCTAGGGCAGGGCATAGTGGGTCTGCCATAGATACATGAGCGACGGCGCCCGCGCCAAAGAAAGTACTCACTCGCTGCTTGGTCATATCAATCATTTGATCAGGCACGACCATATCTAATGGCTTAAGATGCGCTTGCAATGAGCCAACTGCTGATACGGAGACGATATAGCGTACCCCAAGCGTTTTTAGCGCATAGATATTGGCTCGATAAGGTACTTCGGACGGCGTCAGTCTATGTCCCTGACCATGCCTCGTCAAAAAAGCAACGGTCACTCCCTCAAGCTCACCTAAGACAATATCATCAGATGGACTGCCATAAGGCGTCTGTATCGTCACACTGCGTTTGTTGGTCAGTGATGACATTTGGTAGAGACCGCTGCCACCGATGATAGCAATATCAGCAGATAATGTTGCTAGTACTTCCGTGTGAGGTATTGTCATAAGGACTATCCGAATGGGTTAATAAAAGAGAGACACAGACTAGTGCCATGTAATATCCTGAACCAAAAAATAGCTCAGATAAAATATAGCAGAACTTTTGTCCTTATAGTTATAAATTGAGATAGTTATAAATAGAGAATTCTCATTAATTTGCTATATCTAAAGATTCCTAAGAAATAATGCGATATGACAATACTCTTTAAATATCGATAAAGGTTTACAATAGCAACAATTTTTGTTTTAATATTTATTAAATGAAACTTTGTTTCGCATAGCAAAACATACATATATATTAGTACAATTGATGAATGACCTATATTTTCTCTAATAGCTTTAAATATAAGGTATTGAAAGAAAAATAGAAAGTAAGCTAAGGTTTATTTATTGACAGAATTGCTATATTATTACTCGTCTGTAACGTATTTATGTATAAATACGGATATTGTTAAACGTATAAAACCGATTACTTCAAGGATGAATTCAATGCTTAATTCTTTAAAATCCCCATTACTTTTGTCAGCTATGTTGAGTGCTGCGCTAGGTCTAACCGCATGCTCATCTCCAAGCTCAGAGGGCAGTGATACTGCATCTGCAGATAGCGCGGCAACGGATACTGCAGCAGATAAGCTTGATACTAAGTTTTTGACCATCGCTACTGGCGGTGCATCTGGCCCTTACAACATCATTGGTACTTCATTGTCTGAAGTCTATGTCAAAACTTTTGGTGTAAACTCAAAAACTCAAACCACTGGCGCATCGGTTGAAAACGTCAATCTATTAACCCAAGGCAAGGTCGACATGGTCTTGGCATTGAGTGACGTAGTGACGGATGCTGTCGAAGGTAAAAACAACTTTGAGCAGCCAATCACTAACATTCAGCAGATTGCTGTTTTGTACCCTAATGTGGTGCAAATCGTAACCTCAAAAAAATCTGGCATCAAAAACATTGAAGATTTACGAGGCAAGCGCATTGCTGTAGGAGATCAAGGTTCTGGTACAGAAGTAAATGCTCGTACTTTACTAGAAGGGTTTGGTATCACATATGATGATGTCACCGTTGATTATCTAGGCTTTGCTGAAGCTGCTGATGGTATGAAAGCAGGTAAGATCGAAGCGGCATTCTTTAGTAGCGGCCTACCAAACTCATCTTTGATGGAGTTAGAACAAGGCTTAGATTTGCAGATTGTCACTATCAACCAAGACAAGCTAAAAGAAATCATTGCGACCAAGCCTTACTTCAAAACCTTTGAGATTCCTGCTGGTACTTATGGCAACGAAACAGCCGTACCAACTGCAGCAATCATGAATGCATTATTGGTTAGCTCTGATCTGTCTGAAGCAGATGGTTATAAACTAACCAAAGCATTGTTTGAAAACTTGGACGGCCTAAAAACAGCTCACCAAGCGGCCAATGATATCAGTCTAGAAACCGCTCGTGATGGCATGGTAGCCCCAATCCATCCTGGAGCTAAAAAATACTATGACGAACAAGCAGCCAAGTAATTCATTATGGTTATCAACTGGCGCGGCATTTATTGCAGCGCTGGTTTTTTTTACGCTATGGTTAGGCTCTACGCTTCAGTCTGTCGTTGAAGTGCGAGTCGCAGGCGTAGACGGTGCTGATGATAAGGTTTGTTATTTCACTGAGCCTGATTTTCAGCTACGTTGGATACATTCTGTAGAAAAACAGTGGTGGGAAGAACAGTATCAACGCATAGACGGCAGCAGTACAGCAGGTGCGGAGCTGTTACTGACCACGACCTATTTTGAAGCGTTCGGTGCAGGGACGCCCTCCACCGAAATGCTCGCTCCTATACAAAAGCCTGGCTATCTGGGTTATCAAATTAACGAAAAACTGCCTCGCCTTAATTGGGTCGTATCTAGACTGACCAAAGGTGAAATGGATTATGGTGGTCATCGTTTCTTGATTCACCAGTGGGTGCCAGACTATTCTGAAGTGGTGATCATGCCTAAGACGTATGATTTAATTGATAGATTTAAAAAGGACTTTTGTCATGAACTCCCAAGTGACGGATCAAGGTAGTGTGCCTACCATGCCAGATGCTCAAGTTGATAACGATGCTGAGGCGGATGCGGTCAACCGAGCAGTATTGGAAAAATATGACCGAGAGTCAATCACGCGTCATATCACTCAAGGACCAGTGAAGTATTTTATCGCTGGCATTTGTATACTCTATTCACTGTTTCATTTATATATCACTTTTAATCCAATGCCGGCACTGTTACAGCGCTCTGTACACGTGGGTGTTGGTTTTGCATTGATATTCCTGATTTTTCCAGCCAGTAAAAAAAGTAGCCGAAAAAGTGTGGCATGGTATGACTGGATTTGGTTTGCCCTGTCTCTATCCGGTATGAGCTATCTCATCTATGAATATCAAGATATCGTGACCTCGCGTGGCGGTATGGCCAATCAGGTCGATGTGATATTTTCTTTGATTACGGTAGTCTGCGTACTAGAAGGCAGTCGCCGTATCACTGGTTGGATTTTGCCAATCTTGGCAGGCATATTTTTGGCCTATCCATTTGTCAGTCATTTAGACTTTATGCCTGACAGACTTTTGACTCGCCCTTATGATATGGGTGATATCTTTGGTCAATTATTCTTAAAAACAGAGGGTCTATATTCTGTTGCGATTGGTGCATCGGTCACCTTTATCTTCTTGTTCATTCTGTTCGGTGCGTTTTTAGCACGTTCAGGAATGGGGCAGTTATTTAATGATTTGGCATTGGCTATCGCTGGTCACAAAAAGGGTGGCCCTGCAAAAGTAGCAGTCATCTCTAGTGGTTTTATGGGTAGTATCAATGGCTCAGCTTTATCGAATGTGGTTAGTACAGGTGCCTTTACCATTCCGTTGATGAAAAAGGTCGGCTATCACAAAGATTTCGCAGGTGCAGTTGAAGCCAGTGCTTCGGTCGGCGGACAGATTTTGCCACCGATTATGGGTGCCAGTGCCTTTATTATGGCTGAGACAACAGGCTTGCCGTATAGCACGATTGCCTTAGCAGCATTATTACCAGCGATATTGTACTATTTAGGCGTCATCGCGCAGGTGCATTTCCGCGCTGGACGTCGTGATCTAAAAGGTATTGCTAAAGAAAATCTACCAGCGGTCAAAGAAGTATTGAAAGCCCGCGGTCATATGCTATTGCCGATTGTCTTTTTGATTTTCTTATTGATCAGAAACGTACCTGTGGGATATGCAGCAGCTTATACCATTGGCTTTACCGTTGTGATCAGTATGCTACGTGCCGAAACGCGCATGAGTTTTTCTGATATTTTGGGTGCATTAGAAGATGGTGCGCGCCAGTCATTAGCGGTTATGGCGGCTTGTGCGGTCGTTGGTATTATCATTGGGGTTGTGAGTCTGACCAGTTTTGGTACGGTGATGACGTCATCTATCGTGACCTTAGGTGCAGGATCGCTATTCTTTACCCTTATCTTAACGATGTTGGCATCAATGGTCTTGGGCATGGGATTACCGTCTATTCCTGCCTATATCATCACGGCGACGATGGCTGCGCCAGCATTGGCCGGTTTTGATATTCCAATCTTATCAGCGCACATGTTTGTTTTCTATTTTGGTATCTTTGCCAATATTACACCGCCTGTATGTCTTGCAGCCTTTGCGGGTGCAGGTATATCCGGTGGTGATCCGATGAAAACAGGGTTCTTGTCCCTCAAACTTGCTCTCGCGGGATTCATCGTGCCGTTCATGTTTATCTATAATCCAACGATGTTGATGATAGATCCAACTGGCCTGGCAGTTACGGCAAAAGATTTCCCGCTGCCACCTATTGTAGATATTATTACAGTAGTAGTGACTTCAGTGACAGGTGTCATTGCACTGAGCTCGGCACTTGAAGGCTACTTCAGAGGCGGTATGAATACGGTGACTCGTATCATCTTAGCTATTGGTGCTTTACTATTGATTTATCCTGAGATTACGACTGGTATTGCAGGTGGTATTATTGTCCTTGGTATTGCTGCATTCAATATAAAAACAGCTGGAAAGCCAACGCCAACTTTAACCGTGTAAAGCGTTAGGTTTAATCATTCTTAAATTTAACAAAGCTCAAAAAAAGGGTGAATAACAAATTTGTTATTCACCCTTTTTAATATTCTTAAGAAATGTTTTAGCGACTGCTGTTCGCAACCACTTTCACATCACTTTTTTGCTAAATTAGCAGCCAAGTTTGCCTTCAGCTTCTAATGCTTTTTTGCTACGGATAGGTGCTGGGCAGTCTTCGCCGTAGTACTGACGATCGGCAAAGTAGCTTGAACGTACCATTGGACCTGCCCAAATGCTAAAGAAGCCAATCTTTTTACCGTAGTCCATATAGCGTTGGAACTCGTCTGGATGGACATAACGATCGACAGGCGCGTGGTTTTTACTAGGCTGTAGATACTGACCAATCGTGATCATATCTACATCATGAGCTTTTAGATCATCGAGTAGGGCATAGATCTCTTCTTCTGTCTCGCCAAGACCAACCATAAAGCCGCATTTGGTGGCGATATCAGGACGACGCTCTTTATAAATCTTAAGCAAATCTAGCGAATGCTGATAGTCAGAACCTGGACGGAAGGCTTTATATAGACGTGGCACCGTTTCGATATTGTGGTTAAACACATCTGGCGCAGTCTCTGTCAATAAATCCAACGCAATATCCATACGACCACGGAAATCTGGTACTAGGATTTCAATCAAGCAATTTGGGCTAAGCGCTCTTGACTCGTTTAGGACTTCTACAAAATGTCCAGCACCGCCGTCTTTTAGATCGTCACGATCGACAGAAGTGATTACGGCATATTTAAGCTGTAGACCTTGAATCGTCTCAGCGGTATGACGCGGCTCATCCTTGTCTAGCTCATTAGGACGACCATGACCTACATCACAGAATGGGCAGCGACGCGTACAGATATCACCCATGATCATAAAGGTGGCTGTACCATCAGCGAAGCACTGTGGCAGGTTAGGGCAGGCCGCTTCTTCACAAACGGTATAAAGCTTTTGCTCACGTAAGGTTGCTTTGATACGAGCAACTTCAGCAGGCGAGGACATTTTTACCCGAATCCAATCAGGCTTTTTCTTTGCCTCGACAGTCGGGATTACTTTAATTGGGATACGGGCAACTTTGTCATAGCCACGTAGCTTTTCGCCTTGGATGGCTTTTTTTGGTTTGGCCTTAGCAGCAGGTACATGTGTTTGTACGGCAGTTGTCATAATGGAGTTATCTCTTAACCCTTTATATTATAAGGGTTTATGGAATTATCAGAATGTTTTATGAGTGTAGATATTATAGCAGAAATTTGGTCGTCAATTTTTAAACAATATTGTTAAGATTACTATGATTGCTCGGACGACCATAGTTTTAAATATCTATATCGATTTCTAACTCATTCAGTATATCTATGGCAGCGCGAAACGCTTCTTGAGTAGCAGGTGCACCGCAGTACGGCAAGCTATGCATGAGCACTTCTCTAATCTCAGCGACACTAGCCCCGTTGTTAATGGCACCGCGTATATGACCTTTCAACTCGTTTGGGCTTTTTTGGGCAATTAAAAAGGCAATAGTGATTAATGAGCGATACTTGCGTGGTAATACTGAGTCATCTTGCCAAGTGCTGCCCCAAGCGTGTTCGATAATCCAGTCTTGCAACGGTTGGGTAAATCCTGTGGCAGCATCAAGCGAGCGTTTGACATGCTGCTCACCCATGACCTCAGTGCGTACCTTGAGACCATTGTCATAGTTAGGATTGTTGTCCGTATTGCTATCAGTCATATCGTCGTCCTTAATGTTTACACCAAAATGTTTTTACCAAATCGACTGTTAATACATCGACTATTAATAAATCTAAGTTGCTACATTTTTTTAAGCGAAATTTTATCGAAGTTGTTTCTTACAAAATCGTATATCAGTCATATGGTGTCTGCTCAGTCATAAAGCAAGCGCTTATTGATAAGCGTAATCAGGCAAATGCCAGTTATAATGAGCGCTACAATCATATTATTGATGGCACTATTTTTATAATAAATGTTCAATATGGCCTTACTATGCGCCTTTTCAGAGCTGAGCCATTAACATTTAAAGCGTTTTAAGCTATGATTGCACGGATAATTATTTCATATAGTATATAGACGCAGGCAGTCATACTGACTACCCACGTAATGTGCTACACCCCAACTGACGAGGACGACTATTGTGTTAGAAGCTTATCGTAAACATGTCGAAGAACGTGCTGAGCTAGGAACTGTACCCCTACCACTAAATGAGAAACAAGTAGTAGAGTTGGTTGAATTATTAAAGAACCCGCCTGCAGGCGAAGATGCGTTCTTGATGAACCTATTAGAAAACCGTATCCCTGCTGGTGTTGACCAAGCAGCATACGTTAAAGCGGCATTTTTGGCCGCTATCTTAAAGGGTGAAACATCATCACCACTTATCAGCAAGCAAAAAGCTGTTGAAATTCTAGGCACTATGCAAGGTGGCTACAACGTTCAGCCACTAGTTGCTGCACTAGATGATAGCGAAGTTGCACAAGACGCTGCTGAAGCATTAAAGAAAACTTTGCTAGTATTTGACGCGTTCAATGACGTGACTGAAAAAGCTGAAGCTGGCAACACTATTGCTAAAGAAGTAATTCAGTCTTGGGCTGACGCAGAATGGTTCTTGAACCGTGCTGAAGTACCAAAGAAAACCACTTACACGACGTTTAAAGTAACTGGCGAGACCAACACGGATGACTTATCACCTGCGCAAGACGCATGGAGCCGTCCTGATATCCCATTGCATTCACTAGCCATGCACAAAAACTCTCGCGACGGCATCAATGCTGACGAAGAGGGCGTTGTCGGTCCAATGAAGCAGATCGAAGCGCTAAAAGAAAAAGGCCATCCACTCGCTTATGTTGGTGACGTGGTTGGTACGGGTTCTAGCCGTAAGTCTGCGACCAACTCAGTACTGTGGCTGATGGGTGAAGATATTCCTAACGTGCCAAACAAACGTGGTGGCGGTTTAGTATTAGGTAACAACATCGCTCCTATCTTCTTCAACACGATGGAAGATTCTGGCGCATTGCCAATCGAAAAAGTAGCGGTTGATAATCTAAACATGGGTGATGTTTTTGACATCTATCCGTACGAAGGCAAAATCACTAAACATGACTCTGATGAAATATTATCAACGTTCTCACTAAACTCACCTACTTTGCTTGATGAAGTTCGTGCTGGCGGCCGTATTCCATTGATCGTTGGTCGTGGTTTGACTAACCGTGCTCGTGAATACATGGGTCTTGGTCATTCAGACATCTTTGCTAAGCCAGAAGAGCCAGCTGATACTGGTAAAGGCTTTACGCTTGCCCAGAAAATGGTTGGTAAAGCTTGTGGCCTGACAGGCGTACGTCCAGGTATGTACTGTGAGCCTAAGATGACTACGGTTGGCTCTCAGGATACCACTGGTCCGATGACGCGTGATGAGCTAAAAGACTTGGCATGTTTGGGCTTCCAAGCGGATCTCGTGATGCAGTCATTCTGTCATACTGCCGCTTATCCAAAGCCAGTTGACGTTGAGACTCAGCACACACTACCTGACTTTATCATGAACCGTGGCGGCGTAAGCTTACGTCCAGGTGATGGTATCATTCACTCATGGTTGAACCGTATGCTACTTCCAGATACCGTTGGTACTGGTGGTGACTCGCATACTCGTTTCCCAATGGGTATCTCATTCCCAGCGGGTTCTGGTTTGGTTGCTTTCGCAGCTGCGACTGGTGTGATGCCACTTGATATGCCTGAATCTGTCCGTGTTCGTTTCGTTGGTGAGCGTCAAGCTGGTATCACGCTACGTGACCTAGTACATGCGATCCCTTACCAAGCGATCAAAGAAGGTTACTTGACAGTTGATAAGAAAGGTAAAATCAACGAGTTCAACGGCCGTATTCTTGAGATTGAAGGTCTAGAAGATTTGACCGCTGAGCAAGCATTTGAATTATCTGATGCCTCAGCTGAGCGTAGTGCTGCTGGTTGTACCATCACCTTGTCTGAAGCGTCAGTGACTGAGTACCTAAACTCAAACATCACGCTGCTTAAGTGGATGATCTCAGAAGGCTATGGCGATGCGCGTACGATCAGCCGCCGTGTTGAGCAAATGCAAGAGTGGTTGGCTAACCCAAGCCTCATGCGTGCTGACGACGATGCTGAATACGCTATCGACATCACTATCGATATGAGCGAAATCAAAGAGCCTATCCTTTGCTGCCCGAACGATCCAGATGATGCAAAAACGCTAGCAGACGTGGCTGGTGATACCATTGATGAAGTATTCATTGGTTCATGTATGACTAACATCGGTCACTTCCGTGCCGCTGGTAAATTGCTACAAGACGTACCAGCAGGTAGCTTAAAGACTCGTCTATGGATTGCACCACCTACTAAGATGGATGCACGCCAGTTGATGGAAGAAGGTTACTACAACATCTATGCACAAGCCGGCGCCCGTACTGAAATGCCAGGTTGTTCACTATGTATGGGCAACCAAGCACGTATTGCACCGAAATCTACTGCGGTATCGACCTCGACTCGTAACTTCCCGAACCGTCTAGGTCAAGGCGCTAACGTATACCTAGCGTCTGCAGAGCTTGCAGCAGTCGCAGCGGTACTTGGTAAATTGCCGACTAACGATGAGTATCAGCAGTATGCTGGTATGCTAAACAGCATGGGCGATGAAGTCTATCAATATATGAACTTCGACCGTATGGAAGACTATACTGAAGAAGCAGACAAGATTAACGTTGCTCAGTTGACCTAATCTTGAGTATATAAGCTTTTAAAATTAGAAGCTTTATACTAAAAACTTTATACGTAAAATAAAGAAACCCCGTATCGTCATGATGCGGGGTTTTTTATTGATGACTCTAAGAAAACTAGTATTCATTTACAAACTTTTATTGAGTATCTATAATCAAAGCCAATTGTTGATAATTTTCACTGACGATTTCTACTTTTCACGACCGAGATAAAAAGCGCTATGGAAAATAATATTAAGCTTGATAAAGCGACTCCGCCGCCACTGCCCAGATCTACGATGGCTAACAATCATAATGCTGAAGCAAATTATGGAATCATTGATTGGTTCAAAAAGTGCATGAGAAATTATGTCAATTTCTCTGGTCGGGCACGCCGTAAAGAGTTTTGGTATTTTTCTTTGGTATATATGATCTTGGCAATTTTTGCGATGATAATAGATGCAATTATTTTTGACGCAGAAACAGGGCCTGTTTATATAGTTGTAGCGCTTGGTCTTGCTTTACCCAGTATTGCTGTTGGTATTCGCAGGTTACATGATACGGGTCGCTCAGGATGGTGGTTTTTAATATCCTTAATACCACTGATAGGCGGCATTGTGTTTCTTGTATTTTGTGCTAATGATACTAAGCCTGAAACCAATCAATGGGGCCCGCCAGCAAAATAGTCTGGCCTAGGATAAAGTCGGTTTTTGATAAATCTGTTTACGTCTGTATAAATGTACTGGCTGATTTTCTACGCTATGTTATGTATAATATAGGGGCAGGCGGAAACCGTGGCTCTGCACTTCCTTTATCTTTTCTATCTCGGGACGGACCGATACTTTGATACGCACTTCTTTGTTTAAGAACAGGTGCTTTGGAGTCTTGGTTGATGACCTTATCACCGCTTAAACGTCGCTTAATTTATGTGACCGCTTTCGAAATTATCGCGATTATCTTATCTACCCTTATATTGATGAAACTCAGCAACAGTGATGCGTCAGAATCGTTGCCTGTCGCGATGATGGTATCGCTGGCTGCCATCATTTGGAACTTTATATATAATACCGCTTTTGAAGCGTGGGAACGTCGCAAGCGCATTGTACGTCGCACATTATGGATACGCAGTGCTCATGCTTTTGGTTTTGAAGGTGGGCTGGTATTAATCTGCTTGCCACTATATATGATTTGGTACGATGTTGGTCTAGTAAAAGCCTTTATGATGGAAGTGGCGCTACTGCTATTTTTCTTAGTTTATACGTTTACGTTTACTCTGATTTTTGACAAGATATTTACCTTACCTTATCACTATAAATCCGCGAATGCCTCTTAACTAAAGGCCTTGAACAAAAAAAGCTGCCTATATATGGGCAGCTTTTTCGATGATACTATTCAATAGAATCGTTGCAGTTATTCAAATTTATTATGCTACAGCATTATTTACTTACCTTGATAAACAGGTTTACGCTTCGCTATAAAGGCGCTAACCCCTTCGATAAAGTCATCAGTTTTTGCCATTACGGTCTGTTGCTCTACTTCCGTATCTAACGCCGCGCTCAAACCAGAGAAGGCGTGTACATTGAAACTCTCTTTCATAGCGGCCAACGCTTTGCCTGGTAGTTGGCTCAATCGTAGCGCCAATGCTTGTACGGTGGCTTCTAGCTCGTCAACACTTACCACGTTGTTCACTAGATTTAAACGTGCCATGTCTTCGGCTTTTAACTTATCACCCAACATCACAAGCTCAGTGGCTTTTGCGGCACCAACCAATTGGTTTAATAAGTAAATACCACCTGCATCTGGCACTAGGCCAATATTAACGAACGCTTGTACAAACTTCGCATTGTCTGCGGCAATTCGGAAGTCGCAAGTGAGTGCCAAGTTCATGCCAGCACCTGCCACGGCACCTTCTAGTTTGGCAATAATCGGCTTATGGATATGACGCAATTTTAAGCTGACTTCGCCTGCACCTTCTACCATACCTCTTAATTTTTTTGAAACAATATCCTTGTCTAATCCTTCAGACAACATCTCTTTAATATCGCCGCCGCTTGAGAAGTTACCACCAGCCCCTTGTAAAATAATCACTCGTACTTGATCATCTGCAGCCGCTTTATCTAGCGCTATCAAGACTTGGTTTTTTAAGGGTGTGCCAAAGGCATTTAAGCTTTTTGGATCGTTAAAGGTAATGGTAGCAATGTGCTCTGCAACTTGATAATCGACGAGAGACTGTGACATTTGAGATTTCCTTATTTTAAATGACTGTTTTAATATTCTGTATCAATGACAATACTTTGAGATAAAGGTAAAAATGGTTCAATGCTGATTACTATAGCAGCTTGCTACGATTATAAAAGCATGTTTTGTGGGCGCTTAAGACACATCTACATACTGGTAAACTTTACTATTCTATTGTAAAAGCTGATGCTAGCTAATGAGACAAAACGACTGGCTCGTAAAAAGGCTATGACCTAAGGGGCTAATGGATTATGCTAATATGCCAGGTTGAGCGTAAAAGAGTCGTAAAAGACACAAGGGTACGCTCGAACTTTTCATTGATCAAACAAGGATGTGGTTATGCCAACTATCACTGTAAATAACGCTGATATTTATTACGAAGACAGTGCACCGAACGACACGCAAAAGCCCGTTATCGTATTTGCTCACGGTCTACTGTGGAGCTCACAGATGTATGATAAGCAAGTAGAGCATTTTCAAACAGACTATCGTTGTATTGCTTTTGATTTTCGCGGGCAAGGTCAGTCGCAGGTTACTAAGTCTGGCTATGATATGGAGACGCTGACTGACGATACGCTTGGCTTGCTTGCAGCGCTTGGTATTGATAAGTGTCACTTTGTTGGGCTATCTATGGGCGGGTTCGTGGCTCAACGTATCGCGCTCAAACGCCCTGAGTTGCTGTTGTCATTGACGCTGTTAGAAACCTCTGCTGACCCTGAAGATCCAAAAAACATACCTCAGTATCGTAAGCTGGTTAAAGCGATTCGCTGGCTAGGTATGAAGCGTGTGAGTAATAAGGTGATGCCAATCATGTTTGGCAGTACTTTCTTGGCAGATAAGTTACGCAAATCTGACCGTAAGCAGTGGCTAACGATGCTACAAAGCAATCGCAAGGGCGGCGTGGTCAAAGCAACAATGGGCGTGATTGAGCGTACAGGTACTTATGAGCAGCTGGGTGAGATTACAACGCCAACACTAATTGTGGTAGGTGATGAAGATGCTGCCACGCCTTATGCCAAATCTGAACGCATGCATTTTGCTATCGCTGGGTCCAAGCTTGCTATTATCAAAGGTGCGGGTCATACATCGACAGTAGAAGAGCCTGATCAAGTGAACCAAGTCCTCCGTCAGTTTTTGGAAAGTTGTGCTTAATGTAGATACTGTTCGAGAGCTTTAAAGCCTCATATCTATACAGAACCCTAAGCAAATATCTATATAAAAAAGCCGCTACCTATTATTTGATAGCGGCTTTTTGTATGGTGCAAGTTGTTAAGTAGCAGACAGCTAGCTATATCAGCGATAACAGTTACATTCGTGAGCTGTACTGGCTATGTCCATCATCAATAGTTCCAAAGGCTTCTGCACGATTGACAATCTCAGTCGCCCAAGCACGGTGCGTCGCAGGCTCTAGCATCGTATTATTGTACTTAAATACTGCTTTGGCTTCAGTGTGAAGGATCGCTTGTGCTTCATCCAATGTACTCAATGGCACACAGTAAGCTTGCTGTACTAGGGCGATTTGGCTTGGATGAATGACAGTTTTGCCCACCATCCCTAAGCTGACATCTCGGTTTAGCTCTTGCATAAACAGTGTCGGCTGATCCAAATATTCAAATACTGGCGCGGTAAGATAAAAACCATGCGGCACAAAACAGCCAAGCATTTGATAAGCCAACGTACCGATAGGCGAGTCATAGACAATACTGTTTTTTGGGCGACGTAAGCGCAATGCTGCGAACAAGTCATTTCCACCGATACGCAATGCAAAAACTGGCTGGCTAAACGCTTCTTTAAAAGCGATGGCAAGCTCCTGATTGTGATGCGGATTAAACAGCGCTGCGGTTTCGAGCGTCGGCATAAGTAGTTGATCTACTTTTAGGTTCTGACAAGCCATGCGCCAGTTAGATAGGCTATACATATCGACTTTTGGCATAACGAAACCATCGATAAGGTCAATATGGGTGTAGTCAGCCAGTTGCTGTAGCATCATTGGGCTACGTGGACGTATAAAGACCAGTGGACGTGTCGGGTGTTGAGCATGAATTTTCGCTGATTTAGATGGCGCATTGATGCTATTCACATGTTCTGCCCATGTCTCCAGAAGGGTTCGCAAACGCTCAAGCGCTAACTCAACATCCTGCTGACTGACCGCATCTTCTAGACAGATAATAATACTATTAATCGTCGGTAATTTATCTCGCTTGATGACTTGCCAAATATCTTGGCGAGTCGCAGGCATGTATAAGCTAGCACCGAGCTGATATGGATGGTGCGTGTGCGGTTTGACCATCGCATGACGCTCAGTGATCAGATGCGCATAAGATTGGGTATCATTGTAAAGGTCTGACTCGGTTTTTAGCATATCTGACATAATTGGCATCATAAGTAGAGGGTATAAGAGAACGGAAAAGAAAGTATTTAATACCGTTAAATGTATTAAGTGTCTTGGGAGCGCTGCTTGATAAGCGTGATGGCTTGATAAGGCAGTATTTTATCACCTAATACACTGATAGTGATATTTCGTTGTGCACATAAATGGCGTAGCAGTACGGTATCAGGGTGCTCAGCAGTGGCGAGCAATATACGTTCGGGATCACGGCGTAATATGGCACGTGTTGCCTCAGCAATAGTCGGCTTAATACGGTTACGATTGATAATCTTATAGTCTGCGGCCAACGTCTCTATCAACGCCGCAGTCTGGTAGCGTGGCTGCTGGTAAATCGGTAAACGCGCTAGAGTGGTAGCCAATGAACGTCTCACGGCATCGATACGCTCAATAAATGCCAAACTGTGATCTACCTCAATTAAATCATCATAAAAGACACTGCGATGCAGACCTGATGAAGGCTCTGTATACAAGCTACGTGAAATTAATCCTGATACGGTGCTATTTAACAAACCCGATGGGATCAACCAGTCTTCTTCACTAGCCGCCATCCAAGCAACACCAGCAGGATCGGCAAGGGTCAGTAGCGGAATGACATCAGTGCCTTGATGAAAAATGTTGGCAAAATTAACATGAGTAGAATCGCTAAACGTCTCTAGACTACGAGCCAATTCTTGATAAATAGCACCTTTACCTGTCCAGCCATCGACGAATACGACTGGACTGTTTGGATAAGCCTCTAGTAGCATTTGCAGTGCCACTGGATCAAGACCACGATCCCGAATAATACTGATGCCATAATGTACACTTGGCAAGTGATAGCTACTGTCTGTATCCGACAGCGCACGTTGCAATAACACACCAATCGGTAGACCAGCTCGCACCAAACTGACCAAAACCAGTGGGTGCTCATCACTCACATTCTGCTGGAACACATGATGTAGCGTATGAGACAAATGAGCGATATCGGTCGCGGTCCTTGTTGAGCCTTGCTCTAATGCTTGTATGTATAGCTGCTCATGCATTGCAGTAGGTGCTTGCTCTAAGGTCAACATGTCAGAGTAATGGCGTTGTCCACTTTGGATAAGTGCTTCTTTTTGACTGACGGGCACATCGGTAACCGCGTCCTTATCTACCATATCGAGTAGGACAGTGACATCGCTTGCAAGATAGCTGCCTGAGCCATAGTTTTTTAAATCGGCTCTTTTTATCTGTATATTAGGAAAAGTCATAGTATGAATAATAGCACTCGGAATGATAACAGTGGATTTGCGTGGCTGTTGTTTAAGCTGATGGTTTAGCCTGACGATTTAGACGGGTATTGCTCATGCAATTGGCCATGATTGGGCATACCGTACCAGTCTAATAACTGTAAGAAAGGCAGGTCAGCTAAGCTATCACCAAAACCAAAACTGGGACGCTGATGGTCTAAATGATGCTCTAATAAAAACTGTACCGCATGACGCTTATGAACCGCATGGGGCAATATCGCTAGGTTATTGGCATTCACATGCACATAGAAATCTTGATCAAAATCACGTATCAGAGTGGGCAGTTTCTCAGCTAAATCTACGAGCGCTTGATGATCTTTCTGCGCATGTTTGACAGCCAGATAAATGGTTAGCTCTTCATCAACAGAACCATTGTTAAAGCTATCGATATGCGGTGTGAATACTAAATGACTTTGCTCGCTTTGACTATGACTGGCAAATAATTCGCTTAACTTATTAAGCTTATTTTGCAATGGCGCGAGCTTACTATACATATGCTGCTGCCAACTGCTTAGCAGCGCTCCGTCAGACGTTAAAATAATCGCCCCATGAGTTAATACTTGCCAACTATCAAAAGGCAGCTTCACACGTTTTATTTCACTACGATCCCGTGCCGTTACTACGATTAATTCAGTACTAGCAAGCAACCAATTAAAAAAGGTTGCTTGGCGCTGGCTCATAAAACTCAAAGGCTCGTCTTGTTTATTGACCGTCGCACAAACCAAAGTTTCACGCTCAGTAGTGGGTAAGTCCCATGCATCAATTTTACGCTGGGTTTGGAATAACGTATCGTCTAAATCCATCAAGGCATAAGGCTTGATGATATCTGGGTTGGCTTTAAAAAATGAGGTAGTCATGGTGTCGTCCGTAAATAATAGGTTTGAAAGTTAGAGAGCAATTTAAAGACTAGGGCCCACCACCAGCACGTTATCTAAACCTCGCCACATAGCATCCACACTATCAGCTGATGTTTCTATACACAACACAATCAAATCCCAATCACTAGGCTCAACGTTATAAGCAAAGTTGGTCATACCAAGCCCGTAATTATCGCTAAAGCTCAGCATCGTGGTAATCGCTCCACCAAGCGCAATCGGTGAGCGGGTTAATGCGCTAAAATTAACCATGGACG
This sequence comes from Psychrobacter sp. APC 3281, assembly GCF_030407815.1. Taxonomy (GTDB): domain Bacteria; phylum Pseudomonadota; class Gammaproteobacteria; order Pseudomonadales; family Moraxellaceae; genus Psychrobacter. The sequence continues at coordinate 157,564 of NZ_JASDCS010000003.1, forward strand.
CTGTATCTTCGTTGAGCTTGCCGGACTCTGTTTCAAGCCATTCAGCCAATAGAAACGGCAACCAAACAAACTCATTGCTGCCCAAGACTAAGATTTTTCTTGGTAGCTGAGTAACATCAAAGTTTTCTTGGCCATCGAAGCGCGTAAATGCACTCTGAAAACTTGAAAGATAGTTAGCAAACCCATCTGTACTGTCTAGCGTTGGAAAACGCCCCCAGTTGCCCGTATCACCGAGCGCCTGACTACCAGCGGCAGTAGTATCAACAGATGGCATTGTAATAGGTTCAGGATTGGGTGCATCAGTCCATTGCCATGCGCCAGACAGTAAATGATGACGATGAAACTCAATACCAGCGAGACGATCGGCCATACGTGTAGGCTTAGCATCTGACTGTGGATTAGATGTTTCTTGATCTAATGACCAGTCTACCAATGTTGTTAGATGCACTTGCTCTAACTGGCTCAGTCCTGCTTCACGTAAGGCAGTGACGACATTCACACAGGTATTGCCCGTTGAGGCTTCATCATCGACCATAATCAGTGTTTTACTGGCCAGGAGCTGCGCTTGAGTAACGCTATCTTTGCTCTGATAAATCAAATGCTGGCTCGCATGACTGTGGTCTTCACAAAATGTCGTCAGCAAGGATTTGGTACCATTTGGATCACTACTTTCATTGTGCTGTGCATGACGCGTAGAGTTTAATAGCAGCGCTTGAGGATAGCGCGTTTGCAATGCTTGATGGACGCCAGCAGATAGACCAACAGCGGTCTCTGCCATACCAATGACTAGCACTGGCTCGGCCAAGTCACTAGGCACTAAGTCAGCTAAATCAGTAAATGCCTCTCGCATAGTGCTTGGCGCAACGGGAATATGACGACCTAGTACTTTTGAGACAAACAAAAACGCACGCTTTGGATTAATACGCTGGGCAAATCCTAGCAAATCTTCTAACTGATAATGGGCGTGTTGTTCTGCGCCATTTTTATTAGTGACTGATTTATTAGTGGCTGAGTTAGTTTGATAAGTCAGATCTAGCGTACCACGGGGTAGGGTGATGGTCGTACTGTGTTGCTCATTTAACATTCATATTCCTTGGCGCTTTTATTTATATATCGTATAGATTTCTTAACCCTGACAGCCAACCAGCCATAGGGCACTGCGACTTTGCTTGCTTAGCTGAGGTGTGGTAAGAGGCGTAGCATTGGTCAAATCAGACGTGTTCTCCAAACTGATGCCAGCGCTCGCCAGTAGGGCAGATAATAACTGAAATTTCACCGCATAGTTCATATTTTGTGCATGTTCATGAACCAGACTGGATGTGACCATACCGACGACCTCTCCAGTCGGCAATAATAAAGGACTACCACTAGATCCAGGCTGAATGGGTGCAGTGAATTGTATATGACGGATATCGTTATTTAAACCTGTCAATCCTGATATACAGCCTTGGGTGACTTGCAGTTGGCTACTCAGTCCTGATAACGGAAACCCCAGTGTGGTAATGGTCTCACCCAATATATCAACACATTGCTGCGCCAATGGGAGGTAGCTAGGCAAAGGATCGCTAACTCTAATAATGGCTGAGTCGCTTCCGATATCGCTGAATACGACTTGTGCCTCGCGATCAGGCTGACCTTGCTGACGTATGCCAATCATTGCTGCTGACTCAATCACATGATAGCAGGTCAGCAGATGATAGGGATCAATAGCAAACGCTGTTCCTGTCCAAGTCTCGCCTGCTTGTACATGACGGGGAGGGCGAGCTTCGTTGTTTGGTTGAGTACGCTGCTGCTGTTGTGCTTCTTGAATAAGTGTATGTGTGCTAGGTGGACGAATATCCAGACTAACCTGTACATGATGTTCAAGGCTCGCTAAGCCTTGGGTTGATGCCTCGCCAAGCGCACGACATTTGAAATGTCTATTACGTTGATATATTTCTAATATAATCGCCGCTTTGACATGCCGCTCGTTCGTTGTGAAGTTATAGCGAACATCCCCGTTGTTGAGCGTGAGGCTTACGTCATTTAACTCTACCGCTGGCAAGTTTAGGCTTGGCTCATGATAAACATAAGCAATCAGTTGTAAGAAATTAACGCCAAGTGTATCAAATAACTGGGGTAAATCTAACTGCCATGCGCTTGGATTATCCTTGTTATCGAGCTGAGCCCAGTCTTTAGACTCATGTAAATAAGCAGGACTACAAACTGCTTTACGGTGGGCATCTAATGGCAACCATAATAGCCCAAGCTGCTGTCCAAACTCTAATGGTTTAGTAGTAGAAAATGCGATCGAGCATTTTGGATTTTCGATAACCGTATTGGCTCCTAGCACTAATTCGACTTGCTTCGACATCACATTTCCTTAGTTTATTTGCGCGATTATAATTATTTTATTGTTTAATGATTTTATCCTTGAGACTAAAGTTTGACTACACAAAGGGTTTTGATTTTATTTTGAACCTATCATTCTACAAAGAGAAAATATTAATAGGGGTTTTAATATACAGTTAAGATTAATTGCATAATAGATATATCAAGATATATAGGTTTAAATAATTTCGGAATTCCTTTTAATAATTAATTACTTTTAGGAAATAATGATGAAGTTTTACAGTCTAGCCATTTGTCGGCTAATGAAGCCACTTATCGGACAAAGCCATATAGTGTATTGCTACAAAACAGGATTCCGGTGATAATACAGTCAAAATCTATTGCTATTTAGTAACTCTACTGTGACCAAATATTATCTGTAAAGTCTGAAAATAGTATTTGATTTAAACCTATTAATTCTAATCTTATTTTCAAGCTTGTTACTGTTTCTCGATTAATGAATTTCTAGTAGTTAGAGCACTTGTATGCTTAATAACTATAAAAGTCGAAGTTTCATCTACTGAATATATTTCATTTCTTATAATATAAAAGATATACAAAAACTATTGTGTGGTTGATGTCTGAATATTTTTTATATTGTGAGAAAGTCAGTTGGTGGACCTTTGAAACGTTATTCACATTAGTTTATCTAGATAGCTTGATATAAGAAAGCGTAGCAGTATTTTAAGAAAAGGAGTGCTCTGTGAAATTCTCTTGTGCATTAGAAACGTCTTCTGAACGTATTCGTCTGGTCAATGTTATTTCGCCGCTTATCAAAGCAGGTTATCAGCTAGTCTCCCAAAAGCAAGAACCTTCAGAGAATGGTGGTAATATCATTCATGTGATCGCAAGAAGCCTAGGCTCTAAAACGCAGGAAGATCTAATCGATGACTTGTCTTCAATTGAAGGTTGTACGCTTTTTAATCTAGAAATAGAAGAAGAAGGCGAATCGTCAGTTGCCCCTGCAAAAAAGACATTGGATGAGAAAAGTGTCTTATCAGCCATTGGTGCTTATTACCCTAAAATAGCAGATATTGTCAGCCAGTATGAAGATAGTTTACCTATTGAGCGACGTGTGACGGCATTGCAAGAGTTGGGTCGTAAGGTTGGCGGCGGTATTTACCAGCGTGATTATTCACTTGGCAGTCCACTGAAGATGCCTACTACGATCACTCGTGAGCTTGTGCCAGCACTGAAAGGTCTGTCTAAAGTTAAAGCAAAAAACAATGTGATCTATTTAATCAAATGTCCGTTCTGTAAGTCGTCAGATCATACTCACTCAGGATGTCATTTTATTGTGGGCTATATAGAAGGCTTTTTGGCAAGCAACCCTGCTATAGATGTGGTTCAAGTTGAAGAGACTAACTGCGGCGCCGGTAGTACCAATATTTGTGAGTTTACCATTGGGTAGGAAAAATTGTGTGTAGATAATTTCATGTCTATGCAAAAAAAATCAACGAGCGAATGACGCACCGTGTTGCAATAAAAGTAACGTTATTTGACTCAATTCTTATGATAGATAAAAGGCAAAAAAATGATGGAAGTTGAATATAACTTACTTTTGGTGTTGGTCTCATACGCCATTGCAGTATTTGGTTCTTATGTTGGCTTAAACCTTGCCATTCGAGTACCTTCTGCTAAGCCAGGAACGGATTTGTATTTTTGGGTAGCGCTATCATCGATTGCTATCGGTGGTGCGATTTGGTCTATGCATTATATTGGTATGATGGCAGTAGATATGAAAATGCCTGTGACTTATGACTTGGGTCTGACGATTGTTTCAATGCTACTCGCGATTTGTTTCGTTGCAGTCGGTATTGTCATCGTAGGTCGCGGTGAACCAAGCGTTGCTAAGTTAATCGGTGGTGGTGTGCTTACTGGACTGGGTGTTGCAGCTATGCATTATACCGGTATGGCCTCCATGCAGATGGACGCTACCATGTCATACAATATACCGCTGCTTATCTTATCAATTGTGATTGCTATTGCAGCTGCTATCGCTGCGCTATGGTTAGCATTCAATCTACGTGGTACATTACAGCGTTTTGGTAGTGCCTTCATCATGGGTCTTGCAGTTTGTGGTATGCATTACACTGGTATAGCCGCGATGGAAATGACGATGACGGATCACTCGATGTCTATGGATTATACGCATGCAGGTGCCATATCTTCATCAATTATGATCTTCATCGGTTCAGCAATCGTACTTAGCTTACTATGGGTCATTGCTTCTAAAAATGCACCTAAGCAAGCAACATTAGCATTTGGCGAGTAATTTTAAACGCTCATTTTTAATACCAATTGAACAGAAAATAAAAAAGGTTTTTAGATTAATATCTAAAAACCTTTTTTATTTTCTGTTCAAATCATTTACTAACCACGAGCATGCCTAGCGGACTATTTATTCATCACCCTTTTCAATTTTCACACTCAACATAATAGAGCGTACTTGGCATGGTTCAATATGCTGAATATTGGTCTCTAAGTTAGGTCTCTCTGATAACCCCAACCAATAAGAAAAGCCGACTTGCGTCAGGTCAGTTCCACTATGAGAAGTATAACCAATACCACCTGATGGACGACTATTGATCTCAAGAACACGGTGCTGACCGCTATCATCAGCTTTGGTTTGTACACTGACGATGCCATCACAGCCAAAAGCCCTAATCAGTGGGATTACGACATCCATGACAGACTGCTCATAACCAACATGTTGTATTTTTCCTGTTTTATGACGAGTGACAGCAGCTAGGACTTCGCCATATTCACAGACTACATCGATAGAGTACTCTTGCCCAGATAGATAAGGCATCAGCAACATGGGAATAGGGCGCTCGTGTACCATTTGGCTGTTGGTATAGGCATTCACAAATTGGGCTGTGTTGATTTTTTTCTCTTCAGTGAAGTATAAGTGCTCAAAGCTGTCGTACTGCTCATCATATTCTTTACCAGTGTCTAGTCGCCAAAACCCTTGTGCAAAAATACCGACGACAGGTTTCACACATAGAGGCTGGTCGCCATGCTCGGCGAGTAAAGCCTCAAGTTCAGCAGTATTGTTAAAACGCCATGCGTCTGCCACTGGAATATTATAAGTGTGACAATGCTGCATAAAAGCAAATTTATCATCGATTGATTCTAGTGCCGCCACGCTGGTTGCACCTGTTAACAAGCGAATACCAGCAGCGTCAAATTTTTCACGATGCACTTCATAATCGATACCATTGCGCCCAGTCAGTAGTACTTTTACGTTATGCTTTTGAGCTTGCTCTAATACGAACTGCCAGCGTGGTATAGCAGGTTCGCTAGTCGTCTGGGCATCAGTATCCACAGCTGAATTAGATGGCTCGCGATAAACCATATCGGCGAATTCGAAAATCTCAGGTCTATCATGACGGTGTGAGGCAATAACTTGAAAAGGGTTGTTTGAAGGACTGCTTGATTTGCTCTTTAAACTTTGTAAGCTATCTAACATATCACGCTGGCTAGATTGACCTTCAGCTAACCACGCCGCTACTGGTATTGAAGGGTTACTATTGTCAGCAAGATTATTCATAATTCTCTCAGCGTTATCATTAGGTGTAGGGGAATGGGCAAGTCAATATTGCTACTGCAAATCTAGTAGTAATATTAGCAAAGGTATACGGTTTAATAGGACGTATTATATACAAATGATATGCGTTATAAACGCCTCTAATAAAATAGTCATAGGGATTTGTAAGGACGACTTTAGCGCTTATATCGCGATTGTCTGGTTCAAAATTTTCATAATATCCATGCTACTATATGACGACAGTCAGCATGACAATGACAACAGCATAATAAATAATCTAAAGGACGTATGATGAGTCAAAACCAACCTCAAAAACTAATTGCAGGTGCCAATGCGCCACTACCGACTGACAATATTAGCATTCGTATTTTAAGCCAAAATGCCATCGATTGTGCTGCTTATCGCCTGACTAATGACGGCAAAGTGCGCGGTGATGGTGACATGATATTTTATGGTCAGACACGTAGCGATGATGGTAGTGTTAGCTTCCGTGGTCATGACAGTGATGGTTTTTTTGATGTCAATTTGTCTGCACAGCCTGCAACTATTGAGAAAATTGCCCTAGCGTTCTCTAGTGCGCAAACATTGTCGCAAGTTGGCGATGTGGACATTCAAGTTCTGCAAGGCAATCAAGTGCTAATGACTTGTCAGCTGAGTAGCGCTGGACGTAATGAAAAAGCCATTATATTGGCTGAATGCTATCGCAGACAAGGAAGCTGGAAATTTCGTTTTATCGCCCAAGGATTTGAGGGAGGGCTAAAACCTTTGTCTGAGCATTTTGGTGTGGAAATCGCTGATGACGCGCCTGCCCAAAATCATAACCCTGCACAAAGCCAACCTCAACCTATCAACACGCAGCGACCAATCAATACGCAAAAAGCAGGCAACACGTCTCAAGCTAACAACCCGCCACCGATTCCCGCTAACCCTTCGATTAACTTAAGTAAAATAACATTAACTAAAAACCAATCTAGCATTAATCTTAAAAAACGTGATGACTTTGGCAAAATTTCGGTCAATTTAGACTGGAACCAACGCCCGCAAAATGATAAATCAACACCTAAGAAAGGCATACTGGGTGATTTATTTAAGCAGCATCAATCAAGCGGTATCGATCTAGATGTCGGCGCTATGATTCATCTAAAGAATGGTGAAAAAACCCTGATTCAAGCACTGGGTAATCGCTTTGGTAGTTTACAATCAGCGCCTTATGTTTGCCTACGTGCTGATGATAGAACGGGGCAGGTAAGCGGCGGTGAATGGCTAGATATTAACGGTCAGCAATGGTCACAGATTGAAGAAGTATTTATCTTTGCGTTTATCTACGAAGGCGCACCTAACTGGGAAAAAACCGATGGGGTTGTGACTATCCATGTACCCGATCAATCACCGATTGAGACACGTTTGACCGAAGGTGCGGGTAATCTACCAATGTGTGCCATTGCCCGTTTGGTCAATCAACAAGGCAGTATCAATGTTGAGCGTATCAACCAATATTTCAAAGGTCATCAAGAGATGGACAAAGCGTTTAATTGGGGCTTTAGCTGGAAGCGTGGACGTAAATAGTGTTTTTTAAGATCTAAATAATAAACATAAAAGAGCGGCCCATCTACTGATAGATGGGCCGCTCTTTTTTGAAATAAACTATTTAACTAGATTGGTAATAATCCAGTTAAAGTCTTCAGTCAATTATGCATGTGGTGTGATAGCAGGCATTAAGTCGTGGAAGGTGCGGCCAGAAGCTGTCTCGCCAATCGCATGCATTTTCCATTCATTGTTGTGACGATAAACCTTTGCCATTACCATCGCTGTATGTCCACCTTGGGCAGACAAGTTATAACGTGCTACTTCGCTATTGTTATTGGCATTAACGATACGGCAAAAAGCATTTTCTACTGTCTCAAACGTTTGACCAGTAAAGCTATTGACCGTAAATACCAATGAGACCACATTAGCAGGTACTCTTGAGAGGTCAACGTTTATGACTTCATCATCGCCATCACCGTCGCCAGTACGGTTATCACCAGTATGCACGATACTGCCGTCTTTCGATTTTAACTGACTGAACCAAATGGCATCGACCGCTTGCTTGTTAGCATCGAACATAATGCATGAAGCATCTAAGTCGATAGAGTCGCCACCAGAACCGCCGCCGAATAATTTTCCTAAGAAGCCACCTTTTTTATCCTGTGGCCCTTGCGCGACATCCCAGCCTAGACCTAGTTTAACTTGAGTAAGCTCGCCACCAGCTTCTTTGCTTAGGGAGATTTTTTGACCTTTTTGAAGACTAACTGCCATGTGAGTATCCTTATAATAACTGTGAGTAAAACCGTTTAAAAATAAAGTTAAAAATTGGTATAAATTGTGAAAGGTGCTATAAGATATTGTCTAAGAAGCCACCGCCGCCGCCACGTCCGCCTGAGCTACTACCTAGGACGCTTTGTATCCAACCTTGATAACTGTCGCGATTGCGCGAGCAAATAATGACTTTGCCACTTCCTGAGAAGTTCAGAACCATACCCTCGCCACTAGTAACAGAATTGATAATATTGCTCATGATGCCTTTTTTCTTACTGGTCGAAACTGACAATTTGTATTCAAGATTCGAATCCCAACAGACCACATGACCGTTATCAATGATGACGTCTTTGTCTGGTGTGACATCAATCTCAAACAACGAGCCAAAACCAGATACCACGACTTGGCCTTGGCCTTGGGTCTGCATCACCATGAAACCGCCCGTATCACCAAACACTGCGCCGCCTAAATTGCGCTGAATATTGGCTCTGATATCGACGCCAGTTTGGGCCGCGACAAACGCACCATCACTCAATGTATACTGCTGCTTGCCAACTTCTATGATTTGCATATCACCATCAAGCGTGGGCGCAAGCAAACAGTCGCCCTCACCATTAACCGCTTCAATCTGCTGTTGGAACAATGATTCATCGTTTGCAAAGCGGCGCATCAGTGACTGCATCAGCCCACCTTGTAGCTTACCTTTCAGCTCAAGATTGGACTCCATCATCACCATCGCGTTGGCTTCACAATAAATTGAATCGCCTTTTTTAAGATTACAATGCAAAAAAGGTTCAATAGTACCGATTAAACTGAATGTTGCGGCCATGGCTTGCAAATCCTTATTCTAATATCTTTGTTAAATGCTCTTAATATGTGCGTGTGCTTTTAGGTGCTCTATAGCTTTTATGATAAGCCAATTAAATTTAAAGCCATCAAATGCGTTAAAGGGGCACACTTGATGGCTTATTAGATCACAACCAGACGTCTGATTATGATAATCGGCTTGCTAAACGTTTACGTTGGTTTTAACGTTAAACATTTACGCCATAAGAAGCTGCTAATGGTCCTAGACCACCGCTGAAACCTTGACCGACCGCACGGAATTTCCAATCACCGCTGTGACGATATAATTCACCGAAAATCATCGCTGTTTCAGTGCTGCCGTCTTCTGATAGGTCATAACGAGCGATTTCAGATTCGCCATTGTCGTTTACAACGCGAATATAAGCATCACCAACTTGACCGAAGTTTTGATTACGTGCTTGGCCTTCATAGATGATGGCACAGATAGCTACTTTGTTGACGTCAGCTGGAATGCTCGCAAGATTGATTTTGATTTTCTCATCATCGCCATCGCCTTCGCCAGTACGGTTATCACCAGTATGCTCAACAGCGCCATTGTCTGACTTTAGGTTATTAAAAAAGATAAAATCTTGGTCGTTACGGACTTTGCCTGCTTCGTTAATCAAGAAACCGATTGCATCTAAGTCAAACTCTTGGCCGTCAGTGGCACGTGGATCCCAGCCTAGACCGACTGTAATGTTAGTTAAACCTGGCGCTTCTTTTGATAAGTTTACGTTGCCGCCTTTTGTTAAGCTAATAGCCATACAAATATCCTTTGGATTAATAGTTAAGTGGATTGATTGATAAAAAATAAACTAAAAGTTGTGCAGTGACTGATATCTCAGAGCAAATAATAAAAACTTACCTGTACGCTATGCCCTGCATATCATTACGTTTTACTATACTAAGCGTTTGCTCACTAAGCAAGGCGTATTTTGTGCGCTTACTATATGCTTACTAAGGGACATAATACTTCTGTATCTTTGATAATTTCTAATCAACTTAGCAATAGTCGTTAAGATATTGTTATGAAAAGTAATGTTTCATACAAAAGGGATTTAGCACAAAGGTAGCTTAGATAAAACAATCGCTTTAAAAAGCACCGACTGACTATATGGGCTTAGAACAAACTAACTCATGGCTTAGGTATGCTTCGCAGCTAGTATGAGAGCTTGGCATTATATAAAAAACCTATTTAGACAAATAGACATGTATCTCTTATTCTGCAAAAACCGACCAGCCAGTTTTTTGTACGAAGCGCTCTAGTGCTTTTAGTCCAAGCTTAGAGTTACCTACATGATCAAGCCCTGGCGACCAGACAGCGATAGACCCTTTACCAGGTGCTATCGTCAAAATACCGCCACCAACACCACTTTTGCCTGGTAAGCCCACACGGTAAGCAAATTCGCCAGAACCATCATAATGACCACACATCATCATCAATGAGTTAATACGGCGTGCTCTTTTTTCATTGATTACACGTACTCCTGAGTGCTTATCAACTCCGTTAGACACTAAATAAAGACCGGCACTAGCCAGCTGTTGACAGTTCATTGCAATCGAGCACTGATGAAAATACGTACCTAATACATTATCCACATCGTGTTTTAAACGACCAAAGGATTTCATAAAGTGCGCCAGAGAGGCATTTCGGTCCTTGTGCGCCATCTCAGAAGCCGCTACTTTATGATCAAAGCGAATTGACTCATCATCTGCAATGAGGTGAACAAACTGCAGGATTTCACCCAGTGTTTCTTTAGGTTTATGCCCCATCATAATAGCATCCACCACGGCAATGGCACCAGCATTGATAAATGGGTTGCGCGGTCGGCCAGACTCATGCTCGAGCATCACAATTGAATTAAAAGGATCGCCAGATGGTTCGCGTCCGACGTGTGTCCAAAGTGTATCGCCTAGCTTGCCAAGACCAATGGTTAAGGTAAATACCTTAGAGATACTTTGGATGGAAAACAGAGTGCTTGCATCACCTGCTGCATACATATGCCCATCAGGAGTCGCTACGGCTATACCGAACTGATTAGGATCAATATGAGCCAATTGAGGGATATAATCTGCGACTTTGCCGCGGTCAGTTTCTCTTGCCATCTCTGCAGCAATATCATCAAGAATTTTTTGCATATCGTTTATAGGGTCTTTTTTCGACAAGTTATTTAAGGACGAAGATTTTAACCGAAGATAGGGTAATAGTAACAGGGCAAACGTAATTTTAACCATTGATTGTCTTAATTATGGGTTATTCCGATATTTTGGGGCTTCCACAAGACCTAACAGTATGACAAAAACAGTATGACAAAAAAACAGGCCATACCTGATGATATGACCTGCTTAGATGTATAACTAGATACAGACTACACTGAGAACACGCCTTAGTTTAGGCTTGCTTTCTCAGCTTTACGATGCTGAAGTGACGCTAGCAGCGCCCAACCAATAAAGGCAATACCAATCAAACCAGTGATAATCTCTGGCACATGGAACTTCACTGACAATAGCATAATCAGTGCCAATGCGCCGATGGCATAATGTGCGCCATGCTCAAGATAGATGAACTCGTCAAGCGTGCCTTTGTCTACCAAGAAAATAGTCATAGAACGTACGAACATCGCACCAATTGCAAGACCTAACATGATAACAATCACGTCATTGGTGATTGCAAATGCGCCAATCACACCATCGAAACTGAATGAAGCATCTAGGACTTCTAAGTATAAGAAACCAATGATACCGCCCTTCATAATGGCACTGGTCGCCGCAGCGCCCGAACCATTTTCTTCGTTTTCTAGGTCTTCTTCCAGATCGCCCTCAAGCATACCCGATACAACCTGTACGCCCAGATAAACCAAGATACCCCAAACACCTGCGATTAGGACAGCGCTTGACTGCTCTGCATTGGCCCATGATACCGCGATCATCAAGACGATAAGCGCTACAAATACGCTCATAGCATCGACTTTACCTAGCTTGGCTAAACGGCTCTCAAGCCAGTCAAACCAATGCACGTCTTTGTCATCAAAAATAAAGTTCAAGAATACCAATAGTAAGAAGATACCACCAAATGCTGAGATTTCTGCATGGTGTGCCATCAGTCTTGCTGAGTACTCTTCAGGGCTATATAAAGCCAAGTTGATGACTTCCATCATACCAAGGTCGGCAGTAACCGCGACGATGACAATAGGGAAGACCAATCGCATACCGAATACGGCGATTAGGATACCAACGGTTAAAAATATCTTTTTCCAAAATTCGTCCCAGCCCTTAAGGACTGAAGCATTGACCACCGCATTATCAAAAGATAATGAAATCTCCATGACGGCCAAAATAGCGGTAATAGAAAGAGTGGCTATCATGCCACCCATACCGCCATGTGAATATCCCCACCATGCTGCTATTGCCAAAGCAATTGCGGTAAAGATAAAGTCTAAATAAAAATGTCTCATGACACATCCTGTATGGTTGCGTAAAGCTAAGGTCTACCTAGTATAGGCATGAACCGCAAAAAAGCGGTTATTACTAACCACTTTTTATGCATAATTTTAAACGAAACGTAAAGCATTACTAGTCATTTGGCCATTAAAAATTGTGACTATTTGCAACGATGGCAGTTTACTGTTTTGGACGTGATGACGGTGACTAATAACTGACTAAATACCAGTAAATAATGGTTTTAGATATCGACACCGTATTGCTGACACATCGCTTGCAAACCGCCTGAATAGCCTTGACCAACAGCACGGAATTTCCATTCGCCGTTGTGACGATATACTTCGCCAAACACCATTGCTGTCTCAACAGAATAGTCTTCTGCTAAATCAAAACGTACCACTTCAGTGCCTGTTTCCTCATTGACGACGCGGATAAAGGCGTTTGCGACCTGACCAAAGTTCTGGCTACGAGCAGCAGCGTCATGGATAGTCACTGTCACGACTACTTTATCTACGTCTGCAGGTACTTGAGTGAGATTTACTTTGATAACCTCATCATCACCGTCGCCTTCGCCAGTACGGTTGTCGCCAGTATGCTCGACAGCGCCATTGTCAGACTTCAGTTGATTATAGAAAATAAAGTCATGATCGCCGCGTACTTTACCTGCGCCATTTAGCAAAAATACGCTAGCATCAAGATCGAACTCAGCACCAGAAGTGGCACGCTCATCCCAGCCAAGACCGATAAGTAGCTTGGTTAAATTTGGGTCAGTTTTCGTTAGCGATAAATTACCGCCTTTATTAAGTGATAAAGCCATGGTGTTATCCTTTTTATTAGACGTTAGTGGTTTATGAGGTCATCGAAAAAAGGCGATGCTTACGCAATAACTGCGCAAATCCATCGCCTAGTAACGCTCTATCATAGCAACAAAAAATGGCCCAATCAAAGCTGATTGGGCCATTGTTATATTTCATATACATTCGGCAAAAAACAGAAGTTTCAGGTACTTATACTGCCACTATAAATATTCAACTTTATTTATCAAAATCCTGTTTACGGACTTTAGATTCTAAACTATAAACCTAAAACTTCGAATTATAGACTTTGACGATGACGAATCTCAAAGCTTTGATGAATCGGTTTTTTGATATTGAAATCAAAGCCAATGGTTTTTTGCGTAATATCAATGATGTCATAACGCTGAGTCAACTGCTCATCTAACTCAAAACGCGTAAAGTTGTTAGAAAAGTACAAGACGCCATCAGAGGTTAGGCGGTTCATCGCACGATTAATCAATGCAGCATGATCACGTTGCACATCAAAAGTACCTTGGAATTTCTTAGAGTTTGAGAAGGTTGGTGGATCAATAAAGATAACATCGAACTGTTCGGTATTGTCTTTAATCCACTCAAAGATATCGGCAGCAACGAACTGGTACTTATTGCGGCTAACATCCAAACCGTTCAAGACAAAGTTTTGTTTGCCCCAATCTAGATAGTTCTGTGACAAATCAACGCTAGTGACTTTTTTCGCACCAGCAAGCGCTGCATGCACACTTGCAGTACAAGTATAAGCAAACAGGTTAAGTACTGCTTTACCGCGGCTGTTATCTTTGATACGAGCACGCATATTACGGTGATCGATAAACAGACCAGTATCTAAGTAATCGGTAAAGTTGACATAAAGGTAAGCACCATCTTCGCGCGCAACATGAAACTTGCCACGTTTTTCTGTGGTGTTCTGCTTGCTGTACTGATCGTTACCAGACTGACGAGCACGCGTTTTGATAAAGATCTGTTCACGGTTAATATCAAAGACTTCACGGATACCCATCAATGCCAAGTTAAAGCGCTTTTTTGCAGTCTCAGGTGGGATGGTCTTTGGCGGCGCATATTCTTGCACATGCGCATAATCACCGTATAAATCGATTGCGACTTTGAAATCAGGTAAATCAGCATCGTAAACACGAATGTTGCTTACATGGTCTTTTTTGGCCAGTTTCTTGAGTTTAGCAAGGTTTTTTTGCAGACGATTAATGAAGTCTTGACCCTCTTCTACTTCAATCTCGCGTTTCTCAAAACGACTGACAAGGTTGCCTGTTTGCCCAGCGATAAGCGTGCCGTAGCGGAAATAGACAGTGATAGCACCGTTATGACAACGTAACGTTTTTGGTTCTTTGATCGGTAGAATATCTACTTGTTCGACATGAGAGGCCAATATGCCAAGCATCGGGTCAATGCCACTACCGGCAAAGCTGTCTTGCAATATCAGCCCAATCGCTTGATACAACGGCTTAATCATTTCTTCATCGCCTAAACGCTCACCATACGGTGGGTTGGTAATGACCAAAGGATTGCTCAATCGACCATCATTGACTAATGGCTTGAGCACGTTACTAAGTTGGTCAAGCGCACGATGTTCGATATCGAGTAATGGTAAAAGGTCTTGTAAACCTGCGGCAATTAAGTTTTTTTCTGTGGCAAGAATCGCACCACTATCAGCATCAAAGCCCAACATAAGCGGCAATGTATCAGGCTGCTCATTGGCAATCTCTAATGCTTCGCGGAAACGTGTTTGAGCATCATCAATCATCTCTTGCCATAGCGTCTCATCATGATGCTGCCACTGGTAAAAGCCAAATTGATTGGCGGCTTTGTCGATGCCCACGGCATAGTCGCAATGCATCAATAACGCTTCGATAAGGAACGTTCCAGAGCCGCACATTGGGTCGATTAACGCATTATAAAAAGGTGCGTCGCCAGCTTCATTTTTCTTGTGCCAACCAGCGCTATAGAGTAGGGCGGCTGCCAAGTTTTCTTTTAATGGCGCTTCTGTCATGGCCACGCGATAACCACGGCGATGCAAACTGGTACCGGATAAATCTAAATACAGCTCGGCTTGCTTGTCATTGATGGTTGCAAAAACAGAGAAGTCTGGGTTTTTGCTATCGACGTTAGGACGGCTGTCGTAAACTTCGTTAAAGGTATCGGCAATCGCATCTTTGATACGTAGCATGGCAAACTGCTGACTGACGGCGACACGCTTATCGACAGACAGACGAATAGCAAAGGTTTGCTCTAGGCTAAACTGCTCAGTCCAATTGACCGATTTTGCCAAGCCGTATAGCTGCTCCGCAACGTCGTATTCTGCATTGATGTTTTTACGTTTAATTAGCATCAATACCCGCGATGCCACGCGTGACCATAGGCAGATAGTATATAGCTCACGTAAGCCACCAGTGACAGCTAGACGGCCGGTACTTTTGATTTCGCTGTCAATGCCAAAACTGGTTAGCTCAGTCTGCAGTGGTGCCTCAAGCCCATCGGCACAGGTAATAATAAGATCAAGCGACAACTCTGGTGAAGCTGCTGTTAGAGATGCGGGCGCGGTTTGTTCGGTCATACGGGTACCTGTGGGCTAAATTGACAAAAAAGCAAATAATAAGATAATCGGTGTAACCGGCAATTTTACCATAATTCACAGTAGGATGGTTCAAAGTAGCCGTGTTTAAGATTTTAAGATGTGATAGTCAAATACGTGAAAATAAATTCTCTACTTACCCTTCGTCAGTGGTAATTCCTCTGGAACGATTTGAGTGGTGGTTGCAAAGGGCTTGGTCGCAATAGGGTAGTCAACATCCTTTGGCATTAGCAGGCGCATATGCGGATAGGGCGTAGAGATATTAGCCGCGTCAAACGCGATTTTAATCTCTTCTTGCAGCACTTCTTTGATTTTGGGTATGCGGGCAACGGCTGCTGGTTTGACCCAAAAGCGTACGATAAAAAATACCCCATACTCGCCAATTTCTGCCACAGTCGCTGAGGTTTCAGGACGATTAAGCACCGCATCGGTATTGCTGAGTACTTGCAAGATTTCCTTGCGAGCCGTTTCTATATCATCTTCGAATGCGATACGTACACGAATATCAAAACGGATAAAGTTTTTGGAAGTTAGGTTGATGACTTCTGATGAGGCAACGTTGGAGTTTGGGATAATGACAGTAATATTGTCTCGAGTGAGGATATGAGTGGTGCGCAAGGCGATAAGTACCACCCGCCCTTCATTATCATTGATATGAATCCAATCACCGACTTGAAAAGACTGCTCAAGCAGAATGGTGATACCAGCGATAAAATTAGCAAGGGTAGACTGAGCGGCGAAACCAACCGCCAAACCAACAATACCTAAACCCGCCACTAACGATACGATGTCAAAACCAAATTGCGCCATGACGCTGGCAAGCCCGAGTACCAGTAGTAGTACAGATAAAATATTTTTGAGCAACTGTTCTATGGAAGCATTGAGACCATAATGCTGTAGGACTCTGTGAATGATTTGTCCTGATGATGCCCAAAGTACGTAATAGATACCTGCCCAAGTGCTTGCCTTTGCGGTGGCTTTGATGGTCTCTGGTTCAAAGTTTATCTGACTCATAATCGCTATCAGACTGGCGACAATCCAGACATAGCGCAAAACTGAACGGATAATCTTAGTGCGGCGATCATTTAAACGAATTTTGGCTCTGCTTTGCTTGAGAATATAATTGGCCAACCAATAAAAAAATCCCAATACCGCAAGCAGTATTAGGATCTTTATGCCAGTGCTAGCAAGCTCTACTGCTTGAGAAGACCAATTGAGCGACTCTTCATCTATAGATCCGCCAAGCGCAAGGTAGAGACTAGTATGTAGGTCACGAATGATTTCTTTAAAAAAGTCGGTAACACTAGCGATTGACATTGCTTCGTCCATGCAGGGTGTGTGTATACAAGGTTTGATAAATGAGGTGTCCGGTCACACGTCACCTCAAGTTGTCTAGTCAATCAAATATAGCATGAGTGATGACTAAGCCTAACTCTATTTTTTAGAGCAAGACCTAACTGTAAATTAAAAATTGTCTTCTTGCGCGTCTTGAGATTGATAGGGTATCTCCATTTTGTACTGCACATCACGTAACGCCGTACGTAGTCCCTCTAGTATCGTCGGATGATAAAAAGGGGTGTCGAGCATATCTTTAATACTCAAATCATTGGTAATCGCTGTAGCAAGTATATGACCGATATATTCAGCATCAGGACCGACCATACTGGCGCCTAAAATTCTGTCTGTCTTTTTGCAGCCATAGATATGTAGTAAGCCGCAGTTGACACCCATCACACGGCTACGTCCTTGATTATCAAAGCTCACACTACCGATAACAAATTCGAGTTCTGAATCTTTTTGAATTTCTGGTAGCGACATACCAACATTAACGATTTGCGGTGAGCAAAATACGATAGAGAAAGGAGTCGCAGGTGGGCGAATATAGGCCGCTTCTGTGTTTTCGCAGACCATACTGCCCGCACTATAGCCTTCATCGCTAGCCACATGCAGTAACGGAATATTAGCATTAGCATCCCCAACGATATAAACGTTTAAGTCACCAATCTGGCCTGTTTTTTTACTTAAATCTTTTGGACGGTTTTTATCGTCTAGCTCGACACCTAAGTTTTCGACACCTAGCTGCTTAATATTGTTGCGACGACCAGTAGCAACTAAGACGTACTCGCCTTGCCATTGCTGAGACTCACCAGCACTATCTTCATATTTGATAAACGCACTTTTGTTACCTTCACCTGCTTTTGTGCCTACATCGGTAATTTCGCTACCTAGATGCATGGTTAATTCATGACTTAAGCAATCCATGGCTTTATTATTAATATCATCGTCTTTTAGACCAGCCACTTGTTTGGCACGGTTTAGCAGCGTGACTTCTACACCTAAACGTGTGAATGCTTGTGCAAGCTCTAGACCGATGGCACCAGCACCGACGACAGCCATCGTTTTCGGTAAGTCTTCAAGTTCAAAGACACTATCAGAAGTGAGCATGGTATCACCAAGCTTATCCGCCCACCCATCAGGAATAAACGACGAGCTACCGGTGGCGACAATGATTTGCTCAGCAGCAATGAGCTCATCATTGACCTCGATTAGCCCTTGCTCATTGATATGAGCACGACCGTCGATTTTCTTATGGTCAGGCCAGCTGTCTACTTGCTTTTTAATATAGCTGGCAAAATGACTGCGCTCATCACGTACACGCTCCATAACTCGTTTGCCATCAATTTGCGCGGTCGCATGAATACCAAACTCAGCAGAATGGTTGGCATCATGTGCGCGATCAGCAGCTGCAATTAGCAGCTTACTAGGCATACAGCCGACCGCAATACAGGTCGTGGTCCAAAAACCTTCATTAATAATGACCACATCATCTTTGATTTTACTTGCTTGGCGAAACGCATTTTGACCTGCGGTACCCGCGCCGATAATAGCGACAGATACTTTACGCGTGACTTCTTTTGGCGTATCGTCAGTGGTCGTGTCAGATTGTTTATTCAAATTATTCTCTAATAGGGTAAAGGTTATATTCAGTAATAGACTAAATTCTCGGCTTATATTTTTTATTCTATTTTTATCGTTCTTATGATGAATATTGACTTAATTATAGTGCCAATAATACTGATTTAAGTACAGAACCAGTAATTATGGCGCCAATATAGTCAGTAAGCGACTGGTATAGTCTTTAGCACGTAAGTTACGCTGAGCATGAGTCAGCTCACTGTTTTTATCGAATACAAATGCCGAACGTACAAGGCCTAACGTAACTTTGCCGTACATATTTTTTTCTTTGATAACATCAAAATACTGGCATAGCTTTTCATCAGTATCACTGATGAGTGGAATCTGTAAGTCATATTTGTCGATAAATTTTTCATGAGATTCAACACTATCACGAGAGACGCCAATAATGTCGTAGCCCAATTCATCAAAGTCATGAAGGTGCGAGGTAAACTCTGTTGCCTGTGTGGTGCAGCCTGGCGTGTTGTCTTTGGGATAAAAATACAGAATAAGGCCTTTATCGGTATTGGCAACCATTTCTTTTAAATTGATTTCATCATGAATAAAATTACCAGCAAGCTTGCGTACTATGGTTACTGGGAAATCAGGTAGGTGAATGGTTTCTGTTGTTGGCTTGGCCATTGTAAAATCCTTATTAGTTTTAGTTGTGTGTATTGGCTTAATGATGGTTCTATTTATAGTGTTCTTATTATAGGCAGATTAGTAGAAATAAATAATCAGTTTTACACTTTGCCCATTCATTGGCAACAAAAAAGACTGGCAATAGCCAGTCTTTTGTATATCAAACGATTAGAGGTTAAGCAGGTTTTTGTGGCTTCTTCAAATCCAAGCCAACGGTGCACTGCTGCAAATCTTTTTGCATCGCTTTCACATATGGCAGATTAGAAGGGTCTTTCTTATCTTGCGCGTAGCTTTCGATTTCCCACATTTGACCGATAGTCATGTTGCTGCGCACACCAATAGTACAGTTACATAGTTTGGTTGCGTTGCTTTTGTCAGCGACTTTATATTTGACTGCGCCATTGACACATGAATTGATATTATCTTGCTTAATGTCAGCAGCGTTAGCTTGTGGCAAGGCAAACAGGGCCGCTAAGGCTAGGGGTAGTACTGGCAAAAACTTCATAAATTTCCTCTTACGGGTAGCGTCAATTTTTTATCTTTTGCTCAATGCAAAGTCAACTCATCAATATATGAGTGACCGATATCGTCATGTACATCTTTCGATAAATATAATCGTTCATACGATAGCAAGTATGTCGATTAGAATACAAGAACGACGTGCTGTGTTAATGCAAGCGAATGTTGCGCGAATGTTGATGGGTATCGTCATTCCACGCAATATTTAGCGTTAATACATAGTTGTCTTAATATGCTTTGGGTACAAGGGAGATAAGTAGACGTACTACAAGTAGTGGACTAAGCACGCCTGATACCGTATCCAACTGATATAGGACCGACTAAAATTAATTAAGACTGATAATGAGTAGGGTCGGTTACGCCAGCTTGGGCAAAGCCCTGACGACGCAGTGCGCAGCTATCACAAACACCGCAAGCAAGACCATTGGCATCTGCACGATAACAAGAAATCGTCTGGCCGTAATCGACACCTAATGACAGACCAAGCTCAATAGTTTGGGCTTTTGATAATTGCTGCAATGGCGTTTGAATCGATAAGCGATGGCCAGTAACGCCCGCTTTTGTCGCGAGATTGGCCATATGTTCAAAGGCAGCTATATACTCTGGGCGACAATCAGGATAGCCAGAATAGTCAACTGAGCTGACACCGATGACAATATGATTTGCATCAGCGACTTCGGCGACTGCTAACGCGTACGATAAGAATATTGTGTTGCGCGCAGGCACGTAGGTATTAGGAATAGCGTCGTTATCGATTTCGTCGCGCTTTTTGCTAGGGAATTTGTCCGAATCACCGTCTGGCACGATCATACTGTGGTCTGTTAATGATGAGCCACCCAGTTGTGCGATATCAATATCGATGATTCTATGATTGACGCCTGCTGTCTCAGCGATGGTCTTTGCGGCCACAAGTTCACTATTATGACGCTGACCATAGTTAAAGCTGACTGCTGTCACTGATGCATAGCGTGCTTTTGCCCAATATAAGCAAGTCACCGAATCGAGACCGCCAGATAAAAGGACAACCGCATTTTGGCTTTTGGTAAGGGCAGCTAAATCAGCATCTGATACTTGATTGGGGGTGTTTTGCAAAGTAACGTTAGTCATAGTGATATCTATTATTGGTTTACGAAAACGGCTATTTTAGCAAAAATACGTCTACTACAGAACCACGAAGCGACCAATCACCCGTCACTAAGCTGCTAAAGCAAATTTAAACAGCATCGTAATAAAATAAAGTCGGTATTACTGTCATCTTTTCAATCTGTTAGCAATATTTGTTATAATCGCAGCTTTTAAAGTATCAGTCACATAACATTGGTGATAATGCTTTAAAAGCCTTATCGCAAATCGCTTTATAGTAAAACCACCCTTATAAAGATATTGAGTAACTTATGACCGCAGCAACCTTATTTACGCCAAATATTCCTTCTCAAGCTGATGATGTATCTGATGCAACGAGCTTTGATACTCAGGCTTTAGACATCAGTACTGACAGTAGAGAGTACGATGACGTCTCTGAAGATGGCAATGATGAGGACATGATTGATGAGCAGTTTGCCGATGCGCAAGCACCTACCGAATCAGCGTACTTTCGTAAACTACAAAAGAAGCTGCGTCGCCAAGTCTCTTGGGCAATCCGCGATTTTAATATGATCGAAGATGGCGATGTGGTGATGGTCTGTGTTTCGGGTGGTAAAGACAGCTATACCTTACTCGATATTTTATTGCTGCTAAAACGCATTGCACCGATTCATTTTGATATCTTCGCTGTCAATCTTGATCAGAAGCAGCCAGGCTATCCGGAAGACATTTTACCTGCGTATCTAAACGAGCAGGGCATTGCCCACTATATTTTAGAAAAAGACACATATAGCATCGTCAAAAGTGTGGTGCCAGAAGGCAAGACTTACTGCTCTGCGTGCTCTCGTCTGCGCCGCGGCTCACTATATGGCTTTGCTAAACAAATTGGCGCGACTAAGATTGCCCTTGGCCATCATCGTGACGATATGCTAGCGACCTTCTTTTTGAATTTATTCCATGGTGGTGCGCTCAAATCCATGCCGCCCAAACTGCTGAGTGATGACAAGCAAAATATGCTGATTCGCCCATTGGCCTATGTCGAAGAGAAAGACATTATTGAATATGCCAAATTAAAGGAATTCCCAATCATTCCTTGTAACCTATGTGGCAGTCAAACCAATCTACAGCGTGCCATCATCAACGATATGCTGCGTGAATGGGATGATGCTCATCCGCAGCGTTTGGCTTCTATCTTTAAGGCCATGCAAAACGTCGCGCCATCACAGTTAGCTGATCGTGAATTGTTTGATTTTGAAACACTCAGTCTTGACCGTGATAACGATGAGCGTTTATTTGAAGGCGACAATATTCAAGCTGGGCAGACAGATAGTTTGGCTGAGATTGGTTTACCTGTCTCGCCAAGGACGCAAACGTTCAATCCTAAGTTCGCTAGTGACAAGCCTTATTCAACAGAGACGGACAAAGCCGCGCAAAACGAGCGTAAAGCACAGAAAATCCCAACGATTAACCCTGTGATTTAGTAGTTATGAATCAGGGTTATATTAAATAGTACCTATTCATTAGTAGAATATTAAATAGCTCAAAAAAAACCAGCCGATCTCTGACGAGCGGCTGGTTTTTTTATGTCTAGATGCTACTAACAGCATTAACTTTTAGCAAAAACGGGTAGCGGGTCAAAGCTGACCTTTGAACGAGGCAGTTTTGCGACATCTTGCATACGCCAATCATCTTTACCGTCGTTGCTAACCTGTAGGTAATATTTGGCTTTTACAGGATCAATATCGACTTGTGCGCTGTATTTATTTCCCTCAACATGCTTAAGGACAACATCGCGGTCTTTTTTGATATCCGTCGCATGAGAAATAGAAAGTTCCAACGTATCAGGATAAGTAAGTGGTGTGCCGTTTAGCAGCTTGCCTGACTGGACGCTTTGCTCAGGGTAGTTAAGATAAAACACAATATCGCCATTTTCTGCAAACTGCATTTGTCCATGCAAGTCTAAGTCATACGTGAGCTTATCACGGGATACATCATGATAGAGCGTTTTGCCATCCATATACCAGTCGTCACGTACCACGCTATCACGGATCTGGTAAGAGTAATAAACAAACCAAATACAAGCGATCACGACCGCAGCAGGCATGCCAATCACAAAGATAACGACCATGTAATTTTTATACCATGGCTGCTTATCTTGATGTTTAAAGTTCGGTGCTGGAGTAGACATAAAATACCTATGCATCAGATACGCATTCAATAGATAGCTGTTCATTAGACATCTACAAATGGTATCAACGGATAATTCGGCGGCTAAGTGCTGCCAGTTTAATGATAAAACGTGTATCCAATAGCCTTTCGCTAGAACAATTAGTTATTTAATTACTTGCACTAGCTACAGACTACCGAATGATATACATGAAATTAAACAATAGGTCTGCTAATCATTTACTGACCTTGGGTCGTAAAGATATTTTGCTTACTTACCTTGTACTTACCGTTTTCGCTGCTCACATTTAGCGTGACAGGCGTTTGGCCAAACTCTATCACATCAGGATCACCATAAATACTGACTGGCATATCAAAGCTTTCGCCTGCTTCTAACGGTACATCATTAAAGCGCAGCTCTAAGCTCAACCCTTTTTGCGGTGCTAGTGTTATCGTGTAGGTATGAGTATCCTGTGTCTTATTGGTTAGCTTAACGATATAGCTGTTTTCGATCATGCCTTGATTATTGATAGACGACAACTGATTACGGTCACGGCGGATATCAATCTCTAAGGGCACGCGATCGGTTAACGCATATATCACACCGCCACATAGCACAGCTAATAACGTCAAATAAGCAAATAATCGTGGGCGTAGTACGCGGCTTGGCTCTTTTTCTGCTAACTGACGTTCGGTCGTATAACGAATCAGTCCACGCGGATAGCCGACCTTGTCCATCACTTCGTTACAGGCATCAATACAAGCTGCACACTGGATACAGCCAACTTGCAAACCATCACGAATATCGATACCAGTAGGGCAGACCTGCACACACATGGTACATTCAATGCAATCGCCTAAGTGCTCTGGATTTGTGCCTTTTTTACGGGCACCACGTGGCTCACCGCGTTCATAATCATAAGATACGATCAATGTGTCTTTATCAAACATCACACTCTGAAAGCGGCCATAAGGACAAATCTGTACACACATCTGCTCACGCATGTAGCCTGCATTGGCATAAGTAGCAAAGGTGAAGATAAACATTGAAACCCATACCCACGTTGGCCAGTCAGGGAATGGAATTACTCCTATTGACTGCCAGCTATGATATAGAGAGTCTGTTCCCGCCACATAACTAACAAAGGTCGCTGCTGTAATCACAGAAAGCAAAAACCAAACTGAATAGACAACTGTGCGCTTGAACACTTTGCTCGCACTTAACGGTGCTTTATCAAACTTGATACGTTTATTACGATCGCCAATTACCCATTTTTCAACATATTGGTATAGATGCGTCCATATCGTTTGAGGACAGGCGTAACCGCACCAAACGCGTCCTGCATATACCGTCACCATAAACAGCGTAAACGCGGCAATAATGGCAAATGCAGCAATAAAATAGAAATCTTGCGTCAAAAACGTCATGCCAAAAATATAATAATGCTGCGATGGCACATCAAACCATATCGCTTGTCTATCATTATAGCGCAGCCATGGCAAAAGTAAAAAAGCCGCCAAAAGAGCATACATCGTGATGACACGAATATTTTGATAAAAACCTGTTACAAACCTTGGGTGTACACGATGCTTGGTTGCATCAAGATCGACTTGTTGTACAGGAATTTTATTGGATTGTTGTGCTGACATAAACGTGCCTCTTTAAAAAAAGAATCAGTCTGCTGGCATGATGAACAAACACCTCTAGCGTCGAGGTATATGAGTGTATGATGTTATCAATGTCAGTAAATAGCGGATAGAAAATGCAATAAAAAATCTTCTAATCTGCTTACCAAATGATCGATTGTAAATATAGTCGGTTCAACATAGTTTTGATGCAAGGAAAGGGGAGCAAAGGTACTACAAATAGTAGACTAAACAAGCCTGCATCTAATTTATGTGAAATTGACTATCGTGTTATGTGATTGAGTCAGAGCGATATAAAGCCATGACCAATAGACTATTTTAAAAAATAGCTATTTTAGCATTCTCCTTACTAATAATGGGGTGATAATCATAAAAAGCAACGAATATATGAGAACGATTTCTAGTGTTTATAGCCGCTCATCATTGTCATTTCTAAATGAAAATCAATACCACTATACGAAAAAGGGAGAACTGCAATAACAGTTCTCCCTTCATTAAATCTCGTCCATATTCAGTACAGTAACAACGTCTTAGTTAGCAGTTGCTTCTTCAGTTGCTACAGGCTGAGTAGCTGCAGTAACTGGTGCTGATTCAGGTGACTTGCCTGTTTTATCTGATAATGAGTAGATATAAGCAGCAAGTAGCATGATACGCTCATTACCTAGCTTAGTTTCCCACTGAGGCATAACGCCAGCACGGCCATAACGTAATGTGTTACGTACAGTCTCACGCTCACCGCCATATAACCAGATATTGTCAGTCAAGTTCGGTGCACCTGCTGAAATCATACCTTTACCGCTTTCAGAGTGACATAGTGCACACTGCTGCTTAAAGATAGCTTCGCCTTGATTAACCAAAGTTTGGTCAAGTTCACCGTTACTCTTACTACCGTTGTTTGGAGATAGTGACAATACATATTCAGAAGCTGCACGTACACCGTCTTCGCCGATCTGATCGCGCCAAGCAGGCATACCGCCGATACGACCATTGTGTAGCGTGGTCAGAATGTTGCTAGCTTCGCCGCCATATAACCAATCATTATCTGTTAGGTTAGGGTAGCCTGTCGCACCTTTAGCGTTAGAGCCATGACATACAGAACAGTTCTGTAGGAACAAGCGGCTACCAACTTTTAAAGCATTTGGATTTTCAGACAGTTTTTCGACATAAGGAGCAAGTTCTGCAACTTTTTCGTCAATTTTAGTCTGTAGATCTGCTGGCGGGTTTTCGCTACGACGCATGGTCGCTTGTAACTCGTTTAGCGTACCAAGTGTCGCAGTCGCACCTGCAGCATCTGCTTTTACCAAAATGCTTTTTTCAAAGTTATCGGTAAATACTTTGTTGTTGCTTTCAAGCTCACTGAACAACTCGTTTTTAGAGGTCCAAGGTACCGTTTCGCCATCGACTTCTACTGTGGCAATACCGTCCCAATGCTTAGGGAACATGGCTGGGAAAAACACCCAGTAAGCGATGCCCCAGACGATTGAGCCAAAAAATATCACTAACCACCACTTGGGCAGGGGTTTGTCGTATTCTCGGATGCCATCATATTCATGACCTGTTGTACCGTCTTCTTCTACTTCTGGCTTGTACTTTAGAACCATCAAAAGGACGCCAAGAATAAATAGCCAACAAGCAAAACTAAATACAGTGATCCAAGAACTCCAAAAAAATGTCATCATTTATCCTTATTGCGCTGCTCTTCAGACAGAGATTTTATATCCTTGTCATCAAGCGCAAGTTGTGCATCTTCTTCGAAGCGTTTTTTGTTTTTTGGCGAATACGCCCACCATGCAACGCCTACGAAGGCAATAAAGGCAGAAACGGTCGCAATTGTTTGTAATTCACCAATACCCATTAGCGCTGTCCTTCCATTGCGGTACCTAACTGCTGTAGATAGGCGACCAAAGCGTCAAGCTCAGTAGCGCCAAGCACTGCATCTGGAGCGCCTTCAATGTCTTCTTCAGTATAAGGAACACCGAAGCGATCGCGGAATAGACGCATTTTAGCTTGAATGTTTTCGCCATCTACTTCGTTAGTCGCCAACCAAGGGAAACCTGGCATAACTGACTCAGGCACTAGCGAACGTGGATTGATCAAATGTTGCTTTTGCCAATCTTCAGAATAACGGCCACCAACACGTGCTAAATCTGGTCCAGTACGTTTCGATCCCCATAAGAATGGATGATCCCACGTCGACTCGGCGGCACGTGAATATGGTCCATAACGTTCAACTTCTGCACGTAATGGGCGAACCATTTGAGTATGACAAACGTGACATCCTTCACGGATATAAATATCACGACCTTCAAATTCAAGCGCTGTCCAAGGCTCCATGGCAGGAAGGGGAGCGTTCACCCCACCTTCTTCAGGACCGTTGTTGTCATAGATCAATGGCACGATTTCAACTAGCGTTGCAAAACTAATAGCAATCACGATACCAATGACTAACAAGCCTGTATTTTTTTCAATAATTTCATGCGGTGTACCAGCCATGATCGCTCCTTATACGTTAGCTGTCGAAGGTTTTTCGACACTAGGTTCATGATCCGTTGGATCAGCGACATCTACAGGCTTACCTTCTGGCATTTTGAGTGTTTTATAGCAGTTATAAGCCATTACAAACATACCCGATACATATAAGAAGCCACCAAATGCACGGCCAATATATGGAAAATGCGAGAATTCAACAGTATCAACGAAGCTATATACCAAAGTACCGTCTGGGTTAGTAGCAAGCCACATCATGCCTTGGCCAATACCTGAGATCCACATAGACACGATATAGAAAATCGTTCCTGCAGTCGCAAGCCAGAAATGCGTGGTGATTAAGCTGATAGAGTACATCTTCGGTTTGTTATAAATACGTGGTAACAGTACGTATAGCGAACCAATGGTAATCATACCAACCCAGCCAAGTGCGCCTGAGTGTACGTGACCAACTGTCCAATCAGTATTATGCGATAGCGCATTCACTGTTTTAATAGACATCATTGGGCCTTCGAACGTCGACATCGCGTAGAACGACAATGCAACAATCATAAAGCGAATGATTGGATCGGTACGCAGCTTATCCCAACTACCTGATAGCGTTAGTACACCGTTAATCATACCACCCCAAGATGGTGCGAACAGGATGATTGAGAAGACCATAGCAAGAGACTGCGTCCAATCAGGAAGCGCTGAATAATGCAAATGGTGACCACCGGCCCACATATATGAAGCAATCAATGCCCAAAAGTGAACGATAGACAAACGATAAGAATAGATAGGACGGCCAATCTGTACAGGAACGAAATAATACATCATTCCAAGGAAGGCTGCCGTTAAGTAAAAACCTACCGCATTATGCCCGTACCACCACTGCACCATCGCATCAGTTGCACCGCCAAATAGCGAATAAGATTTGAACGCGCTAACTGGAATCGCCATGCTGTTTACGATGTGTAGTAGTGCAATCGTAATGATGAAAGCGGCAAAGAACCAGTTAGCCACATAGATATGTGAGGTTTTACGTTTGATGAGCGTACCAAAAAATACAATGGCATAAGAGATCCATACCAAGGCAATTAGGATATCGATCGGCCACTCAAGCTCAGCGTATTCTTTAGTTGAGGTCAAACCTAGAGGAAGGGTAATAACAGCGGATACGATAACCGCTTGCCAACCCCAAAAGGTAAACCAAGCCAAATATGGCGCAAATAAACGCGTCTTACAGGTACGCTGAACGATGTAGTAAGACGTTGCGAACAGGGCAGAGCCACCGAACGCAAAAATCACCGCATTGGTATGCAGTGGTCTTAAACGACTAAAGGTCAGCCATGGAATGTCAAAGTTGAGTGCTGGCCATGCTAACTGTGAAGCAATGAACACACCAAGACTCATGCCGACGATGCCCCAAACGACAGCCATGATCGTAAAAAATCTTACGATAGTAATTTCATACTCACGGTCAACTGGGGCGACTGCTGTGTTTTGTAAACTCATTGGATGATTCCTTTACAGCCCGAATTATCAACAGAATTAACCAACAATCTATGTTGTCTGCACTATAAATACTCTCAAATCTGTATTTATACTAGCGCCAACACATGTTGTTTTTTGGCTTATTTAGCGCAATGACGTCATTAACTATCGATTTAGGCCCTTACTGTCTATTAGTTAATACTAATAAATAGAAATAGGCATTTCGTACATCTTACTTAAGGTCAATCGATAGTAGGATTGTTAATAGATCATCAAGGTAAATAAGAAGACGCGCCGTTTTGAGCATCAAACATCTCATAAGGCTAAATATGTATCTTAATTATTACGAAAAAATCTGTACTAATGAAGATAGATACCCATATCTATAGGGCTATTAAAACGCATTGACCATAGACGTATGCTAGCGGCGGCTGACAAAAAACACGATTATGTAATGTTTGGTTAAAACTCCCGACTCTGTTTAAGGGTATTGTAACGCAATCCTAATTAAATATCATCAGAACTATGCGCCAAAATACAAACTCTTTGGTATAAATGTTAGCGAGCAACTTATTATTGCTGTGCTACTCCTCTATTTTATACACAATTTTGTCACTATTCTAGATGCTTATTTTGATTGAATAGGGGAAGCGCTCGCTAGACATAAGCGTAGGCTTGCAAAGAAATTTTGTAACAATAACATTGCTGAGCCGATAAATAGGTTTTACTTCTTATCAAGTCGCCCTTTATAATGAGGCTGAACGTCATTAATGGCTATGTATCGCATAGGTCTATTGATAGCAATCATTTTAATAATTCTAATAGTTAGGCCAATAGTGCCTCAAGGGATATTGGTCTGACAGAATATCAATTAAGGATAATATAATATGGCAGTTTTTTTGACAGATGAATGGTTTGAGCAAGTAGAAAAAATGGGCAACGAAGCAGGTGAGTTAAATTTACCACCAGTACTTGCCAATATGGTCGTCAACCTAAAAGTGGCTGAAGCTGATAAAACTATCGAAGCCAATTTTGCAAATGGTTTGCTGCATCGTGGCTTAAATGATAATGCAACGACGACGCTGCTATTAGATCGCGATATCCTACAGTCTATCATCACTGATTTTGATACCAACCAAATCATGGGTGCGTTTATGAGTGGCAAAATCCGTGTCGAAGGCGATATGTCACAGCTAATGGCCGTACAGACTGCACGTCCAAGCGCAGAGCAAAAAGAGCTATATACTCGCATCAAATCAATGACGACGATGGCTTAATCATATACCTATACGATTTTTACGTTACGTTTTGCATTGAAAGAATTCATAAGACACAGAAAAGCCCCTAATTCATATTAGGGGCTTTTTTATTGCGTAAGTACATAAGTAAGCATGAAAGCTAGAGAAGATTTCTCAAACAGGCTAGCTAGCTTTTGATTGCTGCGTCACATTTGATTGGTTTTCTTTGTATATCGCTGCTTGTAGCCATACGTTCGCTTGAACGTAGTCATGTACTTTAATACTATTAGTTTCAGCAGTATTAAGCGCACCGATACGCACTACAAAAGGATCTGCATCTTGCTCACGTAGCGTTACCACATCAAACAATATGATAGATTTACCGTTAAACACGGTTTCTTGCTTGCCAAGCACTTGCCCCTGACACCAAGCTTCGTCTTCTTGTCCTAGCGTATCGCCAAACAAGTAAGCGCACATATGGCCTAAATTAATCTCAACAGGTGCCATTTGCTCTTTGGTTTCAGGTTTCCATTCACTGATTTGCTCTTGCAGATCATCAGGGATTTTTCCGTCATTTGCTGCCACGATGTCATTAAAGGCACGGTGATAACGGATAGACTCTTGATCTTCTACCATGATGACTTCGTTTTGCTCGCTTAGCTTAATTTCGTGCGCCCAAGCACTAAAGTTGACATAATAAGAGGTGTCGCGCTGATATAGATGACGGTTGGTCGTATAGAGCTGATCAAACGCATAAATAATGCTGCCATCAGCAGTACGTAAGCGCAACACGGCATCGTGCGAGTTGTCATTGGCGATGACACGCTCAATTTTGCAGTTCAATCCGTAAGGACTATCGACACAAGGATAGGCATTGATAAAGCATTCTGGCTTACCATCTTTCATCGCGAGCACTTGATTAATATGGCATGGCTGATCTTCTGATAAAAGCAGGCAGCTGTCTTTTGCACTGACGTTGTTGTTCAGGCCTTTAGGCATCGCTGCGACTTCGATCATTTTTTGTAGCCATTCAGGCACATCATGACTCATATCATCGGTCAGAATACGCCAGTGATCGGCGTGACCTGCAGACTGCTCATCGGTCAACGTGATCTTGGTGGGAGATTGAATGTTTTTGTATTGATAATTTATGGTCATGAAAATACTCAAAATTAAGTCAGCGTGAGGTTTGTATCTAATACTGTGTTTGCTTGTGTACCATCCAACATTTTAAATGATTGGTTTATGATGGTCAGCAGCCTAGCCAGTAAAAGATCAGAAACCTCAATGAGGGGTTAATGACAATTGTCTTTAGCATATAATATATAGGTATTGGTACAGCTAATAGCAAGCCCCCTATAAAAAATAATAACAAAACCCAGTTTTTTGGTAAAAAATACTCTCAGTTGTTGCTAATGACTGGCACATATCAGCTAGTTTGTGTCAAACTAGCTCCCTTTTGACAGCTGTTATTGGCTCGTCTGACACCCTGTTTTTGTGTTTGATTTATATGTGAGTAGTAGCAACTGTATGATGCATTTACTACTGCTCGTTATGCAACCTATATAAAGTCGCACGTAGATAAGATAAAGAGTTTGAATATGTTTCGTCCTTTAGCGTTATTTATCGGCTTACGATATACCCGAGCAGAACGTAGTAATGGCTTTATCTCCTTTATATCACTCATCTCGATGATTGGTCTGACGCTTGGGGTTGCCGTATTGATTACGGTGCTATCAGTGATGAACGGCTTTGACCGTGAACTGAAAACCCGTATTTTGGGAATGGTACCGCAGGCTACTGTGGTCTCATCAGAAATTATTGGCGACTGGGAACAGCTAGCCGATCAGATCAAAGAAGACCCAGAAGTGGCAGCTGTGGCACCATTCATTCAACTGCAAGGGATGCTGACATCAAATGGTCAGGTCGCAGGGATCATGGTGACAGGCGTCGAGCCTGAATACGAAAAAAACGTCTCCATCATCAATGAACATATGATTGAAGGTAGTATTGACACTCTGAAAAGTGGTGACTTCAGTATCGTGTTGGGCGAGGAGATGGTGCAGTCCTTGGGTCTGCAAATAGGGGATAAAGTGACGCTAGTATTGCCAGAAGCGTCACCATCACCAGCAGGCGTGATACCGCGATTTAAGCGTTTTACTCTGACAGGCATCTTTACGATCAGCCCAGAAGTAGACAGCCTTATGGCGTTTATCCCGATGGGAGATGCGGCAAAATTACTGCGTTTACCAGAAGGTGCGCAGGGCGTACGCATGAAGCTTAACGATATCTTTACTGCGCCGATAGCTGCAGAAAAAGCGGCTGCGATAGCACCTGAGAAGCTATATCCAAATGACTGGACACAGACTCATGGCAATCTGTTTGGGGCAATTCAAATGGAAAAAGCCATGGTCGGCCTATTACTATTTTTGATTATCTTAGTTGCTGCTTTTAATATTGTCTCAAGTCTAGTCATGCTAGTGACCGATAAAAAAGCGGATATCGCAATCTTAAAAACCTTTGGTGCGTCTCCTCGTTTGATTACGCAAGTCTTTATGGTCCAAGGTGTGGTTATCGGGGTTATCGGTACTATCGCTGGTACGATACTGGGTGTGATATTTGCGCTTACGGTCAGCGATATTTTAGGCTTTATTAACCAAGCCTTTGGTCTGAACCTATTTGATGCGTATTTTGTCAATTACTTGCCATCACAGCTGCGTTTGTTAGACGTGGTATTAATCACAGGTGCGTCGTTTGTACTGAGCTTTTTGGCAACGATTTATCCAGCGCGCCGAGCAGCTAAGATTCAGCCTGCTCAAACGCTACGCTATGAGTAATCGCAAACGCCTAAACATCGAAATAAATACCGAAATAAATAAAATAAAGGAAGCGCTATGTCTGCCATTTTAGAGGCGACCAATATCAATAAGATATATGATGAAGGCGCGGTCAGTACACAAGTATTGACTGGTCTTGATCTGACTGTTCATGCGGGTGAGCGCATCGCTATCGTTGGAACCAGTGGTTCAGGTAAAAGTACGTTGCTACATTTGCTTGGTGGTCTAGATACGCCAACCAGTGGTGAAGTTTGGTTGCACGGTCAGCTATTAAATAGCATGAATGAAACTGAGCGCGGTGCAATGCGAAATAAGCATTTGGGCTTTATTTATCAGTTTCATCACCTGTTGGCAGAGTTTACAGCAATCGAAAACGTAGCCATGCCATTGCTGATGCGTCCAGAAGTATCAACGACTGATGCTCGTAAGCAAGCGGTTGAGATTTTGGAAAATGTCGGTCTTGAGCATCGTTTGATGCATAGACCAGGTGAGCTATCAGGTGGCGAGCGCCAACGTGTGGCAATTGCACGTGCGCTAGTGACTAAGCCATCGCTTATTTTGGCAGATGAGCCAACAGGTAACTTGGACTATGATAATGCACAAAGCGTCTTTGGCCTGTTGTCAGAGCTACAAAGCACCATGCAAACCGCGCTACTTATGGTGACGCATGATCGCAATTTGGCGGCGCTTGCTGACCGTCAGTTGTTGCTACGCAATGGGCATTGGGAACAGTATTAATAATTTTTTATATTAGGTCGAGAAATTGACCGAAACGCCATCTGTTTGCGTTTTTCAGGACTGTTACGTTAAAGGTTTATTGTTGTATTATTAAGAAAATATATCATAGAAACTAGCGATTAAGCGGTTGTGAGCCAGCCGCCTTATCTATTTTATAAGGATGCGTAAAATGCGTGAAGATGATAATCCAATTGCGGCTTTTGGCAGTGCAGAAGAAGGTGATGAGCCGTTAAAGCCTTACATCGATCCAACTTTGTTTGAAACGCTCGATAGACAGGCGCAAACCGAGCTACTGACTCCTGTGTTTGATGCCATCACTTTGGCTGGGGTTGATTACGACTTAAAAGTCCAAGATAGCGCGACAGGTAAGCGTTATACGCTCTGTAAAAATGATGAAGTCATTGAGATTGTACCGATGGATAGCAATTTCACTGACAAAGTCTTAAATGCTATAGAGAACAGTAAAGAAGAATAAGCTTTGCTAGCTAAGCTAAGCTAAGCTAAGCTAAGGCGTAAGCGTTATAGCTATATAACAAAGATAAATTGCCTTATAACTTGTCAGATTCGTCAGAAGGTTTTTGCTGACGTTTCTGCCAGCTCGCCACAGTTTTGTAACGCCAAATGGCTTTAAATGCCAAACCACAAATAAGACTGGTGACCACGGCCAAAATCGTTAGCCCGATACAAAATGCAGCAAGCGATACGGTACCGCGATAAGTAATGAACGGATTGGCACCATTTGATAATGCCCATAAGCTAAAGTCCGCAATCATTCTACCAATGAATCGTAAGCTAATCACAGGTGCATCAATGATCTTTGCACCGATATAATATCCAGCATAAAATATTGGCAAGCTAGTGACTGGGTTGGTAATCCATGTCAAACCAAGCGCCATAGGGACATTGGCACGAAAAATAAGCGAGCCAATAAGTGCCAGCAACATCTGTCCTGGCAGTGGAAAAAATGCACTTAGTACACCGATATATACGGCCTTATTTAGGCTGTGTCGATTAAAATGCCATAACCTTGGATCAGCCAAGTGCGGTGCAAACAGCTTTAAAGTGCGACTTTCTAAGATTTTCTCTGGTGTAGGAAGTAGGTCTTTTAGACGTTTTTGGGGCACAGGATCGCCTTTAATCATTAACTACAGTCTACTCAATGGTATTGAGAAGCTGGTATAAAGTAATATATGGTGAGTAGGATAAAGGTTAGAACACACAGAATGGTGGTGTCAGATAGTTACCACCTAATACGTTGCCTCAGTATAGGGTAATATAAATATAAATGCTATTGCATCGCGTGCCATTTGCTATAGTAAGTAACCATATTTGGCCGAATAATATTTAAGTCATCAAGCAAGGAGTGCTGGTGTACTGGTTGATTGGTAGCCTCATAATTACAGTTATGATGGGCGTATTGGCAGTCGCAGATAATGTGATATTGCCAACTGACTTATCCTTGCTAGAGACAGTTGGTACGTCTAATCTGTCGTTGGCGCTGATTGGATTTGCCACTTTTCTGTTGGCGTCTGCTCAATTCAACATACCCTCGATAGACAGCCACAGCGCTGATAACAACACCTTTAACAATGCATCTCGTCATACTAAACCTCCTTTCCGAATTATTAGACACTTAGTCTTAGCTTTGTTAGCGACTGTGTTAGTGATAGGCAGCGCACTGCAAGCTTTGGTTACTCATCAACGAGCAGAAAGCACTGAAGTAACTGCACCGTTACGAGTACAAGCACTCGTGCGTATCGAAGGGTTGAGCGACAGTGTTTATGATGCCACTACAGACAGCGGTTATCGCCAAGTAGCAGTGATAACAAACATCACTCCATTAGTAGCTGAGCTAACGCCGATAGAATTAGCAACTAAAACATCCGACTACTTAGATGCAAATAAAAATAGCCTAAGCACTAATCACGATATTAATTCCAATGAAGTTAGTCTCAAAGTTAGCGAACACCGAATCTTACTTAACGCCTATCCAAGAAAGTCTGCAAATGATAGTCAGCTTACATCCTTAAACGATTTGCAGCCCGGTGATGAGGTATTCATGAGCCTAGCATTGGCGCCGTTGGCTACTTCTGAGCAAGCAGTCAATAACCCTACTGGTTTTGACAGTTATCGCTGGTTGCGAGGTCGGCATATTGATGGCGTTGCAAATATTTTGGCCATGAGTCCTACATTGGTAAATAGTAGCGAAATTAGCAATGAAATCAGCGCTGAAAAATATTCGAAGCAGTCGCTAGACTCTGATTCATATCTTCAGCGCTTTCGTACTCGTATTGATCAAGGGCGTTGGCGATTACGACAGCATTTTTATCAAGACTGGTCAGCACAAACGACAGCAGAACAACAAGCAAAAGCCGTGACATTAAGTCTGCTTACGGGTGATCGTAGCTTGATTAATCGTGATACTAAGGATTTATATCAACTGGCGGGTATCTCACATCTGCTCGCTATTTCAGGTACGCACGTACTGTTTTTAGCTATTGTGCTAGCAGGTATAGCCGTACTGCTGTTTGATCGTAATTATTCGGCGATTTACCGTCGTATTCCGCGCTGGCAAGTGCGCTGGTGGGTAATGATCGGTGCCGCTTTTATTTATGCGCTATTTACTGGTTTTGACGTGCCTGCTGCCCGTACGGCTTGGATGTTATTAGCGATTGGATTCGTTAGACTAACATTACTTCCTATCAGTACGATGCGCGTGCTATTGGCATTGGCTATATTTATGGCTTGGCATGACCCTTACGTATTATGGCAGGCGGGATACTGGCTATCTTTTATTGCAGTGGCGTTATTACTCAAGTATGACGATAAGTCGTATGAGCACCAAACTACTGCTACAACGAATTTATACGATGATAAGCCACGTACTCATCTCAATAACGCGCTATCTAACCGTGTTTGGCAAACGATCAAGCGTGTATTTAAACTACAGTTTTGGCTGTTTCTTACTTTATTACCCGTTACGTTGCTTTTATTTGGTAAGGCGTCGTTATGGGGACTTTTTATCAATTTATTTGCTATCGGGCTATTTGGTTGGGTGATTGTACCGCTCAATCTATTAGCAGGACTATGTTACCTTCTGGTGCCGAGTATCGCGGATACCATTTGGATAGTTATCAGTACGATAGTCGGTCATCTACACAATCTGATGAGTTGGCTGACGTCATTGCCAGCGCTATCGGATGCATGGCTCTATACACCAGTTAATATCGCGATACTATCGATGGCTTTGCTAAGTGCATTGCCTTGGCTGTTGCCACGAGGTTTACTCAGTCGTTGGTTAACGTTGCCACCATTGACGTTGCTGATGATGACGGTGTATGCCAATCAGCAGTCATTTGTCACGATGCCGACCCTATATATTTTGCCGACAGGTGATTCGTATATAACGGCGGCATTGCTACAATATCCTACCGTCAATGAAGACAATACCAATTGGTTGTTCTTAGCTGATCATAGACCAGCCTCTACACGAACGATGCCAAGCAGCCTGACAGCAGACAAATTATCTAAAAATTTAGAGCAGCAACTGGGCAGTTTATCTGTCAATAAGTTAGAGAGCATTGTCGTGCAGAGTAGCAGTGTCGGCCTGACTGATACATTAATTCCTGACGATAAGAATATTGCTAATACCAAAAATTCTGAATTACTACCGATGATTGTTGCTCAATTAAATGACCGGTTAGCCATTAGCCAATATTGGCAAGCAGGACGCTCTGATCGTTGGTCTGCATTTCAGCAAGCTTACAAAACAGTTAAGCAGTCTGAAGATACGCCCACTATCAGTGCCCAACGTTGTGAGCAAGGCAAAATATGGCAGTCGGCCAACGATGAATTGTCAGTACAGGCCATCACTGGTTGGACTAAGATAGGTGATACCAGCGTTTGGGATTGTACGATTGCTCTTGATACTAACTTGCCTATACGCGTTCTAAGATACAATGCGGCAGATCCACTCAACTCGTTACCTGCCAATTCACCTGTTAGCCCTCAAGTACAAGTAGCATCTAACAAGTTAACTAGCAAACAGTCAGAGTCCCAGTCACGTCTGATTTTAAATGCTGATACTCATCAACGCGTTTGGCAAATGTGGGCATTACTATGTTCAGCTGAATCAAATAATGATGACATGCTATTCAAAAATACACGTTGGCTTGGTCATAGTGCCTCGCAAATTACAGGCGATATCACAAGTCGTCAGAGAATCGATGAAGTTATAACCTATGATAATAAGCCGTTAGAAGCTGCATTATCGCTAAATAACATTAATAGCACTCCCAATGCCGAAACTACTCACCCTCAAAAATAAGGCTTATATTACCAGCGTTACAATATAGTG
Organism: Psychrobacter sp. APC 3281; assembly: GCF_030407815.1. Classification (GTDB taxonomy): domain Bacteria; phylum Pseudomonadota; class Gammaproteobacteria; order Pseudomonadales; family Moraxellaceae; genus Psychrobacter. Next base: position 195,634 of record NZ_JASDCS010000003.1, read on the forward strand.
ATATTTCACAGTTATACTATTGAACCATTATCGAAATACCACCATACTTAGCAGCCTATTAATACAGGTCACTGACTATTAACATAGGTCACAGATATGGTGAGACAGTATCAGGTATATATCACCGTTCTAGCTGTATTTCTCGACAACCTCATTTTATTGTTTTAGATTGTTTCTAACTTAGGAAGTTATATGCCCAACTGGCCACCAGACCCTAACAAACGTCCTGATAACTCGGCAAATCAGCCAACGCAACCGCAGCAACCAAGCCCGCCAAGTGGACAAGAATGGAAGGTGCTGGAAAACACGTTATTAGCGAGTGTGGTTGAGCAGCGCCGCGCTCGTCGCTGGAGTATCTTTTTTAAACTACTGACCTTTGGTTATATCTTATTGATATTTTTGACCCTTGGTCGTGGTTGCAGCAGTACGCCAACAGGTATGGACGCAGTCGATACTAGCGATCCACATTTAGCAGTGGTTGAGCTGCAAGGCGTCATCAGTAATGACGATGTGGCTAATGCGTATGATGTCAATGAAGCATTGAGAGACGCTTTTGCAAATAGCAACTCAAAAGCAGTGGCATTGGACATTAACTCACCTGGCGGTTCACCGGTACAGTCTGACGAGATTTGGCAGACCATGATGGACTTACGCCAAGAATACCCAGACAAAAAGCTTTATGCGGTGATTGGTGATATCGGTGCGTCAGGTGCTTATTATATTGCGTCTGCTGCAGATGAGATTTATGTCAATCCATCAAGTTTGGTCGGCTCTATCGGTGTCATTATGCCAAGCTATAACGTCAAAGGTTTGATGGACAAAGTTGGCGTAGAAGATCGTACGATTACGGCTGGTGAGTATAAAGATATCTTAAGCTTATCTCGTCCGTTGACTGATTATGAAGAAAACCATGTCGAAAAAGTACTAGCAAACACGCACAAGCATTTCATCAATGCTGTCAAAGAAGGTCGCGGTGACCGTCTGAAGAATCCTGAGCAAAACAAACTATTCTCGGGGTTATTCTGGACAGGTGAACAGTCTATTGAGCTAGGCTTAGCAGACAAAACAGGTAGTATCACAAGTCTAAGTAAGCAACTAGATCTAGATACGATCATTAGCTATAGCCCAACTGATCCGTTCCAAATGTTTATGGATCGTTTTGCAGTAAAGTTAGGTGCAGGTATTGGCTCTAGCGTTAGTCTCGACGTATTGCCACAAGAAAGCAACACTGGGCAGATGCGTTAAGCGTTTTATGTTTTAGATATAATGTGTATGATTGTTAAGGCTGAGCATATAATTGTGCTCAGCCTTAATTGTATGCAATACCAAATAAAAAACCTTGGTCTGAGTGATAGCCTGATTAAATTAGCTATACAACTATAACCATCAAACACAGTCGTCAAATTTGCCATATAAACATGGTTGGTTTTGATTAGGGTAGTTTTGATGCTGTTGATTTTAATAATGGTACAAGGTTCAATCATTAACAATAATATATAACATAAACGATCCCACGAGAGTCTGTCATGAGTGATGAAGTAAATTTGCAGTCCTTTACTAAACTGCCTGTCTCTAAAATAACCAATAAACCTGTGCTGCATTTTGCCCATGCTAATGGAATGCCAAGCGCGGTATATGAGCCATTTTTTAAAGGTTTATCAGAATTTTTTACGATTGAGTATATTGCGATGTTGGGTGATACGCCCGATTATCCAGTCGATGATCATTGGCGTAGTTTGACGCAGCAAATCATCGATAGCGTAAAAAATGCCTGCGAAGAGCATGGCGTAGCGCAGGTGGTAGGAGTGGGGCATTCGCTTGGGGCCATGTGTACGTTGCAGGCCACGTATCGTCAGCCTGATTTGTTTGCACAAGCGGTGCTTATGGACCCGCCTTGGATTTATGGCAAAGTCAGCTTGTTGTGGCATTTGGCAAAGACAGCAGACAGATTACCGCTTATGAATAATCGTCTGATGGACAAACTATCACCAGCTGGCGTGTCCAAACATCGCCGTGATGTGTGGGATAGCCGAGATGAAGCATATGAGAAAATGCGACATAAAGGGTTTTTTAAAAATTTTGATGAGCGTAGCTTTCAAGGATATATCGATCACGGCTTACATGAGCGCGCGGATGGCAAAGTGACATTGGCTATCCCTAAAGCTAGCGAAGTTGCTGTGTTCCGTACCAATCCATCTTGGTATTGGCTGGCACCGAATCGTGGTCCTAAAGTGCCTGTGACTTTAATTATTGGTCAAGACAGTATCTTTTTGAAACGTCGCTTTCCGCAGCAGATAAAATCGCGCTTGGGTATTCCTTATGAGACTCACAAAGGAGGGCATATGTTCCCACTTGAGCATCCAGAGTCTGTCTCAACGCAGGTGTTAGGATTGATTAAGCAGCAATTGTCCAACTAAACGCAACATATCATTAGTTATGCTTGTAATAGATATGAGCTGCCAGAGTATTTTTAAGTGATACCTTTATGCCAAAAAACCTAACTGCGTCATCTAGTACGACTGCCTCACCTAAGTCTCTGCCGCTATTTTCGCGTGTGGGTACATTCGTACTAACAGTAGGAATGGTGCTTGCGTTTTTTATCAGTCAGTTGGTAGGTGTTTATGTCGCTGGCAAGTTGGTATTACCTGCCGATGAAAGGACATCGATAGGGCGTATATTCTTTTTCGGTAGTAATGACGGAACGGTCGTGAGCCTGTCTATACTTATCGGCTGTGTATTGCTAGTGGCAATTAGCGTGCTTATTATTCGTTTCAAAGGTGGCAGTCTGCGTCAATATTTAGCACTAAAACCGTTCTCACTGTCGGTGGGTATAGGAATGCTTGGGCTGCTACTGATATTTATGATTGCCAGTCAGGCACTAACGTATGTACTCGATATGACACCACTGGTGTTTGTCGATCCTCTCTATCAGTCTGTCATTTCGGTTTGGCTATTGGTGTTTGCCATGGTCGTCGTCGCACCAATTTATGAAGAGGTTATCTTTCGCGGTATATTGTGGTCAGCCATCGCAGAACGGTTCACGGCACCATCCTATTCAGCGAATTATGGGGCGATTGTCGCCAGTATTGTAACAAGTTTGATATTTGCTGTGATCCATGTGCAGTATGGTATCTATGAGATTAGTACCATCGTAGTGTTAGCATTGATATTTTGCTATGCACGGATTAAGTCGGGCTCGCTATTACTGCCAATCGTACTACACATTGTCAATAATGGTGCAGCGATGTGGCAGTATATTGCGCAAGCGGCGTAGATGAAATACTGACCACCACGACGGCTGGCATGTAAATTCTGTCGAGCCAGTCAGATATAAAAATTTGGCTACGTGTTAGGGCTATGCATCAGGATTTAATAGTAGTACTTCATCGGCAGCTCGCTTGATATCATCAATCGTCAGCTGAGGTTTGCCGCTCAAGGCTTGACGCCACTTACGCGCGCCCATCAGACCTTGGAAGAGTCCTAAATAATGCCGTGTCATCGTTGGCAGCGCTTCGCCTTTTGCGAGTTGTTCTTCGAGATAGGGATAAAGCTGCGCTAAAATCTCCGAGCGCTTAGGTATTGTCTCAGGAGTTGCCTCATTCCATAAGCTATTGGCCTCTGCTAATAGATACGGATTGTGATAAAACGCCCGACCAATCATCACGCCATCGATATGCTGCAGATGCATTTTTATATCTTCAATTGTATCGATACCGCCATTGATTTCAATATCCAGCTCAGGGAAGTCCTGCTTTAGACGGTACACATCATCGTAACGCAGCGGTGGTATTTCGCGGTTTTGCTTAGGGCTGAGCCCCTGCAACCATGCCGTACGCGCATGTACGATAAAGCGGGTACAACCTGCCGCTGCGACTGTCTGCACAAAGTCCACCATAAACTCATAACTATCAAAGTCATCGATGCCAATACGATGCTTGACCGTCACTGGAATATCGACTGCAGCTTGCATATGCTTGACCAAGTCAGCGACGGTCTGAGGTTCTGCCATCAGACAGGCACCTATCTTATTGTGCTGTACGCGATCTGAGGGGCAGCCAACATTGATATTGACCTCGTCATAGCCATATTGCTGAGCAAACTCTGCGCATTGTGTCATTTCACCGATGTCTGCACCGCCGAGCTGCAATACAAGAGGATGCTCAAGCGTATCAAAGCGCAAATGCCGTGCTCGATTGCCATGTATCAATGCGCCAGTACTGATCATCTCGGTATATAGATAGGTATGTGGATTAAATAGTCGTGCAAAATAACGATAATCTGTCGTCGTCCAGTCGATCATTGGCGCAACTGAGAGGCGTTTGTTGGTCATATCAACCATGGTTATCAAGCCTTAATATCTGTGTCTTAAATAATGGATAAGGTGCAATGGATGAGATATCCCATTGCACCTTAGTTTTAAATATCGTTCAAATTAGTGACTGATTTATTATTTATAAAATAACATGGTCAATCTTTTTGAATTCGGGCAAATTATAGAAATAAAGCCCCATAATGATACCGATAGAGCCCACAAAGGCAATATATAGCGCTGGTGAGAAGCTGATAAGCGTCGTGGCGTAGCCAAGACCGAAGGGTATCAGCACACCAACGATACCGTAGGTAATATTATAACAAAAAGAAATGCCGGTGAGACGTACATTGGTCGGAAATAGCTGCACCAAAATGGCAGGCACCATGCCCACGATACCGGCACAGAAACCTAGCAGTGCATACATAATCAATATATAGTCGCCACCCGCCTGCAGATGATAAAAGAACGCCAGTGTTTGAGCGATAAGTAGAACAGAGCCAACGACCAAAATTTTACCAAAGTTCTCATGGGTTGAGATAATCCCATAAAAGACACAGCCAAGAATCATAAATACGATGCCTAAGCTATGGGAGAAGCTAAACAAGTCACTGTCTAACGTAAAGTTAATTTCTATTAGATCTGGTAGTAGTAAGACAATGACAGAGGTGATGCTAGAGATCACTAGCGTCAGTACCATACTGACGAAGATAGAGTGCTTGCAGCGTTTGAATAATACCGTAAATGGTCTACCCAAATTTTTACCAGTTTTTGGCTTATCTAATGCCAAGAAAAACGGGGTCTCTTTAACCAATCGCCATACCAACAAAGGTAGACAGGTTAGTAAAGCACCAACAAAAAATGGTAAACGCCAGCCATAATCAGTCAGCTGTACAGTGGTCATAAAGTCAGTCAACCACAGAAAAAACGCATTAGAGAAGAGTACACCTACCAAAAAGCTAGCCGTAACGTAGCTGCAAGCCACTGATAAATACTGCCTAGGCACATGCTCTGCTACAAACACCCAAGATAATGGTACGTAAAGACCAAATGCCATACCCTGTATGATTCTTAGCAATATGAATAACGCGGGTGCAAGCGCGCCCCACTGCGCATAAGTAGGCAGACATGCCATCGCTAGGAGACTACATGCGGTGACTATGATACTTAGCAATAAAACGGGTTTTCTACCTTTTATATCACCATAACGACCGATGAGAACACCTCCGATTGGACGTGCTAAATAACCGATAACAAAAAGCCCCATTCCTTGCAGTTTAGCAACTCTAGGGTCAGCATTAGCAGGAAAAATTGCCGCTGAAACAATATCTGAGATATACAAGTAAATCAAAAAATCAAAAAATATCACAGCGCTGATGAAGCTAATGAACATCACTATGTTTTTGTCTTTAGTAGACATTAGGGCGTATTGAGAACGAGACGGCATAATAGATCACATATCCACAGAGTAAAGTGGTCATTAAGACGATCATCGTTTGGATAACCGGCCATGATAAAAACGGCAAATCAAGATATATGAAAGATGATTTGCCGAAACAATAAGTTGGGTGTTTAAAATAAAAGTTTTTAAATGGTACTTTGTTTACTTGATACAACTGAGTCGCAAAACCAAATGTTCTAGAACTGTCGAAATTAATAAGCTATATATCTACAATAGCCAGTCAATGGGCAACCAAGACATAATGGTTAACCAAACATGGTCAGCCATGTCCACTCGTGGCTCTGAGTCATAGACTACCTTTTCGCCTTTCTCCATGGTGTGCCATTGCAGGTTGCCATTTTCTAGTAGCTTGACTTCATACGCTTGATTTAATAGATCGTCGCTCAAAGCGCCATGCAGCTGCCTTGCTAGTTCATCATCATTAATGATTACGCCCATTTCGGTATTGATATTGGCAGAGCGTGGGTCAACGTTGTATGAACCGATAAAGACTTGATAATCATCTACTGCAAACGTTTTTGCGTGCAAACTGGTCGAAGATTGGCTGCGTGCTCGCCACAGTTTATTGTCACGTTTTTCTTCAGCAGCGGTCGATTTAAGCTCATATATTTTGACGCCTGAACGAAGCAGGCGAGGTCGCCACTGGCTATAACCAGAATGAACGGCAGTCACATCGGTCGCATCAAATGAGTTGGTTAATATTTTGATGTCAACGCCAGATTCGGCCAGCTTCACCAAAGTATCGACCCCATCTTTGGTCGGGACAAAATAAGACGAGATGATTGTCAGTTTTTTGGTTGGGCTACCGAGTAACGTACGCAGTTGATGCACCAAGTTGGTCTCAGATGAGACGCTTTTGGACAGCTTGCCAACATCGTCACTCAAAAACTGCATGTCTGTCCAACGAAACGGCACGCGTTTGTTGATCAGATCAGTGTCTATCGTCGAGTCTTTGATGGCGGCTTTATAAACCGTCAAGCTACTGCCTTCGTTATTTTCCTCATCTATACCCAGCTTGTCTAATGCCTTCAAAAAATCAGGCGTGACGTCATCGTCGAACTTGGCTAAAGTTTCGATGTCAAACGACAGCGGCGATGACCAGTAACTGGCAAAGCTATTATCAATGTCTGCGACGACTTTACCAATCAGTAAAACATCCAAATCCGCAAACTGGCTGCTTTGATCGTTACTCAGGTACTCATTACCGATATTACGTCCGCCGATAACGGTAATCTGTTTATCAAACGTCATGCTTTTATTGTGCATACGGCGATTGATACGCGGCAAACCTGTGACGTAGTTCAATGTTGAAAACTTACGGTGCATTAATGGGTTGATGATACGCACCGCGATATTAGGGTGGCTCGCAAAACGTAATAGGTGCTGATCAAACTTTGCACTGTTATTAAAATCATCCAACAACAAACGCACGATCACACCGCGCTCAGCCGCTTCCCACAAGTCTTTTAATAGCAGTTGGCCAGCCTGATCATTATGCCAAATATAATACTGCGCATCGATATTGCGCGTGGCCATACCTGTTAACATACTACGGGCGGCAAACGCATTGGCGCCAGTCACGATCGGGTGATAGCCTGACAGATCAGGATGAATCTCATTTTGTGCTGTGATGGCGGTCACTAAATCAGTATTGTTGGTTGTAGTCGCTGTATTTTGCTCAATCTTTGGGCTGTCTTCTTGTTGGTATAAAGCATTGACTCGCGCTGATAGCGCTTGGCTCTCAGGTAGATGTGGCTGTTTGGGTAGGCTCTGGCAAGCGCTCAGACCTAAAGTCAGCCCAAGTGTCAGACTCAACGATAAGCTGCTTGGTTCTATACTGAACATCGACATAACGAATTTACCTTGATGAGCCTAAATATACTGATAAATAAAATGCATGGATAAGTAATTTGCTGAAATTGTTCATCTATTTTTAAGGATGATAGCATTGATTGGACGGTCTATAAAAATATCACCAACGCCAAAATTCAAATCGTCGCTAAGCTTAGCAGCTGTTAGCATATCTGCCTATTATAAATACGTTATTTTTGTTAGGTTTGACGATGGATGTGGTCTGTTTTTAAGGCAGTTCAACCTGTCTGATACTCCTTATCCTGAATCGTTTGAGTCTGCAGTAGGCACAAATAATATGGAGAGGTATCTGAAAGCAGATGTTTGAAATAAGTCAGCATGTTATGATAACGATGATGAATTTGCTTAATAATCAAAAAAATAAGCAGTCCTTTTATATCAACCAAAACACAGCAATGGAACGTCTATGAGTCAGTCGCAAACGAAAGATGAGAATAATTTGAACCAAAAAAACTCAAACGATGGGTTAGATCCAAACTGGCGTAACGATGCCTTAGATTTAGGATTAGATTACGGTATGCAAACCATCGCCGTGCGCGCAGGTCAGCATCGTACCGATGAGGGCGAGCATTCAGAACCGATCTTTACCACCAGCTCGTATGTCTACCAATCAGCGGCGGATGCGGCGGCACATTTTGACGGTACAAAGACAGGAAACGTTTACTCTCGTCATACCAACCCAAGCGTCCGTACTTTTGAGCGTCGTCTCGCCGCGCTAGAAAACGGTGAGCGTGCGGTTGCAACGGCCTCTGGTATGGGTGCAATCCTGACCATGTGCTTGGCATATCTAAAAGCGGGTGACCATCTGCTCGCTGCCAATCAGTTATTTGGCTCGTCTATCGGTCTGTTTAACAACTATATGGCGAAGTTTGGTGTTGAAGTTAGCTATGTTGATTGCTTTGACAATGATGCATGGACCAATGCGGTACAACCAAACACCAAAGTGATCTATTGTGAAAGTCCAAGTAATCCATTGGCTCAGATTTGTGATATCGGTTATCTAAGCCAGCTATGCAAAGCCAATGACATATTACTCGTCGTCGATAACTGCTTTGCGACACCAGCCTTGCAGCGCCCATTAGACTTGGGTGCGGATGTGGTGATTCACTCTGCGACCAAATACTTGGATGGACAGGGTCGAGTGCTGGGCGGTGCGTTAGTTGGCAGTGATGAGCTGATGCAAGAAGCGTTTACTGTTGTGCGCTCAGGCGGTATTAGCATGAGTCCGTTTAATGCTTGGGTATTTACCAAGGGGCTTGAGACACTTAAATTACGTATGCAAGCACACTGCCAAAATGCCAATCAAGTGGCAGAATTCTTGGTCAATCATCCTAATGTGAGCACGGTACATTTCTCAGGCTTGAGTGATCACCCCGCGCATGAGCTTGCCACACGTCAGCATCATATGAAAGATGGCTATGGTGCTATCATGGGCTTTGAAGTTAAGCCATCTGCTAGCCTTGACTCAAAAGCGGCTGCGTGGCACGTGATTGACTCAACTCGAATGGTTTCTATCACCAATAATTTGGGTGATGCCAAAACCACGATTACCCATCCTGCGACGACCACACATTTTCGCCTGAGTGCTGAGGCGCGTGCTGAAGCTGGCGTTAAAAATGGCCTGATTCGTCTGTCGGTAGGTCTAGAAGATGTAGACGATATTATCAAAGACTTAGCACGTGGTTTAGACAGTTTGTAAAGATAACGGTATAATCTGCACTAACGCATTGCATTAACTTTACGTTGTTAATTATTCATTACTATACGCACTAGCATAAAATACAAACCATAAATAACAAAAGAGGCAACTATGAACATTCAAGCATTGATGCAACAAGCACAAACGATGCAAAAGAAAGTAGAAGCAAACGTTGAAAACGCCAAGAAAGAACTTGCTAACAAAGAAGTGCAAGCAGAAGCGGGCAGTGGCTTAGTTAAAGTAACGATGACTGGTCGTCATGTGGTTAAGCGTTTGACTATTGATCCAAGTCTGCTAGAAGATGAGCCAGATATGATTGAAGATCTTATCGCTGCTGCTATTAATGATGCGGTTCGTCAAGCAGATGCACTATATGAAGAAACGATGGCTGGCGCGACTTCAGGCATGGGTCTGCCACCAGGTATGCAAGGCATGTTTTAAGCATTAAATACTTTAGACTGAACACAAAAATGGGGTTGTTATCGACACGATACGACCCCATTTTTATAGCTACGATTTTTTAAATTAAGTTAAATTCAGTTAAATAAAGGAAAGCTACTTTGCTTACAGCCAAATTTGATCAGCTGGTCAAACAGCTGCGTATATTGCCAGGCGTCGGTCAAAAAAGTGCCCAACGAATGGCGTTACATCTGCTCAGTAAAAAACGCCCACAAGGCATGGCACTCGCCCAAGCACTAGATGAAGCCATGCGTGATATTGTTGAATGTCAGCGTTGCCATAGCTTTAGTGATGAGGCTGTATGTCCGCTTTGCCAAGATGTTAGACGTGATGACAGTCTGCTATGCGTGGTCGAGACAGCAGCAGATGTAATGGCGATTGAACAGACAGCTGGTTACCGTGGTCGTTATTTTGTGTTGGGTGGGCATCTATCGCCAATTGATGGTGTCAGCGCCGATGACTTAAATATTGATCAGCTCGTATGGCGAGTGAAGCAAGAACCTGTCGAAGAGCTGATACTGGCAACAGGTACGACTGTCGAAGGTCAGACTACGGCGCACTTTATTAGTGAGGCTGTCAGTCGCCATGTCAATAAAGTGACGCGTTTAGCACAAGGCGTCCCGATGGGCGGCGAGCTTGAGTATCTGGATAGTATGACGCTTGGTCAAGCCATGCAAAATCGTTCTTTTTTATAATGTTTTGATTGCGTCAAAGTCTTACCCAATTCATTTCTTGGAATTGCTATAATTACTTTATTATTGTTTATCTTTTAATTTTATTAAGGCGCGGTTTAGCGTTTTATTTTCTCCTATTAATGCAGGTATCTGCCCGTGTCCAATACCGTTTCAAACGCCTCAGCTCAATCAAATGCTTCTGATATCAATGATGGCTCATTACAAGAAGCCGCTAATACTGAGCCAATGTCAGCAGCCACTTCATCTGAGTCAGTGTCTAATACTCCAGATGCTGAGGTGCTAGATATTGATGCACTGCTAGATATTGCTGATGACGTTGCTATTACATGGGTACGTAAGCAAGGCGATTTAGATGAGGTTATTGATGCCTTAGCGACTTGCGGACGCGTGGCCTTAGATACTGAGTTTATCAAGCGTGATACTTATTATCCGCGCTTGGCACTGGTGCAATTAAATACTGGCGATCATGTTTATTTGTTGGATGCACCGCAGCTACAACTGACTGAACTGTGGGAAGCGCTACGCAAAGTAGATGTGGCTATTTGGCACGCTTGCGGCGAAGATTTGGGCATTTTTTATCTATTGTCTGGCTGTCCACCGTTGACCAATATTTTTGATACGCAAATAGCGTTGTCTTATCTAACCGGTCAATTACAAATGGGGTATCAGCAGGCACTGGCTGATCAGCTAGATATGCATATTGATAAAGAACACAGCCAGTCTGATTGGCTCCAGCGTCCGTTGACAGATGAACAAGAGCAGTATGCCATCGATGACGTGCGTTATCTGCCAGCGCTGTATCTTAGTATCGAGCATGCGCTTAAGGCGCAAGGGTTATACGATTATGTTTGGGCTGACTGTCAGCTTTATGCCAGTGATTTGTATGACTCGCAGCACGTCGAAGATGAAGCGATGTATCTCACGATGGCAGATTACCGCTATAACTCGCAGCAAATGGCGATACTCAAAGGAGTGGCTACGTGGAGAGAAGAGCTGGCACGTGCGACCAATCAACCGCGTACCTTTGTGATAAAGAAACAAGCAGTACGTGAAATTGTCACTGAAAAGCCAAACAGCATGCGCGAGCTGGCACACAAAACAACCATGCACCGTAGTATGCTGCGACTATATGGCGAAGAGCTGCTGAAAGTAATCAGAGATGCCAAGAGTCTACCGCCTACAGAGCATCCAGATTGTCTAGTGCCGCCATATCGCTCAAAAAATAAAGTATTATCGAAAGCAGTTCAGCAAGCGATTGATGAGCATGCGCGCGAAATCGGTATACCTGCCAGTGTATTGATGCGTAAAAAATGGCTAGGACAATTATATGAAGTGGTTGCTCTTGATAAAGATGTGAGCGAACTCCCACAAGGGCTAAAAGGTTGGCGTAACGATTGGGTTGTTAAAATCTTAATTCCAGTCATCAAAAAGCATAAAACCGAACTGCAGCAGGGCATGGGTATTCGTGTTCAATAAGGAATCGTTCGATAAGGCACCGTTTAACAAGAAATCGTTCGATAAGACTGCAAACTGACACTCAAGTATTCATACAGCTCTTAGCGTTTAAATCGTCCATGCTCTAAAAAGTATCGAGTCTGTTCGGCGACCTCTGGGTTCACTAGCATGCCAGTATGTGAGACTGGCATAATGATATGATCAGCTGCAGACTCTATCCTCGTCTCTTCTATATATACTGTCCCGTCATGTGCAAGTTGCTCGTTAAGAGGTGGCTTGTCAGATTTGCGCATTTTGCGATTATGATATTGCAAAAACAGCTGACCTAGACCATACGGGCGGTTGCCAGCGATGACACCTAGCGTTACGTGTTTGGGCAATGGCGCGACTGTGCCGTCCAGTGCGTCGACATACGAGCGACCTACGACAGCAGGAGTCAATCGCCAGATATAATCTGCACACACACTGCCTCTATGCGGTGTCCCTAGAGTCACGCAACGTCCAATTTTCCATTTTGGATACTGAGCGACAAAATCACGAATGATCAAACCACCCAAACTATGCCCGACCAAATCTATAGGATGATCTGGGTGATGATTTGTTTCTAGCCAGCTATTTAGGCGAGCGCTATTGGTTTTGATACCATCACGCATACTACGGTAGCCATACTGATGGGTATTAAATCCTGCTGCTTGCAGGCGCTTGGCTAATGGTCGCATGATCCATGGGGTTTGGTGTAGCCCATGAATTAGAATAACGCGAGTTTTTTGTTTAGGCGCTTTATGTTGCATAGCAGTGTCCAAATGATTGCTTCAGAAATTTAAGGTAAATAGCTTATTATCAATATAAGCTTTTATTACATTGAGTTCTTATCGTTTATTTTATTTATAATATTACCTACTAATGTAATAGATAAAAAGTCAGCAAAACAAAAACCTCCAAGTCAGCAGCTGACTTGGAGGTTTTTTACTACAGAGAATAACTATCAAAAATGATAATTACATATAGTTTTCGATACTTGGGCAAGAGCACATTAGGTTCTTATCACCATAAGCATCATCGACACGAGCGACACTTGGCCAGAACTTGTTTGCCCGGATGTACGGCAGTGGGAATGCAGCAGTCTCACGGCTATAAGGATGCGTCCACTCTTCACTAGTAATCATAGCAGCCGTATGCGGTGCATTGACTAATGGGTTATCTTCTAGCGTCCAGTTATCTTCACCAGCTTTGGCTTTCATGGCTTCAGCTTTGATAGATTTTAGCGCACTGATAAAGCGATCCAACTCTTCTTTTGATTCAGACTCTGTTGGCTCAATCATAAGCGTACCAGCGACTGGGAAGCTCATCGTTGGCGAGTGGAAGCCGTAATCCATCAAGCGCTTAGCGATATCGCTTTCCGTGATGCCAGTTTCTTCTTTTAACGGACGAATATCGATGATGCATTCGTGAGCCACGCGGCCATTTTTGCCTGCATACAAGACAGGGTAGTGACCTTTTAATTCGGCTGCTACGTAGTTGGCGTTCAGTAATGCCAGCTCCGTTGCTTTTAATAGACCATCACGGCCCATCATAGCAATGTACATCCATGAGATAGGTAAGATGCTCGCTGAACCATAAGGTGCTGCTGATACTGCTGAGCAGTCCTTTTGTGCATTGTGTACAGGGCTCAAGGTATGATTGGCCATAAACGTTGCCAAATGCGCTTTCATACCGATAGGGCCCATGCCTGGACCGCCGCCACCATGCGGAATACAGAAGGTTTTGTGCAGGTTCATATGTAGTACATCAGCACCAACGTCTGCAGGCTGCATCATGCCTACCTGAGCATTCATGTTCGCGCCGTCCATATAGACCTGACCACCATGCTTGTGGGTCAAATCACAGATATGACGGATGCCTTCTTCGAATACACCGTGCGTCGATGGATAAGTGATCATTAGAGCACCTAGGCGGTCGCTATATTCTTCACATTTGGCCGTTAGATCATCGATATCAACGTTGCCATTTTCATCAGTTTTGACCACGACCACTTGCATACCCATCATCATGGCAGTAGCAGGGTTGGTACCGTGCGCCGACATAGGAATCAAGCAAACATCGCGATTGGTTTCGCCCAATGACTCATGATAACGGCGAATCGCTAACAGACCAGCATATTCACCAGAGGCGCCAGAGTTTGGCTGCATAGAGACATCATCAAAACCAGTAATGGCTTTTAATTGATCTTGCAAGCTATCGATCATCGCGATATAGCCAGTGACTTGATCGCGCGGTGCAAAAGGATGCACGTTGGCAAACTCAGGCCAAGTAATCGGTAGCATCTCACTGGTGGCGTTTAGCTTCATGGTACAGCTACCCAGTGAAATCATGCTGCGGTTCATCGCCAAATCTTTGTCTTCAAGCGACTTTAGGTAGCGTAGCATTTCATGCTCGGTGTGATGCGAGTTAAATACTGGATGAGTCAAAATGTCATCCGTACGCAAGTGTGCGCTATCTAGAGAGACGCGAGCTGTTTCAGGTAGATCGTGTGACTTGTTGACGAATAGCTGAGTCAACGTGTTGAAATCTTGCTGATCGCTAGTTTCACTAAATGCAACGCTCAATTTGGTGTCGCTTAGACGCCATAAGTTATAGCCAACGTTGTCTGCATTTTTAAAGATTTGAGTAGCAAGCTTCTCTGAACCACAATCAACGACGACTGTATCGAAGAATTGATCATGTACCACGCTCAAGCTGCTGTCATTAGATTCTGTGATAGCATCAGCAAACGCAGTGGCAAACGCATGAATACGAGTGGCAATACGCTTCACGCCGCCTGGACCATGGTATACCGCGTACATACCAGCGAGGTTAGCTAGTAATACTTGTGAGGTGCAGATGTTTGAGTTGGCTTTTTCGCGGCGGATATGCTGCTCACGCGTTTGTAGAGCCATACGTAATGCAGTATTGCCTTGTGCATCTTTTGAGACACCAATGATACGACCAGGTGCTGAACGCTTGGCTTTATCAGAAAACGCAAAATAAGCGGCATGCGGACCACCAAAGCCCATTGGTATACCAAAGCGCTGCGTACTACCTAGCGCTACGTCAGCACCCATATCGGCTGGTGATTTCAATAACACCAAGCTCATGATGTCACTGACGACACTGACGTAAGTTTTGTTTTCTTTTACGGCCGCGATGACGTCTGTTAAGTCTTTAACGTCACCTTCAGCACCGACATACTGGAATAGCGCACCAAAATAATCGCCTGATTTAGCCGTTTCAAAATCACCAACGACCACTTCCCAACCAAAGTATTTAGCACGAGTATTGATAACATCTAGCGTTTGCGGATAGACACGCTCGTCGACGAAATACTGCGTTGATTTGCTTTTGCTCACACGCTTTGACATCGCCATCGCTTCTGCCGCTGCTGTTGCTTCATCAAGCAATGACGCACCAGCCAGCTCAAGACCTGTTAGATCAATACATACTTGTTGGAAGTTCAGCAATGCTTCTAGACGACCTTGAGCGATTTCAGCTTGATAAGGGGTATAGGCGGTGTACCAGCCTGGATTTTCAAGGACGTTGCGCTGAATGACGGCAGGCATACGAACCGGAGAGTAGCCTTGACCGATATAGCTTTTGTTAACAGTGATGTCATCTGCCATCGTGCGTAGTTTGGCAAGTGCCGCATGCTCACTCATCGCCACTGGCAAATCCAGCTCTTTGTGCAGACGTACTGGCTCAGGCACAGTGTCATTGATAAAGCTTTGCATATCTTTATAACCAACAGCGCTGAGTAGGTCAGCTTGCTTGGTTTCGTTCGAACCTAAGTGGCGATAGACAAATTCAGCTTCGTTGAACAATCCTTGAAAGGTATCAAACGATGGGTTTTGAGAGATAGTCATGACAATCCTTGGTTAAGGGAGTAATAAACAAAATAGCAATTAAGGGAATAATGTGAGCGGTACGTTATACGTAATGCACAAACTGTTTTTGATCAAAGCGGAACTGGGTGTTGTAAACGCCACTGTCAGCGCGCTCGCCTGCGCCAAGCATCATAACGATATGATGGTCGTCGCTAAGATTGAGCAACGCTTTCATGGCAGGCTCATCAAAGCCGCCCATAGGACAGCTATCAAAACCATGAGCGCGTAATGCTAGCATCAGGTTTTCGGCGGCAAGCGCGGTGTTATTGGTTGCCCAGTTTTTGGTGTCTTCAAAGGTATAGTAAGGCGATTTAATTGGGCCTTTTACGCGTCTGACCACTTGCGTTGCGCCCCATTTTGCAGCCGAAACCACGTTGGCTGGGCCGCGCAAAAAGTCCATTGTGACGACTTTGTTGTAGTAGTCTTTCACTTTCTTTGGCACTGGCTGATCAGGATATTCGCGCAATACTTGCTTAGCGTGATCGTGCCAAACATCAGTACGAGCAACGATGGCAATCAAACGGGCTGATGTTTTTGCGGCGTTTTGATTCATACAGTTTTTGACGGCGCGTTTGCGATTGTCAGCATCATCGATAACATAAAATTCCCACGGCTGTAGGTTGCTAGAGTTTGGCGCTAGCATGGCCAAACGCAGACAGTCTGCCAATACGTCATCAGGGATAGGTGTGTCAGTAAAACGGCGCACGGAACGGCGTGACTCTACGATATCGCGAAACGCTTGTAGCTGCGGCGTATGGTTTGGTGTGGCAATGGGGTCTTTATTATCGGTGTTGGCATTCATATTAGGATCCATGCTGAGAATTGGGTTATCAGTTTGCGTCGTTATTGATAGCACGTATTCATTGGGATTCGAATAGGTGATCAATACGAGTCAATGAGATAACGCTTGGTAGCAATAACATCGGAGGATAATGATTGTTGGAGATCTACATATAAAGCTGCTTTCAAATAATAAGCATGGTCAATGAGCCAATACTTTTAATGAGAAAGGTTGTTCAAACAGTTTAAATAGAGAGTATAGATACCAGCTGTTGCCAGTATCTATGTTTAGTCGGGGCTAGTGCTTTGTACGAGCTAAAGTCTTACAAGTGCTAATGTCTTGTGAGAGCATGCTTAGCTTGCGTGCTTAGCTTATAAGTCGCTTTCGTACTCGTCAGCAGTCATTAGTGCTTCGTAGTCAGCGATGTTGTCAGGCTTCATTCTGAAGAACCAACCTTCGCCGTATGGGTCAGAGTTGATGATTTCAGGATCATCTTCTAGTGCTTCATTGATAGCGATCACTTCACCTGAAATAGGCGCATAAACGTCAGAAGCCGCTTTTACTGATTCAACAACTGAGATTTCGTCATCAACAGCGATGATATCGCCCACATCTGGTAGCTCAACGAATACCACATCACCCAATAGATCTTGAGCATGGTCAGTGATACCAACAGTGATCGTACCGTCGTCTTCTAGGCGTAGCCACTCGTGACTAGCAATATATTTTAGCTCTGCTGGGATGTTGCTCATGGTCTCTCTCCTAAGTGATAGAGGTTAATTAACAAAAATAATGGAGGCTAGGCGTGTTGCCATTTTTATAATTGCGCGCAAAATGACAACGCGCTCTAATGATAGAATTTATAAGACCTAAGAGTCAAACTGTTGCTTGCCGTTACGGACAAAAGGTAGCTTTAGTACGCGTACATCGACGAATTTACCTTTGCCGCGTAGATCGACTTGTACGCTGTCATCTTCTGATAAGCTGGTAGGTACACGAGCAATCGCGATTGAATTTTTTAGGCTAGGGGAGAATGTACCGCTGGTGATAATGCCAGTTTGCTCGTTATCAGTGCCTTGATTGATAGTCACTGTCATGCCTTCACGCAATACGCCGCGCGTGGTCAATAGCAAGCCCACTTGCTTCATAGCGGTGTTGTCTTCTTTTGACTGCTTACGTTTGCTGACCAATGCTTCACGACCGACAAAGGCGCGGTCGTCTTTGAGCGCTAGCGTCCAGCCCATGTTGCACTCGTAAGGGCTGATGGTCTCGTCCATGTCATGGCCATAAAGGTTCATGCCTGCTTCCATACGCAAGGTATCACGTGCGCCAAGACCGGCAGGTTTGATGCCATTTGCTTTTAGCTGCTCAAAGAAAGCAGGGGCATCATCGGCATGCATAATGACTTCGACGCCATCTTCACCAGTATAGCCAGTACGAGCCACAAACCAATCGGTGCCTTCGATATCGGTCAAATCAGCACCAACGAAAGGTTTTAGTGCTGCTAAGGTATCTGTCCAGCTTGGTTTGGCCTGAGCCAGTTTTGCAATAGCATTTGGACCTTGCACGGCAAGCATAGCAAGCTCAGGTCGCTCGGTAATCGTAATATCGAAACCTTCGGCGACTTTATTAAACTGTGCTAAATCCTTGTCACGAGTGGCCGCGTTAGAGACGATACGGTACTCAGTTTCCTCTGCATTCATGAGATAGACGATCAAATCATCGATGACGCCGCCTTGCTCATTGAGCATACCAGAGTACAGCGCTTTACCAGCGGTAGTGAGTTTGTTGACATCGTTTGCGAGCAGCTTTTGTAGCCATGCTTTAGTATCAGCGCCTTTGATATCAGTCACAACCATATGTGAGACATCAAACATACCTGCATCTGTGCGTACTGCTTCGTGCTCTTCGATTTGTGAACCATAATGAATTGGCAATTCCCAACCAGAGAAATCGACCAGTTTGCCCTCACTATCAATATGAGACTGGTAAAAAGGGGTGCGCTGAGGAGCTTGGCTTTGATCGTTTTGAGAAGTGATGTCTTGAGAATGGGTATCAGTCATAACAAATCCTTATGTGTACATCAGTCGTACTCGGTAGAGTAAGGAGTGATGCGCAACGTAAAAGTAGCGAGAAGCAATATTGCAAGGCGCAAATATCACATCAAAGGGTGACACAGAAAGCAAAGATGAAGACGTAAGCCAAACCAACACTGAACGTCGGTTTAAGCTAAAGCCCTATCTGTCCTGTGACCTGAGATTTTCAACACGAACCATCATTTTTGGGCAGTTGTATGAGCCCTATCGTCGATGATAGCGTATTTTCTCCCCTTCGGTGGGTAAGGCGTCGTCCGTTCTTACCACTCTCCAGATTTGTTATGCCTTATGTTTGATAAAAAAGTAGTGCGCTATGAGCGTCATACTACTAAACATTATCAAACAACAGTGACATGCGTTTTTCAGTCCTTTTACCTGAGCGATTGGCAGGGTGGATGCGCCTTCGGTGGTTATCTAGCAATTGCGATAGTTGTATAACCAATAGGGTTCAATACAAAAACGATGCTGATAAACTCTCTCCTGAAAAACGCTTTTATTATGAAAGGTTCAAAGCGCTTTTACAAGTCATCAAAGCCATTAAAATAAATAAATTTGGCAAAAATAATGTTTTGATAGGGCAGTCTATGAAATAGGTTATGTTTTACAACGATATTTTTATCGCTCATATCAGCGTTTTATCTGTGTGTTTTGACAAAAATTACCATAGCAAAACGCAAAGCGACTACTGGTATTTGCCTGAAATATGCTAACCTACGCCCATAGTTTCTGATAGGTGGTTTTTATGCATTGCGATATTTATAAATTTCCCAAACACGACGACATGTATATCTACATTGCGCGTCCTGATTATCCTGATGATACTGATGAAATCAAAGACTGGCTTGGTGTATTACCAAAAGATTTCCGTGCAGGTTTAGGCCGTAGTAAGTTCGTCATGCATTTGGACTTATCAACTAAAGATAAGCTCGCTCGTGTCGACAAAGAAGAAGTACTGGCAAAATTACAGTCTCAAGGCTACTTTGTGCAGTTGCCGCCGCAAGATGTGATGCGCCGCCAAGCAGAGCTGCGCGCTCGTGAATCGCAGGACAGCATCTATAATTAATAGGTTTGTCAGCAAGTAAGTGTGGTAGAAAAGATCAGTACGCTACCTTAAAAACAGCGTCGATAAAAACCTACGACACATTTGCTCACATGCATTTGAGTAGAGAGTCGTGATAAACTGACACCCTACGCAACGTACATATAAGCCTACATAATGCATAAGTTCATTATGTAGTTGGCCTCATTCTGGTTCTACAGAACGCACATATACCGCTAGACACAGATTGTGTCACCGGCGATAAACGCAGGTAAATAAACACGCATGGACTGGTTAAAAAATATCTTACATAGCTTACCGCTAGAGTCTATCAGTGAGATTCTCGGTGAGATTGCCATTTGGTGGGGCCAAATGGTAAAGGATGTCCCGCCCGCTGATTTGCCGATGTATGCTTATCTGGGCGGTGCTGTTTTGGTACTAGTGCTATGGATACTCGTTGCTCGTGTATTGCCAAAGCCATTGGGCGGTATGAGTTGGATGGTTCTGTTTGCAGTATTATTAGCACCAGGTACAGCGCTTGGTGATCCGAGCGAGCTTGCACCAGCCAGTATCAGCGTCGTCTATGCTGTGATGATGAAAGATTACGCAGGCGCGGTTGCCAACATGTTGCCAATATTAGTTATACTGGTCGCAGGGTTGTTTGTTGGTTTTGTATGGCAGTTGATACGCAGCGCATTTGCATCAAGCTTGGACAAAGCCCGTAGCCGCAGTGCAGAAGATACACAAGCCACGTTACAAATGACCACAGGCAGTTATTTGCCAGAAGGCGCTACCGTAACCGAACAGCCTGACACTAACGTTAGCTTAAAAAAAGACAGTACGTTGGCTAAGAAAACGAATAGCGATACCTCTGACAAGTAATAAAAATAAGCTAGGCGTTGAGACAACATTATTGTCTTAAAAGTTATTTGATACCTGAATAAAAAGACACCGCTGCGTGTCTTTTTTTATGCCAGTTTGTTTATTAGTCACATAAATAATTGCTCACTATACATTGCACATAACAACTGTTAATAAATGCGAACGCATGAGTATTTTGGCAATGCATCAGGCTGTGCTAATCTAATTTATTCTTTACTAATTTATCCTTTATTAGTCATTTATGTTTTAGACCTATCCATTTATAACAACTTATCTATAACAACAATCGAGATCTGATTATGACCACAGCTGACAATACTAAGCAAAACTTTACTGGTACCAGTAGTTATATTGCTACCGATGATTTGCAACTGGCCGTAAATGCCGCTATGACCTTACAAAAGCCACTGCTGATTAAAGGAGAGCCTGGTACAGGCAAGACATTGCTTGCTGAAGAAGTTGCTGAGAGTTTGGGCATGCCATTGATTACTTGGCACGTCAAATCGACGACTAAGGCTGAGCAAGGACTGTACGAGTATGATGCAGTATCACGCCTGCGCGATTCGCAGTTGGGTGATGATAAGGTCTATGACATTGCCAACTATATTAAGCCGGGCAAGCTGTGGGATGCTTTTACCAGTACAGAGCGTAGCGTACTGCTGATTGATGAGATTGATAAAGCCGATATCGAGTTCCCAAATGATTTGCTGCATGAGCTTGATAAGATGTCTTTTTATGTTTATGAGACGGGCGAAACTATTACAGCGGCGCAGCGTCCAGTGGTTATTATTACTTCAAACAATGAAAAAGAGCTGCCAGATGCGTTTTTACGTCGTTGCTTCTTCCACTATATTGACTTCCCAGAAGAAGAAACCATGCGCCAAATCATCGAAGTACATTTTCCAGACATTCAAGAAAAACTGGTCAATGATGCATTGGATATTTTCTATAAGCTGCGCGGTATTCAAGGTCTTAAAAAGCCGCCATCAACGTCTGAGTTGGTTGATTGGTTAACTTTGTTACTTGCTGATGATATGGCTCAGGACGAGCTAGAAGAAAATTTGCGCGGCGAGAAATCTATCCCACCGTTATATGGTGCGTTGCTCAAAAACGAGGCAGATGTGAGTTTATTACAGCGTTTTGCCAATATGATGCGTCGATAATGTTTGCAGCTTGCGTTGGCTTTAACCTTTTATATCCAATATCGAATGTCTGATGTAACAGTCAATGCAAACGCTCAACCTGTAACTGTAACTGTACCAATTAACGATATCAGCAATATCACCAGATAATAATATCAGCCAATAAGTGATACGACTCTTATGTTTATCAAACTATTCTATACCTTGCGTACTTACGGCGTGCCAGTCAGTACGCGCGAGCTGCTCGATCTCAATGCCGCGTTAGATAAAGGGCTGATGATGCAATCGCATCCTGAAGACCCAGCACTGACTACTTTTGCCAGCCGCGAAGATATGTATCGGCTGATTCGACTGTGTATGGTCAAAGACGAGCGCCATTTTGATAAGTTCGATCGAGCCATGGCGGATTATTTTGAAGGTGTCGATAGTCTCGATATGGATGAGCTATTAGCCAAGCTAACGGACGTGCCCAAAGAGTGGCTAGATTTAAAGCTCGATCCAAAGAATCTGACCGAAGAGCAAAGACGCCTACTGAAAAAGTACGGCTCGCTTGAAGAGCTGATGAAGGCGTTAGAAGAACGGTTAAAAGAGCAAAAAGAGCGTCATCAAGGTGGTAGTAAATGGGTAGGAACGGGCGGCACTTCGCCATTTGGTGCCTATGGTGACCATCCAGAAGGCGTGCGTGTCGGCGGCGAGTCTCGCAAACGTAGCGCAGCAAAAGTCTGGGAGCAACGCAAATATCGCAATCTCGATGACGACAATCAGCTCGGTACACGCCAAATTCAGATGGCGCTACGCAATCTGCGTCAGTTTGCGCGGACTGGCAGTGCTGATGAGCTTGATATTCATGAGACGATTAAGCGTACGGCAAAAAAGGGTGTGCTCGATATACATATGCAGGCAGAGCGCCGAAACCGAGTCAAAGTGCTGATGTTGTTTGATGTGGGTGGCAGTATGGATGTCCATGTCGAAGCGCTCGAAAAACTGTTTTCTGCGGCAAAAAATGAATTTAAAACCTTAGAGTTCTTTTATTTTCATAACTGCTTGTATGACTATGTGTGGAAGGACAACAATCGTCGCCATAGTGCACCGATGCCAACGTTTGAGCTGCTCAATAAATATGGCCGTGAGTATCGTGTTATCTTCGTCGGTGATGCATCGATGTCGCCTTATGAGCTGATGACAGTCGGTGGTAGCGTAGAATATATGAATAATGAAGCGGGCATCGTATGGCTGAAGCGCGTACTTGAACATTTTGATAAAGTAACTTGGCTCAATCCTGAAAACCCGTCGTATTGGCAATATACGCAAACCATCGTTGAAATTAAAAAGCTGTTCGAAAATAAAATGTACCCGATGACGCTACATGGTGTTGAAGAAATGACTCAGTATATGGCACGGTAATTTTGATATTAAGCCTGATTGATAAATAAATAAAGTCTGTTAACACAGCTTAAATCCCTATAACAACAGCCGTTATGACAACATAGCGGCTGTTTTTTCGTCGATGAAAATGAACTCAATATTGATTGTATATTGGTATGTCTAATAAAGTGTGTTAACATTCATTTAAAATGAATGTTATAAATATTCTGAATTGTGCGGTTAAAAATTTTGATGACTACTGTAAAAAGGTCTGCTCATTATTGCCAGTTTAGACCGATGATTTTTAACATCTCAATTTATCAATGTAGTTAATGATTAAGAGAAACAACATGGCCTCACCAAAAACGTTAGAAATCGTCACCGCAACTGTTCCTGTACTCGAAGAGCATGGCGTTGCGATTACCACTGTGTTTTACAAAAATATGTTTAACGAGCATCCTGAGCTGTTAGACATTTTTAATGAAACCAATCAAAAATTGGGAAGACAGCAGACGGCGCTAGCGACGACAGTATTAGCCGCTGCCAAGCACTTGGACAAGTTGGCTACGCTATTGCCACAGGTTACCCAGATTAGCCATAAGCATAGAGCGTTACAGATATTGCCTGAGCATTATCCTATCGTCGGTAAGCATTTGATCGGTGCGATAAAAGAAGTGCTAGGAGAGGCAGCTACTGATGACATTATTGACGCTTGGACAGAAGCTTATGATGAGATTGCTTCAGTATTTATTCAGATTGAACATGGCATGTATGAGCAGGCGATGTGGAAAGGTTTTGCGCCGTTTAAGGTAATTAAAAAGGAAGCGGTCGCTACAGATATCGCAGCCTTTACCGTGGTACCAGTTAATCAGAGTGAGAACAATGCAGACAATGACTCAGTAAACAGTCAAAATATTGACCTGAGTAAATTGACCTTAACCGCTGGTCAATATATCACGGTGAAAACAGACCCAAAAGACAGCGACCATATAGCCTTACGTCATTATTCTTTATACTCTGCCAGTACTGATAAAGGCATTCAGTTTGCGGTTCGACGTGACAACCGTAATGAGCATCATGGATTGGTCTCTAACTATATGCATGACCAATTAGAAGTCGGTGACACGGTGTTATTGTCGGCTCCAGCTGGTGATTTCGCGCTCAATCAAGATTTGGTACAGCAAAATGATACTCCTTTGGTGTTGATGAGCGCAGGGGTCGGGGTCACGCCTGTACTATCTATGCTAGAGGCGCAAGTATTGGTCAATCCAAAACGACCTATTATTTGGGTTTATGCATGTCAAAATATCGCTCATCATGCTTTTTCTGATCAGGTAGAAGTATTACTCGAACAGGCTGAGAACGTAGAAAAACATATCTTTTACTTTGAGTCTGGGCAGATATTAGATGAGACATGGCTTGCTACCTTGCCTAAACCTGCCGATATCTATGTGTGCGGCTCGATGCCATTTATGGAGAGCATGATTGACGGGTTAGTAGCCTTAGATCATGGTGCCGATAGCGTTCACTATGAACCTTTTGGCCCTAAGATGAGTTTGGGTGGCTAGTTTTTAACATATAGTCGGTGAACTACTAAACCGCTACGGCGTTATCCTCCTTAGATGTACTGTTTGTACAATCTGCAGTCGGCTGCCTTGTACCCATTTTAGAGTTCTTTGACTACAATATTCAAAATAAACGTTTATAAAAAAGCACTTAGCATGAAATAATCACGCTAAGAGCTTTTTTAATCTTAGTTGAAAATAAAGAGTATCAGGGCACATTACTCTTTATTTTCAACCAATCCAATCATCACGCCCATCTCTTTTTTATCCTGCTTATCGATACTAGGCGCATACAACGCTGAGGCAATACCACCGTCTAAAAACAGCGCGTTTGAACAACCCAGCTCATCCTTAAATAGCTCTGCAAACTGATAAAAAGTCACAGGCTCGTCGCTATTAACGAGTTTTATACTGCCGTCACGGCAAACGCCTGCACCATTGCGCAGTTTGATTGAACTGCTATCAGGATTGAACTGTGGGTGTATCTCGTCATTGATGACCAACATAGGACCCGATTGCGTCGCATACCAAGGCTGCACATCACCATTGCTTATCTGCTCATTTAACGCATTACTTTCGGTGATTTGCACATTGCCAGCTTGGTCCCACCATATAACCCCATTAGGTAGTAGATGAAAATTACCGCCACCTTCTCTTACATTTAGCGATTTGAGTTCTTTGCCTTCGATGACTGTATAGCCAATCGGCGCATAGTTTTCATTATACATGCCTGCATTCATCGCAAAGTTGAGACTCTCATTGTTCGGTAATGTGGCCAATAACGTATCAAAGGTTAGCAGAGGCTCATTGTTATCAGAGGATTGCCAAAACAGTTGTAATGAATAACGCTCGCTCGCTAACGCGGTAGCATCTACACGGCAAACACTATAAGTAAAAGGCGTGTCTTCAGTCTGACATGACCAGTTATCGGTGTCGCTACTAGCCGCATTGGTATTTGTCTGCTGGCAGGCACTCAGACCGAGCGCAAGCACTATCGTTGATAGGGATAAGGTAAAAATAGAACTTGGCATCAATCACGCGTCTTTTAATGTGTAAATTATTTAAGTTTGGTTGCTATCTACTGCTTAATTACACTTTCATTGCCATTCTTTGAGTACAACGATTTAGGCGCTGATTCAGTCGCTAGTAGGCGGCAAGTCGCGGATTGTATTATTCACATTACCAATTAATCGTCCACCATCGGTGAGGTTGGTTAAATGCTCAGAATTATATCCAGCGCTGTGTTCTGTTGGCGCACCAGTTTCTTTGCCTTTATCGCGTGAGTCTTTGTTATAAGCAATGAGTGCATCGTTGTTGGCTAAAAAGCTATCAGGGTTTGCCATGACCCACATCTGGTTGAATACGTCGGCACGGGCACTATGATCGAGCAATGCGCCTTTATCAGCAAAATAGAAAAACTTGGATAGCAGCTTAATCTGCCCATCATCTAGACGGCGTGCGATATGATACGGCTGTAATTGGCTAGGATGCTGTAAACCGACCGCGCCTACGATACTGGCAAGCGATTTTAGCGTGTTTTTGTGGAAACTTGCAACACGCTTAGCCTTACTAGGGACGTCGAGCGCCTTTTGACGATAAGGGTCTTGAGTTGCCACACCTGTCGGGCAAGTGTTGGTATGACAAGAGCGCGACTGAATGCAGCCGACCGCAAACATAAAGCCACGTGCCGAGTTACACCAATCGGCACCTAGCGCAATCATGCGCGCGATATCAAAGCCTGATACGATCTTGCCACTGACGCCAAGCTTAATTTTGTCACGGATGCCTGCACCAACTAAGGTATTATGTACGAGCAAAAACCCTTCAACCATTGGCATGCCGACATTGTCCATAAACTCGACGGGCGCTGCACCTGTGCCGCCTTCTGCACCATCGATAACGATAAAATCAGGATAGTTATCCGTCTCTATCATCGCTTTGACAATCGCCATAAATTGCCATGGCTGACCAATACATAGCTTAAAGCCAACTGGCTTGCCACCAGATAACTCACGTAGCTGCTGCCAAAAGGCGACCAACTCGCGTGGGGTGCTAAATGCAGTATGCGAAGAGGGCGAGATACAGTCTTGACCCGTAGGTACTTGACGTGTGTCTGCAATCTCTTGGGTGATTTTGCTAGAGGGAAGGACGCCACCTTTACCAGGCTTGGCACCCTGTGAAAGCTTGATTTCAATCATTTTAACTTGCGGATCGACGGCTTTTTCAGCAAAAGACTGTGGATCAAAGTTACCATCATTATCACGACAACCAAAATAACCCGTACCCAACTCCCAAATCAAATCACCACCGAACTTGCGATGATAGGGGCTGATAGCGCCTTCGCCCGTGTCATGAGTAAAACCGCCGAGTTTTGCGCCTTGATTGAGTGCCATGATAGCGTTCGCTGACAGGCTGCCAAAGCTCATTGCTGAGATATTGAATACCGACATATCGTGCGGCTGCTGACAACGCTCACCGCCTACCATGATACGAAAATCTTTGTTCTCTAGTGGTGCACTGATGGTGGATTGCAAAAACCATTCTTTACCATGGGTATATAAATTATCTAGCGTACCAAAGGCATTAGTATCACTAACGTTCTTAGCACGTTGATAGACTAGTGCGCGCTGCTGACGTGAAAACGGCACTTGTTCTTTATCGTCCTCAAGCAGGTACTGGCGAATCTCAGGACGGAAATCTTCCAACACATAGCGAATATGTCCAGCGACAGGGTAGTTGCTCAATATCGCGTGCTTGGACTGAATCAAATCATAAATACCAAGTGCCACAGCAAAGCCACCGATCACAATCAGCCACCAACTTACCAATAATAAACCCGCCAATAGAATTAAAATCGCCGCGCCAAACGTACTATATCGAAGTAATAATCCGATCAAATATGGCGAGATGGTTTTGGGTTCAGGGTTTAGATTGGTACGAGATTCAGGCATAGCGAGGCTCAATAGTAATGATTGATATAAATAAGATGCTTACATTTGTCGCGTACATCATACACGCATGATGTCATTACGTCGGTATCAATGGGTAACAGGGCTGCAGACGGTGTATTAATTAATCTAGCCTAAACCTTGATTTTATTCATTTGAATATGCTCTATGTACTACTGCCAATTCGCTCAGCCAACGCCTGCAATTTTGGCACTATGATTACCGCATACTTATCCGCTTCCCAATTAGCACTTGGTACACTGGCATTCAGCGAATACGCGTATTGCCCCGTTGCAACATCATAGACCCCAACCGCGACTGCCAATATGTCGGTAGAAAACTCTCCATCAGACACGGTATAGCCATACTGTTCATAATGCTGGGCTGCTTGAGTGAGCGCTATCTGTGCATGAATGTAATCTTCATCAGATAAATTCTCTTTCAAATTGCTAGTAATGATCGCCTGTCTCGCTTGCGAGCTTGCGGCATAAAACGCCCGCCCAATCGCCGTGCGTGCAACAGGTACGGCTGAGCCAACCTGTAAGTTGACCGATAGGCGTGCAGGACTACGACAGCAAGCATGATAGCGCATCTCTCCTTCAACTTCGGTCGCTAGATTTACCGATACCTCATTTTCGCTAGCGAACTGACGTAATAATGGTTCAGCCGCTGCAACCATATCATGGCGACTCCATGCGGTCGCACTTAGGCGTACAGCGCTACTACCCAATTGATACTGTCCGTGCTCAGTGACACGTAAAAAACCAAGCGTGGTCAACGTATGAATCAGGCGAGTAATGGTTGCTTTTGGCAGTTTGGTCATTTGACATAGCTGTTGATGGGTGAGCCGCTCATGGTGCTCAAAAGCCGCCAGTATGATCAGTCCCCGTCCCAATGCCGTCACAAACTGTCGGTCATTCTCTTCCTTATTTTGACTCATCGTTGCATGCATACGTTCGAGTAGCGGAGTAGCTGTTGATAAGGGTTTCATCATTTTATACTCATCTTTTTTTGATAAAGGTTTACAGGGCTGCGAAAGTTTGGTTAAATGGTTTTAAATTATGAAACTAAGTTTCGCACAGCGGAATAACGAAGTCAATGACTTGTTAGACCAAATGATGTATCAATCACTATTCGTCAGTCAGGATGACTGATACCAAGGAGATCCACATGGCAACATCTACTAGCCCACGCTTTGATTGGGAAGATCCTTTTTTACTACGTGACCAGCTCACTGAAGAAGAGCGCATGGTCACCGACAGCGCTCGTCAATTTTTTCGAAAAGAGCTGATGCCTGGCATTATTGAGGCTAATCGTAATGAAAATTTTGATCGTAATATTATGCGTCAAATGGGTGAGATGGGCCTGCTGGGTGTCACGATTGAGGGCTATGGTTGTGCTGGTTTATCGAGTGTTGCCTATGGCCTGATTGCCAAGGAAGTGGAAGCCGTTGATTCGGGCTACCGTTCAGCGATGAGCGTACAGTCAAGCTTGGTTATGCATCCTATTTGGGCGTATGGCACAGAAGAGCAAAGAGAGCGTTATTTGCCTAAGCTTGCTTCGGGTGAGTATGTTGGCTGCTTCGGTCTGACTGAGCCAGATTCAGGATCTGATCCTTCATCGATGTCGACTCGTGCACGCGCTGTGGATGGCGGTTATGAGCTGACGGGTAATAAAATGTGGATTACCAACAGTCCTATCGCTGACGTATTTGTCGTCTGGGCAAAAGATGATGCCGGTGAGATTCGAGGTTTTGTTTTAGACAAAGGCATGAAAGGCTTATCTGCGCCGAAAATCGAAGGCAAGTTTTCACTACGTGCATCAGTCACTGGTGAGATTGTCATGGACAAAGTATTCGTCCCTGAAGCCAATGCTTTCCCAGATATCCGTGGCCTAAAAGGGCCATTTGGCTGCTTAAATAAAGCCCGTTATGGTATCGCTTGGGGTTCGATGGGAGCGGCTGAATTCTGCTGGAAAGCGGCTCGTCAGTACACGCTCGATCGTAAGCAGTTTGGTCGTCCGCTAGCGGCAACGCAGTTGGTACAGCTAAAGCTTGCCAATATGCAGACAGAAATTACCTTGGGCTTACAAGCAGCGCTACGTGTCGGTCGTTTGATGGATGAAGACAACGCAGCGCCTGAAATGATTTCACTTATCAAGCGTAATAACTGCGGCAAGGCGCTTGATATCGCTCGCATCGCTCGTGATATGCATGGCGGTAACGGTATTTCTGATGAGTTCCATATCATTCGTCACGTGATGAACTTGGAAGCTGTCAATACTTACGAGGGTACACATGATATTCATGCGCTTATCCTAGGCCGTGCACAGACAGGCATTCAAGCGTTCTTCTAAGCGTTTTTAGCTAATAGTTTTTGGTACAAATGTATTTTATGGCGTACGTCACTGCTTGGCTTTTTATCAAAAGAGCATTAACAGTAGCGTACGTTTTTCAGTTGTTATTCATGATTTATAACTACTTTGTAATTACATCCTGAATAACAATTTTCTAATCAGAAAATCGAAGAATACGCCACAGAGTAAGGGATTATTATGACTGTCGATAGTAACAGCAATGACTTGGCAAAGGGCGCATTGCATGGTATCAAGGTGCTCGATTTATCGAGAGTGCTAGCGGGCCCTTCTTGTACGCAAGTGTTAGCTGATCTTGGTGCCGAAGTTATCAAGGTCGAGCGTCCGAATATCGGTGATGAAACGCGTCATTGGGCACCGCCAACATTCAGCGATGATACCTCCGCTTATTACGCTACCATTAACCGCAATAAAAAATCGCTGACGGTAGATATCACTACGCCGACAGGGCAAACCATCATTAAACAGCTAATCGCTGAGAGTGATATTTTGGTCGAAAACTTCAAAGTTGGTGGTCTGAAAAAATACGGCTTAGATTACGACAGTCTAAAACAAGATAATCCACGGCTGATCTATGCATCATTGACAGGTTTTGGGCAGACAGGTCCCGATGCCAAACGCCCCGGCTATGATTATATTATCCAAGGATTGTCGGGGCTGATGAGCATCACAGGGCCGAGTGATGGCGAACCGCACAAAGTTGGCGTGGCAGTGGTTGATTTGTTTGCAGGTTTACAGTTGACGATTGGTATTCAAGCGGCACTGCTGGCGCGTCAAAATACTGGACTTGGACAACACGTCGATGTGGCGTTGCTCGATAGTGCGCTCGCCATGCTAGCCAATGTCGGTATGAATCATTTGGCATCCGATAAGGTACCGCCAAGGTTGGGCAATCAGCATCCTAATATCGTGCCGTATCAAGTATTTGTAGGTCAGGGCGAGCAGCATTTTATTTTAGCCTGTGGTAACGACAGTCAGTTTGCCAAACTGTGTGACGTACTTGCGGTTGATTGGTATACCGATGAGCGCTTTGCGACCAATCCACAACGCGTTGCCAATCGCGAACTGCTGTGCGGTGAGCTGACTAAGCAATTTGCCAAGCAGCCACGTACTTACTGGTTAGAGGTTTTAGATCAAGCAGGTATTCCATGCGGTGCGATTCATAATGTAGCTGAAGCCTTGGCTATGCCACAAGCGCAAGCAAGGGAAATGATCGTTAATTTTGCGGCACAAGGCAGTCCAGTACGCGCTCTTGGCAACCCTATTAAATTGTCCGCATCACCTGTCAGCTATCGTACGCCGCCACCGCAGTTAAGCGAGCATACTGATAGTACGTTGGCAAATTTAGGCTATGATAAGGCTACGATAGCCAAGCTAAAAGCCGATGGGATTGTTTAGTAGAGTTTTTTAGATTATATTTTTTAGACCTGCACCGATATTTAATCCTAACGCTACCTTTCAGCGTTAGGATTAAAACCTAAATGTTGCTCAATTTGCTCGGCCAATTCAATCAATACCGCACTGACCTCAGCCCGTTTAGACTCATACTCTCCTTGCAAAAAACTCACCGCCATACCAGCGACCGCATTGCCTGATGCATTACGGATATAAGTGCCCAAGCAGTACATCCCATCTCGTAGTTGACCGTCATCGAGCGATACTCGGCTTTCTTGTATCGCGACAAGCTCAGTTGCCAAATCGGTAAAATTCTTGACCCCATGTTGGGTCATCGGCATCGGAAACGTATCTTTATACAATGATTTGATACTGTCTATCGACAACGTCGATAGCATGGCTTTGCCTGTCGCCGAAAATACGGCAGGTACACGAACGCCTGCTCGAAAAGTAAATCCAAGCGGTGCAGGTGACTCATGACAAGCCAAAAATACCACTTCGCCCAAATCAAGCTTTGACAAGGTTACTGTGTGCTGGAGAAGCACCGGATACTGCACAATCAAATCTTTAAACAACTGCACCACGCCTTGCTGCTGCTCGTACTTGCCTGCCCAGTACATCAAATATGAACCCAAATAAAAACGGCTTTCAGGGTCTTTGTAAATGACATGCTTGGTCAATAGACTCTGCAAAATGTTGTGAGTGGAGCTACGCGGTAGCCCAAGCTCTTTTGCGATATGAGCCGCTGTCAGAGGCTGTGAGCTATCGGTAATCAAGTCCAAAATCTGAAACGTTTTGTCTAGCGCAGGTACGGCAGTCGAGCTCATAAATAACCTATAAAGTGAAATAAAAGAAAGAAGTACAAGATAATTTTTAAAATAATGAGATTAAGGGTTGCAAATCGCGTCATATCGTTCTTATAATGACGTCTCGTATATAGAATACGTGTTCAGTATATTGAACAAATAATGAATTATCAATAATTATTTACGACTTACTATTTTATTCATTCTTATAAACACACCCTATATGACAAGGAGCGTCAACATGTCACATGCGCTGCAGTTATCAAATCCAGATTTACTCAAACAATCTTGCTTCATTAAAGACGGCTGGCATGCTGCTAGTGATGAAGCTGTGCTTGATGTCAACAATCCTTTTAATGGCGAGCTCATTGGTACTGTACCCAGCCTGACCACAGAAGATGTCAACGAAGCCGTTGCTTACGCTCATGATGTCCAAGCAGACTGGGCAGCAAAAACAGCCAAAGAGCGTGCAGAGCTATTGCAAAAGTGGGCTGATCTAATCGATGCCAATAAAGAAGATTTGGCCATTATTATGACCGCTGAGCAAGGTAAGCCGCTGACTGAGTCACGTGGTGAAGTAGGTTATGCCAACAGCTTTATCCGTTGGTTTGCTGAAGAAGGCAAGCGCGTCTATGGTGATGTGATTCCTGCTAATAGCACACAGTTACGTCACGTTGTTCTCAAACAGCCAGTTGGTGTTTGCGCTGCTATCACACCTTGGAACTTCCCAGCTGCGATGATCACGCGCAAAGTTGCTCCTGCACTAGCAGCAGGCTGTACGATTATCGTCAAACCTGCTACCGAGACACCTTACTCTGCATTGGCACTTGGTGTATTGGCAGAGCAAGCGGGCATTCCTGCTGGCGTCATTCAGGTCGTCACTGGTAAGTCTTCTGTCATCGGCGACATCTTAACGGGTGATGCACGCATTCATAAACTGTCATTCACAGGCTCTACAGAAGTAGGCCGTACGTTGATGGCACAATGCGCGCCAACTATTAAGAAGCTATCGTTAGAGTTGGGTGGCAATGCGCCATTTATCGTCTTTGATGATGCCGATCTAGAGAAAGCCGCTGCTGGTTTAATCGCTTCTAAATATCGTAATGCTGGTCAGACTTGTGTCTGCGCCAACCGAGTATACGTTCAAGACAGCATTAAAGATAAATTCTTAGATGTCTTTGTCAAAAAAGTTGCTGAATTAAAAGTAGGTAACGGCTTAGAAGAAGGCGTAGATATCGGTCCTCTTATCAACAAAAAAGCGTTAGATAAAGTACAAGCCTTGCTAAAAGATGCTCTGGATAAAGGCGCAAAACTGGTCACTGGTGGTAGTGTCAATGACGCATCAGAACTGACTTATAACCCAACGGTTATTACAGATATTAGCAGTGATATGGACATCGCCTCTGAAGAAATCTTCGGACCGATTGCGACCATCTTTACCTTCAAAGACGAAGCAGAAGTTATCCGTGCTGCTAACGATACGATTTATGGCTTGGCCGCTTACTTCTATAGTAGCGACTATGCCCGCTCATGGCGCGTTACCGAAGGTCTTGAGTACGGCATTATCGGTCACAACACGGGTTTGATTTCTACAGAAGTTGCCCCATTTGGTGGTGTGAAGCAGTCTGGCTTTGGCCGTGAAGGTTCAAAATATGGTATCGAAGACTATATCACGACCAAATACTGGTGCTCTGATATCACCTAATAGCCATAACTTAATGAGTTGGCTTAATGGTTAGCACAGTAACAATTAAAAAAGAAAAAACTAACGCAAATTTTTAGATATCTATGGTGTTTTGGGTCAAACAAGCACCATTTGATATCTACTGAGTACAAAGATAAACATCAAATAAACCGCCATTCACTAGATGGCACTTATGTTACGAACAAAGAAAAGGACATTCCCATGACTACCAATCAATCATTACTTGAGCGCCGCAAAGCTGTTTTACCAACAGGACTTGGGGTTGCCTTTCCTATCTTTGCAGAAAGAGCAAAGAACTCAGAAATCTGGGACATCGAAGGCAAGCGCTATATCGACTTTGTCGGAGGTATCTCAGTATTGAACACGGGTCATAGCCATCCAAAAATCACTCAACGTGTGCATGAGCAGTTAGACAAATTTACGCATACTGCGGCGCAAATGATCAACTACGAATGCTATGTGGATTTGGCTGAAAAGCTGTGTGAAAAAGCGCCTATCAGCGGCGACACCAAAGCATTCTTTTTGACCACTGGCGCAGAAGCCGTTGAAAACTGCATCAAGATTGCTCGTGCTAAAACCCGTCGTCCAGGCGTGATCTCTTTTGTTGGTGGCTGGCATGGTCGTACCATGATGTGTATGAGCCTGACAGGCAAAGTATTGCCATACAAAAAGAACTTTGGCCCGATGCCAGGACCTGTGTTCCATGCGTTGTTCCCTGCAGAAGAGTTGAACGTGACAGAAGCGCAAGCGCTACATAGCCTGGACATGATCTTTCAAGCAGATATCGATCCTAGTGAAGTGGCGGCAATGATCATCGAGCCAGTCCAAGGCGAGGGTGGTTTCCATCAGGTGACGCCTTCATTCGCTAAAGCGTTGCGCGAGATTTGTGATGAGCATGGCATCGTGCTTATTTTTGACGAAGTACAGTGTGGTTTCGCCAGAACCGGCACCTTGTTTGCAGGTGAGCAGCTAGGTGTTGAGCCTGACTTAATGACAACTGCCAAGAGCTTGGCTGGCGGCTATCCTATCTCAGCCGTGGTTGGTCGTGCTGACATCATGGATGCGCCGCAAGTAGGCGGCTTGGGTGGTACTTATTCTGGTAACCCACTTGCCTGTGTGGCCGCACTTGCTGTTATGGAAGTGATCGAAGAAGAAAACTTACTTGAGCGTAGTGTGGTGATTGGTGATACCATCGCCGCGTTCTTAAAAGGCTTGAACCTAAGCAGTATCGGTCATATCCGTCATAAGGGCGCGATGTTAGCGTTTGAATTGATTGATAGCGAAGGCAAGCCTGATGCCGCCGCCGCAGCCAATCTAAAAGCAAAATCATTTGAGCAAGGCTTGCTACTAGCGTCTTGTGGTATGTATGGCAATGCCATTCGTGTGATGGTGCCATTGACAGTTGAAGATGAAGTGTTACAAGAAGGCCTTGATATCATCAAAGGTATTCTAACGGCATAAGCAATACTGAGTGTCATTTACTTTAGCGATGGATCGTTTTTAACCAAGTACATCTAGTTCAAGTACCGATATTGGTTAAAAGATTGTATGAAAGATAACGGCAAGGTTGCCCTTATGACACTCGCTTTGAGTGAGTTTTTTAACGGCGCCTTGCAAGTCAAGACGCCGTTTTTGTATTTGCTGTTTGAATACTATACCGACGGCAAATGCAAAATTTTCGGCGACGCGACAGACACAACAAACATGATGGGTATGATCCCATGAAACAAAAATAGTGTAACTGTAACAGGTTCACACGGATGAAACACAGACAAGGAGTAGGTTATGTCTGAATTAAAAAAGTCGCTAGGGGTGTTCGATATCATTGCACTGGCATTCGGTGCAATGGTCGGTTGGGGCTGGGTTGTACTGGCAGGTAGTTGGATCATCTCGGCAGGTATATGGGGCGCAATTAGCGCCTTTTTGATAGGCGGTCTGGTAGTTGTATTGATTGGTGTGACGTATGCTGAACTTGCGGCCTCTATGCCAATTACTGGTGGTGAGCATACTTATACCCACCGAGCACTAGGGGTTAATGTCTCATTTATTTGTTCATGGAGTATTTTGTTCGGTTACTTCTCAGTCGTCGCGTTTGAGGCCGTGGCGCTGCCCACCGTCGTCGAATATATTATTCCCAATTATAGCCAAGGGTATCTTTGGAATGTTGCTGGCTGGGATGTTTACGCCACTTGGGTAGGCGTCGGGATGCTTGGCTCAGTGATTGTTACTTGGCTGAACATACGCGGTATGGAAGTCAGCGCGTGGTTCCAAAAAACAGCAGTCGTCGGTATCTTTCTAGTTGGTATATTACTATTCGTGGGGGCGTTACTGTTCAGTCCTGAAACTTCTAATACCGTACAAGCGCCTAACTTTATTGGTGGTATGGGTGGCATCATGACGGTGATGGTGATGGTACCGTTCTTATTCGTTGGCTTCGATGTCATTCCTCAAGCTGCAGAAGAAATCAATCTATCTCGTCCGAACATCGGTAAGTTTTTGATCGTTTCTATTATTATCGCGGTGCTGTGGTATGTAGCAGTCGCTTGGAGTGTGGGTAAGACTTT
The DNA here is from genome assembly GCF_030407815.1 of Psychrobacter sp. APC 3281. GTDB lineage: Bacteria > Pseudomonadota > Gammaproteobacteria > Pseudomonadales > Moraxellaceae > Psychrobacter. The sequence goes on from NZ_JASDCS010000003.1 coordinate 232,163, forward strand.
ACCGCTATTACAAGCACAAGACTCAACATTGGCAACGGCTGATGCGATGACCAATGCTTGGAATGGTAAGTGGGCAGGCACCTTGCTAGTTATTGGCGGCGTGCTAGGTATTTTATCGAGCTGGAACGCGTTTCTTATTGGTGGTAGTCGTCTGCTATATGCTATGGGCAAAACGCACATGTTGCCGCAGTTTTTATGCAAGCTGCATCCGAAATATAATACGCCCGTCAATGCGATTTTATTGATCGGTGGTCTCGCGACACTTGCCCCATTATTTGGTCGCAAAATGCTGGTATGGATTGTAGATGCAGGCGGGTTCGGTATTGTTATTGCTTATACTTGTGTGGCTCTTTCATTCTTAGTGCTGCGCTACCGTGAGCCCGATATGGTACGTCCGTTTAGAGTACCAGCAGGTAAGTTGGTTGGTATCATCACTATTATCTTAAGTCTTGGCATGTTGGCGCTATATCTACCAGGTATGCCATCAGCACTTGTCGCTATTGAGTGGTGGATTTTCCTTGGCTGGATTGTACTTGGTGGGGTATTGTACGGTTATGCTACGATGAAGAATCCTGGTAAGAGTAAAGACATTATGGATCACGAGCTGCGCGAGCTGAAAACGGCTAACCAGCAATGGTTAAAAGAGAATCCATATAAAAAATAGAAGTACTTTAATTAGCTTTCATAAAAAAGCCTAACGTCAAACGTTAGGCTTTTTTATTGTCTTTGTTCTGTTCAAAAATGAGTTGATATATTTAGGACAGTAGAAATTAGCTTGAAGTCATTTTCTATCCCTTATTGATTAGATAAGAGTCTTAGTTTTTTTTGATAAATAATTAACTAGCATAATATTCGTATATTGACATTTAATGATAAAAAAGTAAAATAGCTTACTCTTGTTTACTATTATCGTTGTCGTGGAGGTTAGCTATATGATCAGAAGTGGAGATAAACTAAAATGTATCTGTGGCAACGATTTTTTTGTAGAAGGTTCGATTTACATTGTCGGTAATATTATAAACAATAAGTTTTTCCAAATAAATATTGGCGCAAATGAAGAATATTGGTATGCAACAAAAGATAGTGAAGGGATATATGTTCGTTTTAATGAAGAAGACCACTTAGTCAAAGACGCCTTTTTTGCTTTAGAAAAATAATAGTATTACCATTTCATTGAGAAAGCTGCGAGATTCCAGTGTCAAACGATTGATAGAGGTACTTCTACTAGCCGATACCCTGCTCAATAAGCAGAAAGAGACTTTATGGTTTTTGGCAGTGTACTCGACATCATATCATCTAGCTATGTAGAGACAATTTAGCGTAAAAGTAATAAACCTGAGTTAAATAAAAAAAGCCTAACGTCAAACGTTAGGCTTTTTTTATTTAACTCAGGTTTTAATCTATTAAGACTTATCACGAATCAGTTTATAGTTTAAGAACTCGGTGATGCCAAGAGTGCCAAGCTCACGGCCAAAGCCTGAACGTTTAACACCGCCAAAGGGCGTATTGGCCTCAGAACCAGAAGGCGCATTGATAGTGACCATACCCACTTCTAATTTGTCAGCGATTTCAGCAGCCAGTGCCGCATCTTGCGTTTGGATAGACGCACCCAGACCGAAAGGCACGTCGTTGGCAATCTTGATAGCATGGTCGATATCATTTGCTTTATAGACGACTGCTACAGGACCAAACAGCTCCTCACGATATACATCCATGGATTCAGTCACATCTGTCAGTACCGCAGGCTTAAACCAAGCGCCAGGCTTGTCTTTGTCCATGCCGCCTTCTACCAATACTTTCGCCCCTGCTTGGATAGCGCTGTCTAGCTGCGCTTGCAAGTTGACCGCAGCGGCTTTTGATGACATTGGGCCAATAAACGTATCTTCTTTAAGCGGGTCGGCCAAAGTCATGTTGCTGACCGCATTGGTAAAACCTTCGACGAATTTATCATAGACGGATTCGATGACGATCAAACGCTTGGCTGCGTTACAGGCTTGTCCAGTATTACCAAAACGACCAGAGATAGCGCCTTGTATCGCTTGCTCGATATCGGCATCGGCTGCGACGATAAAGGCATCTGAACCACCCAATTCTAAAACGACTTTTTTGAGTGCGCCGCCAGCTTCTTTTGCCACGGCTTGTCCAGCGCGTTCAGAACCTGTTAGCGAGACACCTTGTACGCGTGTGTCATTGATAATGGTCGCTGATTGCTCATTGGTCGCAAAAATATTGTTATAAACACCTTCAGGTACGCCTGCATCTTTAAAGATATCGACGATAACTTCTGCGGTGTTTGGACACTGCGGTGCGTGTTTTAGAATAATCGTGTTACCCGCCATAAAGTTTGGCGCGACAAAACGGGCTACTTGGTAATGTGGATAGTTCCACGGCATGATACCTAGTAGCGCGCCTACAGGGTGTTTTTCTACCGACGCTGATCCTGAGTCTACATCAATGGTGCTTGGCGCTAGTAGCTGCTCAGCGTTGTCTGCATAGTAGCGGTAGATATCAGCCACCAGACCGATCTCGCCTTTTGCTTGGGCAACAGGTTTGCCCATTTCGTTGGCAACGATACGTGATAGCTCGTCTTGACGCTCAAGATAGATATCAGCGATTTTATGCAGTAATGCACTGCGCTCGTTTAATGGCACTTTACGCCAGTCTTGATAAGCAGTGTCTGCTTGTTCAATGACGTGTTGGATATCTTGTTCAGTGGCGGTAGGGTAAGTGGCTTCTATTTCGCCAGTGGCTGGGTTATTAACTTGATAATCACTCATATTATGTCCTTTATTTTAAAATATTATTGGGTTCAAAATCCATTTGGGTCTATATTTTTATGCTGCTACTTTTAATGAAAACTTTTGATTAATGCTTTTAGTTATTGCCTTTGATCGATGATTTTGGTTGCTGCTGTGTAATACAGTGAATATTACCGCCACCAAAAACAATCTCTCTTGTTCGTACTCCCACTACCTGATGCTGAGGAAAGACTTTTTCAAGCTGCTCAATGGCGAGTGCATCATTTATATCATCATATTGGGGTACGATGACCGCATCATTACAAATCAAAAAATTGGCATATGAGGCGATACAAACATCACCCGTTAGGCGAGGTTTGGCATCGTCAGACTGTACAATGTCATAATCATCAGGCAAGGTCACTGGCTGCTGGGTACAGCACAGCTTATGGACTGTTAGTCGTCTGCCTTTTGCATCAGTCATATTTGAGAGCTGCTTATAGGCTTTTTGCGTTGCTTCATAAAACGGATTCTCAGGATCATCAGTGAATAAGCAAACCACTTCACCAGGTCGCGCAAAGCAGGCGATATCATCGATATGACCTGTAGTTTCATCAGGATCGATACCATCATCGACCCAGAGCACTTTTTGGACATTGAGATAGGCTTTTAGCTTATCCTCGATTTGCTGCTCATTCAGATGTGGATTGCGCCCCGGGCTTAGCAGGCACATACGCGTGGTCAAAACCGTGCCTTCACCATCGACATGAAACGCGCCGCCTTCCATGACAAAGTCATCCGTTCGATAGCGCGGAATATCTAGCTGCTCACACAGTCGTTCTGCGAGTTTATCATCGTCATCCCATGGCGAGTAGAGGCCATCATAGTCTCCGCCCCACGCATTGAATGTCCAATCACAAGAGCGTAGTTCGCCTGCGTCATTGATTAAAAATGTCGGCACGGTATCACGCGCCCACGCATCGTTGCTAGGCATAGAGATAACGTCAATATCATCAGGCAAGCTATCGCGGCACTGCTGATAATCGTCAGGATTGACCAGTACGCCAACGTCACAAAACTTGTTAATTGCCAATGCAACATCAGCATAAGCCTTCTTGGCAGGGACAGCTTGTTGTCGCCAGTTATCAGCACGGTATGGCCAGACCATCCATACCTTTTGTATTGGCTCAAACTCTGCTGGCATATAAAAGCCATCTTGCTGCGGGGTTGAGTCTGTCAGTAATATAGACATAAAATCACCTTATCGTACACGAGCGACCATAAAAATAGTGAGAGTAAACTAAATAGACGGAAATCAGGTTAACCATGAGTGAGCAGTGTGCCATACATCGATGGACGACGGTCACGGAACACACCCCATTGCTGACGATCGATAGCCAGTTGGTCTAAGTCAAAGGTAGTACTAATCACTTCACTAGTATCTGCTGACGCTTCTTTTATGATGTCGCCGCGGCCATCAGTAATGAACGAGCTACCATAAAACTGCATCGTGCTGTCATTGCCATTTTGGCTGATGGTTTCTGTGCCAATGCGATTGGCTGCAATAACTGGCATCAGGTTGGCGGCAGAATGGCCTTGCATACAGCGCTGCCAATGGCCTTTTGAGTCGATACCGAGTGTTGGCTCATCACCAATGGCAGTCGGGTAAAATAGCAACTCGGCACCCATCAATGCCATACTACGGGCGCATTCAGGGAACCACTGATCCCAGCAGATACCGACACCAATCTTAGCGTATTTGGTTTGCCAAACCTTAAATCCTGTATCACCAGGGGTAAAGTAAAACTTTTCGGCATAAGGAATACCGTCTGGTATATGCGTTTTGCGATAAGTGCCTAATATCTCGCCATCTGCATCAATCACAGTGATGCTATTAAAGAATGTATTGCCTGATTTTTCATAAAAACTAATCGGTAGTACCACTTCTAATTCTTTTGCCAGCTTTTTGAAGTGATTGATAGCTGCATTGTCTTCGACTGAAGTTGCCAGTTTAAAATAATCAAAGTCATGAACTTGGCAGAAGTAGGGCGTCTCAAACAGTTCTTGAAGTAAGATAATATTGGCACCATCATTGGCCGCTTTTTTGACCAAGTCAGTCGCGGTCGCAATGTTTTGCTGGATGTCCCAGCCGCATGTCATTTGCGTAGTCGCCACAGTAACGTTTCGCATGATCTCAATCCTTTTATTGATAGATAATTAATACTATAGGTAAGTAATGACTCGTATTTGCTAACGAACAATTTCTCATCATTCGTTAGTGTATAGCGACAATAGCTAAGTCCATATTGGTTAAGTTTTATCGGCTTAAGCCATCATATAGCCCAATCCTAAGAAGGTCACGACGGACAGTCCTGCACCTAACATCGCATACGGGAACTGGGTAAAGGCATGCTGCATGGGTGAGCAGCCAGCACCTTGCGCGGCAAGTAATGATGAATCACTAAAGAAACACGCATGACTACCGAATGATGAGGCTGATAACAATGCGCCAATCATAAGTGGTGTGCTCACGCCAAGAGCGAGCGATATTGGGAACACGATAGGCATCGCCAACACGTATAGACCCCAGCTTGATGAAGTCGCAAAGGTCAAGAATGCCATGACCGCAAAGATAACCGCAGGGAAGATGATAATGGTCATATAAGGCGTGATAGCCTCAATCACATACATGGTCATACCAAGCTCATCGTTGATTGCTTTTAAGAAAAAGCCACCAATAACGGTCGAGAGTGGATAGAGCATGACTTTAAAGCCTTTAAAGATAGCTTCAACTTGTGTCTCAAAGCTCAAGATACCTTGCATCCAGTAGACAACGACAGTCACAAAACAGGTCAATAGGGCCCCGCGTAACAGGTCGATTTCAAAGTAAACGGTTGAGACAATGAGTAAGATCATTGGGAAGGCAAAGTTGGCAATGTTGGCTTTGAATGACAGCTTGCGTTTGGCTTTGACGTTTGAAATCAGTTGTTCTTCGACAAATGCTTCAGGAACAGGGTTACCAGCCTTGGCGCGTTTCTCTGCTTTTTTCATCGGACCCCAATCGCCCAATATGCCATAAGCAACCAAAAATACAATAAGTAAGGCAAACCAAGCATAGGCCATATAAGGGATAGCGCTGATATAAAGCCCAATGCCTTCGCCATCTGCTGCCACGCCATTTTCTTCTAGTAGACCCGCAAAGTAAACGGCCCAAGTAGAGATAGGCACGATGATACACATAGGGGCAGCGGTCGAATCGACTATATAGGCGAGCTTTTCACGAGAGACGTTATAGACGTCAGTGAGTTTTTTGACGGAGGTGGATACGGCCAAGCAGTTTAAATAATCATCGATAAAGACCACAACGCCCAAAGCAAAAGTGGCCAACAATGACTGACGACGCGACTTGATGATTTTCTGTAGCCATTCACTAAAACCATCTAGGCAGCCACTGATTTCAAGAAGCTGGATTAACCCGCCCATCAGACCACAGACGAGGACAATCCAAATGATGGTCTCGTTGCCCAAGACCATCGACATATTGTCTGCAAAGGGGGAAACCAAATCAAAGGGGTTGAGCATTACAAGGCCAGCGACGCAGCCTGCGATCATAGACTCAAACGGTCGCCTAGAGACAATGGCGGTGACTAATACTAATAATGTGGGTAATAAAGATAAAGCACCCCAAGATTCATCTGGACCACGGCTCATGGATAGCCAAGCAAAGGCCAGATAGATGACGACGGCTACTATTACGGTGAGAAAGACTCGCTTGTTATGATAGTGCCCTTCGACAGCATCATTGAGTTTCATGTTCATACTTGCGCTCCCTGTAGAACCTCATTTTTTAAAACAAACTCTATTCGGTGGTTGATGCTCGACAGACAGTAGCGAATCAACTTTCTATCGAGCGTCCTATTACAGCAATCCATTACTGTGATAGGTCAAGGCAACAGTAGTTTTTATTATAAAAGCGTTGTCTATGTCGACCGCTTTTATGCATGGTTGGTCATGTATTTACATGCCAGTGGTGTCTTTTAGTGCATACCACCATGAGCCCATGACCGAGTAGGGCACGCGTAGAGCCCTGCCACCTGGGAACGGAATCCAAGGTATCTGTGCAAAGGTGTCAAATTCTTTGGTTTTGCCATTGATAGCATCAGCCAAGATTTGCCCGAACAGATGAGAGCCTGTTACGCCGTGTCCACTATAGCCGTGGGCGAAATATACGCGCTCATGTAGTTTGCCCATTTGCGGTACACGAGAGAAAGACAGAGCAAAGTTACCACTCCACGCGTAGTCGATTTTCACATCGCGCAGCTCTGGGAAAATCTTATTCATATTGGGTCTGATTTTGGCCGTGATATCAGCAGGATCTTGACCGCCGTAAACCGTACCGCCGCCAAACAACATACGTTTGTCTGCTGAGAGGCGATAGTAATCAAGAATGTAGCGCACATCTTCGACACAGACATCAGTAGGGAGCAGTTGATCGGCCAAATCGCCTAATGGCTCGGTCGCGATAATCTGCGTCGATACTGGCATTACGCGATCAGTCAGTTTAGGAATGACTTTATTGAGATAAGCGTTACCGCATAGAACGGCTTGCTTACAAGTCACCGTGCCAAACTCAGTAATGACTTTGATAGAGTCGTCAGCGTATTCAATATCTACGACTAAGGTGTTTTCATAAATCGTGCCGCCATTTTTTTCGATAGCTGCTGCTTCACCCAATGCAAGGTTCAATGGATGGAAATGTCCACCTGAATGGTCGATGACGCCGCCCACATAAGCATCTGACTTGATATGCTCTTGAATGCCGTTTTTGTCTAGCATCTCTCGGTCATGCATACCGTGGCTTTCCCACAGTGCATGTGTCTCTTGCAAGTCTTTTAGCTGTCCGTTATTCAATGCTGCAAAGATGTTTTTTTCTTTCAGATCGCAGCTGATATCGTAGTCACTGACAAACCGGCGAATAATTTTGCCACCGCGAGTCACTAGCTGACCGACGAAGTCTGCACTTTGTTGACCATAAGATTTTTTAATTTTTTGCAGGCTAGCATTTAGACCATTGACGATTTGACCGCCGTTACGACCTGATGCGCCCCAACCAATCTGTGCGCCTTCAAGCACGACGACCTCATGATCTGTTTCGATAAGATGTAGGGCAGTTGATAAGCCGCTATAACCACCACCGACCACGCAGATTTCTACTTGAATATCGTTTTTAAGCGTTGGTCTGTCAGGCTTAGGGTTGCGACTGGCTGCATAATAGCTATCAGGGTATTGACCCTTATCTGAGTAATGCGGGATATTGCGCGTGTTGTTAGAAGGTGGGTTTTGGTTCGTTGCCATATTGCTACTTTGATTGCTATTTGGGCTACTATTTGACATATCAAACATCCTGTAAATAGGTGAGGTATTCAAGGTTGGTCACTTGCTGAGCAAAACGTTTGGCCTCTTGCTTTTTGACTGCAATCAATAGCTCAATCATCTCGCTTGGGAATAGTGAGTCAACCACATCGCTGCTCTCAAATTGACGAATGGCTGAGAGCCAGTCTAACGGTAAGGTTTTTAGTTCTGCTGCATCATAAGTAATGCTGTTAATCGGCTCAGGTGCTTCAAGCTTGTTTTCGATACCATACAGCATACCCGCCAGTACTGCGCTACAAACTAGATAAGGGTTGGCATCTGCGCCAGACACCCGATGTTCGATACGGCGTGCTCTAGTGTCACCGCCGGGGATACGTACAGCTGCGGTGCGGTTTTCATAACCCCATGACACGTTGTTTGGGGCCAATGTACCGGGGGTAAAGCGGCGGTAAGAGTTGACATGCGGTGCAAACAATAAAGTGCAATCTGACATGGTCTTAAGTAGGCCAGCCACTGCATGACGCAACATATCTGAGCCTTCATCTGACCCATCATCGAATACGTTATTGCCATCTTTATCTAATAAGCTGCAATGTACATGAAAGCCATTGCCAGACTGTAAGCCAAAAGGTTTTGCCATAAAGGTGGCGGTAAGCTTACGACGAGCTGCCACGGCTTTGACCACTTGTTTAAACAAAATAGCGTCATCAGCAGCTTTTAATGGGTCGTCGACGTGTAATAAGTTGATCTCAAACTGACCACAACCATTTTCCGCTAGAGCCGCATCGACAGGAATATCGAGCTTTTCACACTGCTCGTAGACTTCATCTAAAAATTCATCGAATTGTAATAGGTCATTGATACTCAAGATGGATGTTTTATTCAGTCTTAGGCCGCTCTTGGGGCGGATAGGCGGCTTGGGTGTCTCTCCCTCAGTATAGTCAACCAAATAAAACTCTAGTTCGGTTGCCATCACTGGTGTCAATCCCAGTGCTCTGAACTTTTTACTGATGTAGTCCAAAACATGGCGGGCATCACCGTAGTAAGGTTTATTGTCTTCGGTATATAGCCAAATCGGTAGTAGCGATGAAGGGGCACTGGTATTGAGAAGCGGATAAGCAGCACGGCCAGTTGGACGGGCAATGGCATCGATATCACCATTGCACTGCGAAGACTCGATGACATCAGCGCCCCATATATCGACACCTAAGATTGACAGAGGTAATCGGATTGCACCGTTTTCTGCTTTTTCCATTTGATCAAAAGGGATGCGCTTACCACGAAGTAAGCCATTGATATCTCCTGCGGCAACATAGACGTACTCTGTGCTGTTTGCAGATTTGACCATTCCATTGGTTGTCATCATGTCTGTTCTTCCTATGAATTTGTAGAATTACTGGGTTTGTTACTGCTACTACGTTTTGGCTGTGGTGTCTAAATTCTCTGCTAGTGGCATTTATAACGAACACTTAATCAATAAGTATTTGATAAATTATTGGTTAAGTACGAGGTTTTTGTACTACTGCTAAATTTTTATCAATGATATTAGTGACTTATAGATTGTGCCCTCAGGCGTTTTTATCCAGTCTAAAAGTTAAACTATGTTGGTTATCATTGTTGCTGACTTTTAATATATGGATGAAAACTATAATTGTCAATTTTTATTTAAAATTATCCTAAAATAACTCAAATACGGGTTTTTAGTACAAATACCAGTATTAATGAAGTTTATAGTTTACATTTTACGAGGCGTTGTGTTAAATTTTAGCTAAATAAGGGATTAGACAACATAGACAGCCTAGGTCTAGTTGTTATAACGAGGGAAAATGATATGAAAAATTCCAGACCTATTATTGCTATTGTGTCTTGTCATAAGATGGTTGACGGACAGCCAGCACAGGCGGTATATCAAAAATACATCGATGCAGTAAACTTTTATGGTGGCAATCCTATATTGCTGCCAAATACAGCTGCTGACAGCGAAAACTTCGATGCGCTGCTCGAAATAGCAGATGGTATTTTATTGACCGGTAGTTATAGCAATGTCGCCCCAACTCGTTATGGTGCGACGCATACCGAAGCCAAAGAAGATCTAGGCCGTGATGAGCTGAGCTTCAAGTTATTGGCTTATGCAGACGAAAAAAACATTCCGCTGTTCGCAGTTTGCCGAGGCTTGCAAGAGATGAATGTTCATTTTGGTGGCACGCTATATCCTGATTGGCGTGATATCGATGGATTTTATGAGCAGCATTTAGAAGACAATACCCAACCGCTTGAGGTGCAGTATCAGCCCATACATGACGTTATCATTCAACCTCAAGGAAGGCTGGCAGCATTTGGTGAAAAGTGGCACGTCAACTCATTGCACAAACAAGCCATCAATAAAGTAGGCGAGCGTTTATTCGTCGAAGCGTTAGCGCCTGATGGCCTGGTAGAGGCTATCAGCTTGTTACAACATCCATTTATGATTGGTGTACAATGGCATCCTGAGTTAAATTATGCGCAAGATAGCTTGTCCAAATTTCTATTCACGGAATTTATTCACCATGCCAGAGAACCACAAACCGAATAGCACAACTAAAAGTAAGGCAGAAACTGCTGTCACTGATAGTGATAACATTGAAAACGATGTTGATAGTGTCGATGACAAAGATGTAGCTGATGTTGATATTGAAATAGATGATATCGATGATGATGAACTGAATGATTCTGAAGCAGATGAATCGTTGAAGGAAGACATTGGCAAAAAGATTAACCAGCTGCGTCTAGCAAAAGGTTATTCGCAACGTAAATTGGCAAAACTGTCAGGGTTGACGAACACGTCTATCAGCTCGATTGAACGCAATAAGGTCAGTCCAGCGGTAAATACGTTAAAGGCGATTTTGACAGTGTTGGGTTCTGATCTGACTACGTTTTTTAGTGACGAGTGGAAAGAGCCAAAGGCTAGAGTGATTGTAACGCCAAAGGATCTATTAGAGCTTAATGAACCCAATAGCAAAGTGTCACTAAAGCAGGTTTATAACTGTAGCAGGACAAGAAACTTAGGGTTCTTGATAGAGACCTATCAGCCAAATAGCTCAACAGAAGAAAAAATCGCTCACGAAGGTGAGGAGATTGGTACGGTCATCGAGGGTAAGATTATTATTCGTATCGAAGACAGTACCTATTTACTAAATCAAGGTGATAGCTATGTGATTGATACCATTCAGCCGCATACTTTTATTAATCCTACCGATAGCGTTACCCGTATTGTAAGTGCCCATACACCGACGACTTATTAAACCTATAGTCAGCGAACCACTAAACCGCTACGGTGTTACCCTCCCTAGAGGTACTACAAGTACAATCTGCGGTCGGCTGCCTTGTAGCTGTTTTAGATTTCTTTGACTATAAGCAAAATTTTGTCAGTTTTAATATTGCCCAGTGATGATTGAACAACAAAAAAGGCTACTTCCATTTTAGAAGTAGCCTTTTTTTGATTATAAAATTACCTATCGAATAAAATGCTTAGCTTATAGTTGATGATTGTCGTCTGCTGTTTCTGTCGTATCTACCGTATCGACATTATCCGTTGTCTTAGACTTTTCTTTGGTCAGCTTTATTTTTGGATTTTTAGCAACAGGTTCGATATTTTTTACAGCGACATTTAGGGCGGGTTTAGATGCTTTCTTCAGACTGCGTTTGATGCGTCGAACTGCGATAGCATCTGCTTCGGCTTGTTCTTCGGCAAGCGCCGTATCATGTAAGCTTTGATATACTTCAAGCGTTTTTTCAATCATCTCACGCATGGTGAATTTGTTGGTCATTTCAGGACGCGTCACACTCTCTAGCTGATTTCTAACTGCTTTACAAAGCGCATTGGCATTGTACTTTTTTACCAGTCCTTGTGGGTAGAGCGGTTGTAAAATCTCGCTAAAGGCGGCTTGATCCCAACCAATGACTGGCGTACCTAGATGTATGGCTTGTAGGGCATTGATACCGATTGACTCGGGCTCATTGGCAAGTGCCATGACAATATTGGCCGCCGATAGCCATTCTCGCATATCATTACGTTTGCTGCCCACATAGGTAATACGTTCAGCCAATTCCAAGCTGTTAGTACGTTGGCGAAAATCTTCATGAGCGACATCGCCGTCTTTATAGTCTTCATCCATAATAATGACGTGAATATTTGGGAACTGTTCTTGCAAGTTACCCAAGATATCTATCAGCCACTCTTGTCCGTACTCATTACCGATGACGGTTGGGAATACGAGCCATTTTTTGTGCTCAAGCTCAGGGTATTCAGCAAAGGTATGACGTAACCAATAGACCGACGGATTATGACGATAAGGGTAGCGCCGAGTGTCGATACCACGATAGATACGCGTGATGACTTTAGGATCTACGTCTTCGATGCGCAGTCCTTTTTTTAAGTATTGAGTGACGCTATCAGATACGGTGATTATCGTATCAACATTGAGTAGAGCCTGAGAGTACTTATTGATTGGATAAAACCCATACATGGTCGAGACCAGTTTGGGGAAACGCCTGACGCGTGCGCGGCGCAGTGCCAAATGTAATATCCATGCAGGGGTACGCGAGTGCACATGAATGACATCGGGTTCGTACTTTTCTATCAAATGCCGCAGTGCAGAGACTTGCAATAGCGATAGCCAAGACTTTTTATTTACGTGCAGCTGATGGTAAATATTGCCATCACGTTTGAGACGTCTAACTAAATCATTGTCTTCATCGGCACTCGAGACAATGATAGAGGTATGCTCATTTTTGACCAATGCCCGCCCAAGATGAAAAATGCCGCGCTCGGATTCATCATGCTTTAGAGACGACAGTAAGCGCATAACTTTCATAATAGCGTTGGTCACCGGTTAGTAATATCAATTTGCTATTGTCAGTTAAAAGCGATTAAAACTCAACCATCAAGATAAAAAGATGAGGTCAGATAGGCGGTTTTTAGACTATATAAGCGTAAGGCATGGATTAATAAACAACAAAAGCCATTAACGTCGTTTTTGTAAATGTTCAGCATTGGGCAGTACTTGTTTTTCACTCAAGTATTTCCAGTAGCGCTGCGGGAGATATTGCTTATGCAGCTTAGGGTTTTTGCGCTCTTTGATATTAACGTTGGTAAAATAACCTTGCCAAAATTTTTGATAGCGCTGCTCATCAGGACTATGAATGCTAGCAGGATTGCGTAATACCGCATCATCGAGATCAGTAATGGTTTGCAGCTTTGCTGGACGTGATGGCGTGCTATTACTTTTATCATAATAGATACCGTAGCCCCGAGTCAGATCATAGATTGCCCAATGTTGATCCTGATAACGCTGCCGAAAGTGCTCTCCGATGAGTGGTAGTACATTAAAATCAGGATCTACACGTGCAAAATAAATATCATCAGTCGTATGCTCAAAACGTACAAATGCTTCCATACGACGTTTTTCACGGCCAACCGATTTGACTGTTTGGACTAATTCGAGAACGTCTAAATTACCCAAATCCTGCATGATCTGACGGTTAGGGTAGTCGATGGCGTATTTGACCACGCGGAACAATGTCGTACCGATATCATCTTTCTCTGATAAAAATCCCCACAAGATATTTCGCATGCCTGAGCGACCCAATAAGGTATTTAATTTGACCAACACACGCTCGGCTTTGTCCTCATCAGTTGCCACGCTAGTCGCCTGAGCGATGAGTGAGGGCACATAGCAATCTTGCGCGGTTAGTTTCAGTGACATATCGTTTTGTAGACGATTGGCATAGACATAAAACACCGCACTCAGCCAACCTTCAAAGCTAGGCTGATACAGTACAATGCTAGGCGTCAATTGACCGACAGCGTAAGAGTCGTTTTGCATAAGTGCTGACATGTTTTATCCTACATTTCTATCATGAATACAGTAGCGAGATAGCAGGTTTTTTAACACATGGTATCTAGAGCCATTCTAAAATAAAGCTAACTGCCCAGTACGCTGATCGTTAAACTTGGTCTGCGTTTGAGCTAGTACATACTGACGGAAATTATCGCGCGTTAAATGAGCAAGGTGTTCATTCTTGCCAGTGGTTGCGATAAAGTATTTAGCACGGTTGACCGCAGCGCCCATCTTTTTTAGATGGTATAGCGTCAATTGATTGAATTTACGTGCTTTGACGATTTTTTTAGCAGTTTTTGTACCGATACCTGGGATACGCACGATCATCTCATAAGTCGCTGTTTGAATATTGACTGGGAAATGCTCGCGATGGCGTATTGCCCAAGCCAGTTTTGGATCGCAGTCCAAATCTAAAAATGGCGACTCCGGCTCCACAATCTCATGCGCGCCAAAACCATAAAAGCGCATTAACCAATCTGCTTGATACAGACGATTCTCCCGCACCATCGGCACAGGCGTTCCAATCGCAGGCAAGCGATTGTCAGAGAGCATAGGTACATAACCTGAGTAATAGACCCGCTTGAGATCATACGTTTTGTAAAAGTGACTCGATAGCTGAATCACCTGCAAGTCAGTCTCGTTACTCGCACCAACGATCATTTGGCTGGTCTGACCTGCTGGCGTGAACTTAGGCACTTTTTTATGAGTTTTACGGCTCTCACGAATGGTGATGATTTCTTCTTTTACCGTTTCCATCGGTGCTTTTAATTGGTCGTGTGATTTTTCTGGTGCAAGCAAAGCCAATCCTGATTTGGTCGGAATCTCGATATTGACGCTCAAACGATCCGCATATAATCCTGCTTCTAGCAGCAGTTCTTTTGACGCACCTGGGATGGTCTTTAGATGGATATAGCCATTGAACCGCTCGCGGGTACGCAAAAGTTTGGCGACTTCGACCAGTCGTTCCATCGTATAGTCGCCACTTTTAAAGATACCAGAGCTAAGAAATAACCCTTCTATATAGTTACGGCGATAAAACTGCATGGTTAAGTCGACGACTTCTTCGACACTGAACGCAGCACGCGGCGTGTCATTGCTTTTACGTGAGGTGCAATAAGCACAGTCGTAAATGCAGTGATTGGTCAAAAGAATCTTTAATAGGCTGACGCAGCGACCATCTTCGGTATAGCTGTGACAGATACCCGTTGCTGAGGCATCGCCTAGACCACCGCCTTGGTTTTTACGCGTACCAGCGGAGGATGAGCAGGAAACATCATACTTGGCAGCATCAGCCAAAATATTGAGTTTGCCCTGTAATCTTTCATAATTGATGTTTGCCATAAGTCGCGTTTTACCAATTAATTGATGAAAGACTATTTTACCAAAATTATCGCTAAGTCATTGTATTTATAGGTGAAGTTAGAATGATATGCGACAACGGTTGTCGTCACGAAAATCTGAATTTTTGGCTATGATTTGAATTTACACAAAGATTTTTTCAGCTAAGAATCCAACCACCAATCCGCCAACGATACCTGCAATACCAAGCAATAGGAGAGGAATGGCTAGTATCGTGAGTATCTGTGCTTGGCTATTTTCCAAAAAAAAGGTCTTGTGGACTAGATAGCTAGTCCACAAGACCTTTTACATATACCGATAACCGTTAAATAATAATACGCGACAGTTTAATGTTTATTGAACCTTGGCACGTATGATGACGGTTTTGGCCGCATTGGCATCAAAGTTCACCAAGTTCCATTTTAGACCAGAGTAGTTTTCTTGGACAACCACAGTATTGCCAACCTGCTGAATGGTTTGATAGCTGTCTCCGCCAGTGGTAGCAAGCGTCGGCAGAGGACTATTCAACGAGACTAACTGGACGCCACTTGGCAATGAGATCATTGCGTTGATGTCATTAACTGGCTGTGCTGTGGTGTTTGTATAAGTGGTGTGATACTCGATCACATCGCCTGGGGCAATATGATTGGCAGGAACGGCAACTTCACGTCCATCAGCATTTTTTAGAATTTTCATGACTTTGGTGTTGGCATTGACCACGCCAGGCGTACTAAAGGTAGGGGTCAGTTGCAACGTATCCAAAGTTGCCGTCGTTGTCGTTACTTGATTGGTCACTGGCTGCTGCATAATCACTGGCGGGGTGACATTGGTTGCGACAGGTAGTACTTGCGTCACGCTGCTAGCAGGCGTGGTAATCACATCTACTTTAGTGACTTTATTGGTAATAGAGTTAGTCACTGGTACGCTAGTAACGGTCGTCATACCTTGGACAATAGGAGACTGACGCACGACATAGCGTGGCACAGTGGTCACCTGAGTTACCGCGTACGGCATGCCGTCTTGCATGGTGATACCGTTTGGCGTCGCCGTAATAGTAGCAGTTTTGCCATCAGAGTATTGCTCGACCACAGTGGTGCTACCGCTCGCAGATGAGCTAATAGCGATCTCAGGGGCAGCATTGGCCGATGATGCGGCCAACATGATGCCTGCTAGCAATGCAGACATAGCTGCATTTTTTGCCATAGTCGTTTTAGCAGTTGGTGTTTGAAAATCATCGTTCATAATCATAAAAGACTCCTCAAAAATAATAGTAAGTAATACAACAATAGATAATGCTTAGATAAACAAAACCCCCGCTAAATGACACTGAAAAATATGCCAAATAACGAGGGTAGTAGTGCTGATATTAGCCTATGTATGCGATCAGACCATCATTATTTTTAGTAAAAGCGCCGCAATACTAACTTGTATAAAAGCTATTCAATCTTAACTATTTCTTATTGAATAAACTGAATATTGAAGCTGTTGTGCACTCAAACTCAAATAATTATGCGCCAAAACAAATCATGGATAAAAGCAGCATTGTGTAACCGAAATGGTATAAATGCTATCTATGTGTAGTACAGCTTTCATCTATGGAATTGCATAACTAAGTAGTCAGGCGCAATCATTGTCATAAAAACTATTATTTAAAAGTCATTTCTCGAACTGTCTATCTTTGAGAACATCAAATTTATAGACTAGAACGCAGTGTAGCTATTAAGTGTAGCTATTAGTCGTATATAACTTTCATGACTTCATATTCAACCACGCCCTTTGGCGTTTCGATGCGTACTTCGTCGCCTTCGAACTTACCAATCAAACCACGAGCGATTGGTGAGTTAACTGAGATTTTACCAGCTTTAAAATCAGCTTCATCATCGCCAACGATTTTGTACTGTTTTTCTTCTTCGGTGTCCATGTTTTCGATCACGACGCTGACACCAAACACGATACGGCCTTCTTTTGGTAGTGTCGAAGGATCGATGACTTGAGCGCCACCAAGTTTGGCTTCGATATCACGGATACGTGCTTCACAAAAACCTTGTTGCTCGCGGGCAGCATGGTATTCAGCATTTTCTTTCAAATCGCCGTGTTCGCGTGCTTCAGCAATCGATGCTGTGATGCGTGGACGGTCGACACTTTTTAGCTGTTTTAATTCGGCTTCTAGAGCCGCGTGTCCTTGCGGAGTCATTGGGTAACGTTGCATGTTTTTTCCTTAAACCAATAACACCACACCACCTCATAATGAGATGGTGTCAGTGTTGTTGCAATGGATATAAAATATAAAAGAGTGATAATTAAGACGATGTAATGAATAAGTTGGCCATCATTTATGAGTGTATTTCACCTCAGTTCAAGCATAGGCGCACTTAAGCTTACGTAATAAAAAGCATAGTCGCAATTTAGCCACTATGCTTTTTAGGTCTATCACGGTAAAGGTATCGTTCCTCAAGCATGGTTGGCTATATTTAAAGCAAACAACGATACTTGAGTGAGCTTTTAGGCAAGCCTAACGGTTATGCTTAATCTACTGAAATTATTCAGCCACGTCAATAGACTTTGCTTGCTCATGCAAATCTTGTAACTTATAGACATCAAACGGTAAGTCAATCGCGTAAGATTTGCAGACGGCATCAGCGGCACCTAACGTGGTGACGTAGAATACTTTGCCTTGTAGTGCACTACGGCGAATAGAGAACGAATCCTCTTGAGCTTGCTTACCTTCAGTGGTATTGATGATAAGGTCGATTTTGCCGTTTTTCAAGGCATCAACGATATGCGGGCGACCTTCAGTAACTTTGTTGATTTGCTGACTTTCGATACCAGCGTCGCTCAGTACCTTTTGCGTGCCAGTGGTCGAGACAATCTTAAAGCCAAAGTCTGCAAGCTGACGAGCAATCGGAGCGATTTGGGCTTTGTCACTGTCACGAACTGAGATAAAGACCGTTTTTGTCTCGCCTTCAGTCGGTAGACCTGGCAGACGCTCGTTACTACCGATAATGGCCTTGTAGAATGCTTCGCCAAAGGTTTTGCCTACGCCCATAACTTCGCCCGTTGATTTCATCTCAGGACTCAAGATTGGGTCAACACCTGGGAACTTAGCGAATGGGAATACCGCTTCTTTGACCGCATAGAATGCTGGGACAATCTCAGTGGTAAAGCCTTGATCTTTAAGCGAAGTACCAGCCATACAGCGAGCAGCAACCTGTGCTAACGAAGTACCGATACACTTAGAGACGAACGGTACTGTACGTGCAGCACGTGGATTCACTTCTAAGATATATACGGTTTCGCCTTTTACAGCGAACTGTACGTTCATTAGACCGATAACGCCTAGCTCTTTTGCCATAGCGACCGTTTGCGCGCGCATCACATCACATAGCTCTTTAGACAGTGAATATGGTGGTAGTGAGCATGCTGAGTCACCTGAGTGGACACCAGCCTGTTCGATATGTTGCATGATACCGCCGATGACGACATCAGTACCATCACATACACAGTCTACGTCGACTTCGATAGCATCATCTAAGAAACGATCTAGTAGGACAGGCGCTTCGTTCGATGCTTGTACCGCAGTACGTAGGTAATGTCTTAGCTCGTCTTCGTTGTAGACGATTTCCATCGCGCGGCCACCTAATACATAAGATGGACGTACAACCAATGGATAGCCTACGTCTTTTGCTTTAACCAAGCCATCTTCCAAGCTGGTCGCTAAAGCGTTTGATGGCTGTACTAGGTTTAGCTGCTGAATCATATGCTGGAAACGCTCACGGTCTTCGGCACGGTCAATTGCATCTGGGCTAGTACCGATGATTTTAACGCCTGCTGACTCTAGTGCACGAGCAAGTTTCAATGGTGTTTGGCCACCGAACTGTACAATCACGCCATCAGGGTTTTCGATACGAACAATCTCTAGCACGTCTTCTAATGTGATTGGCTCAAAGTATAGACGGTCAGAAGTGTCATAATCGGTTGAAACCGTTTCAGGGTTACAGTTGACCATGATGGTCTCGTAACCATCTTCACGCATAGCAAGCGCTGCGTGTACACAGCAGTAATCAAACTCAATACCTTGGCCGATACGGTTAGGACCGCCACCGATAACCATGATTTTCTTTTTGTCTGTTGGGTTTGCTTCACATTCGCTATCGTACGTCGAGTACATATAAGCCGTGCTAGTAGCAAATTCTGCGGCACAGGTATCGACACGCTTATAGACTGGATAGACGTTTAGATCCCAGCGCTTTTTGCGTAGTTGCTTTTGTGAGATACCAAGCAATTTAGCCAAACGCAAATCTGACAAACCTTTACGTTTAAAGCTACGTAGATTCTTCTCGTTTAATCCGCCAAAACCCAGTGATTTTACGGTAGCTTCTGTTTTAACGATGTCTTCGATCTGTACCAAGAACCATGGGTCAATCTTGGTAAAGTTAAACACTTCATCGACACTCATACCGACGCGGAATGCATCAGCAACGTAGTAGATACGCTCAGGTGTTGGAATGGTTAGGCGGTTGATGATTTCGCTACGCGCTTTTTCGGCGCTTACTTTTGACAAGTCAATTTGCTCGTCAAAACCATCCGCACCTGTTTCCATACCGCGCAATGCTTTTTGCATAGACTCTTGGAAGTTACGACCGATCGCCATCACTTCACCGACCGATTTCATCTGAGTCGATAAGATATTGTCTGCTTGTGGGAATTTTTCGAAGTTAAAACGAGGTATCTTGGTCACAACATAATCAAGCGCAGGCTCAAAGCTGGC
This sequence comes from Psychrobacter sp. APC 3281, assembly GCF_030407815.1. Classification (GTDB taxonomy): domain Bacteria; phylum Pseudomonadota; class Gammaproteobacteria; order Pseudomonadales; family Moraxellaceae; genus Psychrobacter. The sequence continues at coordinate 252,259 of NZ_JASDCS010000003.1, forward strand.
TGGCGTTTTGCCACCAGTGATGTCGTTTTGCAATTCGTCTAGCGTGTAACCAATGGCCAGTTTTGCTGCGATTTTTGCAATCGGGAAGCCAGTGGCTTTTGAGGCTAGGGCAGACGAGCGTGATACGCGTGGGTTCATCTCGATGACGACCATGCGACCAGTATCAGGGTTGATACCGAACTGTACGTTTGAGCCGCCTGTTTCAACACCAATCTCACGCAGTACTGCTAATGACGCATTACGCATGATTTGGTATTCTTTGTCGGTCAAAGTCTGTGCTGGTGCGACGGTGATTGAGTCACCGGTATGCACGCCCATTGGGTCAAAGTTTTCGATGGCACAAATGATGATGCAGTTGTCGTTTTTGTCACGAACCACTTCCATCTCGTATTCTTTCCAACCAATCAATGACTCATCGATAAGCAGTTGATGGTTTGGAGACAAGTCAAAACCGCGCTCGCAGATTTCGATGAACTCATCGCGGTTATAAGCGATACCGCCGCCTGAGCCACCCATCGTGAATGATGGACGAATGATACACGGATAGCCCATTTTTTCTTGAGTGGCAAACGCTTCTTCCATGGTTTCAGCCGTTTCAGCGCGAGGGCACTCAAGGCCGATACGCTTCATGGCTTTATCAAATAAGTTGCGGTCTTCTGCCATCTCGATTGAGTCTTTGGTCGCGCCAATCAATTCGCAGTTATACTTGGTCAATACGCCATGCTTGTCTAGCTCTAGCGCACAGTTTAGTGCTGTCTGGCCGCCCATCGTTGGCAAGATTGCATCTGGACGTTCTTTGGCAATGATTTGCTCAACGGTCTGCCAAGTAATCGGCTCGATATAGGTCGCGTCAGCCATGACAGGGTCGGTCATGATGGTCGCAGGGTTTGAGTTGACCAAGATGACGCGGTAGCCTTCTTCTTTTAGTGCTTTACACGCCTGTGCGCCTGAATAGTCAAACTCACATGCTTGGCCGATGACGATAGGGCCTGCGCCAATGATAAGAATGCTTTTTATGTCGGTACGTTTTGGCATAGTTAGAGCTACCTTCGTTTGGGTGATAATTTGAGTAATCTTTATTTTTGGTAACGCTCAAGGCGTTTTATACTTGCAGTGCTTTATTTAGTGCCGCTTGAACCGCTATGGACAATTCAAGCGTTTACTTATTATGTAGTTATAATCAACCGTTTACGCTTGGGCAGTTTTAGACGCTTCCATCATATCCGCAAACTTATCAAATAATGGCGCGCAGTCATGTGGACCAGGGCTGGCTTCTGGGTGACCTTGGAAGCTAAAGACTGGCTTGTTGGTCAGCTCGATACCTTGGTTAGTACCATCGAATAATGAACGATGGGTAGATTTAACGTTGTCAGGTAGCGTGTCTTCATCGACTGCAAAACCATGGTTCTGACTAGTAATCATAACCGTGCCAGTCGCTAGATCTTGTACTGGATGGTTGGCACCATGATGGCCAGTTTTCATCTTGATAGTATTTGCACCGCTAGCCAAACCAATCAGCTGATGGCCTAAGCAGATGCCAAACGTTGGCACGTCAGTTTGCTCAATGATATGACGTACCGCATCGATAGCATAATCACAAGCTGCAGGATCGCCAGGGCCGTTTGATAAGAAGATGCCATCTGGGTTCATTGCTAGCACATCTGCGATAGGGGTCTGTGCTGGTACAACCGTCACGTGACAACCGCGGTCGACGAGCATGCGTAAGATGTTGGTTTTGCTACCGAAGTCATAAGCGACGACGTTGTATTTAGAATCGATGTGAGTGCCGAGTTGCTTAAAGAAGCCGCCAGTACCGCTATCATGACTGCCAGGGATATCACGGTTGAGTAGGGTGTCTGATAAATCCCAGGTACCCGCTGTCCACTCAAAGTTCTCTGTAGTGCAGCATTCTTTTGCCAAGTCCATACCCTTTAGACCTGCAAAGCCTTTCGCTAACTCAATCGCTTTTTGCTCATCGTCGCTGCTGATAGTCTCGCCGTTTGAGGCAGTCATGATACAGCCGTTCTGTGCACCCTTATCACGTAATAGACGTGTTAGCTGACGCGTATCAATTTCAGCGATAGCCACTGTCTCATTACGCTGTAGATAGTCGCTGAGTGACTCTGAGTTACGGAAGTTAGAGGTTGCCATGGTGGCATCACGGATGATAAGACCGTCTGCCCACACTTTGTGGCCGTTGCCAGATTCTGTGTCCTCGCTATTGGTGCCTGTATTACCGATGTGAGGGTAAGTCAAAGTCACCAGCTGGCGGGCATAACTTGGATCGGTTAGGATTTCTTGATACCCTGTCATGGCTGTGTTAAATACCACTTCACCAATACGATGACCTAGGCTGCCGATACTGACACCGCGAAAGATTGTACCGTCTGCTAGTGCCAAAATTGCTTGTATTTCTGCCGATGAATTCAAGGATTGCCTCCGCTGTTATTGGTGAGTGCCATCGTGTTTTGTTGGCCTAAAATTGCTCCGTATCCTTTTATTTACGGCATTTGACTGTTGTCATATAGAAGTAAAAAAAGGGCGATACACAAAAATTTTCCACAAAAAAGCGAGAAGACATTATTGATGAAAACTACAAAACCCACTAGATAGTGAATAGGTAACTTGCATCATGTCCGCTCGCTTAGGCACAGATTTTGCGTATTATATACAAAATAGACGGTTATAGCTAGCCGATTTACTGGATTAATAGTCATTTCATGGCTAATAATGAGGTCTTTATAAAGATATCGACTTTATAAAATAGCCTAAGCAGACACTGACTCCTTTCTCTTTTATCAAAATCAACATCTAGCGTGTATTAATAGCGCTGGATTTTCGCAGTTGGCTTTGCCACAATGGACAGCGAAGCGCTAGACCCAATTTTTATGATCGTTTGTTATAACAATAATGAAGATGACAAGGAGTCGTTATGATTTATCAGTATTTAGACAAAACCCCAGAGTTTGCTGTACCGTTCAACGGTTGGGTAGCAGATTCAGCGCAAGTGATGGGCGATGTATATTTAGGCCATCAAGCCAATATTTGGTTCGGTGCAGTGATACGCGGTGACAACGATCGTATCCATATCGGTGACTATAGTAATGTCCAAGAAAACAGTGTGATTCATACTGATGCAGGTATTGAGGTGAAAATCGGTAATTACGTGACTATCGGCCATTTGGCTATGTTGCACGGCTGTGAAGTCGGTGATAATAGCTTGATTGGCATTGGCGCTGTGGTACTTAACAATGTCAAAATCGGTAAAAACTGTCTGATAGGGGCGAAAGCCTTGATTACTGAAGGTCAGGTTATTCCTGATAACTCGCTAGTGATGGGCGCGCCTGCAAAAGTGGTCAAGACGCTAACAGATGAGCAAGCAGCGATGCTAAAAATGTCAGCGCTACATTATGCTGAGCGTTGTCAGAAATTTAAAACAGGCTTAACAGAAATAGCGATGCCTGACTAAGGGTAAGTAAACGAGCTAAGTTTAAAGAGATAGACGATAGGGTGTGAGCTGTATTTAATTGATGTGCTATTTAAATGATGTAATCATACTTAATACACAACTGTACCCAATTTTATTAAACGATTCATATTTTTTCGCAACCAACGATAAGGTCTCACCATGCAGGCAAATCAAGCACAAACAAAACAAAAACAACTGGCATTATTTGATTTAGATCATACATTACTTGATGTCGATAGCGATTATCTCTGGGGCGAGTATATCGTAAAGCATGACCTTGTCGATGAGGCGCAGTACCGCACTGCCAATCAGAAATTTTATAATGACTATATCGAAGGCACGCTAGACGCGACAGAGTACAATGAGTTTGTCGCGCAGTTTTTGAGTAGTTTGCCGCTTGATAGACTTGATGAGCTAAGAGAAGACTATATCAAAAGCGAAATCGAGCCACATATTCGCCCAAAAGCGATGGAAGCATTATGTCAGCACATTGAGCAAGGACACGATGTGGTGATTATTTCTGCGACCAATGATTTTGTAGTATCGGCTATTGCCAAGCGTTTTGGCGTGGAAGAAGCCAATGTATTGGCGACGCCGCTAGAGATCAAAGACAATCGTTATACAGGTAAGCTAATTGATAGACCAAACTTCCAAGCGGGCAAAATATACCATTTGGATAAATGGCTGAATAAACAGCAAGCCTCTGGCATCACTTTTGAAAAGACGTACGCGTATTCAGATTCCAAAAATGATATTCCGTTACTCGAATGGGCTGATGTGGCCGTTTGCGTATCACCTGATGATGCGCTGCATGCGCATGCCTTGGCCCATCGCTGGGCAGTAGAAGATTGGTCAATTTAGGCTGTCCAATCTAATAATAGTAGCAACATTGGCATCAGCGATAATTAGCGAACCATTTAGTATCAATCTCATTTAAAATAGCGCCACATTCGTTATTTATTTTTATTAGAAAAACAGGAACATTTATGGAAATCAATCCGTATCAAGAGCAAATTAAAGACTTATCAGAGCGTGGGCAGGATTTGCGGAGGTATCTTTGACTTCGATGGTAAGCAAGAACGCTTAGAAGAAGTCAATTTAGAGTTAGAAAACCCTGAGCTATGGAACGATCCAGAGCGCGCGACCAAAATTAATAAAGAAAAAAGTCACCTTGATGGTGTCATCGATGTGGTGGTCTCTCTTGAAACCACACTAGAAGACGCGTCTGCCATGCTAGAGTTGGCAGTCGAAGCAGAAGATGAGTCATTGCTAGCCGATGTGCAGAGCGAGCTAGATAGTGCTGAGAAACGCGTTGCTGATTTAGAATTCCGCCGAATGTTTAGCGGTGAGATGGATCCAAACAATTGCTACTTGGATATTCAATCAGGCAGTGGCGGCACCGAAGCGCAAGATTGGGCCGAAATGCTGCTGCGTATGTATACGCGCTGGGCAGAAGCACATGGTTTCAAAGTAGATGTAATTGAAGTGTCATCAGGCAGTGTGGCTGGTATTAAGTCTGCAACCATTGAGATCAAAGGCGATTATGCGTTTGGCTGGTTACGTACCGAAATTGGTGTCCATCGTCTAGTACGTAAATCACCATTCGATAGTAATAATGGTCGTCATACGTCGTTTGCTGCGGTGTTTGTCTCGCCTGAGATTGACGACAACGTCGAGATTGATATCAATCCAGCGGACTTGCGTATCGATACCTACCGTTCATCTGGCGCGGGTGGTCAGCACGTAAACACGACAGATTCTGCGGTACGTATTACCCATGAGCCGTCGGGCGTGGTAGTGACCTGTCAGAACGAGCGTAGTCAACATGGTAACAAAGCCACCGCGATGAAAATGCTACGTGCTAAGCTCTATGAGCTGGAAATGCAAAAACGTATGGAATCACAGCAAGCAGTCGAAGATGGTAAGTCTGATGTTGGCTGGGGCAGTCAAATTCGTTCGTACGTGCTCGATGACTCACGCATCAAGGATTTGCGTACGGGTGTTGAAACCTTTAACACTGGTGCGGTACTAGATGGTGACCTCGATCAGTTTATTGAAGCGAGTCTAAAAGCAGGACTGTAAAAGGCTGTTTTAAATAAGCAGCCGTTTTAAAATAGCAACCAATATTTAATTAAGGAAAATTATGCCAAGCGTTAATAATTATTTTGATGATAAAGTGACTTCTATTGCCTTTCAAACGGCTACTAAGCCTGCAACTGTCGGAGTTATGGAAATTGGTGAATATGAGTTTGGTACCAGTGAATTCGAAACCATGAGTGTGGTGAGCGGTGCATTGACGGTTAAGCTACCAGAGAGTGATGAGTGGCAAACGTTTAACGCTGGCGAGCAATTTACCGTTGAAGCTAATCAGAAGTTCCAAGTAAAAGTAGATGTCGAAACGGCTTATCTATGTGTATACGGCAAATAACGACTTCTAAGTTATAGCAATATCAAAACGAAAAACGCCAAGTACTTTATGCTTGGCGTTTTTTTGTGTGTCATATTTCAAATAAATTCTAAGCTATTATCCTGAAAACCATATTTTACACAGCATTACACTTTGTCTGTGCCAAATAAACAGCAAAAACTACCGTCATTAATTATGCTAAAACCATGAATTCTCAAAGGTATACAGGTTTATGACAAAGGCAATAGTAAAGGCAAACCAGCAGACAACTACCAAAGACGTGCGTCATGATTACGAGCACCTCGCCCGCCGTGCCAATTTACGTTATGTGAGTGATAATGAGCCAGGCTACGAGCGTAGACGTTGGGGTCGCGGCTTTACTTATCGTGATGCAACGGGCAACACGGTCAAAGACAAAGCATTGCGTCAGCGTTTTGATGCATTGGTGATACCGCCCATGTGGTCAGAGGTGTGGATATGCCAAGACGAAAGAGGCCATTTGCAATCAACAGGGCGAGACGAAAAATCGCGTAAACAGTATCTGTATCATCCCTCATGGAACAACATCCGTGACCAAGCAAAGTTTGATGCGATGATAGGATTTGCAGAGGCACTGCCAAATCTACGCGCACAAGTCGAGGCAGATTTGGAAGCAAGGTCCTTATCACGCACTAACGTACTCGCTGCCGTTGTTAAATTGCTAGAGACCACTTTGATTCGTATCGGTAACAGCCGCTACGCCAAACAAAATAAAAGCTATGGTCTGAGTACGCTACGTAGTAAGCATGTCAGCGAAACCGACAATGGACTGGCATTTGATTTCGTCGGGAAAAGCGCAAAAGAGCATCATATCGAGCTGCAAGATGAGCGATTGATTGATATCGTGCAAGCCTGCTCTGAACTACCAGGCTATCAAATATTCAAATATTTAGATGACAACGGACATAAGCAAGTCGTTGACAGTAGCGATATCAACGACTACTTGCGGATGCATACGTGTGGCATGGACTGTGAAAGTAAGCTGTATAGTGCAAAAGATTTTCGCACATGGATGGCAAGTGTGCTCGCGGCAAGCTACCTATATGACGAGCTACAAACGACGGCAGGTGCTAGCATACTAGCCAGTGCGCCAGAAAGTGCTGAGCGACAGCAATTAGTCACTGATATGGTAAAAAGCGTGGCAGCAGAGCTAGGCAACACGCCGACCGTATGCCGTGCCTCTTATATTCATCCCATTGTCATTGAGCGTTTTTTGGCAGGGCAGTTTTTTGAAACTTACAAACAAGCGCGCCGTGGTCGAACCAAAAAATACCAAAGCTGTGAAGAAAAAGCGTTATTAGGGTTTTTAAGAGCTGATGTTTAGATGTGAGGTTTTAGATAATAATATTGAGGTGTTAATTCTTTAATAGGAAATTGAAAATATGCGGCAGTACTTTGGCTATTGATTGTAGGTGTCTTCGAGGACTTATAGCGAATTAATGATAATTAGTTATAGATTATTTCTATTTCTATAAAATAAAAATGATACGTTATGTATTGAAATAAACGTAAAAATGCGTTACTAATAGAGCATGATAAATACGAACCTATGAAACGGTCTATAGGATGTGACCGTTTTTTCAATCATAAATGCCATTTTACCAGTTACCTGCTATTGCTAAAGGATTAGCTTATGAACACCGCCTCTCAAACTTTGACGAATATTGATACAGATACTATCGTCACACCAAAAAACTATACCGATTATTATAATAATTTTGATATAGATACACTGTTGTCAGAAATCTTTGGCAAGCAGGTGGACGATCGACTAAATGCTTATATGGCTTGCTGTGGTCGCCATGTACGCGATGGCCGCGCTGACAATACTGTGTTAGTACACGAAGACACTGTAGGCAATATAACGCGCATGACTTTTGGTGAGCTTGACAAAGCAAGTGCTCAAATTGCCAATTTGCTACAGTCGTATGGGGTAAAAGCGGGCGATAAGGTAGCGACCATGCTACCGCGCACGCCCGAGCTGCTAACCGTTGTATTGGCGACATGGCGTATCGGGGCGGTATATCAGCCGCTATTTACTGCGTTTGGTTATGACTCAATCAAGTATCGGATGGACAAAGCCGACACCAAAGTCGTTTTTACTAACCTAGAAAATCGCAGCAAGTTTGAAGACTTGGCCGAGCAAACAAAAATGGTATTGGTCGGCAGTACTGAGGATGCTGAGACATGGGGTGACGACCACTATAGTCAGTTTATGGCAGCACAGTCACAAACGTTTGAACCTATGATGCTTGATACGGACGCACCATTTTTGCAAATGTTTACCTCTGGTACGGTTGGTAAATCAAAAGGCGTCAGTGTTCCGTTAGCCGCGTTACCTGCTTTTTACCTATATATGCGTTATGCCATCGACCTACGCGAAGATGATCAGTATTGGAACATGGCCGATCCGGGCTGGGCGTATGGCTTGTACTATGCCATCACAGGGCCTTTGCTACTGGGCATCACCACTTATTTTAATGAAGCAGGATTTGACGCGACTAATACCCGTGAGTTTATGGTGCGTCATAAGATTACCAATTTGGCCTCTTCACCAACCGCATTTCGAATGATGAAATCTAGTGGTGTATTTGATAGTGTTAATGAAGAGACTCATGACGATGCTAAGCTGTCTTTACGCTGTGCCAACTCGGCAGGAGAGACGCTGAATACCGAAGTGGTCAATTGGGTCGAAACCTATCTGGCGTGCCAAGTCAAAGACCAATACGGGCAAACAGAGACTGGCATGACTTGCTGTGCACATCATGCACTGGCGCATGATTGTCCTGTTGGTTCGATGGGTATGGCGCTACCAGGTCATACGCTAGTCGTACTAGATGATGATATGAATGTGCTACCGGATGGCGAACAAGGGCAGCTAGCAGTCGTCGTCAGTCAATCACCTGCGTTTTATTTCCGTGGCTATAGCTGGAATGAAAAACAAGCCTTTGTAGATGATTACTATCTGACAGGCGACGTGGTCGAGCGTCATAGTGACGGCAGTTACTGGTTTTCAGGTCGTGACGATGACATCATTATTACTGCAGGTTACCGCGTAGGGCCTACTGATGTCGAAAACACCGTATTAGAACATGAAGCAGTGGCAGAGTCTGCGGCGGTAGGCGTGCCAGATGAGGTGCGCGGTCATACCATCAAGTCTTATGTGGTGCTAAAAGATGGCATCGAAGGCAGTGAGCAAATAGCCAAAGAAATCCAAGAGCTAGTACGCAAACGTCTATCCACTCATGCTTATCCGCGTGAGGTCGAGTTTGTGACCGAGTTACCAAAAACGCCAAGTGGTAAGATTCAACGCTTTTTGCTGCGTAGTCTGTCTGCTGCATAAATGAGTTGGTAAAGCGTCCATAAATTTAATAGAAAAATATCTAATAAGAAGCAAAAATTTAAAGGAATAATCATGCAAGTTAAAGAAAACAGCTTTTTGGTCACTGGCGGTGCATCAGGTTTGGGAGAGTCAGTGGCTCGGGCGATTGTAGGTCAAGGTGGCAACGTCGTTATCGCTGATTTAAATGAGTCAGCTGGACAAGCTCTGGTCGCTGAGTTAGGTGATAGTGCGCGCTTTGTACGCTGTGATATTACTAACGGTGATGAAGTACAATCAGCGGTCGAAATGGCAGAGTCAGCTTTCGGTGGTCTACAAGGTTCAATCAACTGTGCTGGTATTGTAGTGGTACAAAAACTGCTAGATCGCGATAACAATCCGGCAGACCTTGAGGCATTTAGCCGTGGGGTCAATATTAATCTGGTCGGATCGTTTAACGTGGCGCGATTGGTCGCTGCTAGTATCGCTAAGCGTATAGCTAATGATAGCAATGCAGGCGGCCATGTAGAAAAGAATGCAGATCAAGGTATTATTATTAATACAGCCTCTATCGCAGCCTTTGACGGTCAAGTAGGTCAAGCCAGCTATTCGTCGTCCAAGGCAGGCGTGGTTGGTCTGACCTTGCCACTTGCTCGCGAGCTGGCACGTCATGGTATTCGCGTGATGACCATCGCACCAGGTGTCTTTGCTACGCCGATGATGGACAGTATTCCTGAAAAGGCACGAGAGCAGCTAGAGGCAGGTGTGCCATATCCTAAACGTTTGGGCGCACCCAATGAGTTTGCCAAATTGGTGACTCATATCATCGATAATGCTTACCTAAATGGTGAAGTCATTCGCTTAGATGGTGCGATTCGCATGGTGTAACAGTCTAGCGAGTGATTCATCACTTTTGCACAAAACGTATCTACAGAATCTGGCATAGTGCTTTGATACATATGATTAATGACAAAATTAATTATGGGAATCAGAGTCTATGCCATTTTTTTATAAAAAATCTTATCCATCAAATGAGCAGCGTACGCCTTGGTTGCGCGTTATCATTGGTCTTAGTCTTACTGTTATTGTCAGCACCAGCGCTATTGCTTATGTTAAAAGCACCTCAAAACCCGAAAACCTCATTCCTGCGTCGTCAGTCATTGATAGAGTCTTCGTCGATAAATCAGATCGTGTCTTAAAGCTGATGAGCGATGGTAAAGTCATTAGGTCGTATCGTATTGCGCTAAGGAACAGTCCATCAGGTCACAAGCAACAAGAAGGCGACCAGCGTACGCCCGTTGGGGTTTATACATTAGATTATAAAAATGCGGACTCTATTGCGCATCGCTCGATTCATATTAGCTATCCCAATGATGAAGACAAGGCGCGAGCGCAGTCATTAGGGGTCAATCCGGGTGGCGATATCATGATTCATGGGCAAATGAATGGCTTTGGGTATTTGGCATTATTTAATCAACGACGCGATTGGACAGATGGTTGTATCGCTGTTGCCAATGATGAGATGGATGAAATTATGGATGCGGTGACACTTGGTATTCCTATTGAAATCGTGGAGTAGAATAGTCGGGTTATTATCTAATTTATACTAAGTAGATGCATTATTTATTGGCGTATTTAGTGGAGATTTATCTTTCATTTGCACTAATAAAATGGCGTAACTGATTACTAACTATCTTTAAATGATATTAATAGCTACTTTAAATATCATTAATAATAAATATCATTGCTTTAAGTAAGGTTTTATTTGGTAATCGTCTTGAAATAGGTGTGTATATACCTTATATAAGTGACAGATAACAGTGGGCACTGGAATAAGATAATCCTTAGAGGTGCTATTGAGAATACCAATTATAAAAGGATATAGACATGAGATTTGAGAAGTTTACTCAAAAACTGCAGTCCGCCATTCAAGAAGCACAGAGCTTAGCGTTAGGTCGCGATCATACAGGTATCGATCCTGTACATTTGCTTGCCGTGTTGCTACAAGATGAGTCTAATTTATCGATCTGCCAACAAGCAGGTGCTTCTATTCCAGCGCTAAAAAATGGCGTTGCCAAAGCATTGGACAATCAAGCGACCATTTCGGAGCCGACAGGCGACGTTAACCTAAACCCAAACTCGGTCAAAATATTGAACTTGGCCGATCGTCAGGCGCAAAAAGAAGGCGATGATTTTATCGCGACGGAATGGGTGATGTTGGCACTTGCTGAACAGGGCGAAACCAAAAAAATATTTGAAAGTGCTGGCGTGACGGCAGGCAAGTTAAAAGTGGTGATTGAGCAATTACGCGGCGATGATACGGTGAATAACCAAAACGCAGAAGATCAACGTGATGCACTCAATAAGTACACGATCAATCTGACTGAACAAGCAGAGCTTGGCAAGCTAGATCCAGTCATTGGTCGTGACGAAGAGATCCGCCGTACTATTCAGGTACTATCGCGCCGTACCAAAAACAACCCTGTGCTGATTGGTGAGCCGGGCGTTGGTAAGACAGCTATCGTAGAAGGCTTGGCGCAAAAAATCATCAATGGTGACGTGCCAGAAGGTCTGCGCCGCAAAGAAGTGCTGTCGTTAGACTTGGGCGCTTTGATTGCTGGGGCAAAATTTCGCGGTGAGTTTGAAGAGCGCCTCAAAAGCGTATTGAGCGACTTGGCCAAGCAAGAAGGCAATGTCATCCTATTCATTGATGAGCTGCATACGATGGTTGGTGCGGGTAAATCTGAAGGTGCAATGGATGCTGGTAATATGCTAAAACCTGCATTGGCACGCGGTGAACTGCATTGTGTCGGAGCGACGACGCTGGATGAGTACCGTAAGTACATTGAAAAAGATGCCGCACTTGAGCGTCGTTTCCAAAAAGTACTGGTCGATGAGCCAACGGTCGAAGACACCATCGCGATATTACGTGGCCTAAAAGAGCGTTACGAGTTGCATCATGGCGTCGATATTCAAGACAGTGCCATCATCGCTGCTGCGCGTATGAGTCATCGCTACATCACTGACCGTAAGCTACCAGATAAGGCGATTGATTTAATTGATGAGGCGGCCAGTCGTTTGCGAATGGAGATGGATAGCAAGCCTGAATCATTAGGTAAGCTCGATAGTCGCTTGATTCAGCTGAAAATGCAGCGTGAAGTGCTCAAAAATGAAGAGGATGCTGGCGCGCAAGCCGAGCGTAAAGTGCTCGATGCACAAATAGCTGAATTGGAAAAAGAGTATGCTGATCTTAACGAGGTTTGGCAGGCAGAGAAAGCACTGGTCAAAGGCAGTCAGCAGCTAAAAGACGAGCTAGATAAAGCCCGTATCGCCTATGACAAGGCTAGCCGCGAAGGCGACTACGAGACCATGAGTAAATTGCAATACGAAACCATTCCGCAGTTAGAACGTCGTATTCATGAGTCTGACTTGGCTGAGCAAAAAGAGCAGACAGGTGAAGGTAGCGGTGTGAAATTGCTGCGTAATAAGGTGACAGACAACGAAATCGCCGAAGTGGTGGCTGCTGCGACTGGTATTCCAGTCAGTAAAATGATGCAAGGCGAGCGTGATAAGATGATCGCAATGGAAGAAAAGCTCCATGAGCGTGTCATCGGTCAAAACGAAGCGGTCGAATCGGTGGCCAATGCGGTACGTCGTAGCCGTGCAGGCTTATCTGATCCCAACCGTCCTTCTGGTTCGTTCTTATTCTTAGGACCTACTGGTGTTGGTAAGACCGAGCTGACCAAATCACTAGCAAACTTCTTGTTTGACTCTGAAGATGCGATTATACGTATCGACATGAGTGAGTATATGGAAAAACACAGTGTCAGCCGTTTGGTAGGCGCACCTCCAGGTTATGTCGGTTACGAAGAAGGCGGTACGTTGACTGAAGCGGTACGCCGTAAGCCATATAGCGTCATATTGTTCGATGAAGTAGAGAAGGCGCATCCTGATGTGTTTAACATCTTGCTGCAAGTATTGGACGATGGTCGCTTAACCGATTCGCAAGGTCGTGTAGTAGATTTCAAGAACACTGTTATCATCATGACCAGTAACTTGGGTTCACATAAGATCCAAGAGATGGTTGGTGAAAGTTACGAGGATATCAAAGCAGAAGTAATGGATTCTGTTGGGCAGCATTTCCGTCCAGAGTTCGTCAACCGTATTGATGAAATCGTAGTCTTCCATCCGCTTGGTATGTCGCAGATGGCAGGTATTGCGGATATTCAACTGGATCGATTACGTCAGCGTATCCAAGAGCGTGAGATGGATATTGAACTGTCAGCAGATGCGATGAATAAATTGGTTGCCGTGGGTTATGACCCTGTTTATGGTGCTCGTCCTTTAAAGCGCGCCATTCAACAAGAGATCGAAAACCCATTGTCATTGAAACTATTAGCAGGTGATTTTGTCGCTGGTGATATTATCAAAGTCGATGTAGGTGCCGATGACAAGCTAACTTTTGATAAGCTTAGAATGAGCTAATCAATTTATCCTTGACGTCTTTATAACCCAACTGTACGCTTAAAACAAACCCCTTATCTACAATCGTAGGTAAGGGGTTTTTATTTATAAGACACGTTTTACGTTACTGTTTTTTTACCATTTCGATATCTCTTAAGTCTCAGGACTATGCTATAACTAAATCAAAGACTAATAGCATAAGTATCAACTGAATGGAGAAACAGAACGATGACAACCCATATTGAACGTATAAATATGCCTTTAACTTCGCCACTAATCATTGCAGCATTGCTGTTTAGCACTGCCGCGTGCTCCAATCCTTCTACAGTAAGTCCTAGCAATAACAAAAGCACTGCAACAGAGTCTAAAGAAGTTTCCACTTCAGATAGCGACACTCAAACCGCCACAAAAAGCACTACACAAACAAAGACTAGCAAGCCTGACTTTACCACCAAAACAATCGCTACCTTTGATGAGCCTTGGGCCATGACAGCGTTACCCATTGCAGATAGCAAAGCGCCAAAATTACTAGTAACACAAAAAACAGGTGAGCTATTTATCGTAGATACCGCGACGGGTAATAAGACCAAAATCGAAGGCGTTCCTACAGTCGCTTACGGTGGTCAAGGCGGCTTAGGAGACATTATCGTGGCTCCGGATTTTGCTACGTCTAATACCGTCTATCTTAGCTACGCGGAAGCAGGAACAGGAAGTGATAGCAATAAATTTGGTGCCAAAGTGATCAAGGCGACACTCTCAGGATTAGAGACAGCCACACCTACGTTGCAAGATATCATGCCTATCTGGCAACAGTCTCCGAAAGTTACAGGGCAAGGACATTATAGTCATCGCCTGCTGTTTTCTCCCGATAGCCGCTATCTATATATCAGCTCAGGCGAGCGTCAAGACAAAGACCCAGCACAAGACATGAATGGCAATTTGGGTAAGATAATACGATTGAGTCCTGATGGTAACACCCCGCCAGACAATCCGTTTATTGATAATGAGTTGGCCAAACAGTTTTGGACCATCGGACATCGCAATGTGCTTGGTATGGCATTTGACGATAGTGGACAGCTTTGGGCGCACGAGATGGGACCAAAAGGCGGCGATGAATTTAATATTATTGAGAAGGGTAACAACTATGGCTGGCCAGTGGTATCCAATGGACGAAACTATTCAGGTTTAGACATTCCTGACCATGAAACAAAGCCAGAGTTTGCGGCACCCAAAATTACTTGGACACCTGTCATATCACCATCTGCTATGAGCATTTATGCGACTGGTACTCATAATGACTTTCCTAGCTGGCAGGGCAATGCGCTTATCAGTGGCTTATCGTCTAAAGCGCTTATCGTAGTAGGGATAAACGACGACAATACCGCTGCTGAGCGTTATCGTTATGACATGGGTGAGCGTGTACGCAGTGTGCTAGCAGTAGACGGGCAAGTGTTGACACTTGAAGATGGTGATGATGCACAATTACTTAGATTATTGCCCAAATAACATCGAAACAATATTGAAAAAACATCGAATTAAGGACGTATTTACCTGTCTGTATATTTAATTATTTTAATAAAACTATTCAATTCTTTTAGAGTGGATTAATAGTTTTATCAAGTTTTATTTTGTAATAGATTGATAGTTAAGACCTATTTTGTTAAGGTAACGTTCCTTGAAATTTGAGACTTGCACATGGAAGAAGTAAAAGTAGGCAGATTAGGACCTTTTCCGCGGGTAAGTAAACCTGTGTTTATTACATCATCACTGCTGATTGTTGGCTTTATTATTTTCGGTGCGTTTTTCACCGAAACAGCAGGGGCTGTTTTTAGTTTTTTACAAAATTTTATTACCGATAAGTTTGGTTGGCTATTCATTATTCTGGTCAATACCGCGCTTGCGCTTTGTATATACTTGGCAATGAGTCGCTATGGTGACATTCGACTAGGTAACCAAACAGAACGACCGCAGTACAATCTGTTCTCTTGGATTGGTATGCTATTTTCTGCAGGTATTGGTATTGGTTTGGTTTATTGGGGTACAGCAGAGCCGTTGTATCACTTTATGGCACCACCAATGGGCGATGCAGAGACAGTAGAAGCCGCTAAGCAAGCAATGAATATCTCATTTATGCATTGGGGTCTACACGCTTGGGCGATTTATACGATTGTAGCGCTATCCTTAGCGTACTTCCATTTCCGTCGCGGCCTGCCATTATCGATTCGATCTACTTTGTATCCTTTACTTGGTAAAAAGATCTATGGTCGTTGGGGACACACGGTCGATATCTTAGCTGTGTTTGGTACGATGTTTGGTGTGGTTACCTCGCTCGGACTTGGGGTTATGCAGATCAACTCTGGACTCGAAAAGCTGTTTGGTACGCCTAACAGTCTTACCGTACAGTTTGGTTTGATCGCTTTCATCACAGCGCTAGCGGCAGCTTCAGTCTTGATGGGTTTGGATAAAGGTATTAAGCGTTTAAGTGATATCAATATTGGTTTCACTATCGTCTTATTAGCGTTTATGGTCATCCTAGGACCAACGCTATTTATCTTTGATAGCTTTATCGAAAACATCGGCAACTATCTGACTGTGATTGTACCTCTAGGTACATGGGGTGAGTCTTATAGCGGTACAGATTGGCAAAGTAGTTGGACGATATTTTATTGGGCATGGTGGGTAAGCTGGGCACCATTCGTTGGTATCTTTATTGCTCGTATCTCTCGTGGCCGTACTATCCGTGAATTTACGCTTGGTGTACTACTGATTCCAATGCTGATTTTGTTCTTCTGGTTTACCACCTTTGGCGGCGTTGCTGTTCATATGGAGCTTGCTTCTGCTCTGTCAGGTGTTAGCCCAGGATTGGTTGAAGCAGTACAAGCGGATTCTGGTAGTGCCATCTTTAAGTTGGTCGAGTACTATCCATTGGCAAAACCGATTACGCTACTGATTGTCGTCATGATTATGCTATGGTTTGTGACCTCGTCAGATTCTGCTAGCTTTGTCATCGATATGTTGACTGCTGGTGGCGATACCAACCCACCTAAAATCCAGCGCTTATTTTGGGCGACGACAGAAGGCGTTATCGCCGCTATCTTGCTAGCGGCTGGTGGATTGTCTGCGCTACAGGCGGCGGCTATCGTAGCGGGACTACCGTTTGCCTTAGTGGTCTTTGTCATGATGTATGCGCTACTGCGTGGTTTGAGTCGCGATCGTCTGATTCTATACAGAGCGCAACAAGGCTTTATTACGGATGAATCAGCAGACCATAACTCAGCGAATGAATTCGTTGATGAGCATCTGCTAAAAGGGCCACCTAAGATTGTTAAAGGTGACTAAGAAGTAGATAGGATTAAGACAGCTACTTAAGCTTTTAATAGAAGAAGCCCCAATTTAAAAGTAAATTGGGGCTTCTTTATTGGGTAAAGGTATTTAAATTTGTTCAGAACAAATTCAGTTTGTCGAAATATTATTGCTGCAATGTTACTACGATTTCTATACATTCGGCAGTATTTACATGGTGTTATATTTAGTGATTCGTTCATACCTTGCTATGGTTACGCTCTTTTTTGGGGATATACCTATGGATCATGTAAAAGTTGGCAGGTTAGGCCCTTTCCCGCGGGTAAGTAAACCTGTTTTTTTAACTTCAGCATTACTTATTATTATATTTATTGTTCTTGGCGTTTTTTTTACTGAATCTGCCGGTACGTTGTTCAGTTTTTTACAAGGCTTTATTACCGATAAATTTGGTTGGTTTTTCATTATTCTCGTTAATGTGGCCTTAGGACTTTGTGTTTATTTGTCTATGAGCCGTTATGGCGATATTCGTCTTGGTGCTCAAACTGAGACACCACAGTACAGTCTATTTTCGTGGATCGGTATGCTGTTCTCTGCTGGCATCGGTATTGGACTTGTCTACTGGGGTACAGCAGAGCCCTTATATCACTTTATGGCACCGCCACTCGGTGAAAAGGAAACGATAGAAGCCGCCAAACAGGCGATGAATATTACCTTTTTACATTGGGGCTTACATGCTTGGGCATTGTACGCGATTGTAGCGCTATCTTTAGCCTATTTCCATTTTCGCCGTGGCTTACCACTATCGATTCGCTCAACCCTTTATCCTATATTGGGTAAAAAGATATATGGCTCGTGGGGTCATGCCGTTGATATCTTAGCCGTATTCGGTACGATGTTTGGTGTGGTGACGTCACTCGGTCTTGGCGTTATGCAAATTAACTCAGGGCTTGAGAAGTTATTTGGTATTCCTAATACTCTCATAATACAAATCGCTCTGATTGCTTTTATTACTGCTTTAGCCGCCTGTTCTGTCATGATGGGCTTGGATAAGGGTATCAAGCGTCTAAGTGATGTGAACATCGGTTTAACGGCTATTCTACTTGGTTTTATGGTCGTCTTAGGACCGACGCTTTTCATTTTTGATAGCTTCCTAGAAAATATCGGCAACTATCTTTCAGTGGTTGTGCCATTAGGTCTGTGGGGTGAGTCCTATGAAGGTGAGGCAAACTGGCAGTCAGCATGGACGATATTTTATTGGGCATGGTGGGTGAGTTGGGCACCGTTTGTCGGCGTGTTTATTGCTCGTATCAGCCGTGGTCGTACGATTAGAGAGTTTGTACTTGGGGTATTACTTATCCCTATGACCATATTGTTCTTTTGGTTTTCAACTTTCGGCGGCGTTGCTATTCATATGGAGCTGCTCGCTGCTATTGATCCGGCGTTGGTTAGTCCTGGACTGGTCGAGGCAGTACAAACAGATTTTGGTAGTGCCATTTTTAAATTGGTTGAGTACTATCCATTGGCGCAACCCATCACATTTATGATTGTGATTATGATTGTATTGTGGTTCGTGACCTCATCAGATTCAGCAAGTTTTGTCATCGATATGCTGACGGCTGGTGGTGATACCAATCCGCCAAAGATTCAACGTTTATTTTGGGCAAGCACTGAAGGCGTCATTGCTGCTGTTTTGTTGGCTGCTGGTGGATTGAGCGCGTTACAAGCAGCCGCTATCGTAGCAGGATTGCCATTTGCTTTGGTTATATTTGCCATGATGTATGCGCTACTGCGTGGTTTGAGTCGCGATCGATTGATATTATATAGAGCGCAGCAGCATTATATTACTGAAGAATCAGCAGATCACAACTCGGCAGATGAATTTGCTGATGAGCACCTACTAAAAGGGCCACCTAAGATTGTTAAAGGTGACTAAAAGTAGGTAAAAGTAAGACAGCTACTCAAGCTTTTAACAGAAGAAGCCCCAATTTATTTTTAAATTGGGGCTTCTTTATTGGGTAAAGATACTTAAATTTATTCAGGACAAATTCGGATTGTTGAAAATTATTACCGAAATGTTACTACCATTTCTATACATTCGGCAGTATTTACAAGGTGTTATATTTGATAATTCGTTCATACCTTGGTATGGTTACGCACTTTTTTGGGGATATACCTATGGATCATGTAAAAGTTGGCCGATTAGGCCCTTTTCCGCGGGTAAGTAAACCTGTATTTTTGACTTCAGCAATCTTGATACTGGCGTTCATTATTTTTGGCGCTTTATTCAATGAACAAGCAGAAGTAGTATTTAACCAAGCAAAAGCATTTGTCTCTTTACGCTTCGGTTGGTTCTTTATTGTCGTGGTCAATTTAACATTGGTCATGAGTATTTATATGATATTTAGCCGCTACGGCGATATCAGACTCGGTCATCAGAATGAAAGACCAGAGTACAATATGGTTTCTTGGATTGGCATGTTGTTTTCAGCAGGTATTGGTATCGGGCTGCTCTATTGGGGCACCGCTGAGCCGTTGTATCACTTCATGGCACCACCATTAGGCGAGGCAGAGACAGTTGCCGCTGCCAAGCAAGCGATGAATATCTCGTTCCTACATTATGGTCTACATGTATGGGCGCTATATGGCATGGTCGCGCTATCGCTCGCATATTTTCATTATAGAGTAGGTTTACCACTGGCTATCCGTTCAACACTTTATCCAATATTGGGTAAAAAGATCTACGGCGGTTGGGGACATACGGTAGATACGCTTGCCGTATTTGGTACGATGTTTGGGGTAGTGACCACGTTAGGTCTTGGCGTCTTGCAGATTAACTCAGGCCTTGAGACGTTATTTGGTATACCCAATAATATTACGGTGCAGATTATTTTGATTGGCCTTATCACCATGCTAGCAGGGTTATCTCTGTTTATGGGATTGGATAAAGGCATCAAGCGTCTAAGTGATACCAATATATTGTTCACTGTGATATTGCTAAGTTTTGTGATTATCTTTGGGCCTACGCAGTTTATTTTTAATAGCTTTGTAGAAAACATCGGCAACTATTTGCATCAAATCGTGCCGTTAGGTTTGTGGACAGAGTCTTATAGAGGCGAAGAAAATTGGCAAGCTTCTTGGACGATTTTCTATTGGGCATGGTGGATTAGCTGGTCACCATTCGTTGGGGTATTCGTTGCACGTATCTCTCGTGGCCGTACCATCCGTGAGTTTATATTAGGCGTACTGTTAATTCCTATCACGATATTGTTCCTGTGGTTTACTGCTTTTGGTGGTTCTGCAGTAAATATGGAGTTGGTAGCAGCAGCAGACCCTAACATAGTTAGTCCAGGTCTGATCGAAGCGGTCAAAGCCGATACAGGTAGCGCTATCTTTAAATTGATGGAATCTTATCCATTAACAGGTGCGGTCAACTTGCTCATCGTGGTGATGATTGTATTATGGTTTGTTACCTCGTCAGATTCAGCCAGTTTTGTCATTGATATGCTGACATCAGGTGGTGATACCAATCCGCCAAAGATCCAGCGCTTATTTTGGGCAGGTTCTGAAGGCGTTATCGCCGCTGTATTATTGGCAGCAGGCGGCTTGAGTGCATTACAAGCGGCATCGATTGTCTCAGGCTTTCCTTTTGCTATTGTGATCGTCGTGATGATGTACTCTCTATTGCGTGGTCTCAGTCGAGATCGTTTGATACTCTATCGTAATCAGCAATGGTTCACCACAGAAGAGTCAGCAGAGCACAACTCGGCTAATGAGTTCCGTGATGAAGAGTTGCTAAAAGGCCCACCAGCACTTGAGAAAGATGCTTAAGCTTTAGAGTTTATTTCTTAGCTACAAAAATACCCAGCTTGTCATAGGCTGGGTATTTTTATAAATTTTCAATATTTTTAATAAAAAACCTTTCAATACAGCAGCTTTCAGTACAGCAGATCTCGATACAACCACTTTATAGATTAGCTACATTCGCCTTTTGTATAACCGATAGCTTCAGGAATATTACAGGCTGAGCAGGCATTACTAGCCGTTCGGTAGCTGATCACTGATCCAACTTTCGTCTTTACACAGACTGGTTCATATTGTGCCGTACAGATATTGTTGGCAGGGTTAGCAGGCGGGCATTGAGTAAGAGCACCTTCAAATTGCTGACTGATATCAGGACTGGATGGGGTAGGCGTTTGACCAGACGTGCCTACATCAGACATAGAGCTACAGCCAGTTAAGGCTAGAACTAATATCAATATAAGTGATGATGATTTGAACGAAGCTTGATTAATTGTGGAAAATCGACGATTGGATAGAGCTTGTTTCATAAGAAATGTCCTTATTAATAATATTCGATAGCATCCTGTTATCGCTGATTGATTTACCTACTGATTATAAATACTTATTCATTTATGGTAGCTCATTTGTCGGTAGCTATCTACTTAAACATCATACAAAAACCCCCAAGCTCAAGTAAGCTTGGGGGTTTATTTTCTGCCATCAAATACTGATTTTATGACAGCATGTCTAAATCAAAGACATCTAGACTGACGAGATTCGCTTATTCAGCTGGTTTGTCATCTTGATTTAGCTGAACGTACTTGTCAAAGTTTTGAGCATAATCAGTTAAATTGTCGCTCAGCATTTGACGATACTGTTTGACATAAAACTCGACGATATCATCTTTTTCTTTGGCGAAATCATCGCCTTTGACGAATCCGATAGAGGCAACTGACGCGCTATAGCGTGCTGCAGCATACAATAAAGAAGCACCTACTTGACCTGAATGTGCTTCAGGACCTAGCTGGCTGTTGGCGATACCGATGATAGCGTCAGCACGTTGATAGAATGCCTGCATTTCAGGGGTGATTTCGATGTTAGCATCAGCGTTTTGGTCTTGAATATTGTCTTGAGACATAAGCAACTCCTAATAATAAGTGTCAGTAGTTTTTAGTATAAAAATGGTTGGTAAACGTTTTAAAATAGTGACTCTTATAAACCAGCGTCTGCTTTTAAGATATCAGCTTTGTCTGTTTTTTCCCACGTAAAGGCAGTCTCTGAACCTGGACGACCAAAGTGTCCAAAGGTAGCAGTCTGCTGATACATTGGCTGTAGTAAGTTCAACATACGGGTAATGCCGTAAGGACGTAGGTCAAAGTGAGTACGAATCAAGCGAATAATCTCATCGTTACTGATTTTGCTAGTACCAAAAGTATTAACAGAGATAGAAGTAGGCTCAGCGACACCAATTGCATAGCTGACCTGTACTTCACAGCGCTCAGCAAGACCTGCTGCTACGATGTTTTTGGCAACATAACGTACCGCGTAAGCAGCACTGCGATCCACTTTTGAAGGATCTTTACCACTGAACGCACCGCCACCATGACGTGCCATGCCGCCGTAAGTATCAACAATAATTTTACGACCAGTCAGACCAGCGTCACCGACAGGACCACCAATCACAAACTTACCAGTTGGGTTGATATGATAGCGTGTGCCAGCGTGCAATAAGTCAGCTGGTAGCACTTGCTTGATGATAGATTCCATCACCGCTTCTTGTAGATCTGACTGCGAGATGCTTGGATCATGCTGTGTTGATAATACAACAGCATCGATGGCGACAGGACGATTGCCGTCATACTTCAAAGTCACCTGCGCTTTGGCATCTGGACGCAACCATGGCAACTCACCTGCGCGGCGCAGCTCCGACTGACGCTCCATCAAACGATGAGCATACTCGATAGGCGCTGGCATCAGTACTTCGGTTTCATTACTTGCATAACCAAACATCAAACCTTGGTCGCCTGCACCTTGCTCTTCAGGGTCGCTACGATCGACGCCTTGCGCGATTTCAGGAGATTGCTTGCCTAGCATGTTGATGACTGCACAAGTTTCGCCATCAAAGCCTAGGTCTGAATGGTGATAGCCAATGCCATTTACGGTGTCACGAACCAGACGCTCTAAATCAATATTTGCCGTTGTAGTGATTTCACCTGCAAGTATGACTGCGCCTGTTTTTACTAAGGTTTCGCATGCCACACGTGCGTGCAGATCTTCACGTAAGATAGCGTCAAGGATAGCGTCTGATATTTGGTCAGCCATTTTGTCAGGATGGCCTTCGCTCACAGATTCTGAGGTAAATAAGTTGTATTCACGCATAATGGGATCGCTTAATTGAATCAATAAGGGTAGGAAAAGCAGCACATCTGGGTGCTGCTCTAATTAATTTTGACCACGCATTCACGCGGCAGATAATTGGTATTTCTTAATTTAAAATCGGTTTTGACTAAAATCTTTGCTAATAAATATGACCAAAGGGTGAGCGGACTATCATTCAATCAATATATAAAATGATACTGCCTCGCTCTAATATGGTCTTGGCGGTAACGAGTTGGGTCAGTACTTGCCCTAATAGACAACGCTAATGTGCAGATTGCCTTATCAGAAGCAGGGTAATGGCCAAAATCTCTTAACGCAAAATAGGGTTATTCTACCTTGAAACGTTATAAAACTCTAGTGAGCAACACTTGCTCTACTATAAGAAATGCTCAACAAGCAGTTCATTGCAATCAAAGCTGGTTACTGGATAGCGGTTTATTTAGCTGAGTGATTAGCTAGCAGTAGCGTCTGCTTGGAATGAACAATACGTTACAACTCTAAAAATGCAGCTTTATCTTTAAACATACATTCTTCATAGACAGGGCAAGCGCCGCATTTGGGTGTACGAGCCTGGCAAGTATAGCGGCCGTGTAAGATAAGATAATGATGGGCGTCTACGATGAAGTCTTCTGGAATGCGCTCGACCAGCTTTTTTTCGACGATGAGTACGGTTTTGCCAGTAGCAAGCCCAGTACGATTACCCACACGAAAGATATGCGTGTCAACGGCCATGGTCGGCTGGCCAAAGGCCGTATTTAGCACGACATTGGCAGTTTTACGGCCGACACCTGCCAGTGACTCTAAGTCTTTGCGGTTATCAGGAACGGTGCTATCAAATTTCTCAATCAAATCACGGCAGGTTTTGATGACGTTTTTTGCTTTGGCATTATATAAACCAATGTTTTTGATATAGGATTTTAGACCGTCTTCGCCTAGTGCCAGTATGGCTTCAGGTGTATTGGCCACAGGGTACAATTGCTTGGTAGCAATATTGACACTGACATCAGTCGCTTGTGCGGACAAAATTACCGCGATAAGTAATTCAAAATTACTGTCATAATTGAGTTCGGTGACAGGCTCATCAATAGTCGCTGCCAGCTTTTCAAAGAATGGACGCACGTCACGATTGGGCATTCGTCTAGAGGGCGGCGTGTCAGCTGTTTTATGTTTGACCGTTTTACTCATGGCATTTTGGCTATTATTTTGATGAATGGTGGTGCCAAATTATATGCTAGCGCTAGCATTCATGTTAATGATTAAAGTATCAATTTATTAATGAACTAACTGCGTAATCAGTTATTACCGTTATAGCGCTACTTGCAATGACTCAAGCTCGGCTTGTAAAGATTCGAGCTCTGCTTGTTTCTTATCGTTTGCACGCACACTCAGTTGCTTTTCTAGTTTTTTGATTTTGGTACGGAGCTTGGCAGCAGCAATGGTGTTTTTTGCTTGTGACTCACTGATGTTTAGAGACTGGCTTGCTGCATTATTGAGCTTAGCCTCTACCATACTAACGACAGGTCTACTATTGCTCGTATCAGCAAGCTGTTCTGTGACGCGTTTTAAATGGGTATGGTAGCGTTGTCTCAAATCCTCTTGCTCTGCTATTCGCTCAGGCTCAGATATTTCTCGCTCAATCGTAACTAAGTCAATGCAATCAACAGGGCAGGGCGCGATACATAGCTCACAGCCCGTGCACAAATCTGTAAAAATCGTATGCATATGCTTGCCAGTACCAACGATAGCATCGACTGGGCAAGCAGGGATGCATTTGGTGCAGCCGATACAGTCATCTTCACGGATAACCGCACGAACCTCGGTCGGACGTTCAGAGGTGGCATCTATTGGCCACTGTGAAGGCACCGCCGTCAGCGTAGTGTCAAGAGTATCTATATCGAGAGTCTGAGCAATCGCATTGGTGACTGGCTGACCACCAGGCACACATTTATTATACGGCTCGCCATCTAATACAATCGCAGCGGCATATGGCAGGCAACCATCTGGATGCTCACATAGCCCGCACTGCGTCTGTGGCAAACAAGCATCCACACGTGCAATTTTTGCCTGTATGTCAGCGGGCAAGGTATCAATGTGTAATGCATCGAATAAGATAGGTAGATTAACTAAGCGTATATTGGTGCTACTTTGCATTTAATTAAGGACCTTAATACCAGTCGTTAGAATTGGTATTAGTATAAATAGAGATAAAAGGTTGAGAAAGCGGTCTTTGTAAAACAGTATCTATAAGAGCATCTGCTCTGTCAGCGTCTTACTGCTCAGGTTAGCGTGTTACTTATTAAAAAATAAGATTTAAAGTAAAACGCTTATCACAGGAGCAGCGATTTTAAAGAGATGAGATTGAAAATACAATACTATAGCGTAATGTGGTATTTGTAGATAAGTACTGATTATAAATCTATATTTTGTTCTTTAGCCACTTGATCAATCAAATCGCGAGCGATACTACCCTTTGGTGGAATTCTGGGTAGGTTTGAGAGATCAAAGAAATCAGCATGTGCTAGCTCATCTTCTTGCAAGATAATATCGCCATTGGCATACGATGCACGAAAACCAAGCATCAAATTAGAGGGGAATGGCCATGGCTGACTGCTCACATAGCGGATATCTGATACTCTGATATTGACCTCTTCTGCGACTTCACGTACTACGGCATGCTCCAGACTCTCTCCAACTTCTACAAACCCTGCGATCAAACCATACATTGGCGGCAGGTTTTGCTGTCCATGACGGTGATGGTGAGCCAGTAAGATTTGCATCTCACCCGTCACTGGATTCGGACGAGTAATAGCAGTAATGACGCACGGTTGTACGCGAGGGTATTGGCGCAATCGACATATTGGACAAACCATGGCACGTTCGCCTTGGTCAGCATGTACAGTAGGACTAGCACAGCGACTACAAAACTGTGTATCTGCTTGCCAGCTTAGTAGTTGTATTGCCTGGCTAATCTGATCTGACAAGGCGACTGGTAGATGAGTCATCAGTTTTCGATAAGGAACAAAAGTGTTACCACTGCTTTCAGCAATAATTGGTAGCGTCACGTTATGAGCAACTGCATAGTCATAAGTCATGGCGCTCGTCGATTGGGCAGTAAAGCTATGAGCCATATTGGCATCAACCGTATCATCTGCATCGTTACCAGTGCTGTCGTCTGATAACCAATGATTTGGTGCTAGGCTCTCGTGCAGCGTTACGTGACCAACCTGATAAGCTTGCTCGCTTAAGTCATTACTATCGGGCGATAGCTGAACTTGCAAAGGCCACCAACCATCTGGCATTTGACGGCATAAGATACTGTCATCACTTAATACAAAAGCATGGGCCATATAAAATTCCAAACATTATAAAGTAAGTCCGCATCGACGTAGACACAGACTGTTTTAGAGTAAAATATCATCAATTCTATGTAAACCAGATACCCAGATATCCATATATGTTGCCAGGCTAGTTCAACCTAATGACTGTAGCGCTTTCACGTGCCTGACTCGTACCTACATTATCTTGAATTATCTATACGTAAATGAGATGTCATGGCTAAGAGATAATAACCATGCCATGACAATAAGAAAAGTTAAGCAGCAAGTAGGTGGCTTAAGCTTTGCTGCCCCACATCAAGCGCTTGTTTGCTGACAGGGCGATTATTCTCAAAACCATCTAAGTGATGATCGACCGCCATGATAACATCAGCGATGCAGGCTAACGTACTGTCTTCGATACGTCGTCCGCCTTCGATACGCTTTTCAATGTAGTTGGCTAGCTGACTCAGCATGCTGGAAGGTGTGGGCAGTTGTAAGAAGCGTACTGCGCCTGCTACTTGACGCATCATCCCAGGAATATTTTGGATATTGAGCATATCGCGCTCAGGCTCCGCCAAATAATCATTGATGGCTTGCTCGGCACTAGCAATAGCAGTTCGGCTTTCTTGTATCAAGGTATCATTAGCCGTATTAAGCTGATGCAATGAGATATGCGGGTTATTCAGTGGCAGATAGATTGCCCCTGGTGTATGCATCTCTGCCATGGCAATGGCGGCGTTCTCTGCATGCATTAACGCTAGTAGCAAATGATCAAAATCGTCAGGGGAAGGAGCTTGCCAATGGCTCACAGCTTCTGCTGCTTCGCTAAGACTATTGGCTGCGTTGGACAGACCTAATAAACGTAATGCTGAACTAAGCTCAGTCAGCTCTTCGATAATTTGCGCGGTCTGCATATCAATAGGGTTGATTGAATCGCCACGTGCATAACTATCGACGTGTTCTTTAATATTATTGATCTGATTTTGAATAATTGTGTTTAACGTATCGGTAAGTTCGCGGTTAGGACCGAATAAAAAGCGTTTCATTTGTTCTAGCTGAGCACCTTCTAAATGGTTACTGGCATACTGTTCACGTAGTTGATGCGCTTGCTCGTTATCACGTTGACAGGCAAAGCTCACTAAATCTGCAAAGCGGGTATCCATGACTGGTAAATAGCTTTGAAATTGCTGCTCTAAATAGATAAGTGTGTGTTTTTGACTCAAGTTTAATGGTAATACTGCTGCGATATCAGTCACAGCAGCAGTCGCCGCTTGCCAAAATAAGCTATCAGTATTTGAGGCAATTAATGCACAAGCTGCACTCATAGCATCCAGCTTTTGCTGATCTGCTGAGTCAATTTTGCCATCTTGATTGAGTAGTGCAATGCTAAGGCCACTACGATACGCGTTGGTCAGCAGCTCTGTGTCTAGATTAAGCGTGCTTAGAGATTCAAAGTTTTGTTCAGGGTTGGCGATGATGACACTACTGCTACCAAATGCAGAGAAATAGTCTGCCGTAATAGGAGCTTCTTGACTATGTGCATTAAGCTTGTTGATTACAGGTATGAGTAGAGTAGGCTCTACCGATTCAGTCAAGAGGACAAACTCAACATAACGATCCAAGGTCATGATGGCTTCTGATAGATCCATGATCAAATCAGTATCGTTATTATCACCATTGTCATAAAGTCTCTGTAAACCACCAACAATGGCATCATTCAATGCTTCTGCACCGACCAAAGAAATGAGTTTGAAAATACAAGACAGCTGCTTTAATACTTCGATAGAATCTGACAACAAAGGCGCCTGACTACTATCATCATTGAACTCACCTAAATGAATCTCGGTATCTTTAAGCGTTGCTATAACCTCATCATGCAGTAAATGGAGTGATGGTAGGTTAAAATCAGTAACACTAAGCGTTGGGGCGGTTAGCTTCATTTGCGCAGACTGGTCCATAAGTATTTTTCCATAATGTACTGATGAGAATAGCAATATAAATTTGATTCAGAAAGTATTGGCTAGTGATGTTTTAACGCTTTCTATCATAATAATCAAGACTAAATTATACAAATGTCGGTTCAATAAAAATTCGAACGACAATTACATGCTAGCTTTTAGGGCAGGATAATCTTCTGCCAAAGCCGCATACCAGCTTTGGTCAGCAGTTTCATCCGCCGTTGATGCCAGCAATAAATTCGCTAAATTGGCGAAACTTGCATGAGCGGTTTGTCCGCCATCGGTATCTGTATCCTCTTCGATGGCAAGCGTGACCTGTCCACCAGTCATCGCCAGATAAACTTCGGCTAAAATCTCTGAGTCAAGTAATGCCCCGTGAAAAGTACGGTCTTGCTTACCAACATTTAGGCGACGCACGAGGGCATCTAGCGTGTTTTTTTGCCCAGGATACTGCTGCTTGGCCATCGCCAGTGAATCGGTTACTTGCACTCGATTAGCAAAATCATTCAGACCAACTTTTGCAAACTCCATATTTAAGAAGTTCATATCAAAAGTAGCGTTATGAGCGATAATCTCAGCGCCGTCCATAAAGTCATACAAAGACTGAGCAACTTGATCAAAGGTCGGCTTGTCAGTCAAAAATGCTTCAGAGATACCATGAATACGAATGACTTCATCATCCATACCGCGCTGCGGATTGATATAAACGTGCAGCTTTTCACCAGTAAACTTACGTCCGACCAGCTCCACAATACCGACCTCGATAATACGGTCGCCTTTTAGTGCATCAAGCCCTGTAGTTTCTGTATCCATGATAAGCTGGCGATCTGCTTCATGGCGGTGTATCGGCTTTGGTAGTAGCGGCTTAAAATATGGGTTGGCACGGCTAGTATCCCCATCGAACTTAGGGGCATCAGATTCTACACTTGGCAACATATCGTTGTCGACGGTATCATCTAGGTGCGTTTGAATATCTGGCATAGCTTTGGTACTCGTCGGGTTGTATGTATTGTCTTGATGGTTGCTAAATTCTACAGCAATGTTTTCATTCATATTACGATTGTCAGCAGCACTCTGACTATCTTCTTTTAGCGGCTCAGGTTCTAATAGCGCTTCATCAAACTCATCGTCCATCATATCTAAACCCAATGGATCGAAACTTAGCCAGTCAGCGCTAGACGATTTTTGCAAGGTATCCGTGTTAGCGTCAGTATTAGTATCAATATCAGTCGCTATGTGGTCTTTTTTTTTAGTCGTATCTGCTTCACTGACTATAGCTGAATGCCCGCTGTTTGAGGTGACACCTAAGTTTGCCAGCTCGTCTGCTTTTTCATTACCAGCATGTCCAGCGTGACCTTTGACCCAATGCCAGCTAACATCACGCTGTTGGCAGAGTTTATCCAATTGTTGCCATAGGTCTTGATTGGCGACTGGCTTTTTACTGGCAGTTTTCCAACCCTTTTTCTTCCAGCCTTCAATCCATTCAGTGATGCCTTTTTTGACATAACTGGAGTCGGTCCAAATCTCAAGAGTATGCTCATGCGGGCTATGGGTCAGGGCTTGTATCGCACCCATTAGCTCCATACGGTTGTTGGTGGTTTCTTTGTCACCGCCGTACAAATCTTGCGTGCTGCCATCACTAAATATAAGATGTGCGCCCCAGCCGCCAGCGCCAGGATTGCCTTTGCAAGCACCATCAGTATAGGCCACAGTGGTATTTGTTTTAGCCGCCAATGGATCAATCGCGTTGTCTTTATGAGTGTTTGGCATTGAATTACGGTTGTCTGACATAAAAGAGTATGGACCTGATAAGTGGTAAGCATAGGGTAGTACTAGAGCATCTCGTTTACGTTATTCGAACGATGATGATGACGTTGTGAGTATAGCAAATCTATCATAAATATGGGCAGTCGTGACGCACAAAGTCATAAAACCCTTACGGTAACTTATAACATAATAGTAACGTCCTAGTTTTCTGTTAAAATAGCGAAGCTCGCTGAAAGCCACTGGTTTTTTAATTGTAGAGATGTCTTTGCTACCAAGATGCCTAAGCGCATTTTTCTTATACAGCTATCTAGTGACATTTTGACAATAGTACACTTAATTAAAGTTTTTAATGCATGATTGCAGGATAACCCCATTATGTCCTTACGCTCGAATTTATTTAATAAGAGACTGACCTATTTGATGCTCAGTGTGACTACCAGCAGCGCGATTTTTCTGAGCGCTTGTAATGATACTAGCCCTCAAGCAGATACCGAAGTCGCGTCCGACCTGTCTGTCTTTGAGGGTTGTTATACGGTGAGTCAAGATGAGCCTGCTCAGATAAAAGTCAGCCAGCAAGACGACACTTGGGTAATGCAGATGAAAGAACCCGTCACTGCTAAGCGCGTCTGGGATACTCCAGAGCCGTTAGAAGTGATTGAAAATAGCGACATACCGCAGTTCTTCTCTATCGATCCAGACAATGTCGATGCGGTTATTGGTCGTCCTGATCGAGTGCTTGTACTGGCTCATGTCAAACCAGCTTACGCAAACATTGATCCGCTCTTAGACAGTGAGTACTTGTCGTATATTTACCGAGGTGCGAATACGATCTACCGCGTGGAATGTGATGAGGTGAATACTGATATTTTAGCCAACCCACATGCTAATCTTGTTATCGATAATGTTGATGAAAGTATTTAAGTAAGCGTTGATAATAGCCTTTAGATAAATATCATTGTTAGTCGATGATATTTGCATAGACAGTATTTTGTTATAAACAGTCATACCATTAGAGTTAAGCGATATGAATTTTTTCAGTTACGTGGTGTTAGGCGGGTTTTCTTATGCAGCTGGTTGGGCGGTAAGGACATATGTATTAGACAAACAACCAACGCCTGAGCAGCCTTATAATTTAAAACACCCTGCGATTTTGGCATATTTGGGTGCATTTTTTATTATCATGTTGATCGTCTCTTGGCTGCTTGGTCGCTATGCGCTTGGTCATGCTGCGATTGATTTGCCTTTCATTATTGTCAATAGCCTCGTTGCGACCTTCGTTTACTCGTTTGGTCTTAATCCAGAAAAAGCTAATTATGAAGTGCCTGATTAAAATACAGTATTGAATGAATTGTGAATAACAAAAGCCACGACCGAAATATTAATTCGCGGTCGTGGCTTTTTTAATACTGTGATTATGAATCACTTTTTTTAATAGCTGAAAGTATTAATCTTCACGAGGCTTTCTTCAGATTCGTACCAGTCTCGTCGCTGTCTTTCTCATCAGTACTAATCTTGTCGTTACCAGTCTTATCCATGTCGTTCTTATCTTCTAATTTATCCTTAGTAGCTGATTGTTCCTGCTTCCACTCTTTGTATTTTTGCAGATCTTTTCTGGCTTGCTTTAGACAGAACTTAAGTACTAGCGCATCATCGATATGGCCGATAAACGGAATAGAGTCAGGAATGAGGTCAATTGGATTTAGCACATAGAGCGCACCAATAACGCCAGCTGAGATTGTCTTAAAAGGAATCTTACGGTAGTCACCTTTGTAATAGTCTTTGACAAGACTCATAAATAGCATTAAATCATCACTAAACGGCTCAAGATAGCCGCTGTCCTCTAACTTTTGTTTAAGCTTATCTTCTTTGCCTAGCAAGTATTCCAAATTAGAGTCAAGTGACTTGTTTTTATCTGTTTTTTTATTAAACATAATTATTACCTTTTGTTTTTTGCGATGAATTTGTATTTACAGTAACAAATCTAGTCGACCTATATTGTGTGTCTCAGTAGCGAAAAAGTAAATATCGGTAAAGATTAGGCAACCATCAGTGTCAGAAAAGCGTCTACAATATGCTGCCATAAGGTCTAAAAACACAAGTCATAAAAATAAAAGCGATAAGGTAACAGTAAGGTATGGGGATTAAGCGTCAGGCATGGACAGATAATAAAAATAGTCGTGCAACTGAAACAACAACTGGGCTAAACCGTCGGCAGTTTCTACGTCGAATCGGTGTGAGTGCAGGCACAGCAGTACTAGCGAGCCAAGGTATTTCTCAAGCGCTTGCAGCCAGTCCTATCGAGTCTGGTCATAGTACGCAGCTGACCAAGGATGATCTGCCAACTTCGTTATTGGGTAATCGCTCATTAGCACAAACATCACAGGAATCACTGACGCAGACCGGTTGTATCACGCCTACGATTGAGACGCGACTTTTTGCCAGCTCCAATGTCGGTGGTAGTGATGAGCGTAATCAGTTGGCATTAGATCGCGTGGCTTGTGCTGGGTTTAAAGTAGAGAATCCTGCTATTACCAATCGTCAGTACTTACGCTTTGCGGGAACGGACTCACAGCGTGCTAGCGATTTCCAAAACCTTGCCACTGGGGCAATAGCCGCGCCAAAGCTGCTGCTAGGTGTGCGCGGTGGTTACGGTGCCATGCGCATATTGCCTATGGTGGATTGGTCGACACTAGGACGAATTATGAAGGAGCGCGGCACGATACTCGCAGGCTTTAGCGATGTGACGGCTATCCAATGTGCGCTATTGGCAAAAGGGTCAATGAGCTCACTTGCAGCACCGATGCTCTATAGTGAGTTTGGCAAAACTGCGCCTGATAAGGTCAGCTGTCAGCAGTTTGTTGAAGCACTGACCAACCCCAATCTGGTTATTAATATATCAGACGCATCTTTAACCAGTCAGCAGCTACCTGCCATACTGACAAAGGGTGAGCCGAAACCATTAACTGGTACGATTTGGGGTGGTAACTTAAGTGTCGTATCGGCGCTGGCAGGTAGTGAGTATTTACCGCGTATCGATGGCGGCATTGTGTTTTTAGAAGATGTCGGCGAGCAGGCGTATCGTATTGAGCGCATGTTATATGACTTATATCTCGCAGGCGTCTTTAAAAATCAGCAAGCGATTGTATTTGGGGCATTGTC
The DNA here is from genome assembly GCF_030407815.1 of Psychrobacter sp. APC 3281. Classification (GTDB taxonomy): domain Bacteria; phylum Pseudomonadota; class Gammaproteobacteria; order Pseudomonadales; family Moraxellaceae; genus Psychrobacter. Next base: position 285,620 of record NZ_JASDCS010000003.1, read on the forward strand.
TGGTACGGGCGAGGACAGCTATGACAAACGTTATGATGTCGCCACAGTCATTCGTCAGTTGCATGAATTGACAGGGTTGCCGATATATAGTGGTATGCCTTTTGGTCATATCGGCAAAAAATACAGTTTTCCGCTAGGAGCAACTTGCCAGCTGAGTCCTAATGTAAATGGCGGCTATCAGTTGGCATTTAACGATTACCCAACTATAAAAGCTGATGCTATCCAAGTAGAAGGCTTGTGGCAGACTGCTTAAACGCTAATCACTGTCCTTTTTAAATAGCCAATCGCGAAAACTTATCTTGATACTCTTTAGGCGTCAGCTCTGTCGCACGTTTAAATAGACGCGTGAATGAAGAGATATCATCATAACCTACTTGATCGGCAAGCGACTTGATCGATACATCGCCCAACTCAAGTAAGCGTTTGGCTTGTTCAATTCTAACAGCCTGAATATACTCAATCGGTCGCATCGCCACGCAGGACTGGAAGCGCCTGTTTAAAGTGCGCGGGGTAATATTTACCATGGCAGCCAGACTGCTGACCTGCAAAGAATGTTGAAAGTTCTCTTCGATATATTCTTGGACTTGTTTAATCAAATGATCCGAATGTGGCTTGTGCAAGGTCACATTGGTATAGCTATTCTGACTACCTCTTTTGCTATCAATAATTTGGGTTTTTGCCACTTGTGTAGAGATCTCACGTCCGCAGTAACGCTCAATCAATAATAACCCCAAATCATAAAAGGCGCTGCCACCAGCTGCACAAAATATATTGCCCGACTGGTTTGTTGGCTCGCTTCTTGAATGGGTCACAAACTGATTCTCTTGTAGGTCCACCAATGGAAAATCTGCCTTAAACTTATTGGCATAGCCCCAGTGTGTGGTGGCTATCTTATGATCTAACAATCCTGCCTTTGCCAAAAAAAATGCTCCGCTACAATTGCTTGCTATATCGGCCTTGGTATTTGCAAGCCGTACTAGGTGCGGCAGTAGCTCACTGTTCTGCTTCAACACCTTATCAATAGAGTCGCCAATGGTTGGCACAAGCAATAAATCGCACTCTGTCACGTCTCGGATATCACAGTGGGCTTGCATGATTAACCGATTGCTGCACCTAATATCACCGCCACCTAAGCTTGCGATCTGCACATTAAATCGTGGCTCTACAGACTCATTTGAAAAGCGCTGCCAGCTGACCCCCGTGAATGAAAACAAATCCAATGCGCCAGATAGTACACTACCGAGCACACCATCGAAGCCAAGAATAATCATTTTAAAAGGTTTGAAATAGGGCATAAGTCACTCGTTTCCTTTGCTGTGCTTACCAAAATAGCCATTATTTGGTTGATTTTAACCAGTTAGATACTCTGTTTATGTCTTGTTTGACCATAATTATGTCATAAATGACAATACGGACAGGTATCAAATTAGACTAATATCAATTGATAACCAAATTTAATCAGTTAATGAGAATACTATGGCCGCAGATACCCTCCTAAACGATTTTGAATTACCTTTCCAGTTGTATGATGTACTAGGCACAGAATCACTCACCGAGCACGCAAAGTTCTCAGAACATAGCCGTGAGACATTTGATGCTGTATTAGAGACGGCAAATAAGATTGCGACAGATTTATTTTTACCGCACAACCATATCGCAGATAAGAACGAGCCGCAGTTCGATGGCAAAAAAGTCAGCATGATAAACGATGTGAAAGTCGCTTTTGATGCGTTTCGCGAGTCTGGGTTTATTGCTGGTCGTTATAGTTTTGAAGACGGCGGCATGCAGTTACCTGAGACGGTTATGACTGCTGTGGCAGGCTACTTTATGGCAGCCAATCCATCAACGACTGCCTATCCATTTCTGACCACTGCGGCAATCAACGTCATCTCGCATTTTGCTAGTGATGATATCAAAGCGGCCTTTATGCCGCGTATGCTGACAGGTGAGTTCACCGGCACCATGGCACTGACTGAACCACATGCAGGCTCATCACTTGCCGATATCAAAACCATCGCGGTAAAACAAGATGACGGCTCGTACCGTGTCAAAGGCAGTAAAATTTATATCTCAGCAGGTGATCACGAGCTGTCTGACAATATCGTGCATTTGGTATTGGCCAAAGTGCCAGGTGGCCCAGGTGGCGTAAAAGGTATCTCTTTATTTGCCGTGCCTAAGTATCGCTTGAACGCTGACTTGTCTGTTGGCGAGCGTAACGATGTACATCTGACTGGACTGATTCATAAACTTGGTTATAGAGGTGCGACTTCTACGGCATTGAGCTTCGGCGATGAAGGCGATTGTCATGGTTATTTGATCGGCGAAGAGCATTTTGGCTTGCGCTATATGTTCAAGATGATGAATGAGGCACGTATCGCTGTCGGTTTTGGTGCTTCTATGATTGGTTATCGCGGCTATCAGTATTCGCTAGATTATGCCAAAGACCGTACACAAGGTCGCATTGCGCCAAACAATAAGCCTGAAGATGATGCAACGGCCATTATTCAGCATGGTGACGTAAAGCGCATGCTATTGGCACAAAAAGCCTATTCTGAAGGCGGCATCTCATTATGTCTATATGGTTCAAACCTAATTGACCGTATCAATACCTGTGAAGACGAAACGCTAAAAAATGAGCTAACAGAGTTGTTGGATTTGCTAACGCCAGTGCTGAAAGCATGGCCATCTGAGTATGGCCCAAAAGCCAATGACTTAGGTATTCAGGTATTGGGCGGCGCAGGCTATACGCGTGAATATCAAGCTGAGCAGTTTTGGCGTGACAATCGTTTAAATCCTATCCATGAAGGTACAAACGGTGTGCAGGCGCTAGATTTGTCATTCCGCAAGTTATGGCAAAAAGGTGGATTAGGCATTCAAATCTTAAAACGTGAAATTACACAAGATTTAGAAAGCATCACTACGCCTGAGAGCGCGCAACTTGCAGGCAAGCTGATGCCTTATATGGGTCAGTTGCATGAAGTGCTCGTGCATTTGGGCAAAGTGTTGCAGACAGAAGAAGCGCTGACATTGACTGGTAATGCTCAAGCATTAATGAATATTTTTGCCTCAATTGTACTGAGCTGGATTTGGATTCGCCAAGCCAGTAAAGCCGAGCAGCTGCTAAGTACGACGCAAGATGTCGAGCAGCAAAACTTTTACAAAGGCAAGATACAAGCAGCCAAATACTTCATCGATTGGGAACTACCATTAGTTAAACGCGACATCGAATTATTAACCAACACCAACTCAGTTTGCACTGATATGCAAGCGGACTGGTTCTAAAGACAACTCTAAGGAAAGAGACATGACAACGATAAATAAACAATGGCGTCTAAAAGCAAGACCAGTAGGCGAGCCAAGTGCTGAAACTTGGGACTATACCGAGACAGAAATACCGACGATTATCGATGGTCAGCTACTGATTAAGGTTGAATACATCTCTATCGATCCCGCGATGCGTGGTTGGCTGAACGATGCCAAATCTTATATCGCGCCAGTACAAATTGGTGAAGTTATGCGCGCCGGTACTGTGGGTGAAGTGATTGAAAGTAAGCATGAGAAATTTGCAGTAGGTGACTATGTCGCAGGTCACGACGGCGTACAGTCATATGCGGTCAGCGATGGTACAGGCCTGCATAAAGTTGATCCAAGCCTAGCGCCGCTGTCTTACTACTTGGGCGTACTCGGTATGCCGGGGATGACAGGGTATTTCGGTCTTCTAAAAACGGGTCAGCCAAAAGCAGGCGAGACGGTAGTGGTATCAGGAGCTGCTGGTGCGGTTGGTAGCTTGGTCGGTCAGATTGCCAAGATTAAAGGCTGCCGCGTTGTCGGTATCGCGGGCGGTGCTGAGAAATGCAAATTCTTGGTCAATGAGCTTGGGTTTGATGCGACGATTGATTACAAAAATGAAGATGTGAAAAAAGCACTAAAGAAAACCTGTCCAGACGGCGTCGATGTGTACTTTGACAACGTAGGCGGTGATATCTTAAATGACGTGCTTACTCAGATTAATCTGCATGCGCGTATCGTTATTTGCGGGGCTATCAGCCAATATAACAACACCACAGCAGTAAAAGGCCCATCGAACTATCTATCATTATTGGTCAATCGTGCTCGCATGGAAGGCATCGTGGTGTTCGATAATATCAAAGAATATCCAATCGCTATGAAAGAGATTGCTGGCTGGATTCAGTCAGGTGATATGAAGGTAAAAGACCATATCGTTGAGGGTATCGAGACGTTCCCTGATACTTTGATGATGCTCTTTAATGGTGAAAATTTTGGCAAACTAGTACTTAAGGTAGAGGGATAGATCATGACACTGAATACAAATGGAATTGCATCAGATGTAGCTGGCAAACGAATTTTGATCACGGGCGGTGCGTCAGGCATCGGTGCAGCAAGTGCATTACTACTAGCCAGTCGCGGCGCAAAAGTCGTCATTGGTGATATGGCAGAAGAAATGGGCGAAGCAGTTGCCAAACAAGGCCAAGATGCTGGCAACAGTATTGTCTTCAAAAAAGTAGATGTGACCAGTGGTGATGAAGTACGTGCGTTGTTTGACTTTGCAGTAGAAACGCTTGGTGGCCTAGATGTTGTGGTAAACAACGCTGGTATCGACCACAAGCCTTCACCAATGCATGAGCTAAGTGATGATGATTTTGATCGTAATATCGCCGTGAATTTAAAAGGTGTTTGGCACTGTATGCGTGCCGCCGTCAATTGTATGATCCCTAATGGCGGTGGTCATGTGATCAACGTCGCCTCTATTGCTGGTCTTCGTTCAGCGCCTATGATTTCAGCCTATAGTGCAGCTAAACATGGGGTTATGGGTCTGACTAAATCTGCTGCCCATGAGTATGCCCGTGCCAATATCCGTTTTAACGCGGTATGCCCAAGCTTCATTGATACGCCAATGGTTCGCAATACTATGGCAACGATGGATGAGCGTACGCAGCAAGCAACGATAAAGGCCAGTCCACTGCGCCGCCTAGGAAACGTCAGTGAAATTTCTAGTGCGATTGCGTGGCTTGCCAGCGATGAAAGCAGCTTTATGAATGGTCATGCCTTCACCTTGGATGGTGGTATGCTAGCGTAACCGTGATCGTTGAGCGCTCTTTGTTCAGTTTATTAGTGCTCGATAATCGCTGTTAGTTATGACAGCGATTATCTGCGTTTAGTTATCTGATTTTAGATACATGAATTTAGCGCTCAAAAATTATCGAAAATATAAAGTTTATAAAAATATAAGGAACAACTATGAAAGATTTATTTGATTTAACTGGTAAGGTTGCTCTAGTAACTGGTGCTAGCCGTGGTATTGGTGAGTCTATTGCCCGTCTATTGGCATCAAGAGGCGCACATGTGATTGTCTCAAGCCGAAAAATTGATGCGTGCCAAGCAGTCGCTGATAGCATTAAAGCTGACGGTCACAAGGCCAGTGCTTTCGCTTGTCATGTAGGAGACATGGAGCAAATTGACGCAATTTTTGAGCATATCAAAAGTGAATTTGGTCAAATTGATATCTTAGTTAATAATGCAGCAGCCAACCCTTACTATGGCCATATCTTAGACACGGATTTAGCCGCCTTTGATAAAACGGTTGAAGTTAATATCCGCGGTTACTTCTTTATGTCGACGGCCGCTGGCAAAATGATGAAAGAGCAGGGTGGCGGTGTCATCTTGAATACCGCATCAGTCAATGGTTTAGTAGCAGGCGATAAGCAAGGCATCTACTCAATCACCAAAGCGGCAGTCATTAGCATGACCAAAGCCTTTGCTAAAGAATGTGGCCCACTTAATATCCGTGTTAATGCGCTATTGCCAGGTTTGACAGATACTAAGTTTGCCTCGGCATTGACTACCAACGATAAAGTCTTAAAAATGGCGCTACACTCAATTCCTCTAGGACGTGTGGCTGAGCCTGATGAAATGGCTGGTACCGTATTGTATCTAGTATCGGACGCTTCAAGCTATACCACAGGTGCGACTATCGTTGTCGATGGTGGTATGCTGGCTTAATTAGATAATCTATAAGACATAGGTTAGATAAGAAAGTAATTGTTTAAAACTGCATTAGACTCAAGAACCGCATGAGATTTATTTTCATGTGGTTTTTTTTGATTTATTTTTTAATAGAATGTCTAAGTAATCTTGGTTTTGCACTATCAAATAAATTGCTAATTTTAAATGAGCATCAGCTGTATAGTGGCATAATAAATATGCTAATAGCTACTTGGACAATATGATGGAGTCACGCATGAATTCAGTTATCAACAATAAAATAAAAACGATTTCTCAAAATAAAACATGGCTGTTTGTGCCAGCGACTCGCATTGATAGAGTAGCGAAAGCCTTTGCTAGTGGTGCAGATGCGGTTATTGTCGATTTAGAGGATGCTGTTGCGCCAGAGGATAAAGCATCCGCACGCGAAGCATTACAGCAATATCACGACAGTGCAGGTTATCAGCCGATTTGGGTACGTATTAATAAGGCAGGTAGCGAAGAATTTTTTAAAGACATAGTGCTCTGTCAGAAGATGCCTAATTTGGCTGGCGTGTTGTTGGCCAAAACTGAGCAAGCAGAAGATATTAATAACGTACATCAGCTTACCAATTTACCCGTGACTGCATTGATTGAGAGTGCGATAGGATTGTATCAAATCGATAGTATGGCAGAAACAGTAGGGCTCGCCGCGTTTAGTTACGGGTTTTTAGACTTGTGCAATGATTTGCACGTGCAAGTAGGAACGCCTGCCGCTGATATCATCGCCAATCAAATTCGCTATCAACTAATCCTGACGTCAAAAGTGCACCAGTTATCGCCGCCCATCGATACCATTTATCCTGACTTCAATGATGAAGTTGGACTGAGCGATCGAGTACAGTTATGGTCACAAATGGGGATGTCAGGAATGCTATGTATCCATCCAAAACAAGTGGCAGTCGTGCAACAAACATTACAACCGACAGATGAGACTTTGTTGTTTGCACAGCGTGTAGTCGAGGAGTATGAGCGGAGCGGGCAGGCAGTATTCAAGATAGATGGTGAGATGGTCGATGCGCCAGTGATTGAGCGCAGTCGTCAACTGTTGGCAAAGTAGCAGACCAATCCGTATTCAGTTAAATATAAGTAATCGGTTCAATATAATTCAGATACCAGAAAGCCGAGTGGAAGTATTACAAGCAGTATACTAAGCGAGACTGACACCGTACCTAATTTATAGAGGATTGACTATATAATGCTTTATCATAAACCATATCCATTCACATTCGATAAAAGCAAACTATGATTTTTATTAATAATAATATCAGCCTCAATGATAATGAGGTAGAGATCAGCGCCATACGAGCGCAAGGCGCAGGTGGGCAGAATGTCAACAAAGTATCTTCTGCCATTCACCTGCGTTTTGATATTAACAACTCAAGTCTGAGTGATGAGTACAAGCAGCGACTGCTAAATAGCAAAGATAGCCGAATAACCAAGGAAGGCGTGCTAATTATCAAGGCGCAGCAGTTTCGAACGCAAGAGCGCAATAAAATAGATGCGCTTGAGCGTTTGCAAAGCTTTATCACCAAAGCCACTTACGTTAATAAAACCAGAAGGCCTACCAAGCCAAGCAGAAATGCCAAACGTAAACGGGTGGATAAAAAGACCCAACGCGGTAAGACAAAGGCTTTGCGCGGTAAAGTGGATTTTTAGAAAATTTATGATATTAGGTTTTGTCGTTGAGAAGTTATGCGGCAGAAAATTTATAGAGCAAAAGCTATAGCATATTGCAGCGGTTTTTGAATTTAAAATGGTATAGGCGATTAAATTATCACCTATACCATTTTTCTAGATTAACGACTTATTTAGAATGCACCATTAAGTCCAACAAATAGGCTGGTTGAGTCGTCGTCATCACCTTGTGAATGTGTGACACCAGCATTGGCGTTCAATAGACCAAAGCTTCTAGATAGGCCAAGTGTCATGGCAACGTTATCATCATCAGTTTCGACCATAGGCGTCTCAAAGCTGATATTTGGTAGCGTATTCAAACGTGCGGTTACCGCTTCGCGATTGTCACTCAGCTGCTTTTGGTAATGAATGTCACCAAATAAGTTGAGGTTCTCCATCAAGCTATGATTGGCTTTGAGACCAAGCTTGCCATATGTCGTAGAGTATTTCTGCTCATCGAACTGCATAGCAATGCCAGACATCTCTTTTTCTTTGAGTCCGTCAATTTTTACGCGGCTCGCTGTTGCACCGATATAAGGCGTAACGGCAATATTGCTCACTTGCATTGGGTAGCCTGCCTGCAAGTTGGCATAAAAGCGCTTGCCATCAGCATTTGACTTAAACTGTTGTTGGTTACTGCCTAGTGTCACAGCACGTGTGACATCGACATCCATGTTGCCAAATCCTGCAGCACCATTGATCTGTAAGCCGCCAAACTTGTTGCTATGATAGACACCAAAACCGATCTCTCCTAGATCAATATCACTCAAACCTGTGCCAACGTCTGAGTTTTCAAAGTCTTTTTGAGTGATGTTGCCGTATAAGCCTGTCACTGCATTGGCTGAGTTAGGATGAGCAAAATCTACGCCAAGCAATACTTGGGTATTATTATCACCATCAAACCCTGCAATTTCTTGATTAGCGACTTCACCGACGGCCCATAGTGTACGGGCAGGTTTTTGCTCACTGCTTTGGATTTGGTTAACATGTGACTGTAAGCGCTCATTGGTTGCAAGTCCGGTTGTCGTTGCAATATGAGGTAGTACACCGATTAGGCTGGGGGCAGTGACAACAGCATTTGCATAGTCGGCGATCAGTTGGTGGGTAGCACCTGTTGGATGAATGCTATCAGCGAAAAAGTAGTTTTCGTTGGCATCTGTTTCTACAAGAGTGTTGCGTCCACAAGTTAGAGAGCTATTGTTGTCACCACAAGCTTCATCGGTGACATTAGTGAAACCATACTGAGCAGGCGATGCAATAATCTCTTGAGTCAAGCTAAACATATCTAGCGGTATGATATTAGCACCAGTATTTGTTACGCCACTAAGCATAAATTGATTATATAAACTGGCGGCACCATTTGCTGCTCTTTGCGCTGCCAAAGCCTCTACAAGATCTTGACCTTCTAGGTTAGGGTCTGGGACAAATCTAGGCGTCAGACCGATATCAGGAATATTAGGTACTAAAATGTAGTTTGCGCCATTATCTTTCAATGTATTAATTGTTTCGGCCTGGCTCGCTACCGCGCCAAGTATCGTAGCTTGGGCATTAGCAGGATTTTCAGCCGCCGCAAGCAAGTCATTTGCACCTGCCCACACGACATAAAGTCCATTAGGATCTACTTGATTATTATCAATATAATTATTAACTTGGCTATTGGCAGAAGCAATAGGAATACCGCCAGGGAAGACCGCTTCTTCGCCTGCTCTTGCACCACCGATAGCGTAGTTATTACCAATTTGAGGACTACCGAATACAACGGGAACAGCCGTGGTACCTAGCTGCTCAGCGAATGAGGTCGCCCATGTGTTGTCAGGGTTAGTAGTAAACTGAGCAGGACCTGGTACAACTTGACTAAAATAGCCCCCATCGGTCAGGCTATCACCAAAAAAGGTGACACTGTCATAAGCATTTGCGTGAGTAATACCAGCGATAGATAGGCTGATAGCCAGCATGCTTTTAGTAAAAGTTTTAAGAGTGGTATGGCTAATTTTAGAACGTGAGGTATTACGAGGCATAGCGACTTCCTTGTCATCAATGTAATAGTTTGTCAACCGAGTGTAACCACTTTTTAGAAAGCTAGCAATCGTTTTGATTGCAAAGTTGCAAGAATATTGCCTGATTTAAGTAAGTTTTTAGAGCATAAAAAAGGGGGAGCAAGTATTAAAAAATCATAATGTCTCGCTCACATAATATTTTGTTTCCTTCTATGTAATTACGCTGTAAGCACCTGATTTTTATTTAGTTGTCTTTGTTGAAAAGTATAAGAATTATCTATCGATATTGCTTATTTAGTCTAAACAACTGCTTGCTCATGAATAGTATCAAAGCAGCACTCCATAGTAAGATAATCAGGCCAAATGCGCATACAGACGTCACTGGTGGCAAGAGTAAGTATAGCTAGCAGTATCAATATTATAGAGACTGAAATTAAGCTTGTTTTTGTGGACGCAATAACAAGGTAAGTCCAAGCGCTACAAAAGCTGCGATACCAGATATCATATAACTGATACTAAAGTCCCCAGTGATTTCTGCAAGATAACCTGCTGCCACTGGTCCGAGAGCTTGTCCTCCTGAAAAGGCAAAAGTCAGCGCTGCAAGTGCACTTGCCGCCGCTGCAGGACCGAAATAGTCGCCCGCCGAGGCAGCCATAATGACAGGTACACTCCACACCACTAAACCAAACAGAATAATTGACAAATACAGCCCCAAACTCCAATCAGTCAGTCCGACCAACAGATAAGCGATGGCAAGGAAGAAAAAAGCCAATGCTAGACCAAGGCGTCTACCAATATGGTCAGAAATCCAGCCAAACAACATACCTGAGAACATGCTAAGCAGCCCAATCCATGCCCAAACACCACCAGCAGTCGCTTCACTCAGTTGATACGAGCCAACCATACTGGTGACGATAAAGGTGACGTAAACCATATAAGTAGCGCCATAAATAGCAAAGATGACACCTAAATGTACAAGTAGGTTAATATTGCTACGTTCTAGCTTTTTCTTATTTTTAATAGGTAAGGTAGGTGCGCGCCCAAAAGGGCTTTGGCTGACATCGTCTGGATGATTGCGAATCAAAGTAAAGGTAAGCCAAGCTACCGCAATATTAATCACGGCAAAAATTAGCCAACCTGTTTGCCAAGACAATAGAGTAGAGAAGGGTAAGAGTTTGGGTACGACGAAGCCTGATAAAATGATACCAAAGCCGGGTCCCGCCATGACTAATCCTAAAGCGAGCCCGCGGTGCGAAGGAAAAAACCAATGCGACATGACGCTCATCATTGGTAAGACCACGCCGCCGCTACCGATACCAGTCAGCACATAGAGTGCGCAGAGTATTGGAAAACTGGTGGTAAAAGCCATACCGAGCATAGAGACAGCAATGAGGAGGAGACTTGCCGTCGCAGTCGTTCGAGTACCCAACCGAGGTAGAATAAGCGGGCTTAGAAGCACAGCAACGAGATATCCTATTAGGTTGGTAAATCCCAATATACCGCTTTGGGTATAATTTAATCCTAGAGAAGATGACATGGATGGCAGTAACATGCCAAATGCGAATCGTCCTAACCCAAGTCCGCAGAACATTGCTACAGAGCCTGTAGCAGCAACGATCCAAGCATAATGTAACCTGCCTAGCTTAAGAGGAGCGATGTTGCTTTTTCGAAGTATTCTACCGGGCATCACGAATCTCCAACAAGTTGAAAATTCGCAATATATATCGTCACTAAATTTAGATCGTAGGTAATGACTTCCTTGTTTTGAATAGTATCCATTTCACACTCATCCTTTTGTGCTTAATCCCTATCAGTCCTTTATTAAATATACTTATAGCCTAAGCATACTTATGCCCTATAAAATTAGTATAACTGCACCTGAACGTTCGTTCAATGAGTATATAAGCAATCCTCGTAATGATTCATAGGCCACATTGTTGTATTCATACATAAAGAAAATGCCAGCCCATTTATATGGCTGGCATTCTGCTTATTATTTTCTGACGGTTCCTTACTGAATGCTATTTTTTGGCTATTCTTTAATATCGACTTATTATTTAGCCAAGTCGCTTACTCAATTCAGGAAAGCGCTTTATCATAAATAGCATTAAGAGTAACGCCACAACTGCGATAGCAGCACCTGTGTATCCTACGCTAGATAGTGAGATGTGCGTCACGGCATAACCACCGAATAGTGCACCCGTACCAATTCCTAAATTAATAATACCTGAGAACATCGACATCAGCATGTCTTGCGCATTGACATCGACCATAATGACTTTGGCCTGCATGGAGATAATCAGTAGCATGAGCGCCGCGCCCCACAGTAAGGCGATAAAGCTGAGCGCCCATACAGAGGTCACTACTAGCAATAGCGCAAGCATAGACACGAGCATCAGTATGGTCGATATCAGCATCAATCTGGTATTGAACCGATCTCCCCAACGACTGAAAATAACACTGCCTACAATTCCAGCTGCACCGAATAGTAACAGTACAAAAGTCGCAGCGTTTTCACTGATATTACCGACTTGGCGCATGAATGGTTCTATATAAGAATAAGCCGTATAGTGCGCTGTAAAGACCAATAAAATAAGCAAGTATAGACAAACCAATAAAGGGTTTTTAAGGAGTTCTGGAATCTTTCTAAAAGACCCTTCAAACATACTAGGCAACGTGGGCAATAGCCTTGCTTGTAGAATAAATACAATTGAGGCGATGACACCAATACCGCCAAAGGTCGCACGCCAGCCAAACCATTGTCCTACCAAACGACCCAATGGCACACCCAATACCATCGCTAATGACGTACCCGTTGCTAGTACGCTAAGCGCCATGGCTTTTTTGCCTTCAGGTGCGACGCGTATCGCGATTGCAGCTGTAATTGACCAAAATATCGCATGAGATAACGCAATTCCAACTCGGCTAATGAGCAGCACGTCAAAGCTCCACGCAAATACAGACAGTACGTGACTGGCAATAAATACGGCAAAAAGCCCTAAGAGCAAGCGTTTGCGCTCAAATCGACTGGTCAATAGCATTAGTGGCAATGACATCGCAGCGACAATCCAAGCATAGAGTGTCAACATCCAGCCAGTCTCTGCCGTCGTAATGGAGAAGTCTTGGGCAATGTCGCTCAACAGCGCCACAGGGACAAATTCTGTGGTGTTCATTATAAAGGCACTAACGCCCATCAAAAATACTTGAAAATACTGAGTTCGGCGAGCGTTTGAGCTGGCCTCAAGGTTATGTGTCATAAAGTCCAATACAGATGCGAATACTACGTGTGATAGGTCAAAGTGGGGCAGGCTCAATTAGAATACAAGGTTTGCGGGGCAAGATAGCAAGCCCACGTCGATCGTGAAAGGTGTTTTTTGATAAGGATTGTTAATTAGACGTTTATTGAAGATGCTTGAGTAATATGAAACTGTCGCTAATGATAATTATTGTGTTGGGGTCCTTGCTAACGACTAAACTACAATTCATTTAAAAAGAAGCGACACCAGTTGTCGTAGAAGTTTTAAACGGCTTTATTTTTATGTGAGCCTATATTATAGTTATTAGGTCAGGCAAAATGACATGAGATAAAAACCAGTTAACCCTCGGAGCGCAACGCTTCACTCTTTAACTGAGTTTTTAAACGCTATCTTAGCGAAGTCTTTCTAGTAGTGTTATTTACGTTTTATCCTAAACTTCTGCGCCTGTACAAACTCAAAAACTATATTTATTAATAAACAAGAAACTTAGTAGAAAAAACTCGTTTGCGTTGCAAAAATATTAGCAATGTAACAGCGAAAAACTGTGGTTAAAAAGCCTATCGGAATTAAAAAAATACTACCTTACCAAGTCGATTAATTTACGTAACTTTATAGATAATGACGTCATTTAAACAATGGCGAATAGACTCGGCTGGCTTGAAATCAGCATTCAGAATATAACAACAACGAAAAGCTGCAGCGAAACAACCAAAATCAAAACAATAAGGATATAAATATGACGACATTAACGTATCAGTTTGAGCAAAAACGGTTAGATAATATGCAATGGTCGGATGGCTCAAAGTTATCTGGTATAACGGTACTAGCAAATGATGAGAAAGGCCGAATACGAAAACAGCCATTGTTTTATCTAGAGACAGTTTCTGTAGACAATTATGAAGATGATATTTATTTCGTGAACAATACCGATGAGCCGCTCAGATGGGTAGCACCCTTTAAACCCTATCGAAATATAAATGAAGCACGAGCGAAGCTAGGCGATAGCAGTGATAAAAACTTACGTAAAGTCACGCTCTATAGTGATGACATAAATAGCGTGTATCAGGATGTACTACCTAAGCAGGGCGTGCGGATTGGTAGTACTCATATCATGTATGACAGTGATGCGATGATGCAGTGGTTCGTACATGTGCCTTATAAAGGGCCAGATACTCATTATGCGATCTGGCAATTTAATGTAGTGGAAAAGGGCGGGATTCGAGGAACTTATCCATTGCTATGGGATGATTTTAGTAAGCCCTCGCACATGGTGAGTTGTGACTGTTTGTTTGATCAAGCTGATATGCCGATAGAGGTCAGTATTTACGAAGAGCGCTGTGCAATGCTAGAGAGGCTTATCGGTTCATTTGGGGTGTCCAATGCCATATTCATATTGGCAATCAATGATGTGCTCTATCGTTATGGCGTCGGCTGGAGCGCGCCCTATAGCGAGTCGGATATACAAGCGCAAGACATTGCGATGAAACTAATAGAACAAAAGCCAGAAAATGCAGAAGCGGTGAAAGCCATTGTCCAAGCGGTTTATGATTTTTGGTTTAACGAAGGTTTTGCAAAAAATATCTCAATACAGGCTTGTGAGGAGCTTTTAAGCTTGTACCAAGCGCAGGTTGCCACCCAAAAACCAGTTTAATTTATAAGCCAAATGATCAAGAAAAAACCTAAATAACAATTAAAAAAGAAGAACCTTATGATGTTTCCTATTGAAAACAATGATACGTTTTTACTGTTTTTTCATGGTCTCGACTCTAGCAATGAGACCAGCAAATATACCTGTATCACGCGTGAGCCAAAATACTGTCAAACGGTCAATTACCGCGAGAGTTTTGCAGAAATATTTGAGATTTATGATGCATTGATTCGCGAGAAAATGACACAGTATCCTCGAGTGGTGTTGGCAGGGCATTCGCTTGGTGGCTGGTTTGCCAATCATTTTGCGCATAAGTATAACTTGCGCGCGCTGTTGATTGCGCCTTGTATCTATCCAAGTGAGGTATTGGTTGACCGTATCCCTGACGTGGCTGATATGAAGCTGTCTTTTCCCACGACCAATACCGAGATAGTACGAGTTATGGTAGAAGTCGATGATGAAAGCTTGGATGTGGCGGTAGCTAGACGAACCTTGGTAAATCTACCTAATAGCTGGGACGTTGATTACTTTGCAGACGGTCATCACCGTATCGCTCGTAGTAGTGATATTTGGTATCACTTAACTCATCTGTGCGAAGACCCCATCGTTTGGATGGATGAGGCAACATATCATGGTGAAGACTAATAGCAAGGGCAGTCAAAAAACTGTCGCGACTGATGGATAAATAAACTGCTTAAAACAATTGATTGACATTAAAGACGATCGGTCATAATATTTGTGCATGACGATTACTAAGCCAAAAGCCCGTCGAGGGCGTCCACCCAATGTTGAGAGAGAGTTTACGGATACCCGTGAAGCTCTTTTGAGATCTGGGATGGAGATACTAACAGAGCAAGGCTTTGCGACTACTGGTATCGATGCCATACTCAAACGCATCAATGTGCCTAAAGGCTCTTTCTACAATTATTTCAAAAACAAAGAAGCATTTGGACAGGAAGTGTTGCGGCAGTACGCGTTGTATTTTGCTCGCAAGCTAGATCATTGTTTTCTGAATGAGCAAGTATCTCCCATGCAGCGTATTAGTGACTTTGTTGAAGATGCTAAGTCAGGAATGATTAAGCATGAATTTCGACGCGGCTGTTTGGTAGGTAACTTGGGTCAAGAGATTGTCGTGTTGCCTGAGAGTTTTCGCTGTGAGTTAGAAGGTATATTACTTGATTGGCAAAAACGTTTAGCGGCTTGTTTACGTGTTGCAGTACAACAGGGACAAATACATCCTAATAGTGATTGTGATGAGCTTGCTGCTTTTTTTTGGATTGGTTGGGAAGGTGCGGTTTTGCGTGCTAAGTTGGTGCAAGATGTCAGTCCATTAGATACTTTTTTCCGAGGTTTTGTAGCAGGAATACAGAAGTAATTTTTTATTTATATTTTTAGACGACCGGTCTAAATTTTTTACTAATTTATAGACGATTGGTCTAAATAGGAGCTACTATGTTTAAAGCAATATTAATTGAAAAAAATGATGATGTTTATCAGTCTAATCTGACTGAGATACAGGACGCGCAATTGCCAGAAGGGGATGTCACGGTCCGTGTGGCATATAGCACACTCAACTATAAAGATGGATTGGCTATCACGGGTCGTAGCCCTGTGGTACGCACATTTCCCATGGTTCCAGGTATTGATTTAGCAGGAACTGTAGAAACAAGCAGCCATCCTCGCTACGAAGCAGGCGACAAGGTGTTGTTAAATGGTTGGAGTGTGGGTGAGAAGTATTGGGGCGGTCTGTCACAAAAAGCGCGATTAAACGGTGACTGGCTTATCCCGCTCCCTGAATCGATGACTGAAAGTCAAGCAATGGCAATAGGTACGGCAGGATATACTGCGATGCTTTGCTTGATCGCGTTAGAGCGTAATGGACTGACACCAGAGCGTGGCGAAGTATTGGTGACGGGTGCTAATGGCGGTGTTGGTAGCTTTGCCATCGCACTTTTGGCAAACCAAGGCTACTCTGTCACTGCGTCTACGGGTCGCCTAGAGGAAGCTGAATACTTAAAAAGCCTTGGTGCAACGACGATCATTGATCGAGCGGAGTTCAGTAGTCCGGGACGTGCACTTGGTAAAGAGAAATGGGCTGCCGCAATTGATTCTGTTGGTAGTCATACGCTGGCCAACGTTTGTGCTAGCACGTGTGAAGATGGTTTAGTCGCTACTTGTGGATTGGCTCAAGGCATGGATTTCCCTGCTACTGTTGCGCCATTTATTTTACGCGGTGTCAGTTTGCTTGGTATTAATAGCGTGACGCGACCTTATGATGAGCGTGTAGAAGCATGGCAGCGTTTGAGTACAAGTTTGGATATGACGCAATTGGATGCAATCACCAGAGAGATTGGTTTAAGCGAAGTCATTCCGATAGCCAGCGAGTTGTTGGATGGTAAGGTTTGTGGTCGAATAGTTGTTGATGTCAATCGTTAGATTATCATTCATTTTCTTTAATATTTCAACATTAATGTTTTGATGTTGAGCCTCGTGTTAGCACATGAACAAAGTATACAGAAAGGTCCAGTATTGAGTGCTTAATGTGAAAAATTACTATTCACAAACAGTCACACATATCAGTATTTATTTTTTGTCACCTGATGTGCTATCATCGTTGAACGATCTATCGTGGGTTTAACAGTTTTGTTGTTTCCGACCATGACAATAGTCTCATGGCGGCGTGACAAACCTTGCAACTTCCAGCACGATATAAAACAACTCTGGTAAAGCGCATGAGCCTGTACTCCGACAACCTCATTTGTGCCTGATTTTTTGCCTATTTGGGCGTATATCATACTTTTTCGTCGGAGTAACAGGAGTCTAAGGTGTTCAATATCATGAGTCACATTGTTAACCCATCTAAATATACCCGTCGTTATCACCCACGCCATTCTCTAGCGCAATATATTATCAATCAAATAGAGTCGCTTGAGCTGCGCCCGCAAGATATCGTCAAGCAAATGGGTTATCCTCTTAAACATACTATTCCAGCCTATGACCGCCTGCGCCATGTACTGTCGAGCAAATTTCTTGGGCTTGATGGTAGCTATATGGACAAACATTTTACCGCTGATGAGTTTTTGGCAAAACTATTTGCCGTACTTGAGATACCGTATCAGCCATTCGCAGAAGATATTGCTCAACTTAAATATGACTTGGCGAATCACTCTAATACGCTACCCATATATAGCTTAAGAGCGGAAGTAGATTTTACATTTACGAGTGCTGATAATTGGATGTCTCGTGGCGCGGCTTCACGTTTTGCCCAAGTATACTTGCCTAGTGGTTTTGCCAAATTAGACGATGCTCAACGTAAATCAGTGATTCAAGACAGCATCATCGAGCATTATCAGCAGTATGAGGGCAGTTTGCCATACGATGGTGTTATCAAAGGTTATCGACTGACGATTGAACAAAACAACCATGTGGTTGATCATGCAGAGTATGGATTGCCAAAATCTAGCAGTATTTAAAATGCTGTGAGTATGTGAAGAGTGTAATAATCTAAGCTCATCGACTAAGAAGCCTTAGTATAAATTAGAAGACGCAGTATAAAAAAGCCTCACTTTATTGTGGGGCTTTTTGGTTTTTAATATTAGATTTTTTGTCTTATGTTTCAGGTTTAGAAATAGCGCGCCATAAAATCACAAATAGCGCATCAAATTCTGCATTTAATGGCGTCTCTGTTTGGCGAATGGTATGCATTAAGCCAAGTCGACTAATAAATCCCATAAACACATCGAAGAGTATATGCAGTGGAACGGTGTCGTTGAGCACCCCGCGATTTTGCCCATCTTCTAGTACCGCCAAAAACGCGCCAATTAGCTCTTTGTTTTCATAGATTGCGATATTACGTATGCGCGAGGCCGAGACTGAAGACAGCACCATCACCGCATCTGGGTGCGAGTCGACAAAATCAAAGCAGACCCACAGCGTCTTACGTAGACGATCTTGTACGCTATCAATCCCTTGCAGATGATCCATAATACGAGCGGCTAATCTGCCAAGTACGATATCCATAATGGTATAAAACAGCGTTTGCTTGTCCCCGAAGTACTTGTAGAGCGTTTGCAAGGAAACGTTTGCAGACTTTGCAATCTGCGCCATCGTCACCTCATTCGCATCAAGTCCTGCAAAGACTTTACGAACGGCCTGTTCAATTTTATCCAAAGTTGCGGGCCGCATATCGGATAGGGGCGCTAGAGATCGAGTTTGCGTAAAGCTATCTGACTGATTAAAGGTTTTCATATTTATCGCTTCTTAAAGTATTGGCTATTTGATACGTCCTACCAGTTAAATGATTTACTCGATAATTTAACGTAATTAAATTAACAAGTAATGTAGATTACCATTTTTATTTAATTGATTGCGAAGTAGTTTTTCGTAGCCTAGTATAAGACTAATATATTAATAAATACAAAGAATTTATCGCATATATATAACGGTAATATAAATTACCACAATTTAAAAAAAGGCTTAGATATAGTCAGTTTAATATAATTTCGATATAAGGAAACCGAGTGCGAGTTATACATTAGTATGCTTAGCGAGGATGACGATGTAGCGGATTTATATAGACTTGACTATATAGTTTTATTCACTCCACCTTCTCAAGGATAGACATCATGAGTATCGAAAAATTCACCCCAAACTGGATGACTGAAGAACATCAGATGGTGTATGACAGCGCCTTAAAAATGTTTCAATCTTGGGAGCCAAAGGATGAGCAGTGGCGCAAAAACGGCATGATCGATCGCGATGCATGGGAAGAAGCAGGCGAGATGGGGTTTCTGTGTGCGGCGATACCAGCTGAGTATGGCGGTGGCGGCGGCGATTTCGGTCATGAGGCCGCGCTTATCTATGCACAGACTGAGGCCAATCAGTCAGGATTTGGCGGTATGGTGCATTCAGGTATTGTCGCGCCTTATATTTTAGCCCACGGTACTGAAGAACAAAAACAAGCGTGGCTACCAAAAATGGCAACAGGTGAATATATCGGCGCTATCGCCATGACCGAGCCTGGTACTGGCTCCGATCTACAAAACATCAAAACCTATGCAGTAAAAGACGGTGATGATTACATTATCAATGGCTCTAAGACTTTTATTACCAATGGTCAGCACGCCAATCTGATTTTATTAGCATGCAAAACAGATCGTGAACAAGGCGCGCAAGGTGTCTCACTTATCATCGTAGAAACGGACAACGTAGAAGGGTTTGAGCGTGGACGTAACCTAGATAAGCTTGGTCTGACCTCGCAGGATACCTCAGAGCTTTTCTTTAGCAATGTACGTGTACCGCAAACCAACCTGTTGGGCACGGTAGAAGGCATGGGCTTTATACAGATGATGCAGGAGTTGCCACGTGAGCGCCTCATCATTGCGCTATCAGGGGTCGGTTCGATGAAGCTGGCTATCAATCTAACACTAGATTATGTAAAGGGCCGTGAAGCCTTTGGCAAACCTATTTGGAAATTTCAAAATACCCGCTTCAAGATGGCAGAATGCTATGCCGATTATCTTGCTGCCAGCACCATGTGTGATGCGGCAGTCGATGCGATGTTAGATGGCAAACTGTCTGTACCGCATGCCTCATTGATCAAATACTGGGTCACCGAAAAACAGTGCGAAGTCATCGATGAATGCGTGCAACTGTTTGGTGGCTATGGCTATATGACTGAGTATCCTATCGCCCGTTTATATGCTGATGCGCGCGTGCAAAAAATCTATGGTGGCACCAATGAGATTATGAAAGAGCTGGCTTCACGCTTTATGTAGACGCTTATATTATAAGACTACAATAATTATTGTTTATTTAAAAAATAAAAAAAGGATTTTTTATGACTGAGACCGCTTACATTTATGATGCTATCCGCACGCCACGCGGCAAAGGAAAAAAGGACGGCTCTTTGTATCAGGCGTCACCAATTTGGCTGACACGTACCTTATTAAAGGAGATGCAGCAGCGTCACAACTTGGATACCAGTTTGGTCGATGATGTGGTGCTTGGCTGCGTGACCCCAGTGGGCGAGCAAGGCTCTGATATTGCGCGTATCGCCGTCATTGATGCTGGTTGGGCACAAAGTGTGGCAGGTCTTACCTTGTCTCGTTTTTGTGCCTCTGGTCTAGAGTCTATTAATCTTGCGGCTGCCAAAATCATGTCAGGTATGGAAGACATGGTGGTGGCGGGCGGTGTTGAGTCAATGAGCCGTGTGCCGATGGGCTCTGATGGCGGTGCTTGGTACATGGATCCGCGCGTCAATGAAGCGACGCATTTCGTACCGCAAGGGGTGGGCGCAGATACCATTGCAACGCTCAAAGGCTTTAGCCGTAGCGATGTCGATGCTTTTGCCACCGAATCACATCGCCGCGCGGCGCAGGCTTGGGAGAACGGGTATTACGACAAATCTGTTGTCCCTGTCACCGATATCAACGGCATGATGCTATTGGATAAAGACGAAACCATCCGTCCTAATACCAATGTCGAAACCTTAGCGGGTCTTAAACCTTCTTTTATTATGCCAGGTAAAATGGGCTTTGATAGTGTGATATTAGACCGATACACCACGATTGAAACCGTCAATCACGTGCATCATGCAGGCAACTCTTCAGGCATTGTTGATGGGGCAGCGATTTGTTTGGTTGGTAGTGCTGCTGCTGGTCAAAAAGCAGGTCTAAAACCACGCGCCAAAATTACAATGGCATCAGTCATTGGCTCAGAACCTGCCATCATGCTGACAGGTCCAACACCAGCTTGCCAAAAAGCCCTTGATAAAGCGGGCATGCAGGCCTCTGACATAGACCTATGGGAGATTAACGAAGCATTCGCTGCTGTCCCGATGAATACCGCTGATGATTTCGGACTCTCGCTTGATATCGTCAATGTTAATGGTGGTGCAATCTCCATGGGTCATCCGCTTGGCGCAACGGGCGCGATGCTGATGACGACGGTCCTCGATGAGCTAGAACGCCGTGATCTTAAAACTGCCATGATCACGCTATGCGTGGGCGGTGGCATGGGCATTGCGACCATCATTGAGCGTGTTTAACTTCTTTTTCAAATAAAATGAAAACAAGTAGACAAAAAATAATAGATAAAGAATCATTTAAGGGATAAAAATGATGACAAATAACCAGGTAGCTAACCAGACAGCAGATAGCGTAACAGCCATTAACGCACTAGAAAATTTCTCCGCCCAGCGTGATAACGATGGCATTGTCACCATTACAATTGAACAAAGCAAACGCAAAATGAATGTCATCGGTGACGGTTTTACGGAGTCGTTCGCCACGATGGTCGATAGCGTTATCAATGATGACACAGCCATAGGCTTGATACTCACATCGGCCAAGGAAACCTTTGTGGTTGGCGCAGATATTGATCAATTGAACCAGATAAAGACAGCCGAGCAAGCATTTGCATTGACCGAAACGCTCAAAGGAAGTTTGCGTAAGCTTGAAACTTCAGGAAAGCCTGTGGTCGCTGCGATGACAGGAACGGCGCTGGGCGGCGGTCTAGAATTGGCACTTGCCTGTCATTATCGCATTGCGATTGATACGCCAAAGACCAAGCTTGGTCTACCTGAAGTCAAATTGGGCTTGCTGCCGGGCGGCGGTGGTACGCAGCGTTTGCCGCGATTGGTCGGTATTCAAATGGCACTGGAGCTCATGACGCAAGGCAAAGAATTACGTGTCGCTGCGGCAAAAGAAATCGGTCTCATTGATGCGACAGCCACCGATCAAGCAGACATGCTGAAGCAGGCTAAAAACTGGATTCAAAATAATCCAAGCGTGCAGCAGCCATGGGATAAGAAAGGCTTTAAAATCCCTGGCGGTGATAGCAAGCATCCAAAGATAGTGCCTATATTCTCCGTCGCCCCAGCCATGGCCAACCAAAAGTCACACGGCAACTATCCAGCGATTACTCACATTATGTCTTGTGTGTTTGAGGGTTGCTTGGTAGATATCGATACAGGGCTTGAGATTGAGTCGCGTTATTTTGCCGCTTGTGTGCTGTCCCCTGAATCAAGAAACATGATCAACACCTTATGGACGCAGCTCAACAATATCAAAAAAGGTCAGTCTCGCCCTCAAGAGTTTGAACGCATAACCACTAAAAAAGTCGGTATCTTGGGCGCTGGCATGATGGGC
The DNA here is from genome assembly GCF_030407815.1 of Psychrobacter sp. APC 3281. Classification (GTDB taxonomy): domain Bacteria; phylum Pseudomonadota; class Gammaproteobacteria; order Pseudomonadales; family Moraxellaceae; genus Psychrobacter. Next base: position 308,391 of record NZ_JASDCS010000003.1, read on the forward strand.
GCTGGCATTGCCTATGTCACTGCCAAAGTAGGTATAGACGTTGTCTTATTGGACACAGATATTGCCAATGCTGAAAAAGGCAAAGCGTACTCTACCAATATTTTGGATAAAGCCATCAGCCGACAGCGTGCTACCGAAGAGAAAAAACAAGCGCTCTTAACACGTATTATACCAACTGTTTCTTATGATGATTTGGCTGATTGTGATCTCATCATCGAAGCGGTATTTGAAAACCGAGAAATCAAAGCCAAATGTACCCAGCAGAGTGAGGCGGTGATTCCAAGCACGGCTATTTATGCGTCTAATACCTCAACGTTACCTATTACAGGACTGGCAAAAGCCAGCACTCGTCCACAACAATTCATCGGTCTGCATTTCTTCTCACCAGTAGATAAGATGCCGCTCGTTGAGATTATAGTAGGTGAGCGAACCGATGATGCAACGCTCGCCAAAGCGTTCGATTATGTGCTCCAAATAGGCAAGATACCTATCGTCGTCAATGACAGTCATGGCTTTTATACCTCGCGAGTATTTGGTACTTATGTATCAGAGGGTATCGCGATGCTGGGTGAAGGTGTGCATCCGCGTAGTATCGAAGTCGCTGGACTGAAAACAGGGATGCCTATGCCGCCCTTAGCATTGCAAGATGAAGTGTCATTGAGTCTCGCATTACATGTCAGCGAGCAGCAGCAGGCGGATATGGCAGCCGAAGGCAAGTCTGTCACTGTGCGCCCTTCTTACGAGATACTAAAGACGCTGGTCAATGAGCATGGGCGCGAGGGCAAGAAAAATGGCAAAGGGTTCTATGATTATCTAGGAGACGGTAACAAACATCTATGGCCTGAGCTTATTAACTTATATCCACCAAAGTCAGAGCAACCCTCACAGCAAGATTTAGTTGATCGCTTGATGTTTATTCAAGCCAATGAATCTGCCAAGTGTTATGAAGAAAATGTCGTACGCTCGGTTGCCGATACCAATATAGGGTCTATCTTTGGTTGGGGGTTTGCACCGCAGCATGGCGGTACTCTACAGTTTATCAATGCGATGGGCATGAACGAATTCATCAAACGTAGTCGCGAGCTGGCGGCAAAATACGGCGAACGTTTTGAGCCTGCTCAAATTTTGCTAGACATGGTAGCTAATGGCGAGGCGTTCTCTGATGACTGATGCGCATGTATCAAATCATGATCAAATGGCGGACTGTCTGAAAGGGTTGCAAGTGTTAGATCTGACTCGTAACCTACCTGGGCCTTTTGCCACGCGTTTGCTTGCGGATTTGGGCGCTGACGTCCTTAAAATCGAGCCCAAACAAGGTGATCCTGCTCGGGTATTTGGTGAGCTCTTCGTAGCTCTAAACCACGGTAAGAAGACCGAAAAGCATGACTTTCATGATCCCAAAGCGATTGAAGCTATAAAAGCACATCTTAAAGAAGCTGATGTGATGCTGGATAGCTTTCGCCCAGGTGTCTTGGCAGAAATGGGGCTAGATTCTAAGACCCTGCATGCCATCAATCCAAAGCTAGTAATAGTGTCAATCACTGGCTATGGCGTAGCAGGCAATTACACAAAAGAAGGTACTTATTTAGAAGATGCTGACTCAACAGGTGGTTCTGAAGTGAATCATGACTGGGCCAACAAAGCCGGTCATGATATTAATTTTATGGCTATGAGCGGTGTACTAGATCAGCTAAAAACAGCGCAGGGTGAGCAGGCTATGCCTAATATCCAGTTTGCGGATTTGGCAGGTGGTAGTGATACAGCAGTGATAGCACTGTTGGCTGCCGTATTTGCCGCGCAGCGTACGGGCAGGGGACGACACATTGCTATTAGCATGACGCACAGTTTGTACAATCATATGGTCATGCCAAAGGTCACAGGCAAACTGATTAATAGCCTTTCAGGAAATGGCTTAAACGACACTCTACTGCCGCATCATGACTTTTTAGGCGGTGCATTACCATGCTATCGATTGTACCAAACCGCTGATAAGCGGCATATGGCGGTTGGTTCCTTGGAGTTGAAATTTTGGCAAGGGCTATGTCAGGTATTGGAGCTACCGTCGCTTAAAGAAATACACTGGCAACTTGGTATTATGCCCAATAGACCTGAGAGTGAAGCTGCGACCAATACAATAGCGGAAAAATTTGCCAGTCAAACGCTTGAGCATTGGCAACGTATATTTGCAACAACGGATGTCTGTGTGACCCCCGTGCTAAGTTTGCAGGAAGCCAAAGCTCACCCTTTATTTGCACATCAAGATGAACATCATGCGACGTCAGGGTGGCAACAGGTGAATTAATAATTAGTATGTAATAGCTCTAGAGAAAAGAGAAGAAGATATTGAGCCGCTGCTGGCTAGTATCTTTTCTTAGTCTTTATTATTCTAACTGTCTGTATAAACCAGAGTGATTGAACTTGTATATTTATAACTGTCTATCTAAAATTGCCTGAATAAGAGACAATACGCCCATAAATCCTAAAGTTTTATAGTAATTAAAAATAGTAGCACGTTCAAAGGCTCTTAGAGATTGAGCAACACAGACATTTAATAAATTCAACTTAAGTAAAAAGGCAGTTCTGAATGACCAAACATAACCCGTATAATTTTTTACCTTTGCAGCCAACAGGTAGAAACGAGACCAATACTGCTAATACCTATGCTCCTGAAGATATGATTAAAATATACGAGCAGCAGTTTCTCATTCAAGTGCCGGAAGAAACGCTGACCGAGTTTTTGCCAGCGTTAAAAGCATTTTATGATATCGATAACCACACCTTAGATGTCAGTGCCATTATTTTCGATGCAATTGCAGACTCCGCTATCATTTATAATCACAAAATTAAAGTCGGCAACTATCAGATATTAGGTGAGTTGATAGAAGAGGCGATTGAATATGATGAAGACAACAAAAGTGATGAAAGCGCTGAGAGTGAAGAGATTCAAGCCTATACATTAGAGTGCCAACGTACATTTTTCATCAATGATATAGAAATACCTTATCATTTCAATCTATTTATTTATGGCGATGGTTATTCTACTTTGACCAAAAAAGAAACCGTACTAGAAAAAATGTATTGGTTTGTCAGAGGTAGGTTTGAAGAGGATTTATTAGATGACGCTGAAGATAACGACAGCTTAGAATCTATTAATGCGCAATTGGCCAGTTTAGGTATTCGTGAAATGGATCTGACGACTGTAGATGAAATAATCAGCTATGTAGAAGGCAGCATCATTGACGACCCAATGGTAGACGAGCTTAACAAACTGTTGGATGATGCTGAATAGTGTGGAAGATAAGTTAGTAGAGTAATCAGCAAAAGAACAGATTTGAAAATTATATAGCTGAAAAACTAGAAAAAAGCCTCACTGCTCGTATGATGAATGGTGAGGCTTTTTAAATTCCTAACCTCATAAACAAGTTCTTTCGACATCATCCAAAATTACATGACGCGATACATTTCTAGGTTTTTACCCATCTCCCCTCAAAGGGTCAGTCGATTTCCTATATAATGTGAGCTATTTCATCATTATTGATTCATTCAATTCAGGCTTTTTTTCTTAGTAAAAAAAGCTTCTTATCAGGTAAAACGGTGCTTTATGTTCAACGCTTCCTCGACTCGTTTAAATAAATACATCAGCGAAAGTGGTATTTGCTCTAGGCGAGACGCTGACCGCTTTATTGAACAAGGTAATGTATACATCAATGGCAAACGTGCGTCGGTAGGTGATCAGGTGGTTGCTGGTGATGCAGTAAAGGTCAATGGGCAGCCTATTGAGCCGCGAGAGCCTGATGATTTTATTTTTATTGCATTAAATAAGCCAGTGGGCATTGTAAGTACTACAGAAAGCTCTGAGAAAAATAATATTGTCGATTTTGTGCGACATAGTTTACGTATTTTTCCGATTGGTCGTTTGGACAAAGATTCTCAAGGTTTGATCTTTTTGACTAATAACGGTGATTTGGTCAATAAGGTACTACGTGCGGGTAATAATCACGAGAAAGAGTATCTAGTTACCGTAAATAAGACGTTAACGGATAGTGTTATCGAAGGTTTGGCGGGCGGTGTGCCGATGCTTGGCAAGATGACCAAAAAATGCCCAGTGACTAAAGTGGCTCCTAATGTGTTTAATATCACGCTCGTTCAAGGTCTAAACCGTCAAATTCGCCGTATGTGTGAGCACTTTGGCTACGAAGTCGTCAAGCTTGAACGTACGCGGATTATGAATGTAAGTCTCAAGGGTCTTCCCGTTGGTGACTGGCGAGACTTAACTCCAAAAGAGCTGTCCGTGTTACTTAAATCTGTAGAAGATTCTTCTTCGCAAGACAATCATTCAAGCAAGAAATCTCGCAATGCGCCACGAAAGAAACCTCGTACGGATGCTTCGTCAAAGTCAAAATCCTCTGCAAAATCGACAGGTGCAGCAAAAGGCCGTAACAAATACGCCAAGGATGATGCTAGAAAACCAGCAGGTTCTAAAGGTAGGGATGGACGTCCTACTGGTCGTGGTAAGCCGTCAGGGGGTAATGGTAAGTCCGGAGGCAATGGTAAACCTGCTACCAATGGCAGGCGTCCTTCAAAGGGACGCGGCTCTTCACGGTAATAATTTTTCACAATGTGACTGCTATATTTATTTCTAAAATAGCAGTAAGCTAAATAACTTTAATCTTAACGAGATCATATTATGTTTAAAATAAAAGTAGAGCGCATTGTCAAAAAACCGATTGATGAGGTATTTGAAGCACTGAGTGACCATGCCAGTTATGGCTCATTTAAAGCGGTAGGAGTTGCTAAGTTATTAGCTGAAGGTAACGACGAGCGCAATGGCGTCGGGGCTTTACGTAGCATTCAAACGGGACCTGTTAAGTTCTGGGAGCGGATTACAGCGTTTGAGCGTCCTACTCATATGCAATACCAAATCGAAAAATCTAAACCTATAAAAATGCAGCATGATAAAGGTATCATTGATTTAAAAGACTTGGGCGATGGCACCACACACGTGACTTGGGTATCTGAGGGTCGATTGATTGTACCATTGCCATTAATCGGTCGCCTATTTGACCGTCAAATGCAGAAACAAGGAACCATAGGGTTTAGTAGTATACTCAAATCTATAGAAAGCCGCTAATCTAGCGGCAATATTGTCTTCTTCGATATAATTATATAATGGTGGCTCTTTTATTTGAGCCACTATTAGTTGGTTTTAATTCGTTTTGTTCTTGGCAGCTTCAATTTCATTAAAACGTGCCAACTGTTCTGGTGTTGCTTTTTGCTGATACTTCTCTTTCCACTCAGCGTAAGGCATGCCATAAACAAGCTCGCGAGCATCCTCGTAGTCGATTTCAATACCACGCTCTTCACCAGCAGCTTTATACCATTTGGATAAACAGTTACGACAAAAGTCAGCCAAGTTCATCAGCTCGATATTTTGTACATCTTTACGCTCGTCTAAATGAGCCAATAAGCGACGAAATGCCGCGGCTTCTAATTCGATGTTTGATTCTAATTTTGCCATAAAGTTTTCCCTGATTGTCATTGAGCTATTTTAGAACTGAGATGATACTAATGATATAAACATTGCGCAACCTGTGTTGATCTATATCAAAAACGCGCACAAGAAACCCCATCATAGCAGCGGTTTATTAGCTTAAACCTTTTTGATTATACTATTAAACCACGCTTCATTTCTATCTGCTCTTTGGTCAATCGTGAGCCAAGTTTTTTCTTCAACTCTATAATTAATTTCTTGCTTTATGGCTTCCCATCGTTTTTCATTCATATCGCTAAAGAAGCGACTATTATCAAGTAAGCTTTATAAGAAAGGTAAGAAACTTTAGACATGAGCTGCGTGACAGAGAGTTGGAAAATATAGCGACAAAATAGGGTATTCATCTTCACAATGCGAAAAAGCTTTATCAAAATGTGAGTAGCTTAAGTAATAACGATAAATTTATCACCCAAGTCAAAGGTCAAACTGCTCAAGCGATTATTACCACGGCATTTTATTTGTGCAAAATGGAGAGTAGAAGTTTAGTTAGCCAGTATTAATGAGTTTTTTTCAAATATTGCAAGTCACCATACCAGTATCCTGCAGTAGCTCCGCCGTCGATCAAGAAGTCACTACCCGTAATAAAACGACCCTGATGACTCATCAAAAATGCTGCAAGATCACCAACTTCATCTGGTGTTCCAGCTCTACCTGACGGGCTTTTCGCCAACATGTTTCGGTATCCCTCGCCACGCGGTCCATTTAACTCATCATTCGCCAATGGTGTAATGATGATACCGGGGCTAATGGTGTTTAAGGTTGCGCCGCGTTTACTCCATGCCGTTGCTTCATACATGACTCGCAAGCCGTTACATCTTTTAGAGTATTGGTATGCTTTTAATGTGTCATCAATATTTTTTATCAAGGGCAGGTCTAATAACGACTCAGTCGGTGTTGTTGCTAATAAGGTATTGTCTTGCTCAAATAGGGCTGCTAATCGATGGCCAGATTGCGATGATATGGTGATACCTGAACCGCCTGCTGCGATAATCTTACCAAATTCTTCCAGTAATACCGCTGTACCATACAGATCGACATGCAAGATAGCCTCAATCGAATCCTGTGAAGGCGATAATCCCGCTGCGTTGATAAGGTGCATCACACTACCAAATTGCTGAGCATGATCAATGAGCTGTTTAATCGAGGCTCTAGAGGATAAATCGGTGACCATGACACTGGTATCAAAACCTGCATCATTGAATATTTTTGCCGCTGTTTGGGCATTTTTCTCACTAATATCAGCAAGCACGATATGTCTGCCAGCCCCAACGCGTCTGGCAATCGCTTGCCCTATAGACCCTGTGCCTACCAATACAACGACCTGTTTGTTTTCCATTACGTACTCCTCGTGATCAGTGAATTATCTAAATTATAAAGCCTATAGATTGTTTTACTAGATCACATAAACGCAATGTCCTTATGAGTTTGATTCATTAATCAGCTCATTACGAGTTTAATTCAATCATTAGAAGCTACTCCTATCGATGTTTTTAAACCTTTATCTATGGGTGAAACCTCAGTGCCTCTGCAATCAATTTAAAAGCAGGGGAGGACAGTTGCCGATTTGGATAATATAAATAGTAACCATCGAAGGGTTGGCACCAATCAGTGAGCACCTCGATTAACTCGCCCGTTTGTATCTGACTCTGTACCATATCTTCAGGTAAGTAAGCGAGACCAATACCTGACAATACGGCGTCCAAACGATTTTCTGAACTGTTGAATACCACTTGTCCTTTCACGTTAACTTTAATTTCTTTACCGTTTTTTTCGAATTCCCAGGCATAAATAGTATTAAAAGTGGGCAAACGAATATTGATGCAATTATGGTGCATTAAGTCACTAGGATGTTTAGGGATTTTTATTTGTGAAAAGTATTTAGGACTGCCCACAACAGACATACGAAAAGGGGCAGAGATTGGCACGACAATCATATCTTGATCGAGATTCTCACCTAAGCGAATGCCAGCATCAAAACGATCTGCAACGATATCAACCAGTCCATAATTGACATTCAACTCAAGGTTGATGTCTGGAAATTCAAATAGTAATGGTCGTAATTTGGGCCAGACAATATGATTGATCGCATGTTCGGCAGCCGTAATTCTGACGGTTCCAGCAGGCTTGTCCTTAAAATCATTAACCAATTCTAGCTCTAAATCAATCTCACGCAATTTGGGTCCTACGGAATGAAGCAGTCTTTCTCCTGCTTCTGTTGGTGACACGCTGCGTGTCGTTCTATAAAGCAGCCTTACGTCCAATTTAGCTTCCAAATTGCGAACAGTATGACTCAGTGCTGATTGAGATACACCCAAGACGTGTGCAGCTTTAGTAAAGCTGCCAAGCTCTGCCACTGTGACAAACGCCAATAAGTCATTGTAATTTTTATTCATATAAACCCAAATCTGATTGCCAGCATTGACTACCTATATTAATGAAAAAATTTCATAAAGTAATCCTGTTTTACCCATCTAATCAAAACAATCTTATCCATTTACAATAGATATTGTTCAGTCGGCTTTAGGTTATATCGCCATTACAGAATCTCAAGATGGCACACCAGTGATTTGGTTAAAGCCAATCAAAAATAACGATTATTTAGGAGAATAACTATGAAACAACGTCAACTTGGCACTAGCGGTCTTAATGTCTCAGAACTTGGTTTGGGCTGTATGGGAATGAGTTTTGGTTATGGCAATCAGCCAATCAAATCTGATGCCATCAAATTGATTCAACACGCTCATACACAAGGGGTTACTTTTTTCGATACAGCGGAGTGTTATGGGCCATTTACCAATGAAGAAATCGTTGGTGAAGCGGTTAAACCTTTTCGCGAGCAAGTTGTTATTGCAACCAAATTCGGCTTTAAAAATGGGGTTGTTGAGCAAGGCGTAGACAGTCGTCCAGCCAGTATTCGAAAGATGGTAGACGCAAGCTTAAAACGTCTAAAAACCGATTATATTGACCTGTTATATCAGCATCGTGTCGATCCTGATGTACCGATGGAAGAGGTTGCAGGTACAGTTAAGGACTTAGTTCAAGAGGGTAAGGTGAAGCATTTGGGTTTATCAGAAGCTGGTGTTGATGCTATTCGTAGCGCCCATAGCGTATTTCCTGTGACTGCAATACAAAGCGAGTATTCATTGTGGTGGCGTGAGCCAGAACAAGACATCTTCCCAGTGCTTGAAGAGTTGGGCATTGGTTTTGTACCTTTTAGTCCATTAGGTAAGGGCTTTTTGACAGGTACTATCGATAATAAGACTGAGTTTGCTGACGATGATTTTCGTAACCTTGTACCGCGTTTTTCGGTTGAAGCTCGTCAAGCCAATCAAGCTCTTGTCGATCTCTTAACCCAAATTGCAACACAAAAAGAAGCGACAAATGCTCAAGTGGCACTCGCATGGATCTTAGCGCAAAAACCATGGATTGCTCCTATCCCAGGAACGACTAAAACTCATCGTTTAGAAGAAAATGTAGCAGCGGCGCAAGTCAGCTTAACCAGTACAGAACTGGCAATGATTGAAAAAGCAATAGCAGACATTGACATTGTTGGTGACCGTTATCCGGCTCACTTACAAAAGCGTATTAACCGTTAATCTATTTATAGTCTCTCTATTTATAGCTTCTCCATTTACAATCTATACAGATAATACCAATAAATAATACTTAGTAAGGAAAATATCAATGAAGAATATTACTTTAAATAATGGCATTGAGATGCCCATTTTAGGCTTTGGTGTCTATCAAATCGAAGAGCCTGAAGCTTGTGAGCAAGCCGTCGCTGATGCCATTAGGGCGGGTTATCGTCACATTGATACCGCAGCCTCTTATATGAATGAGACCGCTGTAGGTAATGCAATCAAAAATGCTGATGTACCTCGTGAGGCGTTGTTTATTACCACGAAGTTGTGGTTGCAAGATACCAACTATGAAGGTGCAAAAGCACAATTTTCACGCTCGTTACAGCGTTTGCAGCTTGATTATGTTGATCTTTATTTGATTCATCAACCTTATGGTGATGTACATGGGGCTTGGCGTGCGATGGAAGAGTTACAAGCGGAAGGTAAGATTCGTGCCATTGGTGTCAGTAACTTTACGCCAGATCGATTGGCAGACTTAATAGCATTCAATCATGTGGCTCCTGCGGTCAACCAAATTGAAGTGAATCCATTTCAGCAGCAGCTCCAAGCCATTCCATATATGAAGCGTAACCACGTTCAACCTGAAGCATGGGCACCTTTTGCTGAAGGTCGTAATAATCTATTTAGCCACCCAGTTTTGAGTAAGATTGCTGAAAAACACAACAAATCTATTGCTCAAATTATCTTGCGATGGCTCGTGCAACAAGAGGTGGTTTGTTTGGCTAAAACCGTAAACTTTGATCATATGCAACAAAACTTAGCGGTATTTGATTTTGAATTAGACAGCGATGACATCAACACCATCATATCTTTAGATACCAATACTAGCTCGTTCTTCTCACACCGAGATCCAGCCATGGTTGAGTGGATAGCGGGTCGTAAGATGGATGTTTAATCACAAACATAATTAAGATTCAAATAGTAAGCTGAAAATATGGATACCAAAGTACAAAACCCTGCTTTGGTATCATGCCAAGGACTAAGGAATGAAAAAATAATGAACCTAACCGCACGATGTTTTACTCTGAAAACACTTGTATGCCACGGTCTAGCGGTCATATTATTGATCACAGTTTCTGCCGTCAGCTTTGCAGCTAATAAAGCTCCAATTATGCTCGAAAAGCAAGGTAACTTCTCCGCAGGTGGAACTGTTATCTATACTGAAGGCAAATTTGATGGTAAACAATTATTTAACTCTCAAGGTCAAACTTTACATGGCGATCATGCGTCGGTTTTTTATCAAATTCCAGTTGATGCTAAACCTTACCCATTAGTTTTTCTCCATGGCGCTGGTCAATCAGCCAGTACTTGGGGAACAACACCTGATGGTCGAGAAGGATTTCAATCTCTATTTTTGCGCAAGAAGTATCCAGTTTACTTAGTCGATCAACCGCGCCGTGGCCGTGCGGGACAATCAACTGTCTCGATGGAAGTCGAAGCCACAACTTATGATCAAATGTGGTTTAACATGTTTCGTATAGGTCAATGGCCAGAGCGATTTAAAGGCGTTCAATTTCCTGATAAGCCCGAAGCTTTGAACCAATACTTTCGTCAAATGACACCTAATACCGGTCCTTACGATGAGCAGCTTATCAGCGATTCATTAGCTCAAGTGTTTAAACGTTCAGGTGACAGTGTCCTTATCACACATTCTCAAGGTGGTGGCCCCGGGTGGTGGACAGCAATTAAGAGCGATAAAGTCCGAGGTATTGTGTCTTATGAACCCGGCAGTGGCTTTGTTTTCCCTGAAGGTGAAGTACCAGATGCAATGGAAAGTGGCACGGGTAAGCTTACTGCAACACCAGTTTCTATAGAGCAATTCAAAAAGCTCACTCAAATTCCTATTATCATTTATTACGGTGACAATATCCCCAGCAAGAAAAGTGATAACCCGGGGCAGGATAACTGGCGCGTACGAGTCAGCATGGCGCACCTTTGGGTTAATAAAATCAATCAATACGGTGGTCAAGCGCAAGTCGTCGAACTGCCGAAAATTGGGGTATATGGCAATACACACTTTCCATTCTCAGATTTAAATAACGAAAAAATTGCTACTTTATTAGAGCAATGGTTAGAGAAGAATAAACTCAGTGCCCAAGAATAGCAGTGACAATTTTCATTAAAACTGACCGTTAACCTCAGTGAGCAAGCCAGATTGGTTCCCTCACAGTTTCATCTTTTTATAGGTGATCTACCATGAAAAAATGGCGTTTCTTTTTACTCATTAGCCTATGGGTGAGTCTCTTAGGCTGTACACAACAGAGCAATCTTACTATGACAGAAACAACAACGAAAAATCCTTCTATTCTCATTGTTTATGTATCACGTACTCAAAACACCAAAGCAGTTGCAGATATGATTCAACAGTCCGTTGGTGGAGATAAAATCGCTTTAGAGCTTGTTGTTCCTTATCCAAAAGATTACGAAAGAATGGTGGATCAAGTGCATCGTGAAAATGAGACACAAGCCTTGCCCGCTCTAAAAACAAAAATAGAAAATATGGATCAATATGACACTGTTTTTGTGGGTTTTCCGACGTGGGATATGCAGTTGCCACCACCTCTAAAACGATTTTTTCATCAGTATGATTTAGCAGGAAAAAAAGTGATTCCTTTTAATACCCATGCAGGATACGGCGTGGGCAGTGGCTTCGATACCGTAAAATCACTCTGTAAAGATTGTGATGTGCGACGCGGCATAAGTATCGAAGGTGGCAAAGAAAAACAAGGACGCTTATTGGTAATACAAAAAGATTATGCAAAACAAGTACGTAATGATGTAAATCAATGGTTACAGCGTTTAGGGTTTGACTGATTTTTAAGAGTACCGATACCCTAGATTTCATTGTTTAGTTCATCATTAGACGATGGTAACCGCTATTTAAAAGACAAATTATGACTGATAATACTTCTAAAACCGCTTCTACTACAGGTGCGTTATTTCTCTCTATTTTAGGTGCTTTGATGGCAGTGACGTCACTGTCAACGGACATTTATTTGCCTGCCATGCCAGAGATGGCCAAAGAGTTACAAGGAGACGCAGAGCTTACGATCACAGGTTTTTTAGTCGGTTTTGCTATTGCACAGCTCGTGTGGGGACCAATTAGCGATCAGATCGGTCGTCGAAAACCCTTATTTATTGGAATGGTGTTATTTACGATCGGCTCGCTCGGCTGTGCACTGTCTAATAGTATGGAGCAGATTATTTTCTGGCGGGTATTTCAAGCCTTTGGTGCGTGTACCGCGCCTATGCTGGCTCGAGCCATGGTGCGTGATTTATTCTCTCGTAATCGTGCGGCACAAATGCTATCCACCCTCATGATTATTATGGCAATAGCGCCTATAGGAGGCCCACTACTTGGTGGGCAAATCATCACATTTACCACGTGGCATAGTATTTTTATATTGCTTGCAATCATTGGTGGTGTGTTGTTTTTTTCGATATTTTTATTACCAGAAACGCTTCCTATCAATAAACGCAAAAAAGCGTCAATAAAATCAGCATTTGTGACTTATTTTAATTTGCTGAGTCAAAAAACGTTTATGCGCTATACTTTGTGCGTGACTTTTTATTACGTCAGTGCTTATGCCTTTATTACAGGTTCACCAGCCGTATACATCACTTACTTTGGTATAGATGCCCAGCATTATGGGTGGCTATTTGCTGTGAATATCATTGGTGTGATGGGAATGAGCTTCATCAATCGCTTCTTAGTTCACCGTTTCGAGTTGTCTTCACTTCTTAAAATTGCGACCAGTATTGCCACCTGTGCGACAGTCATTATGGCGGTAACCTTCAAAGCAGATCTTATGCCTATATATTTTATTATTGGGATGGCATTTATATTTTTCTCAATGAATGGCATTGTCGCGGCGGTCGCTACCGCAGCAGCGTTGGACGAAGTACCAAGTATCGCAGGTTCTGCTTCTGCTTTGATAGGTTCCTTGCAGTATGGTAGCGGAATCATCTCGACACTCTTATTGTCTTATTTTAGTGATGGGACGCCATGGGCAATGGTATGGATTATGTGTCTATTTGCCTTGTTCAGCTTTTTAATTGTGTACAAAGCAAAGTAATCAGTAGAGTAGATGACTTTCCTATCAGCTCAATATCACAAACTGTTTTTTCAGCTGAGCAATCTATTATTCAGTTTCTTCATCTTATCACTAGGCCAAAGTACCAATAGTAAAGCCACTCTCGCATACTAAAAATAAAAAAGAGTCCGAGGACTCTTTTTATAGATGTTCTATTAGTGGTTCAATCATGAACCCGGCAATTCAACTTTATTTGCACGCATCGCCGCTATTACGCCACCATCCATCAAAATATCACTGCCAGTGACAAAGCTTGCGTCGTTACTCAGGAGGTAATCAGCCAGTACCGATACTTCATCAGGTGATGCTAAACGTTGAGCTGGAGAGGCTGAGATAAACGCACGGTAGCCATCGCCAATGTCAGAATTTAACTCATGTTGTGCAAGTTCAGTAGATACAATGCCCGGGCTGATAGAGTTGACACGAGCGCCTTTTTCTCCCCAACTTAGACAAGCTGCTTGAACTCGCAAGTGGTTTGCTGTTTTAGATAGGCAATATGCTGTCATTGAATCTGTTACGTTTTCAGAGCTTAAACAGTCTAGTTGAAGAAGCTCATCAGTCGGCGTAAACGCAAGTGCATTTTGGACTTCTAGTGGTAGTGCTGGTGTCATATGTCCGGCCATGCTTGAAATAATAAGACCTGAACCCTGTTGATGGATAACCTCGCCAAACGCTTCAAATACGAGTGCTGCGCCGTACAAGTCAACCTCAAGGATTTTTTTGGCAGACGCCATATTTGGCGATAAGCCAGCAGTGTTAACCACCTGCATTACATTACCTAGACTGTCTGCTTTTTCTGCTAACTGTTTTACCGATTCACGCGATGTCACATCAACCAGTTGTGTATCGACGTGATAACCCGCTGTTCTCATTTGCTGCGCGGCTTCATCCAAAACTGTTTGATTGAGATCAGACAACAAAATTGTTTTTCCAAAACCAGAGCGGCGAGCAATGGCAATCCCAATGCCGCCTGTACCAATAACTACCATGACATCTTTTTTCATTTTAATATCCTCATATCTTGCCGTATAAATGGCTAGTATCTGTTTAAGAGCAAAAGCAAGTTTCGCTATCGCTTATAGAGAAAACAGGCTGATATTTATGCTATTTTGTCTTCTCTATAGTAGATATAAGATACGTTGATAACTCGGATGACGCTGCTTTGCTATTGTGCAAACTGTGCTGGTATTGCTAAAAAATACATAGTTTAAAAAATGAAAAAACCTTGTGAGAATAAAAATGACAGATTCAGTAAAACCAGAAATGACGTCTGCTGAAGCAATCGATAAATATCCTGCTGGTCTTCAAGTATTTCGTGTAAGTAATGGACCATGGAGTAACGTGCAGCTATCGATTTTTTCACTCGAAAGCGATTGTGAGCAATTCTCAATGCCTGCTATCTCTGAACCGATGATTGTATGGGTAATGTCAGGAGAAGCCACCACCCAAGAGCGTGATAATGGTAATCATAAGTGGAACATCCACCATGTCAAAGCCGACTCGCTGTACGTGACAGCGGGTGGAGCTAAATATGATTTTGGCTGGAAAAGACACTCGGATGAGCCACTCCAAGTGTTGATGCTGGTTATCAGCCAATCGATATTTGATGAAGCATTAAGGGAACAATATGGAAAAAACAGCTCTCACGCATATCTTACAGATTACTCTGGAATCGATGACCCACAATTGATCTCTCTATTACAATTATTAAAAGCTGAAAGCAAAACACAATCACCTAGCAAGTTATTTATTGATAGTGTGGCAAAAGCGATATCGGTTCATCTAGCAAGGCAATATACAGATTTGATAGATGTCTCAAAAGATTATAAATCGGCTTTACCCAAATATAGAGTGAAACAAGTCCAAGATTGGATGGTCGAACATCTAAGAGAAGAGTTTTGTCTTTCAAGGGTAGCGCAGTTGGTTGGGATGAGTGATTACCACTTTAATCGTTTATTTAAGCAAGCAGTAGGAATGCCACCTTCTCAATACCATATAAAATTAAGGATTGATGTGGCCAAACGCTTATTAAGAGAAACCGAATTGAATGTTATCGATGTGGCACTAGAAGTGGGATATACAAACGCCAGTCATTTTGCCCGATTATTCCGCAAAAAAACAGGAATGACACCAAGCCACTACCGTCGCCAATCCTAATTATATTGAGACAAGAATTACGGGCTAAATTAAGATTTTACGATAAATAAAAAATGCAAAGCTATTACTCAAAATCTAATATTAATGACATCACTTAAATAGAGTCTCGAATAATAACGATAGTGCTAAAGCTTTGTCTATGTACGGTTAGCATCATGTTTTTGGTTATAGAGATATGATTACTATAGATAATTGTTTGCTAGATTGATAACCCCAACATCTTATCAATTATGGATTTATTATTGAACTGCGCCGACTATATCGGAGAGTGTTTTACTTGAATCAGGTAGCAATACCTGACATGATGAAACTATCATCATATCGCTTTTCAAACTCAAAAGGTGGCATATAACTAATCGTACACCATACCAGTATTCATGCGATTAGATACTTTTCAACCAACGATAGCACGGGCAAAAAATTAACAATAAAAGCGGTATACACCCAACTACTCATTGTCTTGATATAACTGAGGTCCGCAACTCAGAGTGAGCTATGCTGAAGAAACCGTAGAGGTAAACTTGGTAAACTAAGAGTATCAACCGGAGTTTACCATGACCAAGAAAGTAAGAACCTACAGTGACGAATTTAAAGCAGAAGCCGTTAAGAAGATAGCAGACAATAACGGTAATGTTTCAGCCACAGCCAAGCAACTTGGCATAGCGATGCAAACCTTATCTAACTGGCAGAACAACGCCAATCAAGGCAAGCTTATTGGCACAGAACAATATGATCCTGATCTTATGAGTGCTCTTCAAGAAATAAAGCAGCTCAAGCAGCAGCTTAAAGTAGCCGAAGAGGAGTGAGCTATGCTGAAGAAACCGTACAAGTAAACTTGGTAAACTAACGACTCAACGA
>NZ_JASDCS010000005.1 GCF_030407815.1 Psychrobacter sp. APC 3281
ATCAGTCAATCAGTCAATCAGTCAATCAGTCAATCAGTCAATCAATCAGTCAATCAGTCAATCAATCAGTCAATCAGTAGCAATTAATAAGTAGCAGTCAATGAATAGTCACTAAATGGCTATTAAGTAGAATAAATAATATTAGTAGAGGGTGTGTCATGGCAGGGTATATTTTAGCGTTGGATCAAGGGACCACGTCAAGTCGAGCGATATTGTACGATGATCATGCGCGTCCTATCAAAATGGTACAACAGCCAACGACGCTGCAAACGCCAAGAGCTGGATTCGTTGAACAAGATGCACAGCAGATTTGGCAAACTCAGATTAGTTGTGCACATGATGTTATTAATCGGGCAGGGCTGCTTGCCACTGACGTTACCAGTATCGCGATTACCAATCAGCGTGAGTCGATTGTGATGTGGGATAAGCAAACTGGCAAGCCACTGGCTCCTGCCATCATTTGGCAAGACAGGCGTACCGCAAATTACTGTAAGACGCTTGCTGCTGAAAGCGCTAGCAATAGTATGAATGACCCTGTGCATCAGGACATTGAGAGCGTCAACATGGCACATGAGGTTCAGCGTATTACAGGTCTGCGTTTAGACCCGTATTTTAGTGCCAGTAAGATTGCTTGGTTGCTCGAAAACAACCCGAAGCTGAGTGTACGAGCCAGCAGAGGGGAGATAGCGGTTGGCACGATTGATAGTTGGCTGATTTATAAGCTCACAGGCGGGG
Source organism: Psychrobacter sp. APC 3281 (assembly GCF_030407815.1). GTDB lineage: Bacteria > Pseudomonadota > Gammaproteobacteria > Pseudomonadales > Moraxellaceae > Psychrobacter. The sequence continues at coordinate 736 of NZ_JASDCS010000005.1, forward strand.
AGCATGTCATCGATGTGACCAATGCTTCTCGTACATTGTTATTCGATATCCATAAGCTGGCATGGTCAGAGACACTCTGTGACCGATTTGCTATACCTATGCATATATTGCCTAAAGTACTATCGTCCGACGGTGATTTTGGCAAAACCAAAAAAGGTCTGTTTGCAAAGCAAATACCCATTCAAGCAGTATTGGGTGATCAGCAAGCAGCGCTCTTTGGACAAGGTTGCCTTGATGCAGGTATGGCCAAAAACACTTATGGTACAGGCTGTTTTATGCTAATGAATATTGGCCAACAGCCAAAACTGAGTGAGCATAAGCTGCTAACCACCATCGCGTGGCAACGTAAAACGTCACCAATTCGTCCGGACAATTTATCATTTGACCAAATCGTACAGTCAGGCAAACGCATGCTACAGCCACCTAAAAAGGAAGTCACTTATGCCCTAGAGGGCAGTGTCTTTATGGCAGGGGCTATCGTTCAATGGCTGCGTGATAATTTGGGTATGATTCAGCAGAGTAGTGACGTCGAAGACTTAGCCCGTCAAGTAGACAGTAGCGAAGATGTTGTTCTATTACCTGCTTTTACTGGATTGGGCGCGCCTTACTGGCGCTCTGATATCAGTGCTAGCATCACTGGCATGAGCCGCGGTACTACCAAAGCTCATATTGCACGCGCTGCATTGGAGGCCGTTGCTTATCAAACCTATGATGTGCTTATCGCTATGCAAAAGGACAGCCCTCATCCTTTGACTGAGCTGAGAGTAGATGGCGGCGCTGCAAATAATGATTTACTCATGCAGTTCCAAGCAGATTTGTTAGGTGTTCCAGTATTACGTCCTAGAGATACAGAGATTACGGCAAAGGGCGCAGCACTCCTCGCAGGACTGAAAACTGGGCTATATGACGAATCGACCATGAAAGCTTCATGGCAGGTAGATCGCGTGTTTGAACCAAGTATGTCGACTGATACTCGTGAGCGACATCTTGTTAAATGGCAACAGGCTATCAAAAGGTCCCTGATGCCGTTATAAGATTGATTTACTTAGTAAATTTATTGTGATCGTACATTTATAATTACTCAAAGTATGAGGCTGCCGTACACAAGTGTGATAAAGATACAGGCTGTAACGCAAGATAATCGCAATACGGACACAGTTTACAAAATCGGCCTATCTGTCTTTACCTATAAATTTTTATACTTCAATTGGATTTAGTAAGACCGCTAGTTTTTAGCAGATAAATAATTCAATAAATAATAAATAATAAATAATTTAAGGACAATACTATGAGTAACCATGATGCTATCGATCGCAGTGAAGTAAAACATATGTCAAAAGAGACAAAAGAAGATTTAAACGCAGACATTATTACCGGTGAGCCAGGCTCGCATCCAGTAGGTACAGGTATCGGCGGTGTAGGCGGTGCAGCAGCAGGTGCAGCTATCGGCACAATGGCAGGTCCACTAGGTACGCTAATTGGTGGTGCTATCGGTGCTATCGTTGGTGGCGGCGCAGGTCATGCAGCAGCTGAAGCCATTGATCCAACTCACGAAGAAGCGTACTGGCGTGCAGAATACGCGAACGCCGATTACTTTAAAGAAGGGTATGACTTCGATCGCGATATGCACCCAGCTTATGCAGTAGGTTACGCAAACCGTGCTCGTTATCCAGTAGATGCACGTTTTGAAGATCATGAGGCAGATTTAGAGCGCTCATGGCACGAAGTGAAGGGTGAGTCTCGTTTGGAATGGAATGAAGCACGTAAAGCATCGCGTGATGCATGGCACCGTGTATCATAATAAACGATAGGTAGTACATGGAGCTGTATGTTAGATATCCTAGTAAACGTGCGGATTAGTAATTGGCTAGTATATGAGATTACTATTTTATTGCACAATACAGCTCGATTGTTTTCTCGGCTCTATTAATAGAGTTACCTATCTACATATATGTTATTTTAAAACTTCCAAGGCTTAACTTTGGGAGTTTTTTTAGGCATAAAATTTGCAGCGTATACACATACGTGAATATTATGTACTATAATAATGAGAACGATGGGGAATATATGAGTAATAACACTGAAGGCAATAAACAGTTTTATATCGCAACGGCAAACTTGCTGAACTTTGCGAACCCTAATCGAACTTATTATGAAAATGCGCCAGCTTATAACGATAAAGCCTATGAACATAAGCTGCGAGGTCTTACAGATTTATTGGCTAAAGCGCATGCTGACATTATCGCAGTACAAGAGGTTTGGGATAGTGATGCATTAGAAGCGCTGGCTGTTTCACTAGGTTTCAAGCCCGAGCATGCGGTCATTCCACTTGCTAGTAATGATAGCGCCAGTATATACACCAAAGGCATGGGTGCACAGAATACACCTGCTGTCGGTATTATCAGCCGATTTGAGCAGTTAGAAACCAGTTTGCTAAAAGATATAGCACCAAAAGCCATTATTGATGTACCTGATATCGGTCCTTATCAACGCTTCAACCGTCCTCCATTAGTGCTACGTGTTGACGCGTACGGGCAGCCCATTACAATTATTACAGCGCATCTAAAAAGCAAACGTGCTTTTTTCTTACGTGATGAAAATGGTGACCTATTAGAAGACATGGACGATCCAAATATTCGAGTTCGCGCTAAGCTTCGTAGTTTATGTATGCGCGCGGCAGAAGCGGCCTCTATCCGTATGTCTGTCATAGAGCGATTGCAACATACCCGTGAACCATTGATTCTATTGGGTGATATGAATGATGTCACAGGTAGCGTGACTACTCAGTTGATGACAGAAACTGGGGAAGTCAATTACGATAAAAGTATGCGTGATGTTGCACTTTTTGATGCTGCTCGTATTCAAGCACGATATGGCTGGATGAAGGATGTTGCCTATACCCATATATATCAAGGTATGCCAGAAGTTATCGACCAGTTATTTGTCTCAGAAGAGTTTTTGCCCGATAGTAAATTTTCGCTCGGTTATGTCGAACGAGTTGATTATTTTAATGATCATTTGAAGTGGGACTATGCCGATAGAGTCACTGATCATGGTATTATAAGGGCGAAAATAAAACTCAAAGATTAACTTTATAAAATTAGACGGTTAGCTCTATTAAATTGCTGATCGTAGTATTATTTTTCAACCTATTCATGTCCCTTGCTTGATAATGTGCAAGCGTTTATGATGCCTCTACATTGAACATAGTAGTGACCATATAGGCTTTGTATTTTAGCCAACAGTCAACCATCCTTTATCTGAGGATAAATACTATTCAATGAAGATTATATTTATAAAATAGGGCGCAACATTAAGAGATTCACAATGAGTGATAACAAAGACGAAAAGATTGAAGATGTGTTGGTAGATTCGGAATTGGCAAAGAAGCTTGTACCTAATAAGTTTAAGTTTACTAGCCAGCAAGGCCGTGCACGTCGTCAAAAACTATTGGCTGGTGCCAAAAAATTGAGCGAAACGCATGCTATTAACGATATTACGTTAGCAGCTGTGTGTGAAGAAGCAGGCATACCAAGAGCGTCTGCTTACCATTTTTTCCCTAATATTGAAGCAATATTTTTAGCATTGCGTTTTTTGAATGCGATTGAAATATTAGAGATGGTAGAGACGGTCGATATTGGCAACTATGACAGATGGCAAGGGTATCTAACGGCGCTTATCGATCGTTGTATTACGATATTCCATAACGATGAGACAAAAGCCAAGCTTATATATGACACCAATACACCTGATTTTGAAGGTGACAGCTTTGGTGAAGATATGGATCATCAAATTGTTGATCTGGTCTATAAGCGTTTGTCAGAGCGTTATGAGATGCCAAACTTTCATGATATCCAAGATACCTTGTTGATTGCTTATAGCATCGTAAATGCTATCTTTACGTTGTCTTATCGCCGTCATCAGGGCATCACTGAAGAGTATATCCAAGAAGCAAATACAGCATTTATTGCTTATTTACGTTGTTACCTACCAGAAAAGTTGCCACGTAAAAACCGATAATTGAGCTTACTTTAAACATAAAAAAGCCGACAAATATGTCGGCTTTTTTATGTTTAATTTTTAGTATAGGATTGGAAGTAATAAAGATTAATATCTCCAATAAAACAGCGACTATTTTAACGGTTAGATGTCAAATCTTGTCCACGGCAAGTATCATCGCTCGCGTCTAAAGGTGAGTACTGCTTATGGTAACTGACTATTGACTTCTCTAGTGCTACATTGGTCTGTGAGTCATTGGCATTGACGTAAGCTTCGCGGGCCTGCTCAAGCCAGCGATCAGCCATGCGAAAATGCATGCCAGATTCGCGCCAGCCTCGCGCGCATTGATTGGTCGCAGCCCAAATCAAAGCCACTTCACTAAAAGCCATCTCACGTGGTGCTGACGCTATGCCATCACCGTCTTTAAGCGCGCTTAAAGTTGCCCATAGATCAGGACGCATTAGAGCAGAGGTAGACGGAATATCTTGATGCAAGCCCAAGTCTTGTACCGTGTCATTATCTAGCGCTTGCAATATAGGCTCTGCCATTTCTAACGCAACTTGACCAGCAGATGAGCGGCTATTCATACTGTTTTGATGAATAGCATAGTTCAACCACGCTTGCGCTTTATATGCGAAATACTGTTGAGCTACTGTCTTGTCTTTTTGTTGATAAGGTTTTAACTGCGTTACCATACAATTTAATAGGCGCTGCTGTTCGCTTTGATATCTATAAGAGCGTGTTTGAGTCTGACTATCATCGCGGCAATATTCACCCATGCTAGTTGAGTTAGCTACTTGGACAGTCTCACTCTTAGCTAAAGCTGGCTGCATAAAGGTTAACGAAAATAAAGCTGATAGTGTAACGCATACTGAGCGCTTGAAAGGTGCTGCTTTGATGGCTGAATCAAACATGGTGTAAACCTTATGTTAAGGTAATAAACGTTGGTATTATTTACCATTACTAGGGCTGACTTAGTTGTTTATTGAATGACAAAATAATTCATCATAAGATAATCATGATACTGTTATAAGGTTGTACTTACGACAGTATCATTAGTATCAAACAATTAAAATGCAGAATTGCTGCTCAGACGTTGGTTCTTACGTGGGTCTTCACGTTTAAATAAGTCTTCATCAAACTTAAAGCGCAATCTAAAGTAAGCACCTTGCTGAGTACTGTCATCATAAGCAATATCTTCATCTTCAAAGCCCATGAAGTTATAACCAAGTGATAACCAAAGGTTGGTCATTGGGCTATAACCCACTTCTGCACCAAGCATATAAGCTAAGTCATTTGCCTGATTATTCCAGTAAGTACCTGCTTGTAAACCAATATCCCAACGCTCACTGATATCATAAAGACCGCGGCCATAAACAGCATGAGCCGTGTTATCGCTGGTTAAGCTATCTGCTTCGTATTCTGTATACTTACCAGCATAACGTCCAGACAACGTCAACGGACGCGTAGGATGGTAATTACCATTCCATGACCAAACCATAGTGTCTTTTTGGTAAGCATCATCGCCAGTATTATTATCATCCAAACGATATTCGAATTTTGCAAGCATATCTAACTGATTGCTATCGTAGTCACGATACGCAGCACCTAGCTGAAAACGATTGATAGTGCGATCGCCATCACTATAGTCAGTGCGTGAATAGATGTCTTTGGCTAAGAAGGTAACCTCATCGGTATAGCGATAGGCGATACCAGCGCTACCAAGTAGCGTATCACTTGTTTCACCCCAACGTTTTTCAAAACGTCCTGATGCTTTATAATTCTCTTTAGCAAGATATTCAACACCGATACCTGCCGCTGTTGCAGTGTTACTTTCTTCACCTTCGAGAGATTCGACACGCTCAAATAAAGTATTTAAAGTTAGCCCTTCTTGAACATACCACTTGTTTTTTAGACCAATACCTGCTTCTGCCTCACGTGCACTAATGGCATCGCGCATGCGGTATTCGCTATAAACCTTACCATCTTTCATGTAAGTCGCGTCAAAACCAAAAACAGTACGTTGACGCTCATCTGTATCATCAAGACCATAAGTACCAGATAGGCTATTAATCAAATCATGACGTGCGTATAGTCGACCTAGATTTCCGAGCGGTGTCTCACCGCCGATAGAAGTTGCATTACGTGAGCTATTTTCGATATCTTGCTCATACTCTGCAAATACCAAGCTGTTATTCAACTTAGGTAGACGAGAGGTAATACGAGCACGAACAGTCGTACCTTCAATATCTTCTTCAGCGTTACTAACGCTGCTTAACGCTGACTGATTGATTATGTCATCATTAAACAGAGTGTCGTCTGTAATATCTACAACGTCTGTCGCGGCTTGAGTATTACGTGAGGCAGCAGTCGCGTCTTGTTTGTAATAACGAACCCCAATTTCACCAACGATGTTCTCGCTTAAACGATGCTCAACGCTTGCTTGCACGCCTTCGCGGCTAGCGTCAGTAGTATGCTCTTCTGTGCGTACGCCTTCTAACTTAAGAGCAGTCTGCTTATCATTTAGAGTATGAGTAACCTCTACACCAGACTCAGTACGTCCAGCAGTAAGTGGTGATGCACCAGTGACAAAACCTTCGTCAGCATCATTATAATAAGCTTTAGCTCGCGTATTTTTCTTATTATCAAAATCAAGCTCAATACGTAGTGCGTTGCCTTCAACATTACTATCAGTCAGTTCTGTCGCGTTAATTTGATTGCTTGACTGAAAATTTGGATTCTCAGCTTTGTTCATCGCATATTCAGCGACCAGCTTTAGCTTGTCATTGAATTTAACAACACTATTGACACTAGCCAACTCTTCTTTGTTCAATGGGTCATCGCTATTCACATAGCTACCACCGATGGCGACTTTATTCGTTAGTTGCTGCTTCGCTGCAATACCACCGACCAAATAATCTTCACCACCTTCATCAACTTCTACAGTGACACGGATATAGATAGGATTGCCCTCGATGTCTTGACTAGCAATCGGTGCCGTCAAGAATAAGCTACGGCTGATAGGGTCAATCTCATAATCAGCAAAGCGAGTAAGCGTCTCACGATTGATAATAAGCCCAGGGTTGTTGGCGTCACGAGTAATAACTTCAACCGTTTCAGAGTTTTCTAATACCGCATCGAAGTTCTCAGCCAATGGATATGGGCCTGAAATGCCCAAACCGCGAGTCTCATTTACACGTTGGCTAGTACTGGTCTCTGCTAAAAAGGCAGTAACACGAGTGTTGCTATCTTCAAATTGAGCTTTTAGACCAGTTAATGTACGGTTGTATTGACCAAGCTCAATGCCTTCATCATTGTCAATTTGCGTTTTTAAATCACCATACATAGCGAACGAGCGACCTTTATCAAGGCGCACGTAAAGCTTGCTAGTAGACTGCGCATCGAAGCCTTTGGCTGATGAATCGCCATAGACAGGATAGTATTCGCCCGGATCGATATCACGGAACAAACGCTCGCCTTTTTTATCACTATCATACGCAAGCGTAAGCAGATAGTCGCCGCGTACTTTTCCTTTGAGGAACATCGCAGCACGACCAGAAGCTGTGTAATCATCGTTACCAGCAAAGTCATTTAGCTCTTGCTCAAATGCACCTTGAGCATCAGTAATGCTGCTACCATCAAAGTCTTTTAGTGAAATAGCGCCTTCTACAATACCAACAGCAAGTAGTGGACGTAGTTGAGCGGTGAACTGTAACGGAATGATTTGTTTGCTACTACCAGTGTCAATTACTAGCTCGCCCTTACCTGGTACGCTAGGTGCAGTTACGGGTATTAACAGCTCACCACCTGATACAGTCACTTGGGTGCCAGCTTGATCTTTGCTGCTGTCTTCCAAATTGATACGACCGATATTAGTATCAAGCGTAAGAGAAGTAGTACCAATATAAGGGCGATTATCGCGATCTTTTAGGCTGATGACGACTTGGTATTCACTAATGCCATCAGCTGGAACTAACTGTGCTTGAGTACGGTAGTCGATAGCTTCTAGGCTATCAGGAGTTAGTACCTTAATCGTCTGCTCAGAGATGATCTGACCATTTATATCAGTCGCAACACCGCGTAAGGTGTTCTTGCCGCGCTGTAAATCAACAGCATAGTAATCGAAAGCCGTTACATTCTGTTTTTCTTGCTCAGCAGTTTTACCTATTTTTTGTTCTGATACAGCTTTGCCGTTGGCATATAGTGTGAACACAGACCCAAGCGGTGCCTGAACCTGTACCATTTGTTTATAAGTGCTAAGCTGCTGACCTTCGTTTAGGTTAATGAAGGCAACATCGTTACTCGCCACTTCTTTTAAGTATTCTTCGAGCTCTTTTTCTACTGGTGGAGCAACAGTGGTTACCGTCATATTAACACGGCTATCTACTGGATTGACCATTTCATTAACGATAGCCGAATCACAGTTATTACCAAGGTCTAAGTCACCATTGATGTTACAGCCACTAGCATTTACATTGTCGGTCGTGTCGGTATCATAATCAGGCTCTAATGTCAGCTCAGACTTCACCGCTTGCTCAAGTGTGTCGTTTTTTGCACTGATACGCTTGCTACGAGCGACCAGTTCGGTGTTCAAGCGCTCAGTGCTATCTGCCATGCCACCAACGATTGCAAAATCCGCACGATGCAGTTCACCGTATTTCAAATCAACAAAACGACTACCGGCATCACCAGCATTGCGATTGCTTTGAGTGACCAGTTCAGTTTCTCTAGGAATGGTAGTACGATCGACCTTTAGTACGTGTGTTTTTGCACTGATACCATAGAAGTTATATTTACCTTCAGGATCAGTCACGATGAAGTTGCCGTTCTCCATATAGATACGTACACCAGCGACACCCAGCTCGCCATCTTCTTTTTGCTGAATACCATCGCGGTTGATATCGTGATAGACCTTACCTACGATAATACCATCGGTATTCATCACGCCGCGGCTTACTTCGACAGGCCACTGCGCTTCTCTTGATGTCAATGTATTGTTGCTGTCATCACGACCGTATGCAGTCGCGCGATTGATACCATCGCCCCCTAACGCTGTTGATCCGATAAGGACACGGTAAGTAATATTTTTGGTTTCGCCTGCAGTGAGCGTGCCCAAGTTGAGTACTTGGTATTTACCGTCCGCTTTGAACTCAGTCGTTTGCGTTTGGTTGATAGTGATATCAGAAGTTGGGCTAACGCGCACACTATTATCGACATAATCAAAGCCACGTGGCAGCGCATCTTTCAACTCAACATTGTAGGCTGGGAATTTACCATCATTGGTGACTTTGATAGTGTAATTGACATAATCGCCAAACTCTGCGGTCTTTACATCGCCTTCCTTTTCTACTTTTAAAGCAGATGAATTGTCTATGATGGCAATATTACTGCTGAGGTTGCTGCTAATACTATCAGCTGTCGGATCAACGCAAGCATCCAATGTGGCGATTAAAGCATCACCTTTTAAGGTTTGAATAATATCATCATTGATGGCGTTGGCATTGTTTTGTGTCGGAGCAGACAGGCGGTATTTACCAGTATTGTTACCAGTCTCTATCGCTTTTAGGGTGTAACTATCACCACTACCAGTAGGTCGATTAGAGGATTTAATGGTAATCCAAACTTCATCAGGCTCATTAGGATTGACGTTACACTGTGCGTAACTGGCATCAATATAAACGTTGTCACCGATTTGCGAGGTGGTTTTAGTACTGTCAAGTTGAGAGGTAGTAAAGTTGATTTTAGGTTCAACAATAACCAGTCTGTCAATTGCTTCGACACCTGCTATTGATGGATCTTCTAGTATGATAGCGCCAATCTTTACATCAGCGGTATCGCCATCTTCACCCTCGGCATCTGATAGAGCCTGTACGATAAGTTGAATACTTTCGCTCTGACCAAGCTTGATCTGAGCGCTCAAGTTATCGAGCATGATTTGTCTGTCTGCTGAATCAACCTTTTCATTATTATTAAGGTCTTGATAGACCTTTAAATTAGAAACAGTTGGTGATATAGCAAGTGTCAGCTCGACAGTCTGATCGCTATAGCTTGTGTTGCTCAGTACGTTGACCCAACTTACCTGTGTATTAGGCATGACTGTACGTAAAGCATGCTGAGTCAAACTGATACCATATTCAGGTAAATTTGAGGCTTTTACTTGTACTTGGTTTGAGTCAGTACTGATAGTCGTGCTGGTCTCACTGCCAACGTTGTAGCTGGCTTGAGCAGTATTGCTGATCAGCTGTACCAATGTATCAGTTGCAGCAGATGCGGTATTTGATTGCATAAGCAACATTGCAAATGACAGCGCAGAGATCTTCGCTGTATGCAACGTAGCACGATTAGACAGTGTCATTAAAGATTTAGTCATATGTCGCTTATCCAATAAAATATAAAGGGGTAGAGTAGTAACTCTCCAGCTTGGCTAATCAAAATCGATTAGGTCAAGCTGGAGCGTTAGTCTATAAGCGTCTTGTGAAGCTTATAGACTTTGCAATATTAAATATAAATTAACGAGCGTTTTTGATTTTGATCTTAAAGGTCAAGGTGCCAACGCCACCAGGAACTAATGTATAGTTAGTACCAAGAACCGCAGTACTGGTAGTACTAGCTGTGCCTGCAGTAGATGACGTAGTAGCAGAAGTAGCAGGTGAATTAGCTACTAAATCCGCACCAGCTGAAAAGTTAGACAACAAATCCGAAATCGTTACACCAGTAAGATTAAAACCTAATGCTGCTGAAGAAGTGTTAGTCGCCTGAATACGATAGATAACACATTGATCAGGGGTTGCATTGAGCACAGTTTGAACAAAGGTACTTGCAGCAACGGTAGCTTCACAAGCAGTATCTAGTGATTGAGACTTCACTAAAGATAAGCCTCTGACATTAGTCGTATCAGTCACTGAAGTAGCAGCAGGCGCACCAACACCAGCTGGGGTCAAAGTTACGATAGTCGTTTCAGTGCTACCAACAGCCGCCGCATCAGCAGCAGTTGCAGGAGTAGTGACATTACCTGAAGAGACATTGTAGTTGATCGCTAATGTGCCACCAGGTGCAATACCATTTGGAAATTGAGCGGTTGGTAGTGTAGTGCTATTAAGAGTATATGTATTACCACCAGCAACGGTAGGTTGTAGCGTTATAGTAACTGGAGCTCCACCATTAGGCGGTGTATAAGTAACACTGATAGGACCAGTAACCGGTCTGACAGCCGCATTATTGCCACCATCAGCAATAGTGAAAGTCAATGGATTGGTATTAGTACCTTCAGCATCCTGACCGCTGTTAATAATAGTAGTCTTCTGTGTGACTTGACCATCAGTACCTGAGGCAGGGGCAATTTCTCTAGTCGTTGGATTGCTCACTATAACCGATCGTCTGGTGAAGTTAGTCACACCAGGAGTATCTATACCATCGCCGTTACCTTCACCCGCATCATCAGGTATTCTAGTAACACCTATAGTGCCATCTGTACTATCAAAAATATCATAGTCAGTACCAAGTACAGGAGCAGCAATTAACGGGCTAACCGGACCGACGAACTTATCGTAGACTTCTGCGTGGTTAGTTACTGAACTATTAGCAGCTGTATACTGATCTCTATCGACATTAACTGTGAAAGTAATCGTGCGACTTGCGCCAACAGCTAAGTTTGCTACGGCAACATTAATAGCTTGTCGAGTACCAACAGTAGAAATCGTAGCGGTACCAGCACCAGTTACGGTCACGTCTGATGCTGCGCCATTAGGCAAACTTAAACCTGCAGGAAGGACATCCCTGATGACAATATCAGTCGCAGCAGCACTATAGTCAGTAGTAGCGTTAGTCACTACGATACTATAGTTGATCTGCGGATTAGCTACTGTCAAATCGACAGTACTCGTCGCTGTTTTTACAATTTTGAAGGTAGGCAATCTCACGATAGTTTGGTTTTCATTCACCAATGTCGCATTTGCTGGAAGATTAGCAGTAAAGAAAGTACTGGTTGCTGTTAATGTACCTACACCTTTGTCATTACCATTACGAGCGTCTGGCGTAGTTGCTTCGTAGCTTAAGTTAGCTCTAGTACCTGGCTGTAGTCTAATAGTACCACCATTAGCTATGGTACCTGTCTGTGCTTGACCATTTAAAGCGGCTACTTGAGTAGAAGTTAAAGGAGTACCATCTGCTTGTACAATAGTAAACGTAACAGGCGCAGTACCTAAAGCATAGTCTGGATTAGCCGTTACTAGTGCTGAGTCATTACCTGTGGTATTAATGGTATAAGTATCCGTCACGTTACCCGTGTTGGTTAAATTATGAGTAAAGGTAGTCGTACCACCTGGCGTAGCAGTCTGATTGATAGCAATATCGTCACCAATGCTGCCATCATCAACAGTCGACGTGAGTGCAAAGTTAGCCGTTTCGCTAACATTGACAGTCACGATGTTTGACGTCACGTTTGGCTGAGCGATACCAGCAACACTGTAGTTTGCGGTTGCAACGTTATTGATGGCAGCAGCACCTGCACTAACACCACCAGTAGTATTAGGAGTAGCTGCATTAGCACCACCAGAGATACCCATTACTGCGGCAATACCGACAGCAAGCAAGCTATAGTTAAAAGTATTTGATTTCATGTAGTACTCCAAAATGGATGGTAAAAGGCCGAATTAATAATGGAAGGGTGAAAAATAAAGGTTTAATCTTCTGTTAATTAGTTAACAGTAGTGTTTAAAGCCACAGCAGCTGATTTTTTAGCTGGCAACAACTTGATATTCCAGCGTAAGGTACGGTATTCAGAATACGGAATTTTAACCATTTTGCCATCGACTTTGCGCATTAGCGGCATATCAGCATAGTTCTTACCATCAGTGCTGGCTTGTGCGCTGGCAGGATTTGCCTCACCAGTAAATGTCATGTTTGCAGGGATAGGCAATGTCACCATCAGATCATTAATGTCTTTATTGATGGTATTGGTATAAGTTGCTTTGTATTGAATGACAGTACCAGCTGGTGCTGTACGTACTGGTGAATATACTGTTTTGCCGTCCGCATTCTTAATGACCTGATTAGCAGTCAGTTCCATTTTTAGAGCGTCGTCAGCATGAGCAGTACCTAGCAAACAAGTGGAGGCAAAGGTTGCTAGCATGACATTATGTAAGAAGTTAAAACGTTTCATATAAAATCCTTTCTTAGAACATGACTATCAGTAAAAAGCGAACGTCGTATATTATGGTAGAGAAACTAGTAATCTAATATCATTCGTCATTTAAAAGGCATCTATCTCCCTTTTTTCTATTTTCACATAATTAATACAATTAATCATAACAAGAATGATAACTGGCATTTTGGAGCATACAAACGGTAAAAGCCTTGTCTGGCTAGACAGGGCTTGATTAAATGCTCAGTGATTTGATAAACAGGTGTTTAGTTGCTAATGGTAGTACCATATTTAGTATTAAAACGAATAGCCTGACGGCGAGTGGCGGTGGTAGCACCTAAAGAAAAAGTATTGGTGGTAACTGTACCGTTGTTGCCAATAGATACCGAATTTGTTGCAAATGATGGAGTGCCACTATTCTCACCAATAGGTGTTGGATTGACTAAGGTGGAGGTAATCGACGAATTATTAGAGTCATTTCTACTCTGTAGTGTATCTTTGATAATAATATCTGCTAGGGAAACGTTACCACGATTTATAGCTTCAATTCTATAAGCGATACATTGTCCAGGGATAATGTCAGATATTGGTTTTGTACTATACGCACTACTAGCACTACCGTCATAATTAACACCAATTGTGGCAAGGTTGTTTAGGCTACAGTCATGGACATACTGACTTTTGATTAATACCAACGCAGAATTTTCTTGAACAACATCACCGAAATTATTGCTAGGGTAGTTGTATTTACTGTTAGTAATGTCTATTTGTAGGACATTGCTCGTAGTATCTACAGAATATGTATAATTGCTAGGCTCATTTTGAGTAACGCAAAGCCTTGTATAACTACCTACTTGTGCTGCCGTCAAGCTAAAACTATAGGTTCCATCATTACCAATGTTTACCGTCTGAGGTGAGAACGTACCACTATCAGTTGTACATTTATTTAGAGTAACGGTATGACCCGTAGTAAAGGGAATACCAGATTCAGTCGGTGAATCGTATTTGCCATTGAAATAAAAACTATTACTTAGGTATTTGCTAGATATATCATCCTTAGATGGACTTAAAACATTACCGTTGTCATTAAATACAAAACCTGAGAAAGTATAACTAGCAGGAGTGTTAGTAATTGTACACGTAATCTCATCACCATAGCTCACATTATTTATCGCAAAGGTGCGACGCGTACCAGCATTGTTAACTGCCATCTCACCACTGCTAAAGACCACATCAGTGCCAGTCGTTGCGTTTGAACACGTATATGTGGTCTGGTAATCAAGTAGGTTACCATTAATGGTTTGTTCAGTAACGGTATAGTTAACGCCTTCAGTTAGTGTGGTGACTGTGGTCGTATTGTCGGATATTACTGCACCAGACCCGCTCGTAGTAAAAGCTTCTACAAAGGTATTATTATCCGTACGTCGCAGTTCGATACGGAACTGATCGTCACCGTCCACGCGGCTACCATCCAATAGTTTGTTAACGATAATTTTTGGCGGCGCAAGGCAAAAATAGAAATCTGAATAGCCAACAGAGTGTGTACTAGTTAGACCCCTATCACTTCTAGTATTGCGATGCTTGAGAACTACAGGAGAATTGGCTGTACTGTAGGGCCATGTTGCGTCAATATTACATTCATTTACAGAACAGTTTCTTCCTGCGCGGCCTGTCACTTTACTATTATTAGTAATTTCATGAAAGTAAGGAAAATATGTTAACCGACCGTTATTAAATGCTTCAGCTTCTTCTATATAAGGAATTTGGTTAGAACTTCCAGTTGAGTCTAAGTCCTGTATTTTGTAACCAATCTTACTCACAGAACGATCTACTTGAACTGTTAAACTGTGATTGGTTTTAACGGTCGTAGAAATATGCGATAAGGTGATGGCTGAAGACGTAACACCATTTAAAGAATCATAAAAGGGTGATTTACTTCGCCCATTACCAAGATATATATCTTCTATATCTGAAAATGAAATCGTAAATACTTTACTGCCTGAGTTTTCATTAAAGGTAAAAGTACGTAATTCCTCTCCACTCTTCCAAGATGATAAACTTGGAGCTGTACTAGCATTATTTGCGATATTGTATTTTTTATGACCCGAAGGGCAGCTTTCCGCACTAAAATCATTAGGTGTAGCAAAAGGGTTAGCAACTGCAAAATTGCTAACCAATAACAGTATCACAAAGCCCATCAGGCTCAGTAGTTGGTATAGATAGCTACCAGAGGTACGTGAACTGACTAAATCTAAAAAGTGTTGAGCTTTATGCATGGCACCATTTCCAATAATTAGAATGTGTGAAAAAGTATGAAAAAAAACGTTACCAAAAAATACTTCTCCTACAATATTATTACAGATTGACTACATATTAGCATCCAATAGACGACAGTCGGTAGTTTTCACGGTTCCGATGGCAACACCTTAGTGATATTTAAATAGGGATTTCACAAAACACTTAAAATTTTTTCATTAGAAAGAGTAAGGCACGCCAGAATTATGTGCATCTGTGCCTAAGAGGTGTTATCGATAGCGTATATGTGTCCAATGGCGTATTAAGTTTACGGCAAGCCTATAATTATTTACCTAACAACTAATCATTATTTATTTAAAAAATACTTGTTATTTCTCCATTTCTCTACAGCCATAAACAATTCCCTCGCAAACGCTTATAATAGAATGTCAAAATCATCTATGACTGAATATACAGGGACAACAGTATGATCTGTTTTGTAATTGCGTCCATTTGACGCATACGTCAATTCACAGTAGCGCTATTTTGTATAATCGAGCTGTACATCATCGTATAAAACAAGGGAATGCTTGGACATAGCAAGGAAGTCATAAGTAAACCGATATCTCACTTCACACCAGTATTTAACAAAGCCCTACCGTCTAGATAGGTAGGTATGACTGATATAAAAGGATCGACAACAATGAATTATTACAAGGATGCTGATAGCACCGAGACCAAAGAGTGGTTACAAGCCTTTGAGTCTGTTCTCAAACATGCAGATAAGGATCGCGCTCAGTTTCTTCTAAAAGCCTTGTACAATATGGCTGTTCAAGAAGGGCTACCATTTAATAGATTGGATACCGCCTATATCAATAGTATCGCTGTTGAAGACGAGCCAATGTATCCAGGCGATCTTGGTATGGAGCGTAAGATTCGTGCGTTGATTCGTTACAATGCTTTGGCGATGGTCATGCGTGCCAATAAAAACGACGATGATCTAGGTGGTCACTTGGCGTCATTTGCCTCTAGTGCCACGCTTTATGAAACAGGTTTTAACCATTTTTTCCGTGCGGCAAGCGATCACTTCGGTGGTGACATGATTTATTATCAAGGTCACTCAGCGCCAGGTATCTATGCGCGTTCTTATTTAGAAGGTCGTTTGACTGAAGATCAGCTCGATAACTTCCGCCGTGAAGTCGGTGGCAAAGGTCTATCAAGCTATCCGCATCCATACCTAATGCCTGATTATTGGCAGTTCCCAACGGTATCAATGGGCCTAGGTCCAATCATGTCGATCTACCATGCTCACGTGCATCGTTATATGGAAAACCGCAAACTGTTAGAAAAAGAAGGCCGTAAAATTTGGGCATTCTTAGGTGATGGTGAGACGGATGAGCCAGAAAGCTTGGGTGCAATCTCTCTTGCTGGTCGTGAGAAGTTGGACAATCTGATTTGGGTTGTTAACTGTAACTTACAGCGTCTGGATGGCCCAGTACGTGGTAATGGCAAAATTATTCAAGAGCTAGAGTCGGTATTCCGCGGTGCTGGCTGGCGTGTGATTAAAGTCATTTGGGGTGGTAAATGGGATAGCCTGCTTGCCAATGATGATACTGGTGTTCTCAAACATCGTATGGAAGAAGTGGTCGATGGTGAGTACCAACTATATGAAGCGCGTACGCCTGAATTTACTCGCACAGAATTCTTTGGTAAATATCCTGAATTAAAAGAAATGGCAGATGCATTGACTGATGAAGACATTGCACGCCTAAACCGTGGTGGTCATGATCCACAAAAAGTGTACGCTGCGTTTAGCGAAGCGATGAAAACCAAAGGTCAGCCAACGGTCGTACTGGTCAAAACTGTTAAAGGCTATGGTTTGTCCAGCACAACACAAGCGGTCAATAAATCGCATCAAATCAAGAAACTTGATCAAGAGGCGCTTGTTTATTTCCGTGATCGTTTTGATTTGCCATTTACCGATGAGCAATTAGAAACCCTACCATTCTACCGTCCTGAAGAAGGCTCGGCGGAAATGAAGTATCTAAAAGGTCGCCGTGAAGCATTGGGTGGTCATTTGCCAAACCGCCGCAGTGGTCATATTCCGCTGAACATCCCTGAGCTGTCGATATTTGATCGCGTCTTAAAAGGCAGTAATGGCAAAGAACAATCAACGACGATGGTATTCGTGCGTTTGTTATCAGCGATGCTGAAAAACAAAGACATCCAAGATCGCGTTGTGCCAATCGTACCGGACGAAGCACGTACCTTTGGTTTAGAAGGTATGTTCCGTCAATTGGGTATTTACTCTGCGGTCGGACAGAAATATACGCCAGAAGATAGCGAAGCATTGATGGGCTATAAAGAAGCCATCGATGGTCATATGTTAGAAGAAGGTATCAACGAAGCGGGTGCGATGAGTACTTGGATTGCCTTAGCAACCAGTTACTCTGTGAACGCATTACCGATGATTCCGATGTATATCTATTACTCAATGTTTGGTTTCCAGCGCATCGGTGACTTGGCTTGGGCAGCAGGTGACTGTCAAGCACAAGGCTTCTTATTAGGTGCCACTGCGGGTCGTACGACTTTAAATGGTGAAGGCTTACAGCATCAAGATGGTCATTCACAAATTCTGTTCAATGTCGTGCCAAACTGTGTCAGCTATGATCCTTGCTTTGGTTATGAGTTAGCTGTGGTTATGCATGACGGTTTACGCCGTATGTATGGTGAAGGCGAGCGCGTTTACTATTACTTGACGTTGATGAACGAAAACTACGAGCAACCTGAAATGCCAGAAGGTGCCGAGGAAGGTATCAAACGTGGTATGTACTTACTTGAAGACAATGGTTCAACACAAGTACAGCTATTAGGTTCTGGCGTTATCTTACGCGAAGTACAAAAAGCATCACAGATACTAAAAGACGAGTTTAATATTACGTCTAACGTCTGGAGTGTAACCAGCTTTAACGAGCTGACTCGTGACGGTATGGTTTGTGATGACTACAATCGTCTACATCCAATGGACGAAGAGAAAGTACCTTGGGTTACTGAGCAATTAGCACCGCACGAAGGTATCGTAGTGGCAGCAACAGATTATATGCGTAACTATTCAGAGCAAATCCGTGCTTGGTTACCAGATAACCGTCCTTATACGACTCTGGGTACCGATGGTTATGGCCGTTCTGATACGCGCGAAAACCTACGTAGTTTCTTTAACGTTGATGCTGCGCATATCGTTGTGGCAACGCTTAAACGTCTAGCCGATGAAGGCGAAGTTGAGATGCGTTTGGTTAAAGACGCGATTTCAAGCTTAGGTATCGATGTGGATCATCCACCTGCATGGCAACAGCAGTCTTACTATGATCAGTCTCCAGATGCACCAGCGCCAGGTAACGTAAATCCAAATCCTGTACCTGAATTTATCGCTGAAGACGATGATGAAATCAGTAATGAAGGCCGTGCTGAAGATCAAGCAGATGCAAACGTACTTGATGATAAAGATGTCAAATAATAATAACCATAAGACGAGGAAATAAATCATGGACATTAAAGCCCCCGATTTAGGTGTGGATAGCGCCGAAGTCAGCGAGATTATGGTAGAAGTTGGTGATGTCATTGCAAAAGACGACAACATTGTATTATTAGAATCTGACAAAGCATCGGTTGAAGTACCAAGCTCTGCTGCTGGTAAAGTGACTAAGATTAGCGTTGCTATCGGTGATCAAGTCAGCGAAGGTATGGTGCTGATTGAGCTTGAAAGCGCAGATGATAGCGCAGAAAGCAACGATGACAGTGCTGCTGCTGAAGAGCAAGAAGCGAACAGCACAGACGATGTTAAACCAGAATCAAAACCTGAACCTGCTACAACTGAGTCAAAGCAATCAGAGTCTGCTGCCAAGCCAGCCGCTAATGCTGGTAAAGCAACTACTCATGCATTACCTGACTTAGGTGTTGATGAGGCACAAGTTTCTGAAATTATGGTGAGCGTTGGTGATACTGTTAGCGCTGAACAGTCGATTTTGCTAATCGAATCAGATAAAGCTTCGGTTGAAGTACCAGCGCCAGTTGCCGGTAAGATTGAGAAAATCTTGGTTGAAGCAGGTGATATGGTTGCTAATGGTCAGGACTTTATCGTTATCATGGAAAGTAGTACAGATGATGCTAGTGATAGTGAATCTGAAGCTCCTAAGCCACAAGAGTCAGCACCAGCCAAAACAGAAGATAAGCCAGCTGCTAAAATTACTGGTGAGCCAAAGCAAGCGGCCAAACCGACCAATACTGATACAGCTGCTAGCAAAACAGAGGGTAAGTTAACTGAAGCACAGGTCAATGAAAAATTGGTTGATGTGTATGCAGGTCCTGCTGTTCGCAAACTAGCGCGTCAGTTAGGTGTTGATATCACACAAGTAAATGGCTCAGCTCTAAACGATCGCATTCTAAAAGAGGACTTGTTTGCACATGTTAAAAACAGTCTAACCAAGCAGAAAGCGGCACCTGTGAGCAGTAATCCTGTTAGCTCAGGTCTACCGAAACTGCCTGACATGAGTAACGCTGAGATCTGGGGTGAGACAGAAACACAAGACCTCAGCCGCTTGCAGAAAGTCTCGATACCACAGCTCAACTACAATACTTTGCTACCGCAAGTAACGCAGTTCGATCTGTCTGATATCACTGAGACCGAAAAACTACGCGGTGAGCTAAAAGGTGGCATGAAAGCTGAAGGTATTGGCTTTACTATCTTGGCCTTTGTGGTTAAAGCAACTGCTTACGCATTGACCCAGCACCCACGATTCAACAGTCACTTGAGTGATGACAATACTCAGGTCATATTGCGTAAAAGTGTCAATATGGGTATTGCTGTGGCAACAGATGATGGTCTTATCGTACCGGTTATCAAAAACGTACAAGATAAAGGTCTGAAGCAAATTGCGATTGAGATCGGCGAGCTTGCTGTAAAAGCTCGTGATAAGAAGCTCAGTACCAAAGATTTGCAAGGGGCAAGCTTTACTATATCGAGCCAAGGTAACTTGGGTGGTACGGCATTTACGCCATTAGTTAACTGGCCACAGGTTGGTATTTTAGGTGTCTCTGAAGCAAGTATGCAGCCACGTTGGGATGCGAAGACACAAAGCTTTGAGCCACGTTTGATGTTGCCACTGTCTTTGTCTTATGACCACCGTGTGATCAATGGCGCAGACGCTGCTGTATTCACTCGTTATATCGCAACGCTACTGGCAGACCCACGTCGTATCTTGATCTAAAACTAGCTAGCAATTAAAAAAGACTGCCCACGGATGGTCTTTTTTTATGGAGATTATTTGTTCTTGTATATTATTAGCTATTTTTATAAATAATTGCCTAGTAGCTGGTGTAGAAAAACGGTAGTAGCCGTAATTAATAGGCACAAAAAAGCCAGCTATCAAGCTGGCTTTTATTACACATAATATTTTGACTAATTTAGAACTGTTTAACGAATGCTACGCCATATACCCAAGGACTAATGTCAATTTCGCCAAGGTTTGTACCATCTAAAGTAGCGTCCGTTTTGATGTCCATATAACGAGCATCGATACGGAAAGCTTCGGTAGGAGCAAAAGGAATATCAAGACCAACATGACCAGCCACACCAACGCTATCATCAAGGTCTAAGTCACCACCAGTAGAAATTCTTTCTTTGAAAAAGGTTGTGTAATTCACACCAACGCCAATGAAAGGCTTGATATTCATTGGCATACTGCCATTATCGAAGTGATACTGTACAGAAAGAGTAGGTGGTAAATGCTGTGTTTTACCTGTTAAAACTTTTGTACCATCAGCACTATTTAAATCAAAATCATGATGGAATGGAAGCGCCGCTAGTAGTTCGACACCAACGTTGTTAGCGATAAAATACTCACCACTGATAGTAGGACGTACATCACCATCAACATCAACAGATAAACCGTTATCTAGAGTACCATTGTCACTTTTAGGATCAACATAGTGTGCACCAGCAGCAACAGACCAAGTACCAGCTGGGACAGCAAAAGCAGTTGTCATTGTAAGTGCAGCAGCAGTTGCTAAAACTAGGGATTGTAGTTTCATCATTTCATTCCTTAACGTAATAGAAAATTATCAGCAGTGTTCTAATGAGGGATGGCATTAGCTACTGATACACAATGTCCTGATTAAAGTTTAATCTGTAACATTTAATGTCTATTATAATACGAAAATCATTATTGTTGGTAAGGTTTTAAATGTAAATTAGCAATGTTTCTGCAATAAATTACATTTACGTGTAATTCAATTGTCTACAGTCTATAATTAAACACAACAAAAGCTGCTTTTTAAGTAAGTGTCATTGACGTAAGTCGGTATCTCTTATTTACGATTCAACAAGAGGTGCAATATATTATGCTTGGTTATTGCAGTAATTCGCCTCTACGCTGTCAAAATGCGCGCAATACAAAGTTATTGAACCAAGTGGATTCTTGTTGTCCGAAATGTCACTTACATTTAATACCAGCTCAAGACATAAGTCAGCAGCTTCGTAGTTACGAGCAATTCTTAAGGTTCTCTATGCTATTGATTGTGTTTATACTATTGGTATCAATCTATATTTATTATCTGCATTTTGTATAGCCGATAGTCATGGCTAATAATGGATAGGTCAGTACTGAAATGAAGTGCTTCTGATAAAAGTCACGGATGATTGCTGCAAATATATCCTATGTCCTGTGATGAAAGTTTGGTTTTTATGGTTTGACCGTTGTTTTATTCTACTAATATCAAATCGGTATTTCACCGCATAGGGCTGGCATGTTATTCCAATCTATACGGCGCTTGCGTCATTTTGTTTATGATATTTTACAAAGTGAAGAACATGACACGTTATTTAGCCGTTACGTTGATTATTTTCTTATATTTTTGATTATGACTAACGTAGCGGCTGTGATAGCAGAGTCTGTCGATCAGTGGTATTACCCTTATCAAGATTACTTCACCTTATTCGAAAACTTCTCTATCGTTGTCTTTTCTATTGAGTACTTACTGCGTCTGTGGAGTGTGGCTGAAGCCAAGCCTGATAACACAACGTGGAAACAGCGATGGGATTGGCTTAGAAGCCCATCCGCATTGATTGATTTAGTAGCTATCGTGCCCGCCTTTTTGAATTTCTTTGTCAATATTGATTTGCGTTTCTTACGTATTTTACGTTTGTTTCGAATCCTAAAACTGACTCGTTATTTTGCTTCCATGCGTATTTTGCTAGTCGTGATTAGTAAAGAGAGAGGCTCATTTCAGGCTGTTATCTTTATTCTTATCATTATGATTGTGACCGCCTCTAGCGGTATTTATCTAGTGGAGAATCACGCACAGCCAGACGAGTTTGAGTCCATACCTAAAGCGATGTGGTGGGCTGTAGTGACACTGACAACAGTAGGCTATGGAGATGTCACGCCAATTACTAATGCGGGAAAAATATTGGGTGCTGTCATTACGATATTGGGCGTTGGTCTCGCAGCCCTACCGGCTGGTATTCTAGCGACGGGATTGGCGAATGAGTTGGCCCAGCGCCGTGAAGAGCTTGAACAGCATTTTCGTGAGCAGCTCATTGATAGCGACTTTGATCTGGTACAGAATCAAATGATGATTGATAAAATTCGTCGAGAGCTAGGTTTAGATAAAGAGCAGGCACAAAATATCGTCCTACAAGTACTTCGAGAGCAAGAGCTTGAACGGCGTGAAAAAGAAGTTGAAACGCGCCAAAAGAACTTCTGTCCGCATTGCGGTGAAGTTTTATAGGCAAGTATTAAATGATTTATGAGAGATAGGTTTTTAGCAGTTAATCGTAGTTAATATTTTGACCATAAAAAGAGGTCTTGTGTTTACATAGCACAAGACCTCTTTTATATGCGATTACTAATTGCTCTTATATTCCCTGAGGAATAGGCAATGCACGTGCTAACTCATGAGCCACTTCTTGTGCTGCATCTGCTAGATCTTCTGCAGTGAGTGGTAAGTTTTGCAATGTTAAATGCCAGTCGTCAACAGATCGACGCAAATGTGCTACCCATAGCGTGGTGCAGTCGCGTGGGAGCTGCTTAAGGTTGACTTCGAAACAACGGTTTCCTTCATCGTCACTCAGATGAATTTCGCCTTTTTTCACCCTAGAGAACGAATGACCGTGGTATGAGTTGGCGATTAAACCAATATGAGTAATATGAGTGGGTATTTTCTCAAGCTCCAGTCTGATCTGCTCTTGATCAAGCGGGGCAAGATACATGGCTTGCTCGCCGCGATCCTTACCATTTAAACTGTCACCTTGATGCTTGACCGACTCAGCTTTATCTCGTAGTTGTTTAAACCAAACGATGTCACTGATGACGCAATTGTCATCGTACAACACACAAGCCAGATCAATATCCATCGCGCTTTGATTTTTCTTAAAGCGCTTAAACATGCCTTTTGGCTCAATTTTGGTAAATTCATAATTGAGCGCAAAGAACAAAGTCCCTGCGTCTAGTCCAAGTCCTCGTAAACTATCTGACAACAGTGGTGATGGGGCAGTGGTCGACATAACTCTCCTTTTTTATTCTTAGTTTCTAACCGTTATCTAGATTTGATGTTTGCTTACATTAGGCGTGCGGATGTTAGCCTATCTCAGGCCAGTGATGTCACTCACTGATTGCTGTCGAAGACTTATCTAATACTGCTTGATAAAGTAGCTCAGGTTTAGCATCTAATAACCCACTACCAAATCCACGTAGCCACCAGACCAGCTGTGAGGTCAAGTTAATAGTGGCTGTGACAGTAAGGGTGTTATCCTCATTTAGCGTCACGGTTTGATCGTCATTAAGCTTACTTTCGGTCAGACTCTTACCAGCTTGCCTAGTAAATCTAAGCTCAACAGCGGTATTCTTGCCACGCTCGTCCAATTCGCCAAACAGTGGGTGACTAAAGCCCATGCTGCCTTCATCCAAATATGTATCGAGTTGAAAGTTCTCTGGCGTTTTTGCAGCGGTTTCGAGAATCTCAACACTATCAAAACGATGTAAGGCAAAGGTGCGAATGGTGGCTTCTGGATCGTCAGTACGAGTTGCCAGTAGATAGATAATCACGCCGCGCTGGATAATCGCGATTGGATTTAGAATATATTCGCTGGCTTGTAATTTGTTGCTACGAGTATAACAAGCATGAATCTGCAGCTGATAAAATAGCGCATGGTAAATATTGTCTTTACTATCCAAATCTATATCTGGTGCAATAAGCGGCTGGGTGGCAGGCTCGATACGCACTCTGTCTATCCAAGAGTGGGTCACTTTGCTGTTCTTGAGCTGTCGCCGTGCTAAGTCAAACCAAGGAAATAATTCATCTAAAATAACAGGGGGCAGTAACTGGGTCAAATTGGCCTCAACCATATTAAAAGCAACCGCTTGTGATAAGTTCATATGCGGCAAGCTTTGCAATGGCGCGTCTTCTTTCCAGCGCCAACCCTGAGGATTGGCATTGTTTTTTTCAATAGGGAAGCGTTTGGCAAGGGCGTTCAAATCACGTTGGACAGTACGTAGGCTGATATCAAAGCCTGCCATCATCAGCTGCTCATAAATATGCGTAGTGCCTACCCAACGATTGCGCTGTAGCTGTGATAGTACCTGCCATTGCCGAGCAGTCGTTGCCGCACCATGTCGATTGTCACTAATATTGGCGGCATTGGCCTCTTTTGAGGTACCAGTGTCTACAGCTGCAAGCGCACCTGCCTGCTCACTAGGATTGGACTGAGCTTGGATGTTATCAGCATCAGTAGGATGTACAGTCATTAAGAGATACCCTTTATGAAGTTACAAGTCGGTTTCTGGCACGATATTGCTCGATCAGGAACCGTTAATCATCGCAGAAAAGCAGCGTAGCGTCTAGCGACGTTCATGCATGCGTATGTTTATTTGAAGGTTGCTATTCGATGGTTACTGTTCGATCTAGCCATAGATATAACAATGAATCTAGTCGAACAGCAATGTGCGTACGTATCGGTAGTACCGTTTAAATTTTAATTGCCATCCTCATCGACAGCTGTTGTCTCGCTATCGTTTAGGGTGTCATCAATAGGCTTAGCATCGCTTTGCTTGTTACTTTCCTCGCTGCATTTCTCATTACTTCTCTCATCTTTACGCTTTTCTTTTATTCTCTTACCTTCTTTCTTTTGACGTTTTTCTTTACGCTTTTTCTTCGCTTTCTTTTTGGACTTTTCATCATCGATGTCATCAGTGTTTTCCTGGTTTTCATCCCACAGCATCAGACGGCTTAATACTTTGCCAAATAAAGTATCTTTACGATAACGGCCTTTCTTATTCATGGTGTCGATGGGCAAGCCAGTCATCAGCGTCAGGGCCTCACTGAGAGTATAGACGCCATAGATATGAAATTTGCCTCTATTTACCGCATCGATAATGTCGTCACGTAGCATCAGTTGTTTGACATTGGCCATCGGAATGACAACGCCTTGATCGCCTGTTAGCTCTTGCTCGCGGCAAGCGTCGAAGAAACCTGCGATTTTGGCATTGATGCCACCAACTGCTTGTACTTCGCCTAGCTGGTTCATAGATCCAGTAATCGCGAGAGACTGATTGATGGGGACGTTTGCTAATGCGGATAGCAATGCACAGCCTTCGCTAACGGTAGCACTATCGCCATCGATTTGTGCGTAGCTTTGCTCGAATGCCAGTGAGGCACTAAAGTTCAGTGCATGATGTTGACTAAATAACGCTCGCAAATAGCTGGTCATAATCAGCATGCCTTTGGCGTGTAAACTACCGCCCAAGTCTACATCACGCTCAATATCAAGAATTTCACCTGTGCCAATATTGGGCTGAATGACCGCAGTAAGCCGTGCTGGCATGCCAAACTCACTATCTGCATAACTGACCACAGTCAATGCATTAACTTGCCCTATAGCATCGCCTTGCGTTTGGATCAGCTGCTGGCCGTTTTTAAGCTCGTCCCAGTACAGATCGCGTAAATATCCTGAACGCTCATCCATGTCATCGATTGCTTGAGTGACGTGATCTGCTGTCACCATAGTCTCATTATTTAAGCGAGCGTGACGGTTTGATTCATGCAATAGTTTGATCAATAAGTCACTGTGTAGGCTTAAACGATCTTGTTCTTCAGCTTGTAAGCTTAAATGCTCAAGTAGCGTAGCTTGCGCACTGCTATCAAATGGGTAAAGGTCGGCATAATCGATGATATCGGCCATTTTTGCGACCAGTGCCAATTCATGCTCAATGGTACGAGGCACATCGTCATGAAAGTCAGCTCGGACTTTGAATACCGCATCAAATTCAGGCTCAAGCTCTAGTAGCTCGTAATATAAATCTGCTTCCCCTAACAAGATAACCTTGATATCTAAATCAATAGGCGCTGGTGAGAGAGACAAGCTACCGGTTAGCGTCAGCATTTGCTCTAGACTTGATAGTTTGATTTTCCGTGATTGCAGGGCGCGCTTTAAGCCTTGCCATGCATAAGGATGTTCAAGTACGTGGCTGGCTTCTAACAGTAAATAGCCGCCATTAGCGCGGTGTAGAGCACCTGCACGAATCATACTTACATCAGTGGTTACTGTGCCTAATTGAGTGATTTGCTCGACATGACCTAACAAATTGAGATGGGTTGGCAAATCCTCAAAGACCACAGGCGCGCCACTGTCAGGTGTATGACTGACAATAACATTGACCGCATAACGACTGGGAGTCGTAGCCAACACTGCCGTCACAAACTCCTCATCATCGCCATTGACGATACGCTCTACGTGAGTGACCATGTCATCAAATACAGCCTTGAGATATGCCACGACAAGTGGATGAGTCGCAAACTGCTCATAGATAGGGGTAAATAATGGCTGTAAAGCACGTTGGGCAATACTACGATGTAATGCCTCTATTTCATCATTGGCTTCGTCTTCTAGTTGCTCTAAGGCGATAGTCAATTGACTCAGGCGCTTTTGCATATGGTTCTTCTGCACGAAGTTATTCAGCTCAGCTTCGTATTCATTATTGCCATATGTAGAGTCTTTATTTTCTTTACTCTCATTATCTTTATTGCTCAAGATATTAACTTTTTCGCTATCATTGAGCCTTTCTGAATCTTTATGATTGCTAGGTATTTTTATTTGCTTGTCATCATCGCTGTTGCTTTCTGTAGGCAGCTGACTAGGATGAACAAATACTGCTTTATTATCGAACGAGCGAAACGTCAATGCTAGGTCGTATTGCTTGCCTTCAGCATTAAGCGCGTCATAGGCATGACTTTCTTTTTGATGAGTACTGTTTTTGATGGCTTCAATTTTGCTCTGGTATTGATCGCTACGAAAGCGTTGGCTTAAACGCTTTTTTGCTTGCTGCCATAAGTTATTAACTTGCTGCTGTAATAGCGAGGCTTGACCAGCTGGTAGACGCAGCGCCAATGGTGTGCGTGGATCGGTAAAGTTATGCACATATACCCAATCATCAGGCGTCGGTGCGTCGGCGGCAATACGTGTTAACAGACGACTAATCACGGTACGCTTACCCAAACCGTTTTCACCAGCAGCAAACACATGGTAGCCACTGGCTTTAATATCCAGCGCTGTATGCAATGCTTTAAGCGCGCGTTGTTGACCGAAGCCCACATCTAAGTCGGGCGCAGTACGTGTGTCTGTAGGCAACTCATCAGGGTCGCTATAGCGTTTTAATTGCTCAGCGGAAATGCGACAATTTTGCTGAACTTCTATGAAGATAGGGTTTGGGGTATCAGGTGCTGTTTGCTTAGTGTTTTTTGTATCGGTAGCAGGTACTACCATATTGTTAGCGTCTTTTGATACTTGCGATATAGGGGTGTAGGGTTGTTCTGTCATAGGCGTTTGAAAAATCATCTTAAAAAGTATTAAAGGAATATGAGAAGTGATTGGTTTTATCTAGTCATACGTATTCTGAGTTTTTTATAATCAATCATGACATCTTACAAGATATAGTCACCTATTAGCGAAGTCATTAAGCGCAGTTTTGTATCATATTTAGACAAATGCTTGAGTAAAACTGGTAAAAAACGAATGAATTAATCAACGAATTGGAGGCAATCAAAGCAGAATAACGCCTCATGATCAGCGTAGATAGTATAAGATGTCCCACATTGGCGCAATCTGCAACTATTCAATGGGCAGACTGCATGATAAAATAAACGGTTCACAAGTCAAAACTGGATAACTCGTTGTATGTCAGCTTCCGCTAAAAACTCTTCATCGTCTGCTAGTATGGATACTATCAATATTGATCCGACTGGTTTCGTAAAGCTTGGTGCGCAACTGCCAAAGCTGGCTAATACCTTGGCGCAAGCGATAAATGAGCTGGGTCTACCGTTAAGTGAAATGCAGCAGCGCACGTTATTATTGTACTTAGACCAGCTTTTACTATGGAATAAAGCGTATAATCTGACCGCTATCACTGATCCAGAAGAAGCGCTGATCAAGCATGTGATAGATTGTCTGTCTATTATAACGCATTTACCTGCCGGATCGTTGCTAGATATCGGCACGGGAGCAGGGTTGCCAGCAGTGATTGTTGCCATTTGTCAGCCTGATCGTCAGTGTACTGCGCTTGATAGCAATCAGAAGAAAATCCGCTTTATTAAGCAAATCAGCAGCGAGCTCGGTTTGAGTAATATGCAGCCGATCGCATCGCGTATTGAAGCGCATGAAGCAAGTTATGCGGTGGTGACATCACGAGCGTTTGCCAGTTTGATAGATTTTGTAGAAGTAGCGCAGCCAAGATTAGCAGATGGCGGCTTCTTATGTGCTATGAAAGGCAAAGTACCGAGTGAGGAAGAGCTGCAAGCACTTGATAGTGATTGGCATATCAAAACCATTAGATTGACGGTGCCACGTTTGCACGACAGTCGTCATTTAATTGAAATGTCTGCCAAAGAAAGCTAAAGCATAAACACTTCGCAGTCATGAAACAGGCACTGTTTTTTGTGAAACACAGTTTACGTCTGTATCTAAATGACATAGTATTTAAAAGCATTTAAAATGCTCGACCGCAAACTGAGCATTTTAGACCATGAATTGATTGTTTTTAGATACTGAGCGAGTGTCGCTGTACAAGATTGAATAAAAAAATAATTGTACCAACCGAGTCAAAAGTAATAGACCCTAATAAAATTGAGTGAGTGTATGGAAATCATAGCAATTGCGAATCAAAAAGGCGGTGTGGGTAAAACCACAACGGCAGTAAATTTGACCGCCAGCTTGGCTGCTAAACGCAAGCATGTACTGCTGATTGACTTAGACCCACAAGGTAACGCGACCAGTGGTACAGGTGTTGACAAAAACGAGTTGGATCTTACCATAGCGGACGTTTTGCTAGATGGTATCGCGTTGTCTGAAGCGATTGTTACTAGTCCTGCAGGGTTCGATGTCATCGGTGCCAATCGCGATTTGGCTGGCATGGACATTACCTTAATGAGCAAGACGGATAGTCATGAGCTGTTCAAAACTGCGATGGCCGAATTGATTAACGATCAGGTATCTACGCAAAAGCAGCCATACGATTATGTGATTATCGATTGTGCGCCTAGTTTGAATCTACTAACGATTAATGCGTTGGTGGCTACAGATAGTGTGATTATCCCTATGCAGTGTGAGTACTATGCACTAGAAGGGTTGGCTGACTTATCGCAAACGATTGAACGCCTTACAGAGTTGAACCCTAAGCTATACATTCGCGGTGTGGTCAGAACGCTATTTGATGCGCGTAACACGCTTGCCCGTGATGTCTCTACTGAGCTAGAAGCGCATTTTGGCGATATCATGTACAAGACCCATATTCCAAGGAATATTCGCTTGGCAGAAGCTCCCGCGCACGGCTTACCAGTTATTGCGTATGAGAGGTGGTCAAAAGGCGCACGCGCGTATCAAAAGCTAGCTGCTGAAGTGATGAAACAAAGCAACTAGTTTTTATCTAAATTCCTTACAAAGGGTTTTTAGATAAAAATCGTCACTGGTCAGCACAGTGAATGAATAGTATAAGTATAGAACACTTAACATTGTATTTAGTAAGCCGCATCAGTAATCAATTGGCTTTTATTTTAGCGTTAGAGGATAGGTAATCATGGCGAAGAAAAGAGGGTTGGCTGCTAATCGGGGCTTAGATGCCTTATTAGGGTCAATCAAAAAAGAAAAGCAAATTACCGCCTCTGCCTTGCAAGACGACATGGTGGCGCGTGAAAATGCTGCGCCAGATACTAATGCGCCTGTAAATACTGTGTCCACAGACATAGCGCCTGATATCACTCCGACAAAAACCAGTAAAAAATCATCTGCGAAGACTACTGATAACGATGCTGCTAGTGAGAGTAGTGCTCGCGCGCCACGTTCACCTCGTGCTACCAGCAAGGCGTCGCTCAACAAGTCACGTAACAATGGTGCAGATACGAGCGCTAGCGAAGACCAGATTAGCCTTGTCCAGATCGATGTCACACTCTTGCAAGCAGGTAAGTATCAGCCTCGTCGCGATATGAGTGAGACGGCACTTGCAGAGTTGGCGTCTTCTATCGAGCAGCATGGTGTGATGCAGCCTATTGTTATCCGTCCACTGTTGGCAAACGAAGATAAGAGTGAAGCATTTGTCACTCACGAAATTATCGCTGGTGAACGCCGCTGGCGCGCAGCAAAAATGGCAGGAAAAGCAGTTATCCCTGCGATTGAGCGCGCTTTATCCGACGAGTTGGCAATTGCACTAGCACTGATTGAAAACATCCAGCGTGAAGACTTATCAGTGATTGAGCAGGCAGCGGCGTTGCAGCGCTTTCATACGGAGTTTGGTATGAGTCATGCCATGATTGCTGAAGTCGTTGGCAAGGCACGTACAACAGTATCGAATCTACTTCGTTTAAATCAGCTGCATGATACAGTAAAAGATCATTTGGCTAACAGTGCGCTAGATATGGGTCATGCTCGTACACTGTTGGCGTTGTCCTCTGAACAACAACCTATCATCGCGCAAAAGATTATCGATGGTGGTATGACTGTGCGAGAAGCTGAAAAATTGGTCAAGTCAATCTTGCAGCCAGCGCCCAAAATCAATCGTGCTGAACAAGCGCAATCTCGTGATGTAGAGCGTTTGACCCAAAGATTGACAGACATGCTTGGTGCTGAAGTCAAACTAAAGCATAAAAAAGATGGTCAAGGTAGTGTTGAGATATTTTTCCACAATCAAGACCAATTAGCTGCGTTGATTAAACATATAGAAGCTCAAGCTTAATAACGTTTGTAGAAGCTCAAGCTTAATAACGTTTGCGAGTTAGCCGTATCTATCCAATTGCTAAGTCGCCTCTGAACATTTATTTTTGCAAAAATATGGAAGAGAGTAGGTATGTGGGAGTTGGTAAAAGCAGGTGGCTGGCTAATGACACCTATCATGGTCTGTTCTATATTGGCATTAGTCATCATTATTGAACGTAGCCATACGCTACAGTTTAACAAAGTCGCTCCTAGCAGGTTGCGCGAACAGCTAATAACTCGTTTACGTGAAAATGGCGATATTGGCCGCACACAATTGATGAATGTGAAAGAAAAGACGGCGCTTGGCGATATCTTGGCAACGGGGTTGCTATATCGTCAGTATGGGCTAGAATCGATGACAATGCACATGCAAAATCGTGCCAGCGTCCAAGTTCATCAGTTAGAGAAAAACATCAATATGTTAGGAACTATCGGTGCGATAGCGCCGTTGCTTGGTCTGTTAGGTACGGTACTAGGAATCATCTCGTCGTTCTTGGCGATTACTGATGGTGCAATGCAAGATCCGACGATGCTAGCCGCTGGCGTATCACAGGCACTAATCACTACCGCTGCTGGTATGATTGTTGCTATCCCTGCGTTGGTTGCTTATCGTTATTTTCAGCGCCGTATCATTGATGTTAATGCTCAGTTTGAGACTCAAGCAGGGCTTATGATTCAAGAGCTGTATGATTATCATTTGCTTGCTAGTGCGCAGCCATCTACATCTTCTAGCCGTACGTCAATAGACGATAGTGTTGTGCAAGAACGTTCATTCGGTGGGTTGGATTCGGATAAGACTAGCATAGCGGCAGTGTAGTCAATGCGGTTTTAAAGAATAGAAATCTTAAGCCTATAAATGGTAGCTGAATTAAAGAGATTGATATGCGTTTTAGAAAACCAACGGTTGAACCACTTGAAATTAATCTAACACCGATGATTGATTGTTTACTGTTTTTGATTGTATTTTTATTACTTGCTACCTCATTCAATCACTTTAGTCGTTTAAATATTATTCTTCCGGAAGCGGAAGGTGTTGCACTGACAGAGCAAAACAACAGTATCGAAGTAGCTGTGCAAGAGGATGGTAGCTATTTGGTCAACGGTATTACACTTGCTAGTAGCAATGAGGCTGAACTGACCAGTATGTTGCAGCAAGAGGCGGGCAGCAATCGCGATATGCTATTTGTCATTGCAGCGGATGCCAATGCGACCCATCAGTCTGTGGTACGAGTGATGGATATCGCTGGAAAGCTCGGATTTTTGAATTTAAACATCAGTACAGTGGTGCCACTTGGCCAAACGCTGCCGCAATAAAATATATAGCCTTATCATCATAAAACTGTGTGACACACAGCCCATTCATACCACGATACCCAAATTGAGGCTTTTATGAGCCAAGCTTATTTACCTGACTCTAAAAAATCTTCTGATAAAAATGCATCGGCAGTATCGCCCATTACGCCTAAGAGTAAGACACTATTACGCTTATTAAGGTATTTAAAGCCTTACTGGTGGGCATTGCTATTGACGGCTTTAGGTTTTGCAATTAATGCAGGGACAGAGATTTGGACTGCCAAGCTTCTGCAATATATTACTGATGCTATCAATCAGAATGATCGAAGCAAACAAACCTTATTTCCACTATTGATTATATTGCTATTCTTTGTGCGCGGGGTTGGTAGTTTTTTGGGTAACTATTACTCTGCATTGGTCTCACGCAACTTAGTCTATGAGCTACGTGTAGAAGTTTTCAATAAATTACTGCGCTTGCCTAGTTCATTTTATTTGGCCAATCCAGCCGGTACGATTTCATCGAAATTGATATTTGATGTTGAACAGGTCACGGCTGCCAGTACAGACTCAATGAAGACCTTGCTGCGTGATGGTTTGACCGTTGTCGCGTTGATTGGTTTTTTGTTTTATAGCAATTGGCGTCTAACGCTTATTCTATTTGTGGTACTGCCACCAATACTATGGCTGGTGCGCATTGCATCAAAGCGCTATCTTAAGCTCTCAAAAGGTATCCAAGAGACGATGGGTAATGTCAGTCACATTACCAATGAAGTCATCGGCGGCTATCAAGTGGTCAAAAACTACGGTGGTCAATCATACGAGTCAGCACGTTTTGACAAAACATCCAAGAAAAACTTACGCCAAGGTATGAAGGTGGTTGTTACCAATAGTATTAATACGCCAGCCGTACAGCTGTTGATGGCGGTTGCGATGGCCGTTGTCGTCTGGCTTGCGTTGCGACCTGCAGTAATAGATGATATTTCAGCAGGTGAGTTCATCTCTTACATTGCAGCAGCAGGTTTATTGAGTAAGCCAGTACGTTCGCTGACTGATATTAATCAGAAGCTACAAAAAGGGCTGGCTGCTGGTGAGTCGATTTTTGCGCTACTTGATGAGCCAGAAGAAGAAGACACAGGCACAATCAGTAAAGCGCTATCAGGGCAAATGTCGTTAGGCAATATCAGCTTGGTATATCCAGATTCGACGGTGGCTCTACGTGACTTTACCTTGAATATAAAAGCAGGTGAGACAGTTGCATTAGTAGGGCGAAGTGGTGCGGGCAAGTCGTCATTGGTCAATTTATTAACACGTACTCTAGAGACGTCTTCAGGGCAAATCACATTAGATGGTATGCCAATTGAAGACATTAAGTTAGAGAGTCTGCGTGCCCAGATTGCAATGGTGAACCAGCAGGTAGTATTGTTTAATACCACCGTATTTAATAATATTGCTTACGGCAGCCTAGCTGACAAGACTCAAGCTGAGGTTGAACGAGCCGCAAAAGATGCCTTCGCTCATGACTTTATTATGAAAATGCCAAACGGTTATCAAAGCGAAATTGGTGCTGAAGGGTTGCAACTATCTGGTGGTCAGCGTCAGCGATTATCTATTGCTCGTGCACTATTAAAAGATGCACCGATTCTAATTTTAGATGAAGCTACTAGCGCGCTTGATAATGAGTCTGAATATTATATCCAGCAAGCGCTCGATAATGTGATGAAAGACCGCACCACGTTGGTCATTGCCCATCGATTGACGACTATCGAATCAGCTGATCGTATTGCTGTGATGGATGGCGGTCAGATTGTTGAATTAGGAACGCATAATGAGCTAATGCAGCTGCAAGGCCACTATGCGCAAATGTATGCTCGAGATTTCGAGTAGTCAGTTCATAAGTTTTTAGCCAATTTTCACGCAGCCATGAACCAATAAGATAAGCGATATTGATTAATGAGTATTGAGACGACAGTCACCCGCGCATGGCAACGTCAAGCTGTTTGGTTGTGGTTGTTGCTGCCTATCAGTTGGTTATACGGTTTCATTACCTTGTTGCGTCGTCAAGCTTATAAGGCTGGCCTACTATCAAGCTATCGAGCACCTATTCCCGTGATGGTCATTGGTAATATCAGTGTGGGCGGTAGTGGTAAGACGCCGCTGATTATTGCTCTGGTTAGCTACTTACAGAAAAAAGGCGTAAAGGTAGGGATAATCAGTCGTGGGTATGGCGGTGATACGAGTCAAATGCCTGCATTGGTTAGTGCTACCAGCTTACCCCATATAGTCGGGGATGAGCCGTGCTTGATTGCTCATATGACAGGCACTGCTATAGCAGTGTGCCCCGATCGCCAGCAAGCGATTGCTACTCTATTAAAGGCAGAGCCTGATTTGCAATT
Organism: Psychrobacter sp. APC 3281; assembly: GCF_030407815.1. Taxonomy (GTDB): domain Bacteria; phylum Pseudomonadota; class Gammaproteobacteria; order Pseudomonadales; family Moraxellaceae; genus Psychrobacter. The sequence goes on from NZ_JASDCS010000005.1 coordinate 36,089, forward strand.
GATTATTGCAGATGATGGTTTGCAGCATTATGCACTACAGCGCGATATCGAATGGATTGTGGTAGATGCTGCCCGTGGGTTTGGCAATAAGCAGCTATTACCAACGGGTTTTTTGCGTGAGCCGATGTCACGATTAGAGGGTGCAAATGTTATTTATCATGAAAAGCCAAGTACGCATTTAACTCAGACTTCTAGAGGTGGTAATAAGATACAGTCTACTGACCGTTTGACCATGCATTTGCAACCAGCTGAGTTACAGCGCCTATGGAGTCATACATCGAGCACAGCTCAACTAAATAGTGTTAAACCTACTAATAATAGCCGCGTCCATGCTGTTAGTGGTATCGGCTATCCACAGCGGTTTTTTGATACCTTGGAATCTATTGGCTTTGAGGTCATAGGGCATCCTTACCCTGATCACTATGATTTTAGTTTGGCTGAGCTTTTACAATATGGTGACTATCCTATCATCGTAACCAGTAAAGATGCGGTAAAAATCAGCGCATTATTGGCAGACTATACAGCGACACAAGCACTCAGTGATGAGTATGTAGAACTTGTCAGTAGACTATGGGTGTTACCAGTGACGGCTGTATTATCAGAGAATAGTTATCATAATCTAGATGAGCAGCTAAAGGCACTAGGGATTCGTATCGACCATGATATGAACACGTCAGCCTTATTATAAATATCAGCTAATGTTTTAAATCGCCGTATAATTTTTATAGGAATACGCCATGTCGTTCGCCACCACGCCCGCCAAAACCCATATCGTGATTCCTGCGCGTTTTAAGAGTACGCGTTTACCTGGTAAGCCATTGCTAACTATTCATGGTAAGCCAATGATACTTTGGGTAGCAGAAAAAGCGCAGACAGCAAGTTTTGCTGATGACATGTGTATAGCGACTGATGATGAGCAAATTGCAAAAGTTTGCACCGATGCAGGTTTTGATGTGGTTATGACCAGTAGTGAGCATGCTTCAGGGACGGATCGTTTGGCAGAGGTAGCAGCTATCAAAGGTTGGGCTGACCACGATATTGTGGTGAATATGCAAGGCGATGAGCCCCTTGTACCGCCATTGCTTTTGGAGCAAGTACAGGCGCTTTTGGTAGCGGATGAGGATAGCGTGATGGCCACACTCTGTGAGCCTATCGATGACTATGATACGTTCCAAAGACCATCGGTAGTAAAAGTGGTCAGCCAATCTGCTAATAACTTACAGCGTGCGCTCTATTTTAGCCGCGCACCGATTCCTTGTGACCGTGACGTTGTACTAGCTGATAATAATCAGATGCAATCACCAAAGAACGCCTATCGCCATTTGGGTTTATACGCTTATCGTGTCAGTCTATTGCAGCAGTTCGTAAACTGGCCACAAACGCCACTTGAGATACTCGAAAGCTTAGAGCAATTACGTGTTTTAGAAAATGGTCAGCATATCGCCATCGCAGAAGCTGCCTGTCAGCTACCAGCAGGTGTCGATACACAAGAAGATCTAGACCGTCTGAACGCGATGAGCTTAGATAACTTTCAAAACCCTACTAAGTAATAGTCTGAGCAAAGTTGCGTGCGATTCTAAGCTTCATACAACGCTAAAGTATCGTTGTCGTAGCTATACCTAAAGTACCTAATCAATGTGACAGAGCCATAACCATGAATAATTTGACAGGAAATATGGACGCACTAGATAACACAGACCGTATGTATTTTGCGCCACTATTGCCATGGCAAAAAGTACTGTGGTTACAGTTGACCGAGCGCGTACTTAAGCAGCAGTCCTTGCCGCATGCATTGCTTGCTGCTGGTATGCAAGGTATGGGCAAACGCGCCTTTATATGGCGATTGGTCGCTTGGCTATTATGCCGTGAGCGTGGCGCACATCCACTAGGTGCTTGTGAAGTGTGTGAGAGCTGTCAGTGGCTCAAATCGGGAACTCATCCGAGCTTGCAAGTATTACCACTCGTTAGTATGCCTATCAGTGCCGAAAGCGATGCGCTTCAAGAAAAATCAAATAGCGCAAAAGATAAAAAAGGCGCTAAAGCTACTAGCAATAGCGCACTTAAGATCAAAGTAGATGATATTCGTGCTTTGCAGCCTTTTATTTATCAAGGCGGGCAAGGGATGCGCATCTGTGTATTAGATCACGCTGAAAAAATGACGGTGGCCGCTGCTAATGCGCTGCTTAAGACATTGGAAGAACCGCAAGCGCAGGTGCATCTGTTTTTGATTAGTGATACGCCTGCTCAACTATTGCCAACGATTAAGAGTCGTGTGCAACAGTTAGCATTACAGACAATTGAGCCGACTGTTGCTGTCGATTATGTGACGCAGGCGCTAGGTCATACGATTAACCGCGAAGCCGTCGGTACCGCTGCGATTGAGCAGTTGATACAACTGGCCAATGGTGCGCCGTTAGCTGCTATCGCCTTAGCGCAAGCACCATGGTATAGCAAGCGCAGCCTATGGCTGACCACATGGCAGGCGCTACGTAGCGGTAAACGTAGTGGTGTGGCGGCGAGTGATTATTGGCAAAGTCAGCTTAATATTAAAGAGTTTATACAGTTATCTGAGCTGATGCTCCTTGATATACGCCGTGTCTGTTTGGGGCTGAGTGAACTACAAAAGGATGTCAATCTATCAACGGTATTGGCTACTTGTCAGCCTGCTGATAGCGGGTTAGAGGCATTTGCTAACAGTGTGCAGCAGACCAAAATCGCACTGCAACAAAATGTGCAAGAAAAATTTGCCTATGATAAGCTAATGCAAGAGTTGGCAAGCTTATAGAGCCATGCTTGAGCATTTAATTAGTGCTCGAAAATTTACAATTGTTCTTAACTATATACTATCAATTATTTATATACACATATTAAACCCAGTTGATGAAGGAAGCTGACTATGGCAATGCCAGGACGTGGCGGGATTTTAACCTGTCATTATGAAAGTATCGAAATGTTATATGCCAGCTATTTATCTTTTGTCAGTAATGGCGCTTTGTTTGTACCATCTGACAAATCTCAGCAATTGGGTGATGAGGTGTTTATCGCTATCACGCTACCCAACTCTAGTGAGCGCCTACCAATGAATGGTAAGGTTGTTTGGATTAACTCTAAGAGTCAGGGCAGTCGACCTGCAGGGTTTGCTGTGCAAATTGGTAATGATGTCTCTGGCCAAAGAATCAAGAATGAAGTTGAGCGCTTGCTAGCGGGAAAAATCGATAGCTTGCAATCGACTTATACTATGTAGTATCTATTAATAACTAGGTAGTATCTAGAAATCACACCTGTATCTTTGATGAGTTTGGCTGTGATTTTTAACTTATTAATATAAAAAAGCAGCCTTATTAATTAGTAAGGCTGCTTTTTTCGATCAAGTTTCTTTAATTTTTTATAGTAGTAGGCGTTAGTCGCTTAATAACGAGGCGGTACATACATATCATCGGGAATAGGTTCACGGTAATACTCATCATCGCGTTTGCGATTGGGTAACTCAATTTCGTCACGAGGCACTTCTTTGTAAGGGATTTGGTCGAGCAAATGGGCAATACAGTTCAGCCTAGCACGTTTTTTATTATTGCCTTCGACAACCCACCAGGGTGCTTCAGGAATATGAGTGCGCTCAAACATGGTTTCTTTTGCTTTGGTGTAATCTTCCCAGCGTCGGCGCGACTGTAGGTCCATTGGTGAGAGTTTCCACTGCTTAAGCGGATCATATATTCGGCTCATAAATCGAGCATGTTGCTCATCATCAGTGATAGAAAACCAGTATTTTACTAAGCGAATGCCTGAGCGTACGAGCATACGCTCAAATTCTGGTACTGATTGAAAAAATTCCTCATATTGCGCGTCAGTACAAAACCCCATGACACGCTCAACGCCTCCGCGGTTGTACCAACTACGGTCAAACAATACGATTTCGCCTGCTGCAGGCAAGTGGGCCACGTAACGTTGGAAGTACCACTGTGTTTGCTCACGCTCAGTGGGAGCCGGCAGGGCAGCTACCCTGCACACGCGTGGGTTCAATCGTTGGGTAATGCGTTTAATGGCACCACCTTTACCAGCAGAATCCCGCCCTTCAAAAATAACGACAATACGTTCACCGCGATCAACGACCCAATCTTGTAGTTTTATCAGTTCTCGCTGTAGTCGTACCAACTCTTGAAAGTAGGTGCGTCGATCCAGTTTTTCTTGCTCGCTCATCTCACGTCCGTTAAAACGAAAGTCACGTGCATAGTCATCTATTTCATTTTCTAGTTCTTCATCATATGTATCGATTAAGTCTTGGTGCATTTTTCGACGTAAATCATCATCAAGAATGTCTTTTTCAATGCGTTCAGTAAGAATGGCTTGTTCCTGATGGTACCGATCTACATCCTCCTCAGTCGTTAGAGATTGAAAATCAGCGGTTGCAAGCGGTTCTGTCATCACCAGTTTTTCAGAGCCAAAAATGACTTGCCTCATTTTTCTTAATAAAATTTTTGTCTTACCCATAAATATTACCTTTGTTTTGCGTATCGGCTTTTTTAAGAGGCTACTATCTAGGTCGTTTCTATCATAGCAAAGTACAGACAATAAAAAATGCCCTTTAAATAAATTAAAGGGCATTTTTTATTGATAGATATGTACTGATCAAAGTAATAAGTCAGCGTATCTTTTTCACTTAAAAGTGACCAAGCTTATTTTTCTAGGATACAAGTCACGCCTTGACCACCTGCTGCGCAGATAGAGATAAGTGCACGGCCTGAACCTTTTTGATCCAATAATTTAGCAGCAGTGGCTAGAATACGACCACCAGTTGCTGCAAATGGATGACCTGCCGCTAGTGATGAACCGTTTACGTTTAATTTGCTACGATCGATAGAACCTAGCGGGGCATCTAAGCCTAAGCGCTCTTCACAGAATTTCTCATCTTCCCAAGCAGCTAAGGTTGATAGTACTTGTGAAGCAAAGGCTTCATGAATCTCATAAAAATCAAAGTCTTGTAGAGTCAGACCAGCGCGCTCAAGCATACGTGGTACCGCATAAGCTGGTGCCATTAGTAAGCCTTCTGTGGTACCAGATTTACCAATGAAATCTACCGCTGCGGTTTCTTGATGGACGATATAAGCAAGTGGTTTTAGACCGTGCTCTTTTGCCCACTCATCAGTACCTAGTAGTACACAAGAAGCACCATCAGTAAGCGGCGTAGAGTTGGCAGCTGTCATCGTTGGATTGGCATTTTTTCTACCAAAAACTGGCTTTAATTTACCCAGTTTTTCTAATGTAGTATCTGGACGCAAGTTGTTATCACGAGTTAGGCCTTTGTATGGCGTGATCAAGTCGTCAAAGAAACCTTCGTCATAAGCGCGTGCTAGGTTTTGATGACTGTTAAATGCAAGCTCATCCTGCGCTTCACGGCTGATATTCCACTCAAGCGTGGTAATCGCTTGGTGATCGCCCATTGATAGGCCAGTACGTGGCTCACCGTTTTGTGGTGAGTCGATTAAGTCTTTTGGATTGAGACCCATTAGTGCTTTTAGACGTTGTTTGTTGTCTTTTGCTGCACCAAGTTTGATCAGTACTTTACGCAAGCCATCGCCGACAGCGATAGGAGCGTCAGAAGTAGTATCTACACCGCCAGTGATTGCCGAATCGATCAGACCAAGTGCAATCTTGTTAGCAGAAGCAAATGTCGCTTGTAAGCCAGTACCGCAAGCTTGTGAGATATCATAAGTTGGCGTATGTGGGTTTAGCGCAGTATTCAATGTGGCTTCACGAGTAAGGTTGATATCACGGCTAAGTTTCATAACTGCGCCAGATACCACTTCACCTACGGTTTCGCCTTGTAGGTTATAACGCTCAATCAAACCGTCCAATGCAGCGGTTAGCATGTCTGTGTTGCTAACATCAGCGTATGTTCCATTTGAGCGCGCAAATGGAGTACGGTTACCACCTAAAATAGCAACACGATTCAGATTCGAAGCTGGTTTGGTTTCGCTGACTTTTTTAGCTGGAGCAGGTTTTTTGGCAGCAGTGGTTTCTACTTTTTCATCGACCGCTTTTTTGCTAGTAGTTTCTTTAGCACTAGCGTCTTTAGTCGAGGTATTTTTTGCAGCGGTTTCTTTTTTTGCTGTATCTGATTTTGTATCCGTTGCTTTAACAACCGTACTTTCAACAACAGGGCTATCTGGATGATTGTTTTTATTACTCATAATATTATCCTTAAAAAGTATAGGTAGAAGTAAAAAGTGATAGGTAACAATAAAAAATAGTTAAGTTATTTTATACAAGCAAATATTATCATTTATTACGCAATACAGCTGTTTATCATAAGGCGTTTTTTATTCACTTAATGTATCTCTTTAGCAAACTATGTGACGCTTGTATGAGGTCGGTAGTAGATTCATGACCATGACGCATCGCTCTAATAGCTGACTAGTAAGAAATATTAGCATTGCATAACAGTACGTTTGATAATATATTGTTATCAATAATTAAGTATGCCATAACCTATAGGTCAGATTTTAACATGTTATAGTGGCGCTTAATGCTGCTAAAAACGACTGGCTTGTATACTGACTTGTTTACAGATTGTTGTAGACATTATCTGTTTTTGGACTTGTTTATAAGGGAAGTGTATAGTTAGGCTAGTTTTGAGGCGATTTACTAAATTTAAATAATTACGATGTCAATGTCTCTATATAATAGATTCATTGCATTTTTTATTATTATACGAATCATTAATTATAAGGATTATATTATGTCAGACCGTTATGGTGATTTTGTTCAATCTGCTATTGGCAAAAAAGTAGCAAAAAACTTAGGTTTGCCAATGCCAACGACGCTTGATCGTTTCGAAAGCGGTGAGCGTTTGGTGCGTGGTAGCGTATTGGTTGGCCGTGCTACTGGTGATGACAAGAGTGTCAGTGAGTCTGTTGCCCGTATCCTCTCAGATGTCCATGCCGAAGTATATGTAAACAGCAGTGATGATATCAAAGACGCACTTGCTGATGCAGGCGTCGAGGCAAAAGCCAACACGGGCGGCGATGATCAATTCAAAGTACTGCTTTTTGATGCCAGTAATATTAGCAATGCTGAACAGCTAAAAGAGCTTTATGAGTTTTTCCATACAGTTGCACGCCGCGTAGAAAAATCAGGCCGTGTGGTTGTGGTGGGTCGTACGCCAGAGAACATCACTGATATTGAAACAGCAATGGCTCAACGCTCGCTTGAGGGTTTTGTGAAGTCAGTGGGTAAAGAGTTTAAGCGCGGTATCACAGCGCAGCTGATTTATGTTGAAGAAGGCGCAGAGCAAAACCTAGATTCAACCTTACGCTTTTTTACCTCAGCTCGTTCAGCTTATGTATCAGGACAAGTAGTACGTGTCAGTAAAGGCAGCTCAGTCGATGTTGATTGGAACCAGCCTTTGGGCGGCAAAACTATGCTAGTGACTGGCGCAAGTCGCGGTATTGGCGAAGCTATCGCTCGTGTACTGGCTCGTGAAGGGGCTCACGTGATCTGTCTAGATGTACCACAGCAGCAAGCTGACTTACAAAAAGTTGCTAGCGAAATCAGTGGTTCTGCTTTGACGGTAGATATCACTAGTGAAGATGCTGGTGCAGAAATCGCTGACGCTGCTCAAAAACGTGGTGGTCTAGATTCAATCATCCATAATGCTGGCGTGACTCGTGATAAGACGTTGGCTAAGATGGATGAGAAAAAGTGGAACATGGTCATCGATATCAACTTGGGCAGTATCGCTAGATTGAACCGCTACTTGTTGGACAATGACGTACTGAAAGAAAACGCACGTATCGTATGTGTGTCGTCAATTTCAGGTATCGCTGGCAACATGGGTCAGACCAACTATGCCACTTCTAAAGCTGGTGTGATTGGTTTGGTTAACGCAACTGCCAAGCAATTAGAAGACAATGCTAAAGGCATGACGATCAATGCAGTCGCTCCTGGTTTCATCGAAACCCAAATGACAGAAGCCATTCCATTTGCTATTCGTGAAGCTGGTCGCCGCATGAATTCAATGAGCCAAGGCGGCCTGCCAGTAGATGTGGCTGAAACTATTGCATGGTTCGCTTCACCTGCCTCTGGCGGTCTAAATGGCAACACGGTTCGCGTCTGTGGTCAAAGCTTACTTGGTGCGTAATGTTGATTAATTGACAGGTATATGTGAGAAATAAGGTACAGATAGAGACAGTAGTTGTATCATATAAGCTATTATTTCTCGTTTGTATCACATATGCTTACGAAATAATCTTTGATAAAGTGTAATAAAGCTGCCCAAGGGTGGCTTTTTTATGATAAAAACACAAGAACCAATAGCCAAACTATTTTTTGCTATTAAAGATACTCATGAGGTTGATTAAATTTAATGCTTATTAGATGATTTAATAGTAGGCTTTAGTCAATGACTGCAGACTGTCTTTATAAACGTTAAAGAACTTGTTCAAGCCACACTTAGGATGTACTTATGTCAGACAAACATTATGATGCGTTGCCAAAAGCGCACACCACTTATGCCAATATTGTCAAAAGCTTATTGCCTATCGGTAATGGTGGCAAGGTCAGTAGAGACCAGTTGCCACAATCTACTTACTATGTAGATGACTTGCATATCGATCAAGAAAATCTAGATGACTATCGCAAAATTTGCGGTTTTGCTGATGATGGTAAAGTGCCAGCGACTTACTTCTCGGTATTGTCACAGACGCTGCAGATGAACATGATGGTCAAAGAGCCATTCCCATTTGCCATGTTAGGTCTTGTCCACGTTGATAATAGCGTCACCCAGTATCGCCCGATTGGAGAGCGTGAAACGGTAGCAATGTCGGTCACTTTTGATAACCTGCGTGATCATGCTCAAGGTCAGCAGTTTGACTTTGTCACTATCGTAAAGTCAGAAGATGAAGTCATCTGGGAAGGTACATCGACTTATTTATCACGTAGCAAGAAACCTAGCAGTAAAGATAAGAAGAGCGCTCCGCGTCCGGTCATGGTCAAGCCTGAAGTAAACGAAGCAGGTGTTCATAGCATTTTTGAAGTGCCAGAAGATATCGGTCGTCGTTATGCTTTTGTCTCAGGCGATTTTAACTTGATTCATTTGCATCCGCTATCAGCACGTGCGTTTGGTTTTCCTAAAGCGATTGCACATGGTATGTGGTCAAAGGCTAAGTGCCTTGCTCTAATGGGTGACTTGCCTGATACTTATACAATTGACGTCTCATTTAAGCTGCCTATCTTTTTGCCAGCTGAAGTAGAGCTGATTGCTGAGCCAGTAGCCCAGCTTACAAACGTAGATGATACTTGTGAGTTTGGACTGTATAGCTCTAAAAACAATAAACTGCATTTGGCGGGTGTTGTAACCTTAAAGAGTGACAGCAAGTAGCATAAACATCTTAAAGCTTCTATTTTAACAGCCATATTTAACGTACATATTTATTATTATGACTTCACAAAACATGCCTTCAGAAGAAAACGCGATAGACGTAGATCAAACAGATAGCTCGATGACGACTGATACGGCCGCTGCTAACGATAGCGGCACTAACATTTATGTTAGTGCCGATAATGGCGTTGATTTGGCCGATATCTTTGAGCCTTATTTTCGTCCAGATGCAAACACTATCGTGTGCGGTGCATTAGATGACGAAAAAGTTGCGGCTTTAGCGAAAGCGGGTGTCGAGCTGGTCATCAACTTGCAGCCTGATGACGAGTTAAGCTTTGATGAGGCATCAGCAGTTGAGCAAGCAGGTATGCACTACGAACAGCTGCCTATCAGCGGTGCTAAAGAGCTAAAGCAGCTTAAGATATTGGCGTTTGATAATGTATTACGCCAGCACCATGGCAAAAAAATCGCTATGCACTGTGGGTCGGGTAATAGAGTAGGAGCTGCAATAGCGCTGCGGGCAGGATGGTTGCGTGGACGTAAGATGGATACAGCGATGGAGCGTGGTCGCAGTCATGGTTTGACCAAGCTTGAACAAGAAGTTCATAATCGTTTGCTAGTACCGCGTTAACTAGATTTGTGGCGTTGAATATTAGTGCTGTCTTAGACGTTGGTAAACTCTAAAAATAACATCGAAATAAATAATAAAAAAGGCGACCAATAGGTGGCCTTTTTTATTGGCTCACAATTCATTTATACTGGTTCAAATATTTTATATAGTCAAAGAAATACTTGTGCAATCTGTAATCGGCTACCTTGTATGCGTTTTAGACTTCTTTGACTATAGCTTATGTATTACTATCATCTTAAAACTAGAATAATTTATATCACTGGAGCAAGGTAATAATAATGGATCATAATACAGAAAATTCTAATACACCCATAAACGCTGACTTTCAAAAAAAATTACAGCAATTACTGACAGATTTACAGCTTGATGATGCACCTGCTGGCGGGGCTGTAGCCGTGTATCAAGCAGGTCAGTGTATAGCACAAGCCAGTACAGGTATGGCACGCTCTGATATGTCGTGGCAGCCTGATACGTTGGCTATTAATTTTTCTACCGGTAAAGGGGTACTGGCAACATTGGTTCATGTGCTGGTTTCGCAGCAACTGATCGAATATGACAAACCTATTGCCCATTACTGGCCAGAATTTGCTGCAAACGGCAAAGACCAAATTACGTTGCGACAAGTCATGTCACATCAAGCCGATTTGTTTTCGATTCAAAGTATTGATGTCGATAGCGAGACGGTACTTGATTGGGATACGATGCTGCGCCACATTGCAGCGATGCCTATTACCTCTCCCGAAGATGCTACTAAGTATGACAGCGCTTATAGTGCATTGGTCTACGGTTGGGTATTGGGCGGCGTAGTAGAGGCGGTCACGAATCTATCGTTCTCTGAAGCACTGCGCCAGTATCTAACAGAGCCTCTGGGTATCGCCGACAGCTGCTATTTTGGTGTGCCAGATAGCAAAGTAGATCAGGTGGCAAAATTAGCCAAAGATTTTGAAGAAACAGAGGATACGAGTTCTCAATTAAAATCGAGACGTCAAAAACCGACCTTAAAAGTAGACTCTCAAGAGACTTTACGTACTTATGCAAGCTTACCTAGTTATCATTACTGGCAACAGAAAATGCTAAATGACAAACGTGCAGCTGAGACGCAAAGTAGCCTTGATGACAGCCTTGATGAAAATCTAGATAGCTCTGATACTGATAACGTACAACCTGTATTGAATACGGCGCGTATTAATAGCTTATATTTCAATACCAGTCAGCTTAATCTAAAAAACTATAAGGCGGCGCTGATACCTGCTGGCAAACATGCCCTTGATTATCATAAGCGTCAAACATTACAGGCGGTCATTCCAGCGGCAAATGGTGTCGCTTCCGCTAAAGCACTGGCAACGATTTATGCGATGCTTGCTAATGGTGGTATATGGCAAGGAAAGACGCTGATTGATAGTGCTACTTTTGAGCAGTTATCTACGCCGCAGGTTGAGGGTTTAGATGCGGTTATGCCAGCGGCTATGAAATGGCGATTGGGCTACCATAGATTATTCAGCTTGTATGCTAACAACGATGATACGGATAAGAGAATGAGTCCTGCATTATCAGGATTTGGGCATATGGGATATAACGGATCGGTTGCTTGGTGCGACCCTGAGCGCCAGTTGTCATTTGCTTTTACTCATAATTTTGATACCACTATGCTCAATGACGTTCGTCAGTTTGCGCTGACAGAAGCCGTCTTGAGCTGGGTAGAAGAGATGCTTTAATAACGCCAACTTCAATCGCGAATTGATTCTGTTTCAAATATAAGCAGCATTAATTTTAATGCTGCTTGTTTGGTGTCATTTTAAGCAATCTTGATGCGCTGAGACCATGGATAAAGATAGAAGTCAAAATGACAATCGAACAAACAATCCACAGTTTAAGCGCATCTTCATCTGCGAAAAACCCTTGATTGAGCGCATAGGACAGATAATACAAAGTACCGATACCACGAATACCCAAAGCCGATATTGCGTATTTCTCGGTATGTGGTAAGTTCAATCCTGATAAGGCAATAAATCCACCAATCGGACGTATAAGTAGTAAGAAGGTAAAGCTGACGATATAGACGCGCCATGTCAACTCGACACCTGCCTGCAGCCCTTGACCGAGGAACATGCCAAAGATAACTAGCACTAATGACATCAATAAGCCTTCTGGTTGCTCAGCGAAATCATGCAGTTTTTGATGATAAGTATGCTCACACTCTGAGCGACGAAACGCAAATGCGGCCACGAATACAGCGATAAAGCCATAACTATGTACATACTCGGCAAGACCATAGGCTAGTAGCGTCAACGCAATAACCACATAGCCTTGCGAGATGGTAGTCTCGCGAGTATGTTTAGAAAACACGACTTTGGCCAATATTTTACCAACCAATACACCCACCACTACACCTGCGCCAATCTTCCACAAGACGTCATGAGTAAACCACGACCATAGCATCTCGTAAGTAAAGGCTTTGCCTTCACTGAACGCTTCTGCAATCTTAATCGCTAGGTACACAAACGGAAAAGCCAGACCATCGTTCAACCCGGCCTCTGACGTTAAGGTAAAGCGCGGTGTGTCTTCTCCTCCTGTATTGGGAGGTCCCACCTGAATGCTCGAAGCTAACACGGGATCAGTAGGTGCTAACACTGCACCTAATAAGATAGCTGCACCAAGGCTTAAACCAAACGCGTAATACCCCAAGACTGCCATCGCAAAAATACCAATAGGCATGGTAATGAGTAGCAGTCTTACTGTTGGGCGCCACAATCGCCAAGACAACTCTGTATCGATTTTAATACCAGCACCAACCAATGAGACCAGTACAACAATCTCAGTCAGTTTCTCGATGAGTAAACCGTTATCAAGTGGGTCTAAAAAGGACAAAGACGTCCACCAGTAGCCCATCATCAGACCGAAGCTGACTTGGAGCATCGGTAATGAGATAGAGGTGCGCTTAAAAATAACAGGAAACAAGGCCCCTAGTAAAAAGGCAATCCCGCAGATTAATAAGAATAAGTTATATTTTTCAATCATAAGGTTTACGCACGTCGTTATGTTTTAAGGATCGATTTTAAGAGGGTGATTTTAGATATTGATGACAATTCACAGCAATAGTTGATAGTCAGTCACTGATACTCTTTATCATGACGTCAAAATAAAATAATTACCGCAAAAAATAGTTATCAAAACGACAGCTACGTTGTTTTTTGGTGAAAAAAAAGCCTGCATTGTGCAGGCTTAATATAATTTTATCAGTATGTCTGTATCATCAATAGTTTACAGACTAGCGTTCGACTTGGCTCACGTCACGTACGGCACCAGTATCAGCACTGGTGGTCATAGCCGCATAAGCACGTAATGCTGGCGAGACATGACGATCACGACTGACGGGTTTCCATGCATCACGACCACGCGCTTCCATAGCTTCTCGGCGAGCGGCTAAGTCTGCATCACTCACTTTCATGTTGATGGTACGGTTTGGGATATCGATATGAATACTATCGCCTTCTTCGACCAAACCAATCGCCCCGCCTTCAGCAGCTTCTGGGCTAGCATGGCCAATTGATAGACCTGATGTACCACCAGAGAAGCGACCATCAGTCAGTAGGGCGCATTCTTTACCCAATCCTTTTGACTTCAGATAAGTCGTTGGGTATAGCATCTCTTGCATACCAGGGCCGCCTTTAGGGCCTTCGTAGCGAATGATGACCACATCGCCTGCAACGATTTCGTCAGCCAATACCGCAGCAACCGCATCATCTTGTGATTCAAATAGACGCGCGCGACCAGTAAAGGTCAAGATGCTTTCGTCGACGCCTGCGGTTTTGACCACACAGCCGCGCTCAGCGATATTACCATATAGTACGGCTAAGCCGCCATCTGTAGAGTAGGCGTGTTTGGCACTACGGATACAGCCTGACTCACGGTTGACGTCGAGGTTTGACCACTCTTTTGATTGCGAGAATGCTTCTGTGGTACGTACGCCACCAGGTGCTGCAAGGAAGCGAGCGCGTGCCTCATGATTGTCAGGGTTCATGATGTCCCACTTATCGATCGCTTCTTTCATCGTGGCGCTATGGATAGTTGGCACGTCAGTTTTTAGTAACTCGGCGCGATCAAGCTCAGCAAGTAATGCAAAGACACCGCCAGCACGATGCACGTCTTCCATATGGTATTTCTGTGAGGCAGGGGCTACTTTTGCCAGACAAGGCACACCGCGACTCAAACGGTCAATATCAGCCATTTTAAAGTCGATTTCTGCTTCATTAGCCGCAGCAAGTAGATGCAAGATGGTATTGGTTGAGCCGCCCATGGCAATATCTAAGCTCATGGCATTTTCAAAAGCAGCTTTGGTAGCGATAGAGCGTGGTAACACAGAGTCATCATCTTGCTCGTAGCGACGCTTGGCAAGCGACACAATGGTACGACCCGCTTCTAAGAATAGCTCGCGGCGCAATGAGTGAGTAGCTAGCAGTGAGCCATTACCTGGTAGTGCTAAGCCTAAAGCTTCGGTCAAGCAGTTCATCGAGTTGGCTGTAAACATACCAGAGCATGAGCCACAAGTAGGGCAGGCTGAGGCTTCAATAGCAGCGACGTCTTCATCACTGATGCTATCATCAGCAGCGTCCATCATCGCATCGACAAGGTCAAGTTTGCGAACAGCACTGCTGTCACTACTATCAGTATTATGGCTCTTACCAACGGTACTAGCTAATATTTTGCCCGCTTCCATTGGGCCACCTGAGATAAACACCACTGGAATGTTAAGGCGCATGGCGGCCATCAACATACCCGGGGTGATTTTGTCACAGTTAGAAATACAAACTAGTGCATCTGCACAGTGAGCATTGACCATATACTCGACAGAATCAGCGATCAAATCACGACTTGGTAGCGAGTACAACATACCGCTATGGCCCATCGCAATACCATCGTCAACCGCAATGGTATTGAACTCTTTTGCAACGCCGCCTGCTTGCTCAATCTCACGGGCGACCAGCTGTCCAAGGTCTTTTAGATGCACATGGCCGGGTACAAACTGGGTAAAAGAGTTAGCAATCGCAATGATTGGCTTGCCAAAGTCGCCGTCAGTCATGCCGGTTGCACGCCATAATGCGCGCGCGCCTGCCATATTACGACCGCCGGTAGAGGTTTTTGAGCGATAATCCATGTGATATTCCTTACAAATAGGCGGGGTTATAAAAATGTGCACCCTCAGTTTTAATAGGGATAGTGTGCTTTTTATAGAGAGTGAGTACTAGTGAATAATACTAATTCGTTACCATACCATTAGATATGAATAACTAAAAACAATATGCTAATAACAGTGAATTAATAATAACGAATTAATAATCACAAGCGATGAGCAAAAAAACAGTTATTCAAAACATCTATTCAATACGTTCTAATATGGCTTTGTCAAACCAAGGAAGATCAGCTTTGTCTGCTTCTAATTTCACAATGGCTGCAAGCGCATGAGTAGCTAGTAGCTGCTGATAATCACTACTAGCTTCAATCGTCAACAGCGACTCGGCAGAGAGTGCTGGCGTATTAGGGTTTTGCTCGTCAATACTAATTAATATTTGCTTATTATTTTTATAGAGGACGTCTACACGACCAAAAAACTGCCAGTCTTTAAAAGCGGCAATAATAGCGTCGGCAGCATCTTTAGTATATACCTGCTGCGTCTCTTTACCCGTATTGGTCCAATGTAGTCGTACAGCCAACTGCAATGCCTCACTAAATACCACTAACGAGCCGATAATTTTTACATGCCAAGGACTGGTCAGCAGCTCCTCGTCAATACCAATTAACTTGGCAGCTTGATGAGCTGACATGGGTTTATTGAATTGAAGCAGTAGCTCAGGAGTAAGCGGGTGCGTCTGTTTGATCGCATCATCTAAACTGTCATAGTGATACAAAAAAGGCAGTGGCAAATCTTGCGTGACAGTCTTCTTTATAATTTTACAATTGTGTATCTGCCAGCTGATGGCTTTATCAGTCAATGCTTCTGCTAATATGATAGCGTTTGGATCGATAGTTTGAGTACCACTTTCACTCTCAATATCAGAGTGTTCTTCCTGATTATCAAGGGTTGCGGTAGTGTTATCCATATCTGGTTGAGTTGGCAAAGTAGGCAAATCCATAAACATAGCGTTATTAAAATAGAGGGTTAATATAACATTTTAAGGGCATGACTCGCCAATAAATTAGTGAGCTAGCATGGTTGGAATATGGCTTGATATTTTTCAAATTCGGTTGTCATACTGACTTGTACTAAAGTTATATTTCGTCCACTATATGACAGATGCTTTTATCTATTTTGGATA
The DNA here is from genome assembly GCF_030407815.1 of Psychrobacter sp. APC 3281. Taxonomy (GTDB): domain Bacteria; phylum Pseudomonadota; class Gammaproteobacteria; order Pseudomonadales; family Moraxellaceae; genus Psychrobacter. Next base: position 52,410 of record NZ_JASDCS010000005.1, read on the forward strand.
GCTATTGAGCTATTGAGCTATTAATTAACTAATAATAAAACTCTTAAAGGAAAAAATAATGACTGAAGTAAATCAAAAGACTGCTTATGACGACAATAATATTTTTGCCAAAATGTTAGATGGTGATATTCCATATCACAAAGTATATGAAGATGATAAAACGCTGGCCTTTATGGATATCATGCCACAAGCAGAAGGCCATGTATTGGTCATACCCAAACAGAAAGCCGTTGATTTGGCGGATCTTGAGCCTGAATATGCTGCTGCGGTGCTAATGACGTCTAAGAAAGTCATGCAAGCTCAGCGCCAAGTATTTGAGCGTGAAGGCGTTATCCAAATGCAGTTGAATGGCTCACAAGCAGGTCAAACAGTCTTTCATTATCATGTACATCTCATTCCATCAAGTATCCATGAGTTAGGACGTCATGCAGTGACCCAAGCCGACAACAATGATTTGGCAGATATTGCGCAGAAGTTGGCGGTAGTGATTGATGCCTAATTAGGAAACAGAGTGCTTCTGTTTAGGTATAAAAAATATTGGTATTTACGAATTAGCGAGCATTTATAGATTATAAATCACTAAAAAAATACATATACAATCAAAAGGCAGCTAGCAAGCTGCCTTTTTTATTTTCTTGGTAATAGTCATGTAACATTCGTTAAAGTCATGTTACGAGTTGAACGCTTGTCTAGGGTTTTGGAAAAGAGTGTGATAATTATTATAACCATTCACACACATTTTCTAATCTTTGCCTTAATTAAAACTTTTCTATAAAAAGGCATCGTCAACTTTTGAGGATATTATCTTTCATGAGTAAATTACCTCGTTCGACTATTTTATTACCAGTCTTTGTACCTGCAGCAATTATTATGCTGCTACTGGTTATTGGTACGGCTATCAATCCTGAAGCAGCGGGTGCTCTGTTTAGTGACGTGCTTAGTTTTACGACTGAGACATTCGGCTGGTTTTATATGCTGGCAGTGGCACTGTTTTTGATGTTCATTATTGTACTGGCGTTTTCGTCTTATGGCAGTATCAAGCTGGGCCCTGATCATGCTGAGGCGGAGTACGGATTTCTTGAATGGTTTGCCATGCTGTTTTCGGCAGGTTACGGGATTGCGCTACTGTTTTATGGGGTAGCGGAACCAGTAATGCACTTTTCTAGTCCGCCAATGTCGGATCCGCAGACTATTGCCGCGGCAAAAGAGGCGATGCAAATTGCGTATTTCCATTGGGGCTTTCATATTTGGGCAATTTATGGTGTCGTTGGTTTATCACTAGCTTATTTTGCGTTTCGTCATGGTTTACCACTATCAATACGCTCGACGCTATACCCGATTATTGGTGACAGGATTCATGGCCCTATCGGTCATACAGTCGATGTGTTTGCGATATTAGGTACGATGTTTGGTATTGCTACCAGTCTTGGCTTATCAGTGTCGCAAATCAATGCGGGACTCAATTATCTATTGCCAGATATCATTCCAGTGAATACGACCGTACAGGTGATTGCCATTGCTTTGGTGACCGCCGCGGCATTGGTATCGGTGTTGGCAGGGATGGATAAGGGTGTAAAACGCTTATCTATTTTAAATATGCTATTGGCAACTGCGTTGATGCTGTTCGTATTTGTCGTCGGTCCGACTATTTTTATCTTGAACGCCTTTATGGAAAATACGGGTAGCTATCTGGGTAATATCGTTGAACGTACCTTTAGCTTGCAGGCATACGAAAATAGCAATTGGATCGGTAGCTGGACCTTGTTTATTTTTGCATGGACAATTGCATGGGCACCTTTTGTAGGTCTGTTTATCGCCAAGATTAGCCGTGGTCGTACTATTCGTGAGTTCGTATTGGGTGTGATGCTAGTACCGACTTTCTTTACATTCTTTTGGTTTTCGGTGTTTGGCGATACCGCACTACATATGATTATGGTCGATGGTTATACCTCATTAATCAGTGAAGTACAAAACAACCAAGCAATTGCTTTGTTTAAACTGTTAGAGAATCTACCGTTTACTGAATTTGTGTCGTCGTTGACCATTTTATTGATTATTACCTTTTTTGTGACGTCATCGGATTCTGGCTCATTGGTAATCGACTCGCTAGCGGCAGGTGGTCGCAGTGATACACCATGGTGGCAGCGTAGCTTTTGGGTAGTGACTGAAGGTGCTGTCGCCGCAGTATTACTACTTGCAGGGGGTTTAGAAGCCCTACAAACAGCGGCTATCGTTAGTGCGTTACCATTTGCGATTATTATTCTTATTTCAATGTTTGGTATGTGGCGTGCGCTGCGTATCGAAGGACATCGTAATCAGAGCCTTGGTAATGACAACAGACTGCCGCCGCATTTACTCAAACCGTCTGCATGGCGCGAGCGTATTGATTATATGACCGATAAGCCAACGCGTGAAAAGGTTCTTAGCTATATTAAAGAAGTAGTTATGCCTTCGATGATGGAGGTGTCGTCTAAATTTGCAGAAACCGGCTGGACGACTGAGGTCAATTATGACGCGGTCAATAACCGAGCCGTATTAGAGCTACAGCGCGGTGACGATGTCGAGTTTTGGTACGAAGTTCGCTTATCTGAGCATGATGCGCCTGATTATTATACTGAAGACAGCGCAGATACTTTGCCACAAGAGCACCATCATCGCGCTGAGGTGTATCTACGCCGTGGTGGTCAGACCTATGATTTATACGGCTACAAATCTGAATCAGTGATTAATGACATCATTGATCAGTTTGAGAAGTATTTACATTTCCTCAATGTATCGCCTGATAGTCTACCGTGGCGCATGCAAGAGCATGATGATGACATCACGCTAGAGCAGGGCAGTGTGCTTGATAAGTAGTGCATGAAATGTATCAAAAATGACCAACGCTTATGCAAGCTATTCACGTTAATCGCTTGCAATAAACGCAGCAATCCTTAGAATAACGGCTTGTTTTCCTTACAAATCAAGCCGTTTTTTTATGTCTATTGATTCTCCCATTTTATCTTCGTCCTCGACTTTATCTGATCATCCGCTATTACAGCCATTGAACATAGGTGGCCTGACGATTGAAAACCGTCTAATGGTCGCACCGATGGCAGGCGTGACGGACAATCCTTTTCGCCGACTGTGTAAATCATTTGGTGCAGGTCATGCGGTCAGCGAGATGATCATCGCTGATACGGCCCTTTATGCACGCAAAAAATCCTTGTATCGTGCCAATTTTGACAATGAGATTGCGCCTATCTCGGCACAGATAGCAGGTGCTGAGCCGGACAAACTGGCTGAAGCGGCTCGTTATCAAATTGATAATGGTGCGCAGATTATCGATATCAATATGGGCTGTCCGGCCAAAAAGGTCTGTCGTAAGCTGGCAGGTTCTGCATTGTTGCAAGACGAAGATTTGGTCGCGCGATTGTTAGATGCAACGGTCAATGCCGTGGATGCACCTGTCACGCTAAAGACACGTCTGGGTTTTGAGAATGGTCGTGAAAATATCTTACGAGTCGCCAAGCGTGCTGAGCAGGCCGGCATTGCAGCGATTGCTATTCATGGCCGTACGCGTGAAGACATGTATACAGGCAATGCACGCTATGAGCTAATACGCGAAGTCAAAGAAAGTATCAGTATTCCTGTCATTGCCAATGGCGATATCGACAGCGCACAAAAAGCCCAACACGTCTATGAGATGACAGGCTGTGATGCGGTGATGATTGGGCGTGCTGCACAAGGGCAGCCGTGGATATTTCGCGATATTGAGCACTTTTTGCGTACTGGCGAGCGCCTAGAGGCACCGAGCGTTAGTGAGATAAAAGAGATCGTACTGGCCCATTTGCAAGAGCTCTATGATTTCTATGGGGAGTACTCAGGCTGCCGTATCGCTCGCAAACATATTGCATGGTATACGACAGGTATTCCAAATTCTAACGCCTTTAGACAGGCGATGTATGGTGAAGAAAGTACGGTTGGGCAATTTAAAGTGGTCGAGACTTTTTTGCAGGCGCACGAGTAGTAATCGCTTAAATATTGTTTTATAAATCAGTGCTAGTTATTTCTATGCATCGTTTCTTGATGGCATTTTTGTCCAACAGCTATGCTTTATCAATTGGCACAGTATGATTGTCAGTATCAGACTGTTTGTCAGGCACAGGTTTTCTATTTTGCCAAGGGAATCGACCTTCTAGTTCAACTTGTAGCGATAAGCTTAAAAAGGTTCGAATCAGTACGATGAAACCTAGCACCAGTACGCTGCGTAGCGATGGCTCGGTGACGACAGTAGCCACGATATCAGCGGCAATCAGTACTTCTAACCCCAACAATATAGATTTGCCTACGGTCTGTCTGATCTCGACGTAGGTATCATTGTTGAAGTGCCCCGACGCTCGAAAAGCTTTATACAAGGCAAGAAATAGCCCAAAAAACATAATGAGGACGCCAATGACTTCGATCATTTTGGCAATTAAGTCGATATAGTGAGTTAGTGTGTCTATCAAAGTAGATACTCCTCATAATTAATCAGAAAAAAAGCTTAACACTTAACACTTAGTACTTAGCATTTAGTAATTAACAATAAGCTAAAAATGTATCTATAAATATCTATGTCGACGACGAAATTTGTAAAAGTCCCGTTAGCTAACGCCCACTATGGTTTTGTTCACTCCATACGACATTTTTTTGCTATGCTATAACCGAATACCAATAACTATAGAATAAACGAAAAGGACTTTTTATGGCCAATCTCTCGAAAAAAGCAATTACCAAAGCCGTCAAAGGCAAGAATATTATCATCACAGGCGCTTCAAGTGGTATCGGTGAGCGTACGGCTTTTTTGCTCAGTGAATGCGGCGCGCATGTTATTTTGCTGGCCCGTACTGAAGATAAGCTAAAAATGGTCAAAGAAAATATTGAAACACTTGGCGGCGCGGCTAGCTACTATCCATGCGACCTGACCAATATGGATGAGATTGAAAAAACCAGTGAAAAGATTTTGGCTGACTTTAAACATGTTGATGTACTAGTCAACAATGCGGGACGTTCGATTCGTCGTTCAGTGCATGAGTCGGTCAACCGTTTTCATGACTTTGAACGTACCATGGAGATTAATTATTTTGGCGCGGTCAAAATCATTCTTGGTTTCTTGCCAACGATGATTGGTCGCCAAACTGGTCAAATCGTGAATATCTCCTCAATTGGGGTATTGGCTAATAGCCCTCGTTTTTCAGCGTATGTCGCGTCAAAGGCTGCCTTAGATGCATTTAGTCGCTGTTTGGCTGCTGAAGTCAAAGGCGATAATATCAAAGTGACCAACATTTTTATGCCACTTGTACGTACCCCAATGATTGCGCCAACCAAGCTATATCGCTATATGCCAGCATTGATGCCTGACGAAGCAGCGATGATGGTCGCAAAAGCCATCGTTCATAAGCCAAATAGCATTGCGAGTAATATGGGTAAATTTGCCTCAGCGACTTACTCGTTGGTACCAGCCTTTAACGTTGGCGTTCAGTCCATTGGCTATCGCATTTTCCCAAGTTCGACTGCTGCACAAACGACTGATAGCAAGCCTAATCTTGCTCAGCGTGCCTTTGCCAAAATTCTTCCTGGTGAGCACCACTAGAGTCGATGTGTTATCAGGCTCGAATTTGAATAAAAAGGATACTACGGTATCCTTTTTTTATGCCTTAAAAATATGCTTAAGCAGTATAAGAACCTTCTTCGCCGCCAGTGTGTGAAAGGCTTAGTTATACGTTAAATAAATCCTTAAAACTTCCACTGTTAAATTTCCTTTATATCTCTAATTTTTAACAAGATGAATAAAATTCATCTTATGTTTAAATTGTATCGTTTTTATTCATGTTTAGATTTCGGTATGATTCACCTCATACACAGATTTGGTTTTATCTCAGATAAATAAGGTAGCGGATCACCATGAGTAAAGAATTCAATTGTTCAATTAAGCACATTCGTTTTGACGAAAACTATCAGCCTGCAGATAGCACGCGTTTGACGACTAACTTTGCAAATTTGGCACGCGGCGAGCACCGCCAAGAGAACTTACGCAAAACGTTAACCATGATCAATAACCGCTTTAATGCATTGGCGCATTGGGACAATCTGACAGCAGATCGTTATTCTGTTGAAGTTGATATCATCTCTGTCGATCTAGATGTTAAAGGCAATGGTCAGACGTTTCCTATTATCGAAACGCTAAAAACCACGATTGTGGATCACAAAGAAAACAAGCGTATCGACGGCATGGTTGGCAACAGCTTCTCATCTTATGTGCGTGACTATGATTTTAGTATTGTGTTACCAGAGCATCGCGACAAAAACCTAGCATCCATAACGCCAGATAATTTTGGTGAGTTGCATGGCAAATTGTTTCAATACTTACTGAACTCAGAGGCTTACAACGCTCATTTTCACAAAAAACCTGTGATTTGCCTGAGCGTTTCAACCAGCAAGACTTACTATCGTACTGTCAATCAGCATCCTGTATTGGGCATTGAATACAAGCAAGATGAATACTCGTTGACCGACGATTATTTTCATAAAATGGGCTTAACGGTACGTTATTTTAAGCCTGAGGGTAGCGCCGCGCCATTAGCATTTTATTTTGCAGGGGACTTGCTCAGTGATTACACTGATCTTGAACTGATTAGTGCAATCAGTACCATGGAGACCTTTCAGAAGATCTACCGTCCTGAGATTTACAATGCCAACTCAAGCGCTGGACAAGTGTATCAACCTAGCCTGAATTACCAAGACTATTCATTGACGCAAGTAGTCTATGACCGCGCCGAACGTAGTCAGATGGCAGTAACCCAAGGCAGATTTACTGAGACACACTTTATCAAGCCGTATCAAACCATCCTTGAGGAATGGGCTGCAAGCTATGATGTAACAGGCGAGACTGCTCAAAAAGAAGCCGCTGACAAGAAAGCGGCTAGGAAGCAAGCCGCTTAACTGAGCATCACTCATCAACATAATAAAAAATAAATTAACTAGAAGATAAATCGTATGAAACTACTATTACCGACGTCTACCGCTGGCAGCTTACCAAAACCGTCTTGGCTAGCAGAACCTGAGAAAATTTGGTCACCTTGGGCGTTAGAGGGCGAGCAGTTGCTTGAAGCCAAGCAAGATGCGCTGCGTGTATCATTGCAAGAGCAGCAGCATGCAGGGATTGATATTGTGAGTGATGGCGAGCAGACTCGTCAGCATTTTGTAACTACGTTCATCGAACACCTTGATGGTGTCGACTTTGAGAAGCGTGAGACGGTCAAAATCCGTAATCGCTACGATGCGAGCGTGCCATCAGTCATTGGTGCGGTGAGCCGTCCAAAGTCCGTATTCGTTGATGATGCCAAGTTTTTACGTCAGCAAACCGATCAGCCAATTAAATGGGCGCTGCCAGGGCCGATGACGATGATTGATACGTTATATGACGGTCATTATAAAAGCCGTGAAAAATTGGCTTGGGAATTTGCTAAAATCCTGAACCAAGAAGCAAAAGAATTAGAGGCGGTTGGCGTTGATATTATCCAGTTTGATGAGCCAGCATTTAACGTGTTCTTTGATGATGTGAACGACTGGGGTATTGCAACTTTAGAGCGTGCCATTGAAGGTCTAAAATGTGAGACAGCTGTGCATATTTGCTATGGCTACGGCATCAAAGCCAATACCGATTGGAAAAAGACACTGGGCTCAGAGTGGCGCGAATACGAAAAAGCATTTCCTAAACTGCAACAATCAAAAATCGATATTATCTCACTGGAGTGTCAAAACTCACGTGTACCCATGGATATGATTGAGTTGATTCGTGGTAAAAAAGTGATGGTCGGTGCCATTGATGTGGCAACCAACACTATCGAGACACCAGAAGAGGTGGCAGATACGCTACGCAAAGCGCTACAATTTGTCGATGCTGACAAGCTGTATCCTGCCACTAACTGCGGCATGGCACCTTTGTCTCGCCAAGTCGCACGTGGTAAGCTCGCGGCCTTAAGCGCTGGTGCTCAAATCGTTCGTCAAGAACTGACTGCTTAGAGTTGAGAAGTTTAGGAAATTCTATTTAAAGAATTTCCCTTGCAAAACTAAAATTGAAGCACAATTTTTTAACGTTATTTTTTAACGTTTCTCGGGATTGAAGCAATGATTAAAGATAGGATTGACGCGACCGACTTTAGAGATGCCATGTCTTTGCTAACGACTGCGGTCAATGTGGTGACCACAGCAGGTGCGACGGGCATGCATGGGTTTACAGCATCGGCAGTATGTAGTGTCACAGACACACCGCCGACCTTGCTTGTCTGTATGAATCAAACGTCTCGGTCACATGGTTACTTTCTGGAAAACAAGATTTTAAGTGTCAATGTGTTAGGCGCGCAACATGAGCAGCTGTCCAATGCTTTTGCCTCTAAATTGTGTTCAGAAGAACGGTTTGAATATGGTTCTTGGACACAATTACAAACAGGCGCTCCTGTACTGGAGGATGCCTTGGTCAGCTTTGATTGTGAGATTGAACAAATTCAAGAAGTCGGCACGCATAGCGTCTTTATGTGCCGCATTGTCGCCATCAATCAGGCTGAGCCACAAGGCGGCACTGATGAAGGGTTGGTTTACTTTAACCGTGCCTACTCTAGAGTGGGGCAAGTGGAACTTATTTAATCCAGTATTTATAGTCCAACCCCTGAGCCTATGGGCTATTGCTCGTTCAACATTAAGCAGTCGTTTAACTATAATTATCATCTCATTAAATCTAAATAAGAAGTAACTATCCTGTGGAATTAATAACTTTTTTAATAATAGGGGCGCTAGCAGGATTTGCTGCAGGGCTATTTGGAGTAGGCGGTGGGACTATTATCGTACCACTGCTATTTATTGTCTTTACGCAAATGGGTTACAGTCCTGACAGTATTATGCACTTGGCCTTGGGTACTTCACTGGCGACTATTATCGTTACATCCATAAGCTCGCTCATGGCGCACAACAAGAAAGGCGCAGTCATGTGGCCAGTATTTAAAAATCTGACGCCAGGTTTAGCAATAGGCTGCTTTTTAGGAGCAGGAATTGCAGGACAGATATCTGGTTTATATCTTCAGTTGATTGTTGGTGTGTTTTTGCTTTGGGTTGCTTATAAAATGTTTATGGGTGGCAAAAAGAAAGCAAATAGCGATGCTGGTAATGTTCATATAGCTTTGCCTTCAAAGCCTAAGCAACTAGCAGCAGGGGCGGGTATCGGTATCGCTTCTGCTATTTTTGGGATTGGCGGTGGTAGCTTAACCGTACCTTACCTCACGCGTTACGGTGTGGTTATGCAAAAAGCCGTTGGAACCTCAGCCGCATGTGGATTGCCTATCGCGATTGCAGGTGCGCTAGGGTTTATGTTCTTTGGTATGCAAGCTCAAGTCGACGTGCCAAATACGATTGGCTTTGTCCATATCTATGCTTTTTTAGGTATTAGCATCATGAGCTTTTTCACCGCTAAGCTAGGCGCAAAAGTCGCTCACGCATTATCGCCGCAGTTGTTAAAAAAATGCTTTGCAATACTGTTAACCGTCGTAGGCTGTTACTTCTTATATAAAGGATTGCTCTAAGTAATTTGAGATTAATGGATGTTTGAAAGGATTCAAGGGCAGGTTTTCAATTAGCATACCAACTAGCTACATTCTTAAATGATAGCTAGTCGGTATGTGGCTATATGGGGAATATGTTGAGCCAGTTTCTTATTTAGCTAAATCACTTAACCAAATACTCGCCATAATATCCAAAATATTCCTATCATTAAGACAGCGATCACGAGCAATCGTTTTAGCCAATAAGGCAGTAGAGGTTTCTTATAGCCTAAGTCATTCAACTGACTATCGACACCATCTTGTAGCCCCTTAAACCCTTGACTCTGTTTGGTGGTTTTAACACGATTTTTTACCAATGGTCCAGGCTCGTCTTCCTCTTGCTCTCTATCAAAGCTGATGGCTTGATTTGGAATGCCTTGTTTACTAGCGATAGTATTGAGCTTCTGTTGTTGCTTTACTTTTAGCTGGGTCTCATAAGCATCAATTCTACTTTTGGCTTCATCCATACTGATGTTTTCGTCTGCCGCCAAAGTTTTAATAGCCATTACTAGGTTGTTTTTTTCGACCATCATAATGACGTCTCTTGGCAACTTGGTATTGACCGGTTTTGCGCTAGGGTCGGGGTTAAACATGACTGTCCTTATTACGGCGTATAAGTTGGAATGAGTTATATGCTCATTATAACCATGTTAGATAAGCAATGTTCAAGCAAAAAAATACCGCGGCCACTATGGTGACTGCGGTATTTTATTATTTATCGTTATTGGCAGTTTTGCCAATATTTGATAATTATAGATCTTTCCAACGTTGGATAGACTCTTTGATAACTTCTTTGGCCTCGCTTACATCACCCCAAGATTCAACAACCGTCGTACCAGCTTTTTTCAGGTCTTTATAATGACTGAAATGGAACTCTAACTGGTTGATCAACTGCTTTGGTAGGTCTTCTAAGCTGTTATAAGCATTGCCTGTGTCACGGTCGTCAGCAGGGACCACAACGATTTTATCATCTACTTCGCCATCATCAACAAACTTCATCACGCCGATAACTTTGGCTTTTAAGAAAATACCAGTCGGTAGTGGCTGCTCAGTCAATAGCAATACGTCAAGCTCATCGCCGTCTTCGTCAAGTGTTTGTGGGATGAAACCATAGTTACAAGGTTTGGCAAAAATCTGTGGGTCAATACGGTCAAGCTCAAATACCGCTAATTCGCGATTCCACTCAATTTTATGGCTGCTACCAGCTGGGATTTCTACTACTACGTTGATGATGCCGCCGTCTACGTCGCCTGCGTCCAAAATTTTGTTAAAATCTGCCATAAAATGCTCCAATTTGCTTTTGTTTTAAATGTTTGAATAAGGGGTTGAGCTAGGGATCCAGTAAGGATAGTTGCTGCGTCCGATTTGTACTGCATGCGATTATAGCAAGTTTGTACTGAATTTTCTCTTAATGCTTAAGTCTAAGCGTGCAAGATATTATGCAAAAAAAGATTATGCAAAAATAGGCTCAAAACTTACTTGGGCGCGATAGCTCGCAACTCAATCAGTCCAGCATGGCGCTTGGCGATGTTATCAATAAGTTTCTGAGTGACTGTCTCATAGCTGAATGAATCGCTCATTTTCTGCTCTGTTTGCGCCTCTGAATCTGTTTGCATGGCTACAAAGTCAGACAGTCGCAACATTTGCATGCCGGCATAGCCACAAGGATTAATGGCGTTAAATGAAGACAGGTCACAATTTAAGTTAATCGCAATACCATGGTAGCTAAAGCCATGCTTAATTTTAAAGCCTAGCGAGGCCATTTTGCCAAGCATAATCTTATTATCAAGAGAACTGTCTTCTGTAGAAGTGCTGTCATCTGTTGCAGCAGTATCTGCATATAAGTAGACACCTGGGGCATCGCGGCGTGCATGAGCACTGATATTGTCGCTACTAGATGGTGAGCTACGCAAACAGTCATTGATGACGTCTTCTATCGCTTGCTCAGCATGGGAGACAAGATTGCGCACACTCCATTTGAGGCTGTCCAAATCAAACAACCAATAGATAACCAGCTGCCCATGACCATGCCATGTTACCTGACCACCGCGATCGGTCTTGATGATAGGCGTATCAGTACGCTGTAATATGTGCTCTTCTTTACCTGCCTGTCCAAGCGTGTAGACATCGTTATGATCGACAATCCACAATTCATCAGGCGTACGCAGCCCTTGTCGTTTCTTTAGATCGATACGTTCGAGGGTGCGTGCCAGCATCGCATCGAGAGTAGGGACATAATCGGCCGCTGATAGAGATTTGCTGACAAGCGTATCATTGAGGGGTTGTGTGTCATTTTGCATGAGAGTATCTGTCTTATTATTATCAAGTGTAAAATAAATAATGCTCATCGGTAGTGTAGCAGTTTTGGCGACTATCGCCCAAAGATATATACTGGCGCAATGTCTGTAAATGGCATAAATGCTAATAATAAACAGCTAACAATGGCTGATGAAATAACAGGTATAGAACAGTGGTAGGTCGCTTATAAAGGTACTGCTAGTACAGACGCAGTAGTCAACCAAAGGTGCTGTTCATTGCTCAGTCAATGCGCTACATTAAAGTGTGATGAATGGAATCTGATGAAATTTATAGTCAGAGTAGGTTATCAAAGAGTGCACCTGACTAGAAAGATAGAGCCTCTAACCCAATATAATGTAGTGACTACAAACCTTATGACTATTACTATGATTATGACAAGGAAGACAAATGACAGATAGCAACCAAAGCACTCATGAGCAGGCAGTGACCGAGACCGGTTTTGCGCTGCAGCGTGTGCCTGAAGCCCTAAGTACGGCGACGACTATCGATGAGATGAAAGCGCAATTTTCACGCTTGCAAATGTTAAGCCGTACCCAGCCAATCAATGATTGGGGCACTCGTACGACGCAGCTAGACAATCTAGAAGTGATGCTTAGCGATAACCAAGAGAGTTTTGCAAAGGCGATTAGTGCAGATTTTGGCTATCGTAGCCAGTCAGAGACGCAGTTTGCTGAGTTATTTCCTAGCTTTACCGGTATTAGCCATGCCAAAAAACACGGCAAAAAATGGATGAAAGCACATCGTGCGCCGATTTCAGCGCTGTATATGCCAGCCCATAATGAAATCCAGCCTCAGCCATTGGGTGTGGTCGGTATTATGGTGCCTTGGAACTATCCGTTATTTTTAGCAATTGGCCCGATGATTGATGCAATCACCGCAGGTAACCGCATTATGGTCAAAATGAGTGAGGCCGCGCCGCAATTTGCTCAGACGTTTGCTGACGCCATTGCTCGTTATTTTTCGCCAGATATGATCTGTGTGGTGCTCGGTGAAGTTGAGATTGCCGCCGCCTTTAGTGAGCTACCATTTGACCATCTTCTATATACCGGATCGACTGCGGTGGGCAAAAAAGTCATGGCTGCCGCTGCACCAAATCTAACGCCAGTGACGCTTGAGCTTGGTGGTAAATCACCAGTGATCGTACTAGATGATGCCAATCTAGAGTCTGTCGTCAATCGAGTGATGATGGGTAAGACACTAAATGCTGGACAGACGTGTATTGCGCCAGATTATGTCTTGATTCAGCGCCAATACCATGACCAGTTTATCGAACTCGCAAAAGAGTGGATGACCAAGCATTATCCTGATATCGAAGAAAACCCAGATTACTCTCGCATTATTAATGGTGAGCAGTTTAAACGGGTAAAAGGCTATCTAGATGCGCTAACAGGTGGCGAGGTACATGCGTTAACTGGCGCCGAACCCAATATAGAAACCCGTCTAATGCCGCCAGTCATCGTCAGCGAGCCTGAGCCTGACAGCGACCTCATGCAAAATGAGATTTTTGCCCCGATTTTGCCGCTGATGCATTATGAGACGCTTGATGATGCCATTTACTTTGTAAACTCGCGTCCACGGCCATTGGCACTATATGTGTTTAGTGACAATTACAGCAGTATCGAAAACGTGCGTAACAATACGGTCTCGGGTGGCTTATGTATCAACGAAGTTTTGATACATGTGGCTCAGCACGACTTGCCGTTTGGTGGCGTGGGTGACTCTGGTACTGGTGCGTACCATGGTAAGGCTGGCTTTGAACGTCTCAGCCATATGAAGCCGATTTTTGTCCAAACCAAGCTCAATGGTCTGAATTTACTATTGCCGCCTTACGGTGGACTGTTTAAAAAGGCGATGGCGCTGTTTTTGAAATAACTGTTCTTGAAATAACAGTCTTTAAAATAACAATTCTTGAATTAGACATTTTATAGTAGCTATAGAAATTAATAGTGACCTTTTTTAGTCGATATCATAACTAATAGCACCTATCCAGATAGGTGCTATTTTTTTGTCTAAAATACCAATTTACAAATATAGGTTTCTAAAATTAAGAGCGACTTTTCATAAGAGCTTTATCAAAATTATCGTAAATTTATCTAATGCGTTAATCGACAAATAAGCGTTTGTCATCACTTCTATAAATCGCTACACTTTGTAGTAAGTCTAAACAACAGTAGATAGTAGCTGAATGGTCTATGGCTAGCATTGGTAAACTTGATATAGCGACGTTCAGCTGCTTTTTAGTTCTATTGTTTTGATAGTGATTTCATGCCGATACAACATAATAATAGGAAAGAGTATGCGCCAATGGATTGCATTAAGCTTACTGTGGATGAGCGCGATACTACTGCCTGTATCGGCGTCAGCGGCGTGTGAATCACCGATCAAATTTGGGGCGCTAACCTGGGAGAGTGGACAGTTCACCTCCGGCGTACTCAGACATATCGTAGAAGATGGATACGGTTGTACGGTAGAGGAAGTACCAGGAGCAGGGCCTGCACTTGATACAGCGCTCTCACAGAATGATATTCAGGTCATCGGGGAGCAGTGGGTTGGCCGTTCGCCAATCATGGAAAAAGCCATTGAGCAGAATAAAGTGGCCATCATCGGTGATACGCTAAAAGGTGGTGCAACTCAAGGCTGGTATGTCCCGCGATACGTCTTGGAAGAGAATCCAGGACTACGCAGCTATCAAGATTTGCCTAAATATACTGAGCTATTTAAAGACCCTGAAGATCCTGGTAGATCACGCTTTATGAACTGTCCCTCTGGTTGGACGTGTGAGATTTTTAACACACGTTTGCTAAAAACAACCGGTCTAGACAGCCTTTTTAACAACGCACACCCTGGTACGGGTGCTGCTCTCGATGCCGAAATTGCCTCCGCTTTTGAACAGTATAAGCCACTGTTGTTTTACTACTGGCAACCCACTGGGCTAATGGCAAAATATGACCTTGCGCCATTAGAGTTTCCAGCTTATGAGGATGCTTGTTGGCAAAATCTTTTGCTCGCTGATGGTAAGATGGATTGCGTGTCAGGATTCCCAGTATCACCGTTAGGTATAGCCGTTTCTACCCCGTTTGTCGAATCCAATCCTGAACTAGCAGCTGTCTTTGAAAAGGTGCAATTTACCTCTGATGAGCTAAACGGTGCTATCTTGGAGATGAGCGAAAGTAAACGCACTGGCGATGAGCAAGCCGTGGTGTTTTTGCGTGACAACCCAGAGGTTTGGCAAGCATGGTTATCCGATGAGGCTGCTACCAACCTCACTACCACGTTAGGCCTTAGCTCAACGGGTGCTGTCTCGACCGGTACAACTGCATCTAGTATCAATGCGTCAGCGCTCGCATCAAGCTTTCCTTCATGGTCACTTGAGACCCCGCTCAATAACGCTTTAGCAAACGTGGTCCAAAACTATGGCGATGTATTCCGTACTATTAGCACGATGGCGCTTACTTATTTGCTACTACCTATTGAACGATTATTAACGGTTGTCCCGCCTTGGCTTATTATTGCATTTGTGACTGTGCTTGGCTGGTTTGGTGTCCGCAAGGTTTGGTTCGCGCTGGCATGTGGTGCAGGGTTGTTTTTGATTGGTGCTTTTGGCTTATGGGGCGCATTAATTGACACTCTAGCGCTGCTTATCGTATCGGTACTGGTCACGGTGGTGATTGGTATTCCTATTGGTATTGCCATGTCAGGTAGCAAACTGCTACGCAAGATTGTGACGCCAGTGCTAGATATCATGCAGACCATGCCGAGTTTTGTATATCTCATACCAGTGCTGATGCTGTTTGGTATTGGTAAAGTGCCTGCGTTATTCGCGACTGTGATTTATGCGCTGCCACCCTTGATTCGTCTGACGACATTAGGGATTACACAAGTCAATCATGAAATGGTCGAGGCAGGACGCTCTTTTGGTAGTACGCATTTACAGCTACTTCTCTGGATTAAATTGCCACAAGCGTTGCCCAGTATTATGGCAGGTATCAATCAGGCTGTGATGATGTCACTTGCCATGGTGGTATTGGCCTCAATGATTGGTGCTCCTGGGCTTGGTGAAGATGTATTGCAGTCTATCCAAACGCTCAATATCGGTCAGGGTCTACAAGCAGGTACGGCCATCGTTATCGTTGCCATTATCATTGACCGTATTACGCAAGCATTCGGTCAAGGTAAGCGTACCCGTCAAAAAACCATCGAAGCAGGCAGACGTCCGATTGGATAAAAAGTCGTCTAGTGGCATACGACTTAATCCATGGTAATCGACCGAACCATAATGATAAAAACCACGTGAATAGTGAGAGCACCGATGAATCATATCCAATTAAAAAATATCAGTAAGATTTATAATGCCAGTAGCACGCAAGCACAGTCTGCATTGGCATTGCTGGCTGAGGGTATGGATAGCATCAAAGTAAAAGAGCAAACGGGCTATTCAGTTGGTCTTTATGATATCAATCTAGATATCAAGGCAGGCGAGTTGCATTGTATTATGGGGCTATCAGGCTCTGGCAAGTCAACGCTGATACGCCATATTAACCGCTTGATAGATCCAACCAGTGGCGAGATATGGGTAGATACTGCTCTGAATAGAGATCATGCGACCCACACGATGGCTGATAGGAAATCAGTGACAGATAATGTAAGTAAGGTAGTAGAAGAAAGCTCTGCTACGGCTATTAATATTTTAGCGCTCAACGATAAGCAGTTGCAGCATTATCGTCAGCAGACCGTCAGTATGGTTTTTCAGCATTTCGGATTAGTGCCGCACATGACGGTCATACAAAACGTCGCTTATGGCCTGCGTGTCCGAAAGATGAGCGCAAACGAGCGACATGAAACGGCTCGACATTGGCTGAATGAAGTAGGGCTATCCAATTTGGAAAACAGCTACCCTGATGAGCTATCAGGCGGTATGCAGCAGCGCGTCGGGCTAGCTCGCGCCTTAGCGACGGACAATCCAATTTTGCTAATGGATGAAGCGTTCTCTGCACTTGATCCGCTCATTCGCGCTCAGCTGCAAGACCAACTACTCGAATTGCAAGAGCGATTGAACAAAACCATCGTATTCATTACCCATGATATCGATGAAGCTGTCAAAGTAGGTCAGCGTATTAGTATGCTAAATGGTGGTCGACTCGTACAAACGGGCACGCCAAGCGAGTTGCGGTACAATCCTGCTGATGACTATGTCGAGCAGTTTATGAGTGCAAAAGCGTAAGCTATGATAACCACCTATGAATAGGTTTTCTGGATAGACTTATACGATGTTTTTATAAATGGTTTAAATAATCGAAATCATTTTACTGGCTTTTCACTATCATTTTGCTGCAATCAAAAGTGAACTCTGAAATAAATACCAAACTTCGTTATACTGAACGGTTTATCGATGGCTCATAATGAATGAGCGTGTATTGTTTATCGTTCACATATGATGTCGCTTTGTCTATCAAATGACGTTTGTTTCTTATTTTGCACTTTTAAGGCCATAGCATGACCGTTTCTTATGCACCTATTATTACTTCATTGCTTGATAATGATTTGTACAAATTTACGATGTTACAAGCCATGCTGCATCAGTTCCCGCAAACCCATGGTGTTTATCGCTTTCGCTGCCGTAATAACAAAGATGCAGCCTATCCATTGGCTGATATCCAAAAAGATCTAGAGCAGCAACTAGACAGCTTATGCGAATTGCGATTTTTGCCAGATGAGCTCGAGTACTTGCGTAGCTTACGCTTTATTCGCTCAGATTTCGTTGACTATCTAGAATTGTTTAAGCTAAAACGGCGTTTTATTAAGGTAAGTACAGACGATAAAGGTCGCTTGTTTATCGATATCGAAGGGCCAATGATTCAAGCGATGTTCTTTGAAGTATTTGTACTAGCCATTGTCAATGAGCTGTATTTTAATGCTCTCTCTAATGACAGCGTGATTGAAGAAGGGCAACGTCGCCTCGATGCAAAAGTAGCGCTCTTACATCAGTATGCCGATGCGCAAACTCAGTACGGTCAGGATACGCCGCCATTTATAGTCGCTGATTTTGGCACGCGTAGACGCTTTAGTCGACGCTGGCAGGCACATGTAGTGGAGACGCTACATAAAGCCGAGCCAAAGATAGTAGGTGGTACATCAAACGTGTATTTGGCCAAGCAATTAGGAATGACGCCGATAGGCACGATGGCGCACGAGTTTATGCAGGCGTTTCAGGCATTAGATGTGCGTCTGCGAGATTCACAAAAGGCCGCGCTTGAAGCATGGGTGCATGAGTATCGTGGCGACTTGGGTATTGCATTGACAGACGTAGTCGGAATGGATGCGTTCTTACGTGATTTCGACTTGTATTTTGCTAAACTATTCGACGGTCTGCGTCATGATAGCGGCGACCCTTATATTTGGGGCGATAAGGCGATTGCCCATTATGAGAAGTTAAAAATAGATCCAAAAACAAAGATTTTGACCTTTAGCGATGGGTTAGATTTAGAGAAGGCGTGGGAGTTGCATCAATACTTTAAAGGGCGCATTAGAACCAGTTTCGGCATCGGCACCAATCTGACCAATGATATGGGCATCACGCCGATTAATATCGTGCTTAAATTGGTAGAGTGTAATGGTCAGCCAGTCGCCAAGCTGTCTGACAGCCCAGGCAAGACCATGATCAATAACGACACGTATCTTGCCTATCTACGCCAGGTCTTTGAGGTTGACGAACCATAGTAAACAGAATATCAAACTGTTGCGTTGCCAAATGAGATTGATGCGCTTGGTTTGACCAAACAGCTGCTACCTAGTGGCTGTTTTTTTAATTATCAACGCTGCTGGTAGATTTTTCTTCGGCAAAGGCCGCATCTAGTGCTTGCTGTACAGCATTGATACGAGTCTCGCAAACGCGATAAGCGGCAATAGATTCTTCGACCGTTGTCATCAGATTATCAATATCAGGCTCATCCTGTTGCTGTAGTTCAGCCGCATTGGTTTTTAAGATATCGTAAGCCGCCTTAAAGGTTTTTGGGGCGGCTTTTTTGCGTCTGCGAGTAGGGGTAGTCATAAAATTTCCTAATTTTTAAAGGTAAGTCGGTGAATAATCGTTAGATATTATTATTTGGTTAATTTAGAGTGTCTGAGTTTTTCGTCGCTTCTTTATCCATAGTGATATCGAGAATCTGCGCTTTTGCGTTGCCATCTTTTAAAATGATATTAACGGTTTGCTCAGGATACAGTTGAGTACTACTAGTGAGTGTTTGCTTGTTTTTAGCATTCGTGAGCATGGTGTAGCCTTGCTTGAGCACACGAGACGGGCGATGTAACAGCACAATATCACGTAGATGTTCGCTATCGCGCTGTGCTTGCACAATTTGCTGCTGCGCGTTTTGCACGATTGACTCTTGATGACTTCTGCTATTAGTCGCGGCTTTCGCGAGCTGTTGATGGGCCAAGGTTTGCGTTTGTGTGTATCGCTCAGCTGTCAGTCTGACTGCTTGCTTTACTTGGCGCTGGGCACTTTGTTGAATACTGCGCCATGCATAGTCACTGTCTTTTCGTAGAGCGGTTAGTTGCCCGATCGTTTGCGACTGTATTTGGCTCAACTGGCGTGCGGTTTGTTGCTCAGCAGTATTCAATTGACGCTGAGCCGCTTGCTTAATTTGTGCTTGATATTGTAGCGTTTGAGTGACGAGCTGGGCTAAATGGCTATGGATAGCAGCGATTACCTTTGAGGGGGTGTCAAAACTGGTATGTGCCACTTCATCTAAGATGACTTTGTCACGCTCATGACCGATGCCCACCCAGACAGGGACGGGCTGCTCAGCAACCAGAGCTGCCAGCTCATAATCATTGAGATAAGCCAAGTCACCAACCGCACCACCACCGCGAATAATAACCAACAAGTCTGGTAGACGCTGATAAGTATCGTAAAACTGCTGCTGGGCGCTAACGATGGCTTGGCGGATTTCAGCGGGCGCATGATTGCCCTGAAAAGTCGCATTATGATAGTGGAAGTGACACGCACCTGTACTGGCTAAGTGATCCGCATCTGCTTGAAAATCACCCAATCCTGCTGCCTTTTCAGGAGCGATGACCAGTACATGCTCGATATCAAAAGGGGCAGGTAACTGCTGATTGAGATGTAACAACCCTTCACCTGTTAGGCGGTCAACCATTTCTGCATATTGCCGTGCCAAGTCGCCTAGCGTATAGCTAGGGTCGATATCTTCAATGGTGATTGAAAATCCGTACTGGGCATGGAACCCTGCCGATACTTTAAGAAGTACGGTCAAATCACGCTCAAGCGGCATACCCGTTGCACGTTCAAATTTAGCTAATACACGAGCAGCTTTAAAACGCCAGAGATTGCCACGGCAGCTGGCGACCACTTTACCATCGTCATCTTTTTCTGCCAGTTCAAAGTAGTAATGACCACCTTTACTCGACAGATTACGAATTTCTGCTTTGACCCACACTCTATGATCAAAGGTTTGTTTAATGACCATCTCAACCGCTGATAAATAATCACTTAGGCGTAGGACGGTATCCTCTAGATGGTCTTCCTGCTCAGCGAGTTCCGCCTCTAGAGTGGCCAAATCTTTGGCAGGTGCTAATACTTTGGCCTGTTTAATATTTGAAAGATTGGGTTTGCGCATAATATTAGACCAAAGATAATGAAAATATAAAGACTGACGAGGATGTGCTAAATACGATAGCGGATAGTTTAACTTAAAAAGGAGAGCACAAAAAGCGAAGCCAACAAGCTTTGATTGATATATTATCTATAGCGAAGTTTGTTGGCTGTTTAATCAGAGAAGGATTGTATGTCACTTAATGTTAGCGGTTAGATCGTAAACCTGTTTGCGTCTAAAAGAGATTGTCGTGTAGAGAAAAGTAGATGGATATTTTTAGCTAGATATAGTCGGTTCGAGATAATTTAGATACAAGGAAGGCAAGTGAAAGTGCTACAAATAGTAGACTGAGTGAGCCTGACACTGTATCTGATTTATATGGTATTGAAGATATTTATTGGCAACGGAAGTTAATGGTGTATTCATAATCATCGCTACGTGACAAATCTGGTGTGCCCGTGCCAAATATCGAGCCAACGACAGCACCTACTTGACCAACCATACGGCCAGTACGCTCATTTAAAATACCATTATATTTTACGTTGTCATCCACGATAATTACTTGCTTGCTTCGGCAAGTTTTTTGAGCACTATCGATTGCATTTTGCTGTGCTTTGACTTTGGTATCAGCGATACCTGTTGTCTCATAGATAGAGTTGGCACGCTGGATAACTGGTGAGGAAGGCGTACTTTGACAGGCGCTCAAAGCAAGTACAGCCGCTAACGTTGCCGTCAAACTGGCAGTTTTATTAAAAGTATTCATAAATAATTCCTGATTTATATAAGCAGAACGTCTTAGCTATAGGCAAAGCTTTATGAATGTAGCTTATCTAGATATTACCTGTCTAGACAGTTATTGTGTGCTGTATTACGGGTATATTACCGATGAACCTTGCCCTAGATATAAATCAATTTAAAACTTCAAGAACAGCAATATTCCAAAACGGCAGACAACCGTTATTGACCAAAAATAAAACAAGTCGTATCCGTACACAGCAAATCACTTGAAATATAAATTGTATCTAGGATAATTGAGCCATTCATTTTTTATTAATAAGTAATACTATGCAATTGATTCCTGCTCCTGCTGGCGTGCTCGAGGTTGACGCACTGTGGCAAAATGACAATCCTAATGATCCAAATACAGACACGGTGGCGCTGCTGTGCCATCCCAATCCGTTGTTTGATGGTACGATGAATAATAAAGTGGTCACTACCATGTATCGCTTTGCCCGTGATAATGGTATGCATGTGGTGCGCTTTAACTTTCGCGGCGTTGGTCAATCGACAGGCGAGCATGATTATGCGGAAGGTGAAGTGGTCGATGCAATGACCGTGCTACAATGGATTGCTGAACAAACCAATGCTCGAAAGCTATGGCTGGGTGGTTTTTCTTTTGGTGGTTATGTCACTGCACGCGTGGCTGAGCAAGTGCTTGAAGCCGCACATATATGGGGATTGGGTGACTTTGAAGTAACGAAAATTGCCCTGATCGCACCATCAGTCGAAAAAAACGACAGTACTGATATTAATTTGCCTGCGGATAGAACTTTTGAGATTTATGGTAATGCGGATGAAGTAATTGAACCTGATAATATGCAGGCATTTGCAGACCGATTAGGCATTGAAGTCAGCGTGGTCGATGGCGCGGGTCATTTCTTCCATGGTCGCTTATCAGAGCTCAAAGGTTTATTAGACAAGCATAGCTTTGGGCAGGACAGCTAAGTTTATTCATAGCTAACTCAGCTTGATGGTTTCAGTTTTGATATGGTTTAGCATGGCTTGCTTGGTAGCGCCAGCGTTATGCTAAATTATCCTACTATTTTGATATTTATTTAATTCAACGATGAGTCGTATTATGAGTTTATCTCCATTGCAACGTTACGAGAAAGCTGTCAGTACAGATGAGTTTACTCGGGATGAGCAGCAATTTCAGGCCATGAGCTATCTTGATGAGATATACCATCAGCTCATCAATAGCGCACCGCAAAAGAAAGGTTTTTTTGGCTTTTTAAAATCTAAGCCAGTCGCGCCAACGGGTCTTTATATGTGGGGCGGGGTTGGCCGTGGTAAAACGTGGATGATGGATATGTTTTATGACTCGTTGATCATCGAGCGCAAGATGCGTCTGCATTTCCATCATTTTATGCAGCGTGTCCATAGAGAGCTTAACAAACTACAAGGTGAGAGCGATCCACTCGAAAAAGTCGCCGATATTATTTATAAAGAAGCGGTTATCATCTGTTTTGATGAGTTTTTTGTTTCTAATGTCTCTGATGCCATGATATTGGGCGATTTGTTCACTATGCTGTTCAATCGCGGTATTACTTTGGTTGCGACCTCAAACATTGAGCCAGCTGGATTGTATAAAGATGGCTTACATCGTGACCGTTTTATGCCTGCCATTGCGGAAGTTGAGCGTCATACGACGGTAATGAATATCGACTCTGGGATTGATTATCGTCTGCGCGTATTGCAACAAGCTGAGCTATACGAAGCGCCGCTTACTAAGGCGAACTATCATTGGCTAGCCAACCGTTTTGCGAGCTTATCGAATAATCAGAAAATCAGTAAAGAGCCTATTACTATCAATGGACGGGAAGTAAAAATCAACGCTTGTACCGAAGATATCTTATTCTGTGACTTCCGTCATCTCTGTATGGCACCGCGATCAGCCGCTGATTTTATTGAGCTTGCCAAACGATTTAGTACCGTTTTAGTTGACTCCGTGCCAGCGTTAGATGACGACTTGCGTGATCCAACGCGCCGTTTCATTTATCTCGTCGATGAGTTTTATGATCGCCGTGTAAAACTATTGGTACGGGCAGAGCAGCCGATTCTAGACTTGTACCAAGGAGAAAAGTTGGCGTTTGAGATTGAGCGTACTCGTTCACGCTTGCTTGAGATGCAGTCAGAGGACTATCTACGCATGGATCATCGAGTCGAAGATGTTGCGTAGTTTATCGCTGAGTTGAGACTGCCTGTGTGTAGCTCTCAACTGCTCTATAGCCGTTAAAAAATAAGAAAATGATATTATAAATAATAAGTAGTGATAGATAATAATAAATTAAGGATAAAAAAATGACTACATCTGATAATGAAAGCCAAGAAATAGAAGACAAAAAACTGTCTGTGAAGAACGTAGCAGCGAATGATATCTCATCTACCAGTGACGAGCTGATAGGTTGGATCAATTCAAGACGCAGCATGGGCAATCTAGATGAGCCAGCACCGACGCGTGCGCAGATTGAGTCTGCCATTGAGTGTGCGGCAACTGCGCCAGATCATAAAAAATTGCGTCCGTGGCGCTTTATCGTGACGCAAGGTGAGGCGCGCCATGAATTAGGCCGTGCCTTGCTCGAAGCTGCCCAAGCAAAAGCGCTACAAGATGGCGAAGAGTTGTCTGAAAAAACCATCACTAAAACTAAAAATATGCCGCTGCGAGCGCCGCTAATTATAACGGCTGTGACTCAAATGCAAGAACACAAAAAAGTACCGCCTTTTGAGCAGATGCTCAGTGCGGGTGCTGCTGTACAAAATCTAATTTTGGCATTAAAAGCTCAAGGGTTTAGTACCGTTTGGCGCACTGGGCTGCTATGTAATGAGCCTGCGGTAAAAGCATATTTCGGAGTGGGTGCAGATGATTATGTGGCTGCTTTTGTTTATACTGGAACAAGTCCCAAGGATGAGTCCAAACGCAAACCTATTGATATCGAACCGCTAGTTCGCTTCGAGTCGTAATGTAGCTTAGTACTGTCTATTAATAAGATTATAATTGCACAAAGTTGTAATTCAAAGATAATAAGGCCAGTAGCTGAGCACGATAGATTCTATTGATAATACGTCAGTCAACACGGATAAAAGAACATGACAAGCCCTAACAATAGTAATAAAAACAACACCAGTGCTAATAATGAGACGGACAAAGAGTCGTCTGAAAAGCAGAATGGTATGCTTGCAGGTATTTTTGAGCGAGCAACCAAGTCAGGTCTTGGCCGTAAAAAGTCAAATCCTAGCCCTGTTGAATCAGCTGTGGCAAAGGATATGGCCGACATTCATAGCAATCCAACCAAGCTGCGTTTGGCATTTTTAGGTGGTGGTAGCTTCGGTACAGCAATGGCAAATTTAGCCGCACGTAATGGCTGTGATACCACGCTATGGGTACGTAACAAACGTACCGTAAAAGCAATGGCCAAAACACAGACCAATAAAAAGTATCTACCAGGCTATAAGCTTGATGATCGACTGAAATACAGCCATGATTTGGCGGCAAGCGTCAAAGATAAAGACATTATCTTTATCGCTGTGCCAGGTTTAGCCTTTCGCGAAACGCTAAAAAACATCGCGCCTTTCATCAGTGGTCAGTCCATTGTGTCGTTGACTAAAGGTATGGAAAAAGACACCTTTGCGATGATGAGCGATATCATCAAAGAAGTGTTGCCAGAAGTGAACTTTGGCGTTATGTCAGGGCCGAATCTCGCTATCGAAATCATGAAAAACATGCCGTCTGCTACGGTTATCGCAAGTGAGTCGGAACCATTGCGTCATGCCGTGCAAGCAGCATTACACAGTGCTTTCTTTAGAGTATTTGCTAGTGATGATATACGCGGCGTCGAGCTTGGCGGCGCGCTAAAAAACATCTACGCAATTGCCATGGGTATGGCGGCAGCTTATGAAGTAGGTGAGAATACTAAAGCGATGATTCTTACTCGTGCTTTGGCAGAGATGAGTCGTTTTGGTGTTGAAGAAGGTGCCAATCCGCTCACTTTCTTAGGCTTATCAGGGGTAGGCGATTTATATGCTACTTGTAGCTCAGAGCTGAGTCGTAACTATCGTATCGGTAATATGCTCGGTCGCGGTATGAGTATTGATGCTGCGGTCAAAAAGCTTGGCCAAACTGCTGAAGGGGTGAATACTATTCAGCAAGTACATGAAAAGGCGACCAAAGCGGGTATCTATATGCCAATTACCCATGCGCTCTATGCAGTCATTTATGAAGACAAAGCTGCTCTAGGCGTTGCGTTACATCTGATGGAAGCTGGGTTCCGTAGCGATGTTGAGTTTGTCATGGCGCATGATCATAGCAATGCTGCACTTACCGCTCATATGAAAACCTCTGGTAGCAATACCAAAAGCAAAGACAGCGATGCTGATAAGTAAGACACACCATTAAAAATCAGTATCAAAAGAGTCGAGCTTAGCGCTCCAAGGAAGGTTATGAAAATTATATTAGTACGTCATGGTCAAGCAGAAGACGAGACACGTCCAGATAGCGCGCGTCAGCTGACGGACTTTGGTCAGCAGCAGGCAGCGCAAACGGCAGAGTATGTGACCACTCACTATAGCCCAGATCGTTTTGTGGTTAGCCCCTATATTAGAGCGCAGCAGACTTTATCTGCGTTCCAGTCGCGCGCGCCGCAAGTCGCCTCATCTGTGCAGGACAATATCACGCCCTCGGATGATGCTCGCCAAGCTCTGATAGATATTGCCAATATTGAAGCCGAGTGTTTGGTCGTTGTTTGTCATATGTCTATCGTCGCTTATATCGCGGGATTGCTGACAGGCGATTATCCTGAGTCATTTTCTCTAGCGGAAGCCAGAGTGTTTGATATGGAGTTTGTGATGACTGGCATGGCAACGGAAGTTGATCGTTTTGTTCCTGACCAGCCTTATTAGACTAGACATTCTAATATTTTGCTTAGAAACGATTTGCTAGAGCATAGTTGATTGAATATAACGGATCTGAAGTGGTATTTGCGAGAAGCATGCCACTTATTAATCGTATAAAATCTTCCAGTTATTTTGATAACCGCAGCAACAATTGAGGACACGTTTAGTGTTACATGTTTGGTTACGAGCGCAGCATAGCCCGCTAGCTGTCTGGCACGAAGATGTACAGCAATGGCAAATGGTTGATGGTTGGCAACAGCTGCAAACAATCTATGGTAACTATAAGTCCAATAGCCAAAAGGCGCTTTGTCTATATTTTCCCTCAAGTCATGCATTGCAAGTGGATACGGCACTTAATGCTGCTCAGCTTAAACAGCTTGGTAATAGCGGCAAGCAGTACTTATTTGAAGAAACGTCATTAACACCTATTGAGCAATTAAAAATCCGCCAATTGAGCCATGCTGATACGACGCAACTGTATGCACTGGCACAAAACGACATTGAGTCCTGGCAACAAAGCGCGCAGCTAGCCGGTATGAATATAGTGGCGTTACTGCCAGATTTTTTATTGTTGCCACCGCCAGAAGAGGGCGCAGGTCAACAAGTAACCCTTTATCAAGATTCGCAGACTATGCTATTGCGCCAATCATTGCGTCAGGGTATGGCCGTCAGCTATTTACCGCTAATGTTTGAGCGTTTCCCGCATTTAAGTGAGGTAATGGTACTGCCGTCTATTGAGGCAGCTATTGACGCATCGCTTGACTCACTAGATTCCTCATCGCCCATGGATTTTATAGCGCAAACTAAAGCGCTGATCGCCGATCATCAGCTGCTACTGACGACCCTGCCTAAAGTACCTAAGCCAATTGACAGTCCCGAACGTCACGCGCTTAATTTCTTTATGAAATCTACTGACTCACAATTATCGCCATATTTGCGAGTGGCGATGATGGTTGCGCTATCAGCGTTAGTGCTGCAAATGGCAACCGATGGTGTGCAGTGGTATAAGTATAATGAAGCGACCGCAGCAACCAAGACTGCAATTGCGGCACAATACCAGTCTTGGTTTGCCGATGAGCCACTGAGTACGCGCACCAAATTGCAAGTACAGCTGCAACCAAAACTGCGTAGCGATAGCCAAGCGCCTGCATCGCATATGGCCGCACTGTCACGCATATCACCATTGATAAAACAGTCTTCATTGCATGCTCAGTCACTGGTAATGCAGCCATCAGCGCTCAGTTTTACCTTGATTGCCCCAGATCGCGGTAGTCTTGATAAATTCACAAGCATACTGGTAGCACAAGGCTTAAATGCCAAACTTGCGCAAGTGAATAGTAATGAGCAAGGTCAGTTTAGTGGTCAAGTCACTGTCAATGTGATAGAAAATAATTTTGCAGACAACAGCGACATGGCAAATAATGCGGCAGCGTCGTAACTCATCAAGGTATTGGTAATAAAGGTCAAAACATGAAACGATTACAACGCCGTACCAAACGTAATGCAGCTGTTTCTGCAACCAGTACTAAGGCTCATGTATTCTCAGAGCGTATGAACAATTATCAAAATGTACTAACGACGCGCTGGCAAGCATTACCTCCACGTGATCAGCTAGCATTAGCTATATTGTCTATATTTTTACTGTTGTTTATAGGCGGCTATGGTGGCTATAGCGTTCATCAAGCAGCGAGCGATAGTAAAAACGACTATCAGGAGCAAGTGGCAGATTATTTTTGGTTGCGTGCTCAAGCAGGTAATATTGATAGTAGTGCATTGAATGCTGGTAACAACGCTACTGGAGAGGCTGATATGCCGCCTGCTAGTCGTATCAATGCGCTGCTCAATAACTCAGGTATAGCAGGTGCTCAGGTGGTTGCGACTGGTGATGCAGTGCAACTGAGCTTTACGCATCCTAGTCAAGCGGTTGTCAGCACTGCACTGGGTAAGCTTGAACAGCAAGGTTGGCAATTTACACAGCTGTCCATGCAGCAAGATCTGACCAATAAATCTATTCAGGTACAAGCAACGGTCACTTCTTAAAACGCGTCAGACTGTGATAGAAATTTTAGATACTTATAACACTGAGTGTCTAGTACTCGACACTCAATCCTCGACAGCAGAATAATGCTTTATCGCTGGTGTCATTGAAAAGCCATTTATCCGGCTCCATTAAATAGTTAATCATATGACTATTGAATAAAAATATTACCAGTAAGGAAAACCTCACATAATGCGGGACAGTATGAGCAACGATAAGCGCCGTTCTTTAATTACTTATAACCATATCACTTATTTCTTATATGTGATCAGCTACTTTACTGCAGGTCTATTGTGGATTGTGCCGATCGTCATGAACTATGCCAAGCGCCATGATGCTAATGGGTCATGGTTGGCCACGCATTTCGATTGGCAAATCAAGACCTTTTGGTACAGTATCGTTTGGTTCGTCATTGGCATCATTTTGATTACCTTTGCGCTAGGTGGCTTTGGCGTTAGCGTACTAGCGGATAGTGGCAATATCGCTATTGGCTCAATATTATTGGCCGGGCTTGGTTTACTGATTATGACTTTCACCTTTATCTGGCATTTATATCGCATTATACGTGGTTGGATTGCGTTGACTGATGGGCGTCCAGTACCGTAGATGTTTAAGAGTACCTTTGTGCTATGTCTTTAGCTTAGAAAACGGCAATTTATTATTATGTAGTAGAGATTCATCAGTATTGGTTACTGCTTAAATGTAGAAATTTAGCGACTGAAACTTTGCTCTTATTTCTGTTAAGCTGATATAATCGCTGCGCCCGATTTCATTCGCATTTTTTATTCACTATTTCTTCCAAGCAGGGTCTGCCATCACTATGTCTTATGCCTTACTTCGTCCTTTTTTATTTAATATGGATCCCGAACACGCCCATGAGATGACGCTCTCTTTATTGGATAAAGCGCATAAAGCGCGTGTTTTAGGCTTGGCGTACGGTCAGTCAATGCAACCAACAGACTGTATGGGTTTGCAGTTTTCTAACCCAGTCGGTCTGGCAGCAGGCATGGATAAAAACGGCGATTATATTGACGCGCTGGCTGAGTTAGGGTTTGGTTTTATAGAAGTAGGAACCGTCACGCCAAGACCGCAAGTAGGCAACGACAAGCCAAGGCTGTTTAGAATCAAGCAAGCAGACGCGATTATCAATCGTATGGGCTTTAACAATGAAGGCGTTGATTATCTAATCGACAATGTTAAACGCTGCAAATATAAAGGCAATATTGGTATCAATATTGGTAAAAATGCTGATACGCCGGTAGAGCAAGCCGCCGATGATTATGTGTATTGCTTAGAACGTGTGTATCCGCATGCCTCATACATCACGGTCAACATCTCATCGCCAAACACCAAAAACCTACGTGATTTGCAAAGTGGTGAAGCGCTGACTCAGCTGATGGATACAATTAAAAATCGTCACAGTCAGTTAGCTACTGAATATGGTTTCTATGTTCCATTAGTGCTTAAAGTTGCTCCAGATTTAGAGCCATTGCAAGTTGATTATATCTCACAGCAATTAATAGACTTTGAAATTGATGGTTTGATTGCCACTAATACGACATTGAGCCGCGTAGGTGTCGAAGACTTGCGTGATGGTGATCAAATGGGTGGTCTATCGGGTCGTCCTGTAAGTCATATTAGTACCCAGATTTTGCAACAATTCTCTGATCAGTTAGATGGTAAAGTCGCTTTGATAGGCGTAGGCGGTATCGATAGTGGTGCCAAAGCCGTCAAAAAAATCGAAGCAGGCGCAGACATGGTACAGCTCTATACGGGGCTTATCTATCGTGGTCCTGGGCTGGTGCAGTCTTGCATTCAGGCAATCGGTGGCTATTACGATGCCATGGAAAGCTAATCCAATAAATAAGGTAATAAGGCGTAGAGCATGAGTGGTTTAGATATTGTGATTGCTATTGTTGTCTTGATTGGCTTATGGCGCGGCTTTCAAGTAGGACTGATTAAAACAGCAATAGGCTTGGTAGGTTGGTTTATCGCTCTTATCGCTGCTACTAGGTTGGCAGGAGTAGTGTCACCCCAATTAACGGGTATCGTCCAAAACCCTGTGTTACAGATGGCCATGGCTTTTTTATTGGTAGTTATTGCCATATTGGCAGTCATGCATCTGATGGCTTTCGTGTTCTCAGGCGTGCTCAAAACCTTACGTTTGGGCGTCTTGGATAAAATGGCAGGCGGCGTACTGGGTGCTGCCAAAAACGTACTAATGGTCTTGGTTGTATTGAGCGTCAGTGCGCCATTGCTAGTGCAGATGCCGCAGTGGCAAACCTCCGTACTAGCGCCAGAGCTAATGCCATATGCACCGATGGGCAAGGCTCTAGTATCGGAAGTATTGGGCATGGCTTGGGATCAGGTCAATCAGTCATAATTGTTTAATTGCCTATTATTTTATCTAACTGTCTATTATTTTACTTCTTTTTATACTTCTAAATGTTTGCACGTGTCACTGATAATCAAAAACAGATTATCGAAAAATCTCGTTAAGTTTCTTACAATATCATCAGGTTAGCGGCGTGCGACAGTGAATGATTTTAGCAATATACTGTCGTTAAGTTTGCCGTTATTGTCGTACTAATGTATGAGTCAAAATAGGATATAGCTATTATGTGTGGAGTCATTGGAGTTGCAGCTCACGAACCAGTCAATCAGATTCTTTATGACGGTTTGACGATGCTACAGCATCGCGGGCAAGATGCAGCAGGTATTGTCACTTTGCAAGATGGGCGACTCTATCTACGTAAAGAAAATGGCATGGTACGTGACGTATTTATGAATCGTCATATGATGAAACTGGTTGGTAAGTTCGGTATCGGTCACGTTCGTTACCCGACAGCTGGTACTTCTAGCAGTGCCGAAGCTCAGCCATTCTATGTCAACTCACCATATGGTATTACCCTTGCGCATAATGGTAACTTGACCAATGCTGAGAGTTTGGCCAAATCTTTGTACATCGAAGATCGCCGCCACCTTAATACTGACTCAGATTCTGAAGTACTGTTAAATGTACTGGCACATGAGATGCAGAATCTAGGCAAAACACATCCAACGGCTGATGATATCTTTGAAGCAGTAAAAGCCGTCTATAAACGCTGTGAAGGCGCTTATGGTGTTGTCGCTTTGATCACTGGTCATGGCCTACTTGCATTCCGCGATCCAAATGGTATCCGTCCACTTATCTTTGGTAAGCGTATGGCACCGAATGGCGGCACTGAGTATATGGTTGCCTCTGAATCAGTGGCGTTGACAGGTTCTGGCTTTACTATCGTTCGTGATGTAAAACCAGGCGAAGCAATCTTTATCGATTTGAACCATAAGCTACATACGCATCAGTGCGTCGAGCAAAAAGAATACACGCCTTGTATCTTTGAATATGTTTATTTTGCTCGTCCAGATTCGATTATGGACAATATCTCAGTTTATAAATCACGCCTACGCATGGGTGAAAAACTGGCAGATAAAATCCTTGCTGAATGGGGTGAAGATCACGATATCGACGTGGTCATTCCAATTCCAGATACGTCTCGTACTTCAGCGATGGAGCTGGCGCTAAAAATGAATGTCAAGTACCGTGAAGGGTTTATGAAAAACCGCTACATCGGTCGTACGTTTATTATGCCAGGTCAGCAGCAGCGTAAAAAATCAGTTCGCCAGAAACTCAGCGCTGTGCCGCTAGAGTTCAAAGGCAAAAACGTACTGTTGGTTGATGATTCTATCGTTCGTGGTACGACCTGTCATGAAATCATTCAAATGGCACGAGATGCTGGTGCTAACAAGGTGTTTTTTGCCAGTGCTGCGCCACCAGTGAAATTTCCAAACGTATACGGCATTGATATGCCAGTACGTAGCGAGCTTATTGCCTCAGGCAATAGCGTTGAAGAAGTACGTGATATCATCGGTGCAGATCGTTTGATCTTCCAAGATTTGGATGATTTGATCGACGCAGTAAAAGATACCAAACATAGCCGAGTAGAAGGTTTTGATTGTGCGGTATTTAACGGCTGTTACATCACTGGTCAGATCAATGAAGCGTATCTTGATCATCTGCAAGAGCAGCGTAATGATACGGCCAAAACTGGTAAAAAAGGCGTACAAATAGTAGCTGATACCCCAGTTGATATGATGGGTGTAGAAGAGCTTTAAGTCGTACTAAAGCCATTGTTTTCAGATAACAAAAAGCTAGATTCCAAATAGAATCTAGCTTTTTTATGTTTAAAATATAGCTAAGAGTATTAACAATCGTATGAATGAAAGAAGTGATTTTAGCCTAAGAAACTGCTAAATAGCCAAAACAGACCATTGATTGCTGCGATACCGACAACCATACTGACCAAAAGCTGACGGCTGATATGATAGATAAACAATACCAAAATAAGTGCACCGACTTGCGCCATTAATAGATGTAGTTCGGTGTCATTTAAAGTAACAGTCGTCGATAAGTCCTGATAGGAAAGGCTAGTCAAAATAAGCAATACCATTACCGATAATGGTAAGCTCTCATTTAATCGATGTAGCCAAGGTGTATCCAGCAGCTTTCTAGGTATCAGTGCGGGTAGCGCACGAGTGATAAAGGTCACAGCTGCCATGGCAAGCGTAGCAAGAATAAGATAACTACTGGTCATAAGAGTTCTCCCATCTTTTGACGCTCTATCCAAAACCCACGTACCAAGATCATAAACATACAGATAGTAATGGCTACTAGTAGCAACCAGTCACTGGTAAATAGCGAAGCAATGATTAAGCCAAGCACGGCAATACCAATCGGGAAGTAGCGTTTGATACTTTGAAATTGCTCATAAGCGAGAATTGCAAACAGACAAACCAATGCAAAATCTAAATTTGGCACCAAGTCACTGAGCGTACTACCGATCATTATGCCAACCGTACTCGCCAGCACCCACCAGCTTTGGTTGAAGAGACTGATAGGAAGTATAAGCGCTCGTCGCGACTCATTTGGCAAGCTTGTCATAATCGAAAAAGTCTCATCAGTCAAAGCAAACAGACAATACGTCTTGGCAAGCTTGTTTTTTGGTAAATACTGTAATAACGGCATACCATAGAATACATGACGTAGATTAATCGCGGCAATATTGGTGGCGATATTGCCAATCGGTAAGCCAGCGCTTAGCATCGGCAGACAAGCATACTGAGCTGCACCAGCATAGAGAACGATACTGAGCATAATCGTTGCCCATATCGGGATACCTGCCACCTGTGCGAGTACACCAAAGGCAATACCGGCAGGCAGATATCCCATAGCAACTGGCAAGCTTTTTTTAAAGCCCTCAGCCCATTGATAGTGGTTTTCATGTTGATGGCTTAATTCATTTGAATGAGTATTCACATGACATCCTAAATTTTTCTTATGATATTTTTATAAATCTATCGATATAAAAATTATTAATTCAAACGGTATTACTGCAAAATTAAAAAGTAAAAAACGAGCTTAATAAAAATGATTTATCGAAAATTGATAGAGCAAACATAGTATAAAATTAACTAAGCTTCAGGTTGTAGCTTCTCATAACTGCCAGTCTGATTGGCACGGTACAAAAACCCACCTAGAATGACTAGTCTCAATAATAATAGACACCACACGCTAAGCCAAATACCTGTCATATCCCATTGCTGATAGAGCAACCAGCTCAAAGGGAAGAAAATAGCAGCCAGTATCAGCGCCGCATTACGAATCACGCTACCAGCCGTTAAACCAAAAAATATCCCATCTAGCCAATAGGCGCCAACGCCTACAAGAGGCAATAATACAGCGTATAAATGGTAGTCATAGGCGAGGGCAAATACCGAATCAATATTGGTCATAAATCCCAAATACGTAGGCATTGCAAGCCACCAAATGGCGCTTAACATGATAGCAAGGCCATAACTAACCACGCCTGTACGCTTCACAATAATACGAAAACGTGGCCAATCACGTCGCCCTGCAGCTTGTCCACTTAGTGTTTCAGCAGAGACAGCGACGCCATCTAAAGCGAAGGCAGATATGCTTAGTACTTGCAATAAAATAGCGTTGGCGGCCAGTATGACGTCACCACTTTGGGCAGACAGTCGAGTAATCCAAGCAAAGCTTAGCGTTAAAATAAGCGTACGTACAAAAATGTCTTTGTTTAAAGAAAATAGCCTAAGCATTTTTTCTTTCGTAAAATACTGTCGATCCGCTTTAAATAATACAGACCACGATATTTTTAAATGTTGGCGGCTCAACCATAATGCCATCAGTATTCCAAACCAAAATGCAATAGTCGTTCCCAGTGCGACACCAGCCAATCCCATCTGCATTGCAAATACAAAAAACAGAGTCAGTACGATATTAAGTACAGCAATAAAGCCCTGTTGATACAGCATATAACGGGTCTTACCTTGTCCTGCAAACCAACCAATAAATGCAAAATTCATCAGCTCCGCGATCACGCCCCAAAAGCGTACGTCTAAGTAGGTTTTTGCCGCGCGGCCACTTTCAGGATTGGCTGATAGTGCTTGTAAGCCAAAATCAATCAGCCATGGCTTTGCGAGTAGTAATATCGCTCCGATAACAAATGCCAATAGTAAAGCGCGTTGCAAGATAGACAGTAAAGGCGTGGGCACTGATACAGCTGATGTATTACTATTATTAGCCAATTGTCCCAATGCCTGCGCAGCAAGCCCAGATGATGCATACTGCAAAAAGTTAAAGCTAACAAGTAATAGCGACAGCAGTTGTATGGCTAAACCCATACCAGCAAGTTTCGCCGTGTCATTCATATTACCTACAATGGCCGTATCAATGACGCTCTGCAATGGCATAGCCAAATTAGCCAGTAGTACAGGCAATGCAATCGCGACAATACGCTTATAGCTTGTGTCAATAGGTGGCATCGCGTGAGAAGGTGCGGATTTAGCTGACATGGGTGACTCGTTTATACGTGAACGATAAAGAGGTGTGTTCGTTAAATGATAATAAAATTGTAAGGCAGTACATTTAATATAAGAGACAAAATAGCTATAAAGACAAAAGCACCTAGACTCATTATTCATGAGTCAGGTGCTCTTATTTAAACGTTGTAGCTGTACAATCAGTAATTATATAAAGTGTGACAACACGCTAGTTCAACGTATCAATCTATCTAATATACCTTACTAAACGTTGTCTTGCTCAAACATTTTTGGATCGTTGAAAGTAACGATTTCTTCTTCAAACTCTGGTTTTACTTTTACGATAAAGTCATCACGCGACAGACCCATGCGCAGCGGAATCGAACTGGCGATATAAGTCGATGAGTAAGTACCCGCAAGCAAACCAATAAACAGAGCTACTGAGAACCAGTATAATCCATCACCGCCCAAGAAGAGCATGGCTAGTACGACCAACAAAACAGTTGAAATGGTCATAATCGTACGGCGTAGCGTCTCGGTCAATGATAAATCAATCGTCTGTTCTGGCGTAATTCCACGAACACGGCGGAAGTTTTCACGGATACGGTCATAGACAACAATCGTATCGTTCAATGAATAACCAATCAATGCCAATACCGCAGCCAATACCGTCAAATCAAATGGGAAGCCAAATAGTGCAAATACACCAATGGTTACGACAGCATCATGGAATAGTGACAGTACAGCACCTAGAGACAGTTTGAACTGGAAGCGTAGGGCAACATAGCCAAGCATACATACCAGTGCCAATACCAATGCCATGACTGAGTTTAGATAAACCTCATTACCAACTTGGCTACCAATGATATTGACGTTGCTAATTGTAGCGGTGTTGCTAGGTAGTGCCAATGCTTGCGTCAGATTTGCGCTTAGCCCATCGACGTTATCAGACTGAGGGGGTAGACGTACTAATAGCTCTTCTCGCGTACCTAAGTACTGTACAACTGCATCATCGAAGCCATTGTCTGCCAGTGCTTGTACAACAGCAACTTGCTCAACAGGCTGCTCATAGCGTACATCAGCAGAGACACCACCAGTAAAATCAAGACCTAAGTTCAGACCATTTACCGCAATAGCAATGATACTACCGATCACCATAAATAAAGATAGTAGTGCCATCGGCTTTTCTATCTTCATAAATGGAATGATACGCTGGTTGCCAACTGCCTTGATGCCACCTTCAGCGACAGCTGCGGCATCATCAGCGGCGTCACCTGATATTACGTCAGAATCAACAGCGGTAGACAGTGCTTGACTGTCTTTGGCATTCTGACCTTTACCACCGCGACGACTAGAGCTTTTTCCTGACTTTGCGGTAGTAGGGTTATTGGTTTTAGTATTGCTACCTTTACCATCACGACGCGGTTTGTTACGGCGACGCGTACTTGCATTGGTCGTGTCACCGTTTGAGCCATTTCGATCAGGATTATTCTGCTGTTCTAAAGGGTTGTTATTATCGATCGCCATAATATTCTCCTAACCGATGCTCAGACTTTTGATGGATTTACGCTTACCATAAGCAATTTGTACCAGTGCACGTGTCACCAAAATTGCGGTGAATAGCGAGCTGACAATACCAATAGCTAGCGTAATCGCAAAGCCTTTAATCGGACCAGTACCAATCGCAAATAGGATAAACGCGACCAATAAGGTTGTAATGTTGGCATCGAAAATACTGCTAAATGCGCGATCGAAACCTGCCACAATGGCTGATTTTGGCCGTACACCATTGGCAATCTCTTCTCGTATTCGCTCAAAAATCAGTACGTTAGCATCAACCGCCATACCGATGGTCAAAACGATACCTGCGATACCCGGTAGGGTAAGTGATGAACCTAAAATTGACATAATCGCAATGATAATAATAACGTTAACGGCTAGCGCAACGTTGGCAATCACACCAAACAGACGATAGAAGATAATCATAAACGCGAAGACTAGTAGATAGCCGACCTGCGTAGAGAACAACCCTTTATCAATGTTTTCTTGTCCGAGTGATGGACCAATAGTGCGCTCTTCTACGAAGTACATCGGTGCAGCAAGTGCGCCTGAACGTAGCAATAGGGCAAGCTCAGCTGCTTCAGCACTACTATCTAGACCAGTAATACGGAATGATGAACCCAATACCGCTTGAATGTTGGCACGGTTGATGACTTTGGTTTCAGCATAAGGTGTGCGTACTTCAGTCGTCTCACCAGTCGCTGGATCTTCTTCGTAAGTGATTCTTTGTTTGTTTTCAATGAACAATACAGCCATCTGTTGACCAACTGCTGTACGAGTGGCGTTCTGCATGAGCTTGCCGCCAGCACTGTCCAAGGTAATACTTACTTCAGGTAGACCACTTTCATCCAAGCCAGTTTGTGCGTTAGTTACTTTGTCCCCGGTGACGATCGCTTGACGATCTAACAATACAGGCGGACCATCAAGTGTCTCAAATGGAAATGCTTCTGTGCCCGCTGGAGGTATGCCGCCAGTATAGGTATCGGCGTCTTCTGCCACCATACGGAACTCAAGGTTTGCAGTACGACCAAGTACACGTTTTGCTTCAGCAGTATCTTGTACACCAGGTAGCTCAACGACGATACGGCTAGCGCCTTGCGACTGTACCAAAGCTTCGGTAACACCCAGCTCAGCAATACGGTTACGTAGAGTCGTTAAGTTCTGATTGACCGCGTAGCTATTGATTTCGTCAAGTGTCGCATCGTTATACGATAAGACCAATGCAGGACCTTGATCATCAATAGAAGACTGCAAGTTAAACGTATTGCTCATCGAGCCTTGCAATACGTTCTGGGCACGGTTACGGGTATCAGTATCAGCAAAGTGCAATACCACGCCGCGATCTTCGGTTTTGATACCTTTGATTGCTACTCGCTCAGCACGTAGCTCACGTCGCATATCACGACTGGCACTGGTCAAACGCTGTTCAAGCGCCTTGTCCATATCGACTTCGAGTACAAAGCGTACACCACCACGCAAATCGAGACCAAGCTTCATCGGTCTTGCACCGATATCACGTAGCCACTGCGGGGTAGTCTGTGCTAGGTTAAGGGCAACGACATAGTCTTCGCCCAAGTTTTGACGTAGCACTTCTTGCGCTTTTAGCTGATCGACTGGGTTGTTGAGGCGTACCAGCGCGCTGTTGCCCTCAAACGTACCATCGTGGTTATCTAGACCTGCCTCTTCGAGTAAGCTTTGAGACTCGGTTAAGATGCCTTCAGATAGCTGAGTTCCTGCGGCTGCGCTCGTAATCTGCACAGCAGGTTCGTCAGGATAAAGGTTGGGGGCAGCATATAGACCGGCAACGAGTAGCACGACGGCAATTAGTAAGTATTTCCAAGCGGGATATTGCATAATCACTTCTTTAAGTTGATAAACGACTGGCGACGTAGGCCACAAGTTAGCAGATGGGAAGTTAGCGATAGCAACGGTCGAGTGCTATGTTCAGCAGCCGTCATCATGCACCATTGCGATCATCCGCGATGATAGTAACGCATAAAACAGTAAAGCAAATAATACAGATGTCTGTTTATCCGGTCACCAAAAATCATATGGCTGACTTGGATAAAGATAGGACATCTAAACAGTAAGCCTAATTTATATAGCAATTTTACCTTACTGTGTTAATAGCGAAAAATGACCGTAAATCATATACGGTCATTTTTTAGTCATTACATTCATTAATGTGACGACTATTGAATGTTCACTAATAAAAGCCAGTGAACATTCTCATTAGACGCTTTCGATCGTGCCAGCAGGCAATACTGAAATAACAGAAGCACGTTGTACTTTCACGTCAGTATTGTTGTTTAGGCTCACAACGGCATAATCGCCTTCGATTGCTTTAATACGACCCATTAAGCCACCAGCAAAAATGATTTCACTACCAACGGTCAATGCGTTAACCATGGCACGGTGTTCTTTGGTACGCTTAGACTGCGGGCGAATGACCAAGAAGTAAAAAATCGCAAAAAACGCAACAGGCAGTAAAATCTGACCAAATAGACCTGCAGCACCTGCAGTCTCTGGTGCAGCATGGGCAGCTTGAATAAATAAGCTCATAATATCTCTCAGTAAGTCATAGACAATAATAAAATTAGACGCATAGTAACAAAAAATCCCAGACTTGGTAACTGTTAATCATAGGCTGAGCGTGTTTTTCTTAGCGTAAGGCATACTATCAGCCAACGGATAGGACAACAATGTTTTTACTATATTCAGATAATCCATATAAAGCCTTGGGCTAAATAACTGTCATGAATTGGATAGTAAAGATGTCGTCATACAACCGTTAATAGTAGGGTAATAAAAGTCATCAAAAAACAAAAACTTAAAAATGGTGACTTATTGTGAAATGGTATCATCAATGCTACTATCAAATGGCAATGATTGCCTGCATTTAGTATGCTACATATTGAACCATATTATGGCTTTTTAAGGCATGGTATGGCTTTGAAGTAGCGATTAAATCAGCTTTGAGTAACTATTTATACGATAGACAGATGTCTTTTATTACTTTAGTAATAGTATTCTGCAAATCGATATAAATTGCTCATGACATTATCTTCCTTTTTCTCTTTTTAGGTTACCTAACTTGTTCACCACTTTTATGTTTGTACCTCGTTTATGTCGTCCGCGCGCTCATCGTAAAGACGCATCTGCAGAACCTCCCCCGAGAATGACTACTAGTTCTCGATTTGGTTATACTTCTTTTTCGGCGCTATCTGCATTAGCAATTCTTATGCTACCGCAGGCAGTGTGGGCAGCTGGTGCTGTATCAACATCCAGCGAGGCGGCAGCACCAACTGCGCTTAGTGTTTCTTTATTGATATTTTTTGTCTTACTCGCCATTGGTGTCTCTTTCGTCTGTTCATTAGCAGAGTCTGTTTTGCTGAGCATGACGCCATCGTTTATTGCGGATGTGCAAGAAACCAGTCCCAAAAAAGCAGAAATGCTTAAAAGTCTCAAAGTAGACAATATTGACCAGTCACTAGCTGCTATTTTAACGTTAAATACCGTTGCCCATACACTCGGCTCTATCGGTGCGGGTGCACAGGCCACGATCGTATTTGGTAGTGCGTGGTTTGGTCTATTTTCTGCCCTCATGACGCTTGCTATTTTATTCTTGTCTGAGATTATCCCAAAAACTTTGGGTACGGTTTACTGGCGTCAGCTGAGTGGTTTGGTTGCTTATTTCGTCCGTGGCATCATCCTGCTGCTATACCCGTTAATTTGGTTCTCAGAGCGTCTGACGAAACTATTGGTACGCGGTAAAGAGCCGCAAACATTTAGCCGCCGCGAATTTGCTGCTCTTGCTAGTATCGGTGAAGAGTCAGGTCAAATTGACCCACTAGAGTCGCGTATTATTCGTAACTTGCTTGCATTTGGCGCGATTAAAGTCGAAGACATCATGACACCGCGCTCAGTGATGCTTGCATTCGAAGAGAATAAAACTGTTGCTGAGCTATTGGTTGATCGTCCAAAGCTGACGTTTTCTCGCCTGCCAATCTATGATGGTGACCTAGATAACATTACAGGCTTTGTCCTAAAAACCGACATGCTGTTGGCTAAAGTTAATCATGCTATGCACAAGCCGTTGACGCAGTTTCAACGAGACATCACTTTTGTTTTCTCTAAAATGAAGCTGTTTGATTTGTTAGAGTTGATGTTAAAAAATCGTATTCATATTGCGATTACAGTCGGTGAATATGGTGAGGTTAAAGGCTTGGTCACGTTAGAAGATGTATTTGAGACATTGTTAGGTCTTGAGATTGTTGATGAAATAGACCGCGTCGAAGACATGCAGGCCTTGGCTCGTCAGATG
The DNA here is from genome assembly GCF_030407815.1 of Psychrobacter sp. APC 3281. Classification (GTDB taxonomy): domain Bacteria; phylum Pseudomonadota; class Gammaproteobacteria; order Pseudomonadales; family Moraxellaceae; genus Psychrobacter. The sequence goes on from NZ_JASDCS010000005.1 coordinate 93,432, forward strand.
ATGGATAGACGGGTAGAGCGTTTGGGTATGAAGCTCAGCGATGATGAGCAGTATGAAGACAGTAACAACGAACCTAAGCCCTAACGAAGCCTTAATGAAGCCAAACTCTAACGTTAATAGCTTAACCATAAGTATTGACGGTTCTAAAGATTGATGGTTTAACAATGGTCAGCTCATTATGGACTGACTATCAAGCTAGAGCTACAAAGCATCTAACCGTTTGAGCTAGGATTTACAGCATAAAACCTTAAGAGTATTTGATTTGATAGCCTGTGTTTCTATTCGCAATAATTACACAGGGTGTCACATGGCTGTGAGAATTCGATGATAGGCTCGGCATATGATATGAGTATACTTATATAGATATATCTATACAGATACACTGCCAAAATAAATGATAAAAGAGCGTTAATCGTCACTATATGACACTAACGAAAAAAATATCGCTAAGGATTATCATGAAAAAATTATTGGGAAATAGGCTATTAGCTCTATTGGTGAAAAGCGCCAGCATCACTGCAATCGTAGCAGTAGCCAGCACCATCAGTATCAATGCACAAGCGGCAACTATGACCGAAGATTTGGTACAGAACTATGCCGCCGCAATGAAAGCATCAGCGAATAGCCAGAGTATCAATCAGGTATCGCGCCTAGTATCGGATGACGCACTTATTTCTTTATCTAGAAAAGGTAAATCTACCAGTCTAGACAAAGATGCGTACTTAAAGCTGCTTCAAAACAGCTGGAATGATACGTCTAATTATCGCTATGATATTTCGGTAGACAATGTGGTGATTACTGGTTCACAAGCCAAAGCCAATGTGACGACCAATGAGAGCTGGGTAAAAAATGGTCAGCAAGTATCATTTGTCACTACATCTCGTGTGACCTTGACCTTATCTACTGGTAATGCAGTGCTCTTGCGCGCAGTATCACAGGTGGCTATTAATTAAGTCGCCATTTGACTAAATCAGACTCAAAATACAATAAGTCATATAAGTAATAGCTAACCTGACTGGCTGAGATTCTAATTTATAAAGAGTCTTAGTTAGCTAACGGTCATTACTTAGTTTTATAGGCTACTTAAGCGTCTATGATTATCTTTTATATTAGGCTAGTCTTTGCTTTACATTGCATACTATACTATCCATCAACTTTATCTTATTAATTTCTGTCGTTAGGAAACCTCCAATATCATGTCTACTGTGCTATCACACTCTCGCTCATTTATTGCGTTGCCATTGACGCTTGCGGTATCCACTTTACTGATTAGTGCGTGTAGCAATACATCAGCGGTAAAAAACAAAGGTGCGACCAATAGCTCATCTGTCATCACCAAAAGTCCTACCAATCAAGGGGCTAATACAGGTAGTGCAGACTACTCAACTGCGTTTTTAGATGCAGAGAGTTTGGATGAGTTGGCTGACTTGTTAGAAGCCACTGACATGACCATGGTAGAAGGTAACCAGCTTGCTATTCAGCAATATGGTGATTTGTGGAATCGTCTACGCGCAGGCTACCGCATGAATGGTGGTAAGCCAATCTATAATCAGCGTATTGAAGGTCAAAAAAGCTGGTTTACCAGTAGACAGGATTATCTCAACCGCCTAACTGCACGTGCCAGTCGTTATATCTATCATACGGTACGAGAGGCAGAGCGTCGCAATATCCCAACAGAGCTTGCCTTGTTACCAGTTATTGAGAGCTCTTACGATCCAAGTGGTACGAGTAGTGCAGCAGCTGCGGGTTTATGGCAGTTTATCCCAAGTACGGGCCGTATCTATGGCTTGAATCAAAGCAGCACCTATGACGGTCGCCGCGATGTTATCGAATCGACACGTGCTGCCTATGACTTCTTGACAGCATTGCACAACCAGTTTGGTAGTTGGGAGCTAGCATTGGCTGCTTATAACGCTGGCCCTGGCCGTGTACAGAAAGCAATTGATGCCAACGCAGCGCGTGGACTACCAACAGACTATTGGTCACTTCAATTACCGACTGAAACGATGAACTATGTGCCGCGTTTCTTAGCTGTAGCCGAAATCGTCGCCAAGCCTGAGCAGTATGGTGTGTATTTACCCGCTATCGCTAACCGTCAGCATTTCCGCAGTGTACCTGTTAACTATGGTGTGAGCTTGGCAGAAGTATCGCAGTTAACTGGCGTTAGCTACGATGAGCTAGAGCGTCTAAACACTGCACTGACATCAGGCCGCGTTGACTCTTCAGGTCCACAGCGTGTCATCATTCCAAACGACGTCAGCCTCAATGCCGATGCCAAATTAAGTGGGCTCAGAGGTAACGGTACAGGTAATGTACTCGCCTCAAATAACGCAGGTAGCTCAAGCACAACAGCGACTACGCCAAGCTATAATAACAAACCATATACTGCCTCATCTCTACCATCTACTGGTAGCGCATTGGCTGATTATGCGGCTAGCGCAAGTGTACCTCAGCAGACTACCAGCTATATCTCACCATCTGCGACGCCAACTAGCAGCTCGGTATACAGTGGCAATTCCTCAGCTCGTACTGAGCCACCACTGACCACAGCAGAGACCAACAAGATCAATGCTGAGCTTAAGAGCAGTAACAGCTTACCGACCACCTCAGCTCAGATTACTCAGAACAATACGATTGTCCAAGAGCCACCGCTTAGCAAAGAAGAGCGTGATTTTATTGCCAATCAAATCCGTAGAAATACTTCTGAGACCGATGTTATCAATGCTGACGGCAACATCAATCTATCAGCCGTACAGACGCAGCAGTCTATCTTAGAAGCGAGTGGCGCAGAGAAGAAACTTAGCTTTGCCAAAACCTCGGTAAGTAAACCAAAACCACAAGGCGCACGTACCACTTATACGGTAAAACGTGGCGATACGCTTTCGAACATTGCGAGTCGAGCAGGAGTCAGCTGGCGTGATATTGCAGAATGGAACCAGATAGATGCCAGTGCCAATCTGCTCTCTGGCAGTACGTTATATCTATATAATGCCAAGACTATTGAGCCATTAAGCACTGCTAACAACGCCGCCGCTAGTCAGCCTGACAGTTACGTCGTACAAGGCGGTGATACGCTTATCGGTACGGCCAATCGTTTTGGCTTATCGGTTACTCAGCTAGCCAGCTACAATAATCTGAGCAGCCGTGCTGATCTGCTCAGAGGTCAAAAACTATGGCTCATACCGGGTAAAGTGACTGCACCTGCGACGACACCTGCCGCGCCTTCTACCAAGTCGAGTAAATCAAGCACTGCGACCAAAAACTATAAAGTAAAAGCAGGGGACGGCTTAATTGCATTGGCACGTCAATTCAACGTGTCGACAGATACTTTAGCCGGTCTCAACGGTATCAACAGCACAAGTTCGCTATATGTTGGTCAGACACTTAAAGTGCCAGCCAGTGTTGATTTCGATGCTGCAAGCACGACAAGTACTAGCAGTAGTAACAGCTCAAGCTCGGTCGCGACCACCAATTACAAAGTAAAATCAGGTGATACGCTGATTGGTATTGCGAATAGCATCGGAGTTAGTGCAACGGAACTTGCGGCGGTAAACAGCAACTTTGATGCGAAAGCTCGCTTGCAACGTGGTCAAACGATTAAAGTTCCTGCTACTAAAGAGTTGGTCGATCGTCAGTTGAATGACAAAGCGGTCAGCTACAAAGTAAAATCAGGTGATACCTTAACGGGTGTCGCCAAACGCTACAATATTGGCTTAAGTGATTTGGCATCAGCAAATAACTTGAATACCAATTCGAATCTGATACTGGGCCGTACTATCACTATTCCTGCTAGCGGCAGTGTTGCAAGTGCATCTAGTAGCAGCCAAAGCAGCAGTTCTGCTAGTAGTAACAGTAGTAGTTCAGCAAGCAGTGGTACGAAATTAGGTAATACTGAAAGCTATAAAGTAAAATCTGGCGATGGCCTAATTGCTTTAGCACGTCAGTTTGGCATCTCAGTAGAGGATCTGGCAGCGACCAATGATCTAGCGACCAATGCTCAGCTACAACGCGGCCAAACGCTTAAAGTACCAAAAGCAACAGTAAGCTACACGGTTGGCTCGGGCGATAGCTTGATTGGTCTAGCACGTAAATATGGTGTCTCAACACAAGAGCTGGCTGATATGAACAATATCGCCGCTGATACGATGTTGCAGCGTGGTCAGCGTCTGACTGTACCTAATCGTTAATGAATAAGATATTAATGGATACCGTTTAAACAAGACGTCATTAATATTGACTATTAATTGTAACGCATAAAAAAAGCTGCTCTTTATAAGAGCAGCTTTTTTGTATTTGGAAACTTCATTCTCAAAAATCTAATAATATTTATAGATTAGACCGTCTGAGTTTTAATAGTCTCAAGATAGCTTCTGATATTACTGACATAATGCATGGCTTGACCATAGCGGCTATTCGACGCTCTATTATCTGCTAAATAAGCATAGACGTTCGCCCAACTCTTATCATCGATACCTTGAGCTCGTAGTTCGCGCTGGATTCTTTTTACCGCATTGGGACCCATGTTATAACCTGCAAGGGCAAACCAGATACGGTCAGTTTTTGGCACATCAGAGAAGTCTGCTTTCACTTGCTCTAGATAGCGTGCACCGCCGCCAATGCTTTGGTAAGGATCAACACGGTCTGAGACGCCCATCGCTTTTGCAGTGTTATTGGTCAGCATCATTAACCCGCGTACGCCAGTCGGCGAGACAGCGTTGGCATCAAGGTGTGACTCTTGGTAACCCATCGCGACCAATAGTTCCCAATCGTGATTATAATTACGTGCTTGCTCTTCAAACGAAGACTGATAGTCTGGTAATTTTTCCGTCAACGTTTTCTGGAAATGATCCTGACTATAGGCATCTTTTAGCAAGTTTTGATTGTAGAACGCGGCAAGTTTTTGTGTGTTTTGTAGCTTGATGCTATCGCACAAAAAGTAACTGGCCTTTCTTGATAGTGGATCATTGGATGAGCTAAACGTCCAACTTACCTTAGGGTGTAGTCCGTTCTTAGTCAGACTAGAATCATAACCACAGCTGACATTGATAGACGATAGGTTCAGCTGACTTTTTAGCTTAGTGCTAGCCGTAGTCAACGCCATGTCAGCGTTGCCGGTTCTTAGTGCTTTTAGCGCCGCTTCTTCACTAGCATAAGCTTTTAGATTGATATCGACACCGAGCTCGTCGGCATAAGTGCGCACCAGATCAAACCCAAAACCATGTTGGAAGCCATCGGTAGCAAAGTAAGTGCTATCGCCTGGTACCGCAGCAATGGTCAAAGTGTTTTCCAGCATGACATTGTCATAGGCTGGTACCGATGTGTTCATGGTCGTCAAACTCTCAGCGGGCAACGAGAGTAGAGCGATGCTAGAGATTTGTGCCAGCTTCTTGGTTCTGGCAAAACGATTAGACGCAATAGGGGTAACGGATGAAACGATGTTACTTTTGGTGTTTAGTAGGCGTTTAGATGGACGCAGTAAATAAGAAATACGGCGTTTGGCCCCTTGCGCAGATACTTTTACACGATAAGTAATACGCTGCATGGATGTCTCCTGATTTTAGCCATCCTTCTTACCGCAAAAACACGTATAAATATATGTGCATAATATTGACATATATCGATATCGTATCTTAAATAGAGTGGCATTTTTAATAGGATGAATGCCACTCTATCTTGTTTGATTATAGCGCCACTAGCGTACTCTCTCTGAGTTAGTGGGATAGTTTGTCGTCAGCCAGCTATCGATATGTCACAAAAGCGTTCTAAACCGTATTTATAAATACTGGTTTAAAATACTGAACGCACAACAATGCGAAGGATATAAATCAGATGATTCCTTCATCGATAACTAAATATGGCTAGTGGCCAAACAACTATATATCAAACATAGGTAAGGTCATGATTAAATTATTGAGACAAAAACATAGCTTGAAACATTGATGTAAGGTTTTGCCAATGAGGCAAATACATTCATCTGTTTTAACTATGCTAACTTTGATGGCTGGCTATACTTTGAATCACTAATATTACGTTACTAGTAATAGGATAGCTGGCTACTAAAGTTGTTTGTCCAGCAATGAGGGTAAGCAAAATAACCAGGATTGATAGTTTATATCTGTCTATCAAACTGACTATGTCATACCGTCATCGCGACACCAAAAATAAAAAAATACCATGCTGCTAACATATATAGTGCAAACATAGTATTTCAATGGGTAGCGGTTTAAAATCTTATCGCTGATATAGCATGATAAAGTCTTAAACAACTACCAACATTATTTTGGTGCCATAACCGGAAGCTGTAATAATGGGAAGTTTCATGACAAAACGTTCTTTCTTACGGGTAGTAATATGCGGTTACTAATTGCATTATTCAAGTGGAGTTAAGAAAAAAGCGATAAAACTTAACAATTAAGATATAAACGGTTAATTTTCCAGATATTTGGTACATAATAATCAAAAATAGAATAACAAAGTTTAAATAGTAGTCAAACTAGACTTTATGCTTATGGTTTGATTATAGGTGTTAGCAAGTCTAGTTTGGCTGTCGAACTATCATTTTTCCTACAAGTTTTTCTCTGCAGACTTTTCTCTATAAATGACAACCGTTTAAACTGATAATTTAAGTGGCTACCTTATGCTGGATTTTCGATATCGATAAAAGTAACTGGTAGACCAAATTTTTGAGCGACTATCTCTCCTAACGCTTGAATACCGCCACGCTCCGTTGCATGATGACCACAAGCAAAATAATCAATCCCAAGCTCACGCGCGCTATGCGTGGTACGCTCAGATATCTCTCCTGAGATAAACGCATCACAACCCATGCTAGCCGCTTGCTCAATCATATCCTGCGCACCGCCCGTACATATACCCACACGTTCGATCAGCCTACCATTTGTCTGAGCAGAGGCGTCTGTATGATATTCAGCTGAAATATGTAATGGCGCGCGACCTAAGGCTTGAGTAATGGTGGCAATAAGATCGTCAGCACTTTGCGGTGTACAAGTAGCGATATTGCCCACAGGATGTGACTCGGAGGGATAGAGCGCATCAGTAATTGTCATGCCGAGCATGTCAGCAAGTTTTGCGTTGTTGCCAGAGAGCGGGTGTGCATCGAGCGGTAGATGATAGCCAATCATAGAGATACCGTGTTGCATCAACTTGCGCACGCGTCGACCTTTCATACCAGTAAGCGTAGCAGGTTCGCCTTTCCAGAAGTATCCATGATGCACCATAATCGCATCAGCATTGTTAGCGATCGCAGCATCAATTAGGGCTTCACAAGCCGTGACACCAGTGACAATACGTTGAATCGGACGTCCACCATCGACTTGTAGACCATTTGGCGCATAGTCTTTAAACGCGCTAGTAGATAAGTAGTCGTCACAGAACTGTGTCAATGCCTGAACGCTAATGCTTTGAGTATTTGATTCAGCTATCGTATGATTTGCAGTCATTATGTTTTCCTGTCATCAATAAAATGTAGGTCGTAAGGTGCTGTAGATTAACTAAGCAAAAATTATGTATTATCTGTCATGTTTGAGAGTGTTTGGTTTTGCTCTTTTGACTTTATATTCAACTCTCAAGATGCTTAAGTGTCGAGTATCGTAAAAGCTATTTTAACATGCCGTTGTAAGCAAGCAGACAAGCTGGATAACTGAAATGGTACACGATACGTTACTATTTACTGGTATTGCGGTTATAATTTATACACGTGAGTCTGCCTAGCTGTATAGCATTTGACCATTCAATTGATGAGTCAAGAATAGCTAAGCGGTCGCCGTTATCTCACATCGTTTTTCACTGTCTGTTTGCAATAAATTTATAGAGGTTTTATATGTCGTCATCCCGGAACACCAATAACAAGGCATCTTTATTAAAATGGTTACCTTGGGTCTTATTGCTGCTAGTGTTGGCAGCGTTTATCTGGTTGTTCACGAGTATGAAATCGACGTCGGAGGCCACATGGGAGCCGCCGAGAACCCCGCCTGCGGAACAGCAAGCAGCAGAACCAGTGTCGGACACGCCAGCACCTATCTCTTCTTATCATAATGCAGTTGCGCGTGCGTCGCAGTCTGTAGTCAATATCTATACGACACAAACGATGACCGAGCATCCTTATATGGATGATCCCGTACTGCGCCGGTTTTTTGAATATCATGGTGGCCCATCACAAGAGCAGGGTAATACCAATTTAGGCTCTGGTGTGATCGTATCAGAAGATGGCTATATCGTGACCAATGCCCACGTGATCGAAAAAGCAGATGAAATCACAGTCGCGTTCAATGATGGTCGTAAGAGTCGTGCCAGAATCATTGGTACAGATCCTGATAGTGACCTAGCTGTGATCAAGGTCGATATGACAGGGCTGACACCACTTGGCTTCCGCGAAGATCCGATTCGTGTGGGTGATTTGGCGCTAGCGATTGGTAATCCATTTGGCGTGGGTCAGACAGTGACACAAGGGATTATCTCAGCGACTGGACGTACTGGACTGGGCGTCAATAAGTTTGAAGACTTTATCCAGACTGATGCGGCGATCAATCCGGGTAACTCAGGCGGCGCACTGGTCGATGCTCACGGTGAGCTAGTTGGTATCAACACCGTCATATTCTCGCGCTCTGGTGGCTCGATGGGTATTGGCTTTGCGATTCCGACGGCATTGGTTGAGCAAGTGATGAATGCATTAATTAAAGACGGCCGTGTCAGTCGTGGCTGGTTGGGTATCGAGATTCAGTCACAGCTACGTGACCCAACGCAGCTAGAGACGTCAACAGGTGTAGAAGTGCTAAACGTCATTGATAACAGTCCAGCGGCGAAAAGCGGTCTACGTGTCGGTGATATCGTCCTAACCATCGACGATGTCGAGATGACAGATGCCAATACTTTGATTCAGTATGTTGCTCGTAAACCGCCAAATACTGAACTGGATGCGCAGATACTACGTCAAGGTAAAAACGCCCAAGTAAAAATCACGTTAGAAGAGCGTCCAGCACAAGAGCCACTTGAGCGTCCTGTCGTACTGCAAAATGAGAGCATGGGCGGAATGGAGCAGCCAAACATTCAAGGTGATGAAGAAACGCCAATGATGTCAAAGGCAGAGCGTGATCGTATGCGCGAAGAGCTGATGAAATTGTTTGAACAAGATGCCGCGTCGCAGTAAGTCGTAGTTACTGTTACCACTATGTGCTGGCTCATAGTGTATGTATGAGTCAGTACATTTATTTATCTAATAGCATAAAAAAGCGCGCTCCTTATCTAAAGGAGCGCGCTTTTTGTTGGAGCTGATTTTTCTAAATTTTAAGGGCTAGCTTTATCTATATATAACCCTGCTATAACTTCTCAATAGGGTCATGATTGATGTAGATAACACCTTGCACACGGCAACAGCAAGGCAGGATTTCATCTTCTTCAATCATCGCCAGTGGGTCAAATGGATAATCGACCGTATGCGAGCTAGCAATACGCTTGACTCGGCAACTACCACAATAGCCTTCGCGGCATTGATAGTTTACATCGTGTCCGGTGCGTAGCAATCCATCTAGCAGACTCTCGTCATCATGTAGATAGAACTGCTTTTTACTGGTCATTACCCAAGTCATCGTTAATCCTATTGGGATATGTCTGTACTATTACTATCCCTACTATTAACCCATAAGACGATTACAACGGTAAAAATTTTATAATTTAAAATCTTTACCGCTCAAGTCTCTATCATTCAAAGCTCTTACAACTCAGCTCTTATAATTTATATTTTTCTAGCTCAAAGCTCTTATAATTCAAAGTCGTCAAAATCACTGTCTGATAAGTCAGAGTCAATCTGACCAACCAAGTACGAGCTAATCTCGGTCTCTTGCGGTGCTACTTGCACATTGTCAGACGACAACCATGTGTTGATCCACGGGATTGGGTTTGACTTTGAGTTCGGGAACGCTGCTGGCAAGCCGACGGTTTCCATACGCAAGTTAGTGATGTATTCGATATATTGGCACAAAATGTCTTTGTTTAGACCAATCATCGAACCATCTTTGAACAGATAACCTGCCCATTCTTTTTCTTGCTCAGCCGCCTTGCGGAAAATCTCAATGCTTTCCTCATAGCACTCTGCGGCAATCTCAACCATTTCAGGGTCGTCACGACCGTTACGCATAAGGTTCAGCATATGCTGCGTACCAGTCAAATGCAGCGCTTCATCACGAGCGATTAGCTTGATGATTTTGGCATTACCTTCCATCAGTTTGCGCTCAGCAAACGCAAACGAGCAAGCAAACGATACATAGAAACGAATGGCTTCTAGGACGTTGACTGCCATGATGCACAGGTACATCTGCTTTTTCAGTGATCTTAAATCAACCGTCACTTGCTCGCCATTGATGTTGTGCGTACCTGGACCGTACAAGCTATATAGCTGTGAGTTGCGATACAGCTCATCATAGTACTGGGCGATATCAGAGGCACGACCTAAGATGTGCTCGTTTTGCATAATGTCATCAAAGATAATATTTGGGTCATTGACGATATTACGGATGATATGCGTGTAGCTGCGTGAGTGAATGGTCTCAGAGAACGACCATGTCTCAATCCACGTCTCAAGCTCAGGGATAGACACTAGCGGCAATAGCACCACGTTTGGACTACGACCTTGAATAGAGTCGAGTAGGGTCTGGTACTTGAGGTTGCTCAAAAATATGTGCTGCTCATGCGAGGACAGATTACTAAAGTCGATACGATCGCGTGATACATCGACTTCTTCTGGACGCCAAAAGAACGATAGCTGCTTTTCAATCAATTGCTCAAAGATAGGGTGTTTTTGTTGGTCATAGCGCGCCACGTTGACGGGCTGACCAAAGAACATCGGCTCTTTTAGCGCATTGTTTGGCGTTTGAGAAAAAATCGAGTAAGTCATGGGACTGCCTTTATAATTGATACGGTTATTAATTTATAGGGGTTTGACTGGTTTTGATTTGATGTTATGACATGTTTTTGGATTATAGCGTTTTAGCTTAGAGGTTCTCTAGCGATATCTGCGACGACTCTTGCCCATCGTTCATATAGGCTTTGAATATCTCGCTCAGCTCACTATCATCGAGTGCTTCTAACTCATCAAGTGCGCTTTTGCGTAGGGTACTCACATCAGACTCTTCCGCTGCTATTTTTAAGTCTTTTTTAGCCGCTCTCGATACGGGCTTTTTGGCTGCTTTTGCCACGCTTTTTTTGGTGACGGTTGCCTTTGGTGCTTCGTCTACACCTAACTGCTGACGCACCTCTGCAATATCAACCTCGACTTGTACGATATGCGAGCCACCATCGTTTAGGTCTGAAAATACGTTTGGGATAAACAAACCACCGTCTTTGATGATTGCGGTATATTGCACATGACCTCCGTCGTTTTAATTCTATCTGTATGTTTTCATTATAACAGTAGCCAATCCCGCCTACCGCTTGTATCTGCTTTGCCGCTGGCGTGCAGTCTATCGTGTCTGACCGCATTCCTGTTGTCTCGATACTACGCTCAGTCACAGACCGCATCGCCATCGTCGTCAGCAGGATACCACTATAGTCGGGGCTAAAAAGCCTTGTCAGGGCGGCTTTCTTTTTTCTTAAGGACTCTTCCGTTTGGGCGCATCCTACAACTTTCTATGCTTTAGAGTAGGTTGGTGTCGAGGTACGAGACCCAACACGATATGTTTATATAATGAGAATTGTTGGGTTTCCTTCGTCAACCCAACCTACGTGCTAAATTTCCATATCATCGGTGCGCTGGATGCACCCTGCACCTATGATTTCAGCTTTTCCCCCAATGGTAAGCCCACACCTTTAGGAAATGGTTTTTCACCAGTTAGATAGCAATCTTTATCAAATTCGTAGGGTATAGCAGCGAGACTTCCATCAAATAGTCTTCTCACAATATGTTCATCCAACTTTTTCTTATAAAAGCTAGGTAGTCCTCCTGTATAGACATTTCCTAGAAAAGCTAAAGTAAACTCTGCTAAATACTTTGGATACTTATTGCTAGGATATAAAACAGTTAAACTTAAAGCTCCAGAAAATGTGACTACCAATGGACAAGTTTTTTTATTTAGTTCTAGCTTGAAGTTACCTAGAAGAAAAATTAAACAAAACATAAATTCTCTGAAAGATGGGCTATGTATATTTCTAGAGGATGGATAAATTCCCACCATTCCAAAAACCGAATACAATTCATCTAAGATTTCATTATTAAAGCCTATCGAAAACGGTAATTCTATTGTTGGCCGTTTGCCATCCAACATATCATCAGTGTTTTCTTCAAAATACTTGATAGCAGGTTTGAGATTCTTAATTACCATTCCACGATCTTTAAGATTAGGATGCGCTATAAAGTCTCCTAATTCTTTAAAAATACTTCCATGATCAGTATCATCTCGACTTGCAGTAATAAAAAGCGCTATATCGTCTTGATCGAAAGTTTGATCCTTATATTTCTCATAGAAGTTTTTTATCTGATACTCGGTATATGCATTCATATGATTCCAGTACCTTATAGATAAGAATAAACAGCGGACTCAACTAAATAAGCCAAACCCGCCATCAATCAATAACCTAGATCTTACATGCACCGCCAGCACAATCATCTTCCATATCCGCTTGGGCATCGTTCGCACCATCACGAGTGTTGTGGTAGTACAACGTCTTCACACCCATCTTATAAGCGTTTAGCAAATCTTTTAACAATATCTTCATCGGTACACGGCCACCAGCATAACGAACTGGATCGTAGTTGGTATTGGCAGAGATACTTTGATCGACGAACTTCTGCATGATAGCGACCAGCTTTAGGTAACCGTCATTGTTTGGCATTTGCCATAGTAGCTCGTACTGATCTTTTAGCTTATCAATTTCAGGCACGACTTGCTTTAGGATGCCATCTTTTGACGCTTTGATAGAGACCAGACCACGTGGTGGCTCGATACCGTTGGTCGCGTTGGCGATCTGACTAGAGGTCTCAGACGGCATCAAGGCAGTTAGGGTAGAGTTGCGTAGACCGTGCTCAGTGATCTCGCCACGTAGCGTTTCCCAATCAAGGTGTAGCGGCTCTTGGCAGATTTTGTCCAAGTCGGCTTTGTACGTATCAATCGGCAAGATACCTTGTGAGTAAGTGGTCTCATTGAACGCAGGGCATGCGCCTTGCTCTTTTGCCAATTTGTTCGACGCTTTCAAAAGATAGAATTGCAATGCTTCAAACGTCTGATGGGTTAGACCAAGCGCGCTGTCATCAGAGTAGCGAGCGCCATTCTTAGCTAAGTAGTAAGCATAGTTGATTACGCCCACACCAAGCGTGCGACGACGCATGCTGCCGTTTTGAGCCGCTTTTACTGGATAGTCTTGATAGTCGAGCAAGGCATCAAGCGCACGGACGATTAGCTCAGCTGGCTCTTCGATGTCGCTGACGTTTTCGACTTTACCCAAGTTGACTGCTGATAGCGTACAAAGCGCGATTTCGCCTTCTTCGTCATTGATGTTATCAAGTGGCTTGGTTGGTAGCGCGATTTCCATACATAGGTTTGACTGGCGAATCGGGGCAACCGTCGCGTCAAATGGGCTATGCGTGTTGCAATGATCGACGTTTTGGATATAGATACGGCCTGTGCTGGCGCGCTCTTGCATCATTAGGCTGAACAAATCAGCAGCTGGAATCTGACGACTACGTACGTTAGGATCGTTTTCGTACTTGGTGTATAGCTCTTCGAACTTGTCTTGATCTTCAAAGAACGCATCATACAAGCCTGGTGTGTCACCTGGTGAGAATAGCGAGATGTCTTGGCCTTTGATTAGGCGCGTATACATCGTCTTGTTTAACTGTACGCCGTAATCCATATGACGAACACGGTTGTCTTCGACGCCGCGGTTGTTTTTGAGTACCAGTAATGACTCAACTTCTAAATGCCATAGTGGATAGAATAGGGTCGCAGCACCACCACGTACGCCACCTTGTGAGCAGCATTTCACCGCAGTTTGGAACAGTTTGTAGAACGGGATACAACCAGTATGTTGCGCTTCGCCGCCACGGATAGGGCTACCAAGGGCACGGATACGACCTGCATTGATGCCGATACCAGCACGCTGTGACACATAGCGTACAATGGCGCTAGTGGTGGCGTTGATAGAGTCTAGGCTATCACCACATTCGATCAATACGCACGAGCTAAACTGACGCGATGGCGTACGTACGCCTGACATGATAGGCGTTGGTAATGAGATTTTGAAATCTGAGGTCGCATCATAGAAGCGTTTGACGAAATCAAGACGATCTGACTTGTCGTATTGGCTAAACAGACACATACCGACGAGCATATATAAGAACTGCGGACTTTCATAGACAGTCTTGCTCACACGATCCTGTACCAAGTATTTACCAGCCATTTGCTCAACAGCGGCATAAGCAAGGTTCATATCGCGCCAGTGATCCAGATATTCTTCTAACTCATCAAATTCAGCACGGCTATAGTCAGCTAGGATGTGCTGATCGTATTTGCCAGCATCAGTCAAAGTTTTGACATGGTCATATAGATGCGGCGGGGTAAATTTGTTATAAGCAATCTTACGTAGGTGGAAGATAGCCAAACGCGCAGCCAGATATTGATAATCAGGCGTGGTTTCAGAGATTAGGTCGGCGGCAGACTTGATGATGGTTTCGTGAATATCACGAGTCTTGATACCTTCATAAAACTGAATGTGCGACTTTAGCTCAACTTGAGACACAGACACGTTGTCCAAGCCGTGCGCTGCCCACGCTATTACCTTGTGAATTTTGTCTAAATCAATAGGCTCTAAACGTCCATCACGTTTGGTTACTTGGATTTTGTCAATATGTGTCATGCTGGCCTCTATTTTGATTGCTTATTGTGATGCTGCGCGCCGAGTGGGCGGCAGACATTCTTTATAACGCTATTATGCGGGGTTGTGCTAGCTGGTTTTTTTGGACAAAAAGCTACCACTACTCATAGTGACGGTTAAAATCACTGAGTACTACATATAGCGTGTTTGTTAATTGGTAGGCACAATATAGCGGGAAAATTTTGAAAATACTATATTGATTTTAGAATAAAACTATGTTGCTACAAGGTTGTAGGCAGTCCAAATTTTGGCAAAGGACGATGGGATAAGGGTTAGACGCAAATGCGGTCAATAATAAAATTTTTGTAAAAATATCGTGAGATTTACTTTTCATTCTCTCGGTTATTGTCGACTGATAATGGGAGTCATGGCGGCAATAATGCGGGCGCAGATTGTACATCAAACCACAAAAAATCGCCACCCATAACTTATTACTAGCGAGTGACGATTTGGACTAAAAAGGCGTTAAAGTTTTTTATGCCACTTATAAAACAATACGAACCGTTTTTGCATTATCAAGTGAGGCATAAAGCGCATTTACTTGCTCAGCAGCCGTTAGGTACAAATTGACCCGTGCCGAGTGAAAACGACCTGTTTTAGATGGCTTAACTTCGATAGACGCCAAATCAAAATCAGGGAACTGGCTACCCAAAATTAGCTTTACTTCATTAAGCAAACTTTCACGCTCGCCTTCATGACCGATGATGCTTAGTGGGTAGTTCATCGGGAACTCCCAAAGCTCTGGGTTTTGAATATCGGTCTTTTTGCCTACCAATGCGCCTTTATTTGGCGTCAGGTCAGTGACTTTAACTGATGGCTGATTGCTGGCTGGGTTATTTGCGTTGTTGTCGTTGTTGTCGTTGTTGTCTTTTGAATCATCACTCATGATATGAGCCTCGCTTGTATAGGTAAATAGAAAAAAGTTAATCAGTCATTAGTAGTAAGTAACTAACATTAAGTCATTCGAAAATCGCTGCTATAGACATTTAGTTAGTAAAGTATGCACTTGAATCATGCCAAAATCATAACGCAAAAATCTGAGACAGGCTCAGTGTAGACATTAGTGGCATTTAAATCAGTCAAGCTATAGTCGATTCAATTTAAAAGTAGTACAAGGCAACCGAGTGTAGATGTAACAGTGATACTTCAAGCGAGGTTAACGCTGTCATACTTTTATAGTGGAATGGCTATATTAGGCAGAGAATATATGCACTGTTTATAGTGGTCTATGGATGATTATTCAAGTGAAGTCTGTATTTAGTCAGGTTTAACGAGAAATAGTAGATGAATTAGCTATTATTAATAGCTGTTAATAAAACTACTGCAAATAGCCATTGATAGGAGTGATATCAGGCGGAATATCTGTCTCTCCCAATGCTTCTCGCAGGTTAATCTCTATAGTGCGTGACAAGGCAGTCAAAGGTAATTGATTAGCGGCCAAGCCAAAAGGCTCTTCTAACTCTTCACTAAGTGCGTCCAAACCAAAAAAGGTATAAGCAATCACCGCACAAATCAATGGGGTCGCCCAACCGAGTGAGGCTACTAAGCCAAAAGGTAACATAATGCAGTACAGATAAGTCGTGCGGTGTACCAACAGCATATAAGCAAAAGGTAGCGGTGTGTTATGAATGCGCTCGCAGGCTGCCAAGACAATCGTCATAGAGGTCAGGCGCTCATCCATATTTTGGATGACTTGCTCCGATACCAGTCCTTGACGCCGAATATCGCCAAGCTGTTTGCCCATTAGGCGCATTATATAATCAGGTACGTTTTTCGCTTGGTGCATACGGTCATGATGTATCGCTGCAACAAGAGGCTCAATATCCGCCCAAGGTGGCGTACCACGCAACCGATGACGCACAGCATG
The DNA here is from genome assembly GCF_030407815.1 of Psychrobacter sp. APC 3281. Classification (GTDB taxonomy): domain Bacteria; phylum Pseudomonadota; class Gammaproteobacteria; order Pseudomonadales; family Moraxellaceae; genus Psychrobacter. The sequence goes on from NZ_JASDCS010000005.1 coordinate 110,179, forward strand.
GGCAAAGGCAATGGTCAGATATACCATCGTTCGCTGAGTATCGTGTCCAGTTGCATTATTATCCTCGTCATCCTCTATATCAGTCGCATCGTCCTCATCTATAAAGGACAGTACTTGGCGCGTTAAGCTACGAGAATCATAGACCAGCTGACCCCATAGTCCGCGCGCTTCCCACCAACGTTGATAACTGGCATTGTTTCGAAACCCAAGAAACAACGATAAGGCGATTCCGAGCAGGGTAAAAGTTGCCATACCATAATAGGGAAACGAGTCAGGAAGCCAGTGCTGGATAATCGTGATGAGCGTACTAAGAATAGTAATCAGCAAAATTTGCGGATAGATTTTTGGAATGATTGATCCACGCAGAGTGAAAAATATCTTAAGGGCATTGGGCGTTTGCCGGACAATCATGTCAGTTTCCTAGCGGTGGGGTATATGGAGACACTATTCAATGTCCCATGTGATTCTAATATAGAATCGAGTTCTGTAAAGCCCAAAAGACTATAAATTTATTCAAACAGAAAAGTAAGGTGAACACTTAAGCTCGGTAATTGAGATAGCTATAGGAGTGAAATCCTCGGCAAAAAGGGAGATGTTTTTATTAATCCACTTTATTTATGTTAAAATGACGCGAAATATTCCTTCTTAACTCTATAAAAGCTGCCACCACAAAGATGAATACGCCACCCTAGCTGTACCCCTCCTCAGTAATAATTGCTTCCTATAGCAATTACTCTTATAAAGCGTCTAACGCTTTTTCTTGTGCGCACGCACTGCTTTGACGTTTGTATCACTATTCGATATATCTAGTGGATCATAAACACTACTCCATTAAAAGTACGTTATGACGATAACTCGCTGACTATGATCGTTCGCATTTTTGTATTTGTCATTTAATAGGCAATGGGCAAAGTACCTAGATAGCAAAGGATCTAAATAAAGATGTGTCAGACTTTTCATGTGAGCGGGTTTTTAACTACTTTTTAGATGCTTTCCAAATAACTATCAGATATCTCGTTTATTGACAGACTAAAGCAGTTCCCCAAAACTGAGTTAAATATGTTAAATACAATTAAAGAGCATTGGCTATCCAATGCGCGCGGCGATGTCTTGGCTGGCATGGTTGTCGCTTTAGCGCTTATCCCTGAAGCGATTGCGTTTTCTATCATTGCCGGTGTCGATCCCCAAGTAGGGCTTTATGCCTCATTTTGTATCGCGGTAGTGATTTCGTTTGTTGGCGGTCGTCCAGCGATGATTTCGGCGGCGACTGGTGCGATGGCGCTACTAATGGTGACGCTGGTCAAAGACTATGGATTGCAGTATTTATTAGCAGCCAGTGTGCTGACAGGTGTTATACAGATTATCTTTGGCTTCTTAAAGCTGGGTAATCTTATGAAATATGTGTCTCAATCTGTGATATTGGGCTTTATTAATGCCTTGGCTATTTTGATTTTCATGTCGCAGGTTCCTGAGCTGATGCCGCAGGCAGGTTCAAACCTAGTACACGTATACGGTCTTGTAGTGCTAGGTCTCGTCGTTATCTATGGCTATCCATATATTCCAAAGATCGGAAAAGTGATTCCATCACCATTGGTTAGTATTGTACTGGTCACGGCTATAGCCATCTTATTAGGTGCAGAGGCTCGAACCATCAATGACATGGGTCAGCTGCCTGATACCCTGCCGATGTTTTTGATACCTGATATCCCGTTGAACTTAGATACATTGATTATTATTTTCCCGTACTCTATCAGTTTGGCGATAGTGGGCTTACTTGAGTCTATGATGACCATGACAATCGTAGATGATTTGACCGATACCAAAGGCGATCGTACGCAAGAGTGCAAAGGTCAAGGTATTGCCAATGTGGTTAGTAGCTTTTTTGGTGGGATGGCAGGCTGTGCGATGATTGGGCAGTCGATCATCAACGTCAAATCAGGCGGCTATACGCGTCTCTCTACCTTAGTGGCAGGCGTATTTTTATTATTAATGGTTGTGTTCTTAAGCGATTGGTTAAAGATTATTCCAATGGCCGCATTGGTCGCTGTAATGATTATGGTGTCTATCGGTACTTTTAACTGGGGTTCGTTTAAGGAACTAAAAACCAAGCCGCTGCAAAGTAATGTGGTCATGATTACGACTGTCGCTGTGGTGGTCGCAACGCACAACTTGGCCTATGGCGTATTGATTGGCGTGCTGCTGTCAGCACTGTTCTTTGCCAATAAGATTGAACGCTATATGAGTGTGCATAGTCACATGGATGAAGCAGCGCAAACGCGTTATTATCGAGTTGACGGACAAGTATTTTTTTCATCAGCAGAGCGTATGATTGATTCCTTCGATATTAAAGAATCTGTCTCTAAAGTGGTCATTGACGTGTCGAGCGCGCATTTTTGGGACGTGACAGCAGTCGCCGCCATAGATAAAGTGATTATTAAATTTCGCCGCGAAGGCACTGAGGTAGAGCTCATCGGTTTGAACGAAGCTAGCCAAGCGATGATAGACAATTTCGGTGTGCATGATAAGCCAGATGCTGAGCAAAGCTTAGGTGCGCATTAATTAGCTATTTATCAATAGTGTCATATTGATAAATACAAAAAAGCTGAGCGTACCTTGGCTTTTTTTATGCAAATTAAAAACTGATTAGAAGACTATATTCTATTATGGATAAATATTTTAGGAGGCAATAGATAATCAGAAGGAAAAAGGTAGCTAGAAGAGAAGAGGGTACTAGTTTAGACGATGGTGTGATATTGAGATAGATAATCGTTATATTGAAATATCTAGATGTTCTGTAGTGGAACAAAGTGTCTCTAAATATTATAAGAAATTTTTAAAGCTTTAACAGCTCTTTTTCGACTTCATTGAGAAATGCTTCGATGTTAGCTTCATGACGCTGATAAAACGTCCATTGTCCATGGCGTTCGGACGTAACCAATCCTGCTTTTTTTAACACACCCATATAATTCGAAATGGTTGATTGTGACAATCCAGCTTTTTCTTGAATGTAGCTGACGCATACACCATCCAGATTAGCATGCTCTGGTAATGACGCTGGAAAGTTCGACCTGTCCTTCAACCACTTTATGATTTGACGACGCATGGGGTTGTTAAGTGCAGATATTATGTTTTCTGTATTCATAAAATGTGTGATATCGATACCTAGTTAATAATCAACAACTGTCAGAGTGGGACATTAGATTTTTAGCTTACTCATTATGAGTAGAAACAATAAAGCGGTGTAGAATCTATCTACCGCCAATGTGCTAACCATATACAAATAAACGGCTACTAGTAGGATACTGCTTATAACTAGCGTTTATATTCTGACTATACGTTTCTATAACAGTAGAGTATACAGCCAAAATTAGATTAATTATGACAATTGTACTGTCTAGTCATCGGAATATTGTCGAATAGTAACAACATATGGTGGGCAAAAAAAGTCTGTTTCAAATCGGATCTAACACTAAACGTTGTTACGACTGACTTATTAAATACACGTTAGTTCTTTGCAAAACCAGCAGTAAAATAGTATTAGAAAGCTTCTGACATAACAAGGGCGTATTGAATATTCAACACGCCCTTGATGCTTTATGTTCTTAAATTTTATTAAGCTTTTTTATTAATTTAGTTAGCATCGCGGTAGAGTACCGAAAAACCTAATAAGCATAGTTGTGATATTTTAGCTTTTTAGAAATGCCTCAATTTTTGGCTTAATAGTCATAGAAATGATGACCATTAACGTCAATCCTACTGGTAATGCAATTAGAAACCCTTCTAACCAACCGTTCAAAAACGCCGTTTGATTAGCAAAACCAATCGTCTTTGAGGCAGTACTAAAGGCCAACATAGACTCCATTATACAAGCCATCAATATACCTGTAATGAGATTGCGCTTGTACGCTTTGGTATTAGGTAACTTATGATTAATAAATTTTGTGACCAGACCCATCAGCAAGAAGCCAATCGGCATGATCGCATAAGCTGCAAGTAGCGCTCTAGACCAGTTTATAAAAAATGTATCGGAATATCCGACATTCATATAGGTCATCACACCTGTTAAGAGACCACCTATGACAGTCATTAAGGCAAGTATTAACAACACTTTGTAGAGCAACGGTGTTTTTTTAGTGCCATCATTCTTAGCGCCACTATTTTTATTGCCATAAATGAGCAGGGTCTCGGTATTTGCCGGCATAGTATTTGGAGCCATAGCCATTTTCCTATCATCATAAAGAGCGTTTAATTAGTCGGTGTTTTTTTCTGCCTGTCGATCGCTTACAGATTGGTCTTCTGCAACACCTGCTTTCCAGTAAGAAAAGGCATATAGTTCATCCTTAGACCACTGTTGCTCGACCTTTAGGTAATGACGAAGGGCTTTGACAGATGAGAATTCGCTAGCGATATAAGCAAAACGGCTCTGCTCTGCAGTTGGCAAATCGAGAGATTTTACTGTGTCGATTAATTGACTGCCTTGCGTTGGATCTGGGTTATGTAACCATGTCATGGCGATATTGGCCGCTGTCGGCAATTCTTGCTCATCTTCTGCACCGTGCACTTCAATGATACATTGTCCAGTCGCGCTGGCAGGTAAGCTCTCTAATATCGAGCCGAGCACTGGTATCGCTGTGGCATCGCCAATCAGTAGAAAATTATCTGCATCGGGACAAAGGGCTTTGGTTTTAGGCTTCATTAAGATACCAATCTCGTCGCCAACCTCAGCATGAGTAGCCCAACCTGAAGCGGGTGCCTCATCACCATGAGCAACAAAATCAATCCAGATCTGTTGTTTTGCTACATCAGCGCCGCGGTGAGTATAAGTGCGGACAACGAATGTAGTATTGTCATTTAGATCAATTGACTGAGCTTTATCGACAGGGATAAGTACTTTGTTATTTGCTCCAACTGTCATAGTCGCGATATTGGCAATAGTATCTGCTTGGCCTGTGAGGTATATACGGATGTAGTGCGGAGTAATCATTTGCTTGTGAGCAACGGTCATGATTTCGCGTACTGGTTTTTGATTTATTGTGTGATTCATATGGATCTGTCCTTACTTATTTATCGATAGTCTTACTGTTGCTAACGTTGTCTATCATGGTGCGACTGACACGGAAAAATAACGCAAGCTCTACGAGGCTTAAATCTTTCGTTAATTGCTGTCTTGTCCATTCTTCTGCTGCATCAAGCTTTGTCATAACCTCTTCGCCTTTAGAGGTCAGTTGTAGTAATTGGCTGCGACCATCAAGCGGGTTGTCTGTCTTTAATATTAGCTCGGCCGCCAATAGGTCATTTAAGGCACGAGTGATTTGCGCTTTGTCTCGCTGCATGTTTTTAGAGATCGATAGCGCAGTGCTATTCGGGTTATAGAAGACACCTTTTAAGGTTCTGATATTGGTCACGGACAACTCCACATCTTGCTGGCGAATGCCTTCTAGCAATAGATTGGTATAGGTATGCATCAATTGATGTAGTGTTTCGCTCATTGAATTGTTAGACATAAAAACTCTTAGATATAGTTGATAGAAGCAACTATATAGAATAAGGTTGATAGTGTCAACTATAAAGTGATTTTTGAAGGAGTGTGTTTATTAAAACTTGGATAATTTTGAATAAGAGAAGATAGTAGAAGGTAAAGTAAATAGGGGTGTATATTGAACGAGTAGCTCTCAGATTGAAGGGTTTTATGACTAGGACGCTTTGCAATTAAGAAGCTTTATAATTAATAAACACTGTGATTGATAAGTTCTAGAAATGAACAACCCACTATCTTAGAGTTAGAGTTAGAGTTAGGGGATTTCTGCGGAAATTCGTTGAAAAGCAGACATAAAAAAAGCTGAGATATACTCAGCTTTTTTATTTTTAGCGATCATCGAAAACCTATTAGCTAGGCTCAGTATTTCTCTGAGAATCTAGTCATTTTCAAGGAAAGAGCGCAGATGCTCAGAACGTGATGGATGGCGCAATTTACGTAATGCTTTTGCCTCAATCTGACGAATACGCTCACGCGTTACGTCGAACTGCTTGCCGACTTCTTCCAAAGTATGATCGGTTGGCATATCGATACCGAAACGCATTTTTAGGACACGCGCTTCACGCTCAGTCAGGTTGCCCAATACATCACGCGTCGCTTCTTGCAGACCAGCAGCAGTCGCATCATCAACAGGGCTTGAGATCGTACCATCTTCGATAAAATCACCTAGGTGCGAATCTTCATCATCACCAATAGGGGTTTCCATAGAGATAGGCTCTTTAGCAATCTTCAGCACTTTACGAACTTTAACTTCGTCCATCTCTAAGCGTTCGCCTAATTCCTCAGGTGTTGGCTCGCGCCCCATTTCTTGTAGCAATTGACGTGAGACACGGTTGATTTTGTTGATGGTCTCAATCATATGCACAGGAATACGAATGGTGCGCGCTTGGTCAGCGATCGAGCGAGTAATCGCCTGACGAATCCACCAAGTGGCATAGGTCGAGAACTTATAACCACGGCGATATTCAAACTTATCAACGGCTTTCATCAGACCGATGTTACCTTCTTGGATAAGATCCAAGAACTGTAGGCCACGGTTGGTATATTTTTTGGCGATAGAGATAACCAGACGTAGGTTAGCTTCAACCATCTCTTTTTTCGCGCGGCGAGCTTTTGCTTCACCAACTGCCATACGACGTGCCACATCTTTCATGTCGTGGATTTTCATGTCGAGCTGTTGCTCGTAATCACGGATACGACGTTGAAGTAAAATGACGTCATCAGTGACTTTTTCTAGCGTACCAGCAAATGCAGGCTTACCTTTGATACGTTCAATCAACCAATCAACGTTGGTTTCATTGCTAGGGAAGGTCTTACGGAACTCTTCACGCGGCATACGACCACGGCGAATCACCAAACGCATGATTTGACGTTCTTGCTTACGTACGTCGTCATAGACGTCATGCATGATAGCCATGACTTGGTCTGACAAGCGATTGTTTAGCTTTAGCATCATAAAGCGTTCAGCAAGTAGGGCATACGCGGTATCAGCCTGTACGCTACCACGGCCATAATCTAGCAAGGCTTGCTTAGCTTTGATAAATAGATGCTCAATCTCTTCTAGACGCAAACGAACCTCTTCTGGATCAAGACCGCTGGTTTCTTCTTCAGCTTCGTCTTCAACGTCATCTTCGTCTTCGTCGTCATCATCAAGCGCCGCTGCTTTCGCATTGACCTTGGCTTTGATAACTGGTGGGTTCTCTTTTTCTTCTTTGATGCGCTCACGCTCTTCTTTCGCCGCTTCTTTTGCTTCTTGGGCTGCGATTTTGTCTTCTTCGGTTTCAGGATCTAAGAAACCAGTGATGACGTCAGATAGCTTTTTTTCGCCGTCTTGTACTTTTTGATACTCGTCAAGAACAAACTGCACGGTACCAGGCCAGTAAGACATGGCATGCTGCACATCACGAATACCTTCTTCGATACGCTTAGCAATGGCAATCTCGCCTTCGCGAGTCAGTAGGTCAACCGTACCCATTTCACGCATATACATACGTACAGGGTCAGTAGTACGACCAGGCTCAGTTTCAACAGAGGCGAGTACTGCCGCTGCCTCATCTGCTGCCATATCATCATCACTTGAATCATCGTTCATCAAGATGTCATCGGCATCAGGAGCTGATTCAAAGATTTTGATACCGACATCGGTCAGCATTTGCACAATGTCTTCGATCTGATCGCTTTCGGTAATAGAGTCGGGCAGCTGGTCATTCACCTCAGCGTAGGTAAGATACCCTTGCTCTTTGCCCATTTGGATTAAGGTGGCCAGTTGAGATGTGGACTTAGAAACTGACTTATCGTTCATAAATACTCGCTTACTTGCATCGGACATTTTTATATTGTGACTCGCTATCGCTCGCTCTTTGCGTTGATCTTATCAATCGATTGATCAAAATATGGCGTAGAGGTTGTCAATAATATCAAAAATGAGTTGATATGAATAAAGGCTCAAAACACTACAATAACAATGCTGATAAACAGCTAAAAATTAGAAAAGCTCAAAAGACTTCAATATGGTACTTAAAAAAATACAGTACTTAAAAAATAGTATCTAAAAGCTGACACGTAAAAATAATACCTAAAATTTGTGCTTAACGATGCATGCTCACAATCATTAACCAAGCAGTGCTGTCAATATACAGCGACACAGTTTAACACAGACCACAGTCGTCAAGCACGAGCTAGTGATAGCTACCAACCATTTTTTACTGATTATTTGCCATCAGCTAAATGATTTGGGGGCGACTCATGCTACTGGGCATAATCATTAGTAGTGGGGGCAGCTGCTAGACTTTTAAAGGGTCAACATTTGAAATTAAACATTAAGACTGCACAGTGACCATCTGGGCCGATTGCTCTGCCTGCTGTGCGCGTAGCCAATCATTCAATAATTGGGTTTGTTTGCGGACGATCGCAAGCTTAATATGATCTGGGTTCTGTATCAGCTCTTGTATTTTTTTCTTCATGTTGCGCTCAAGCAGCTGACTGACTAGCTCTTCAATTAAGCCATCAAGCCCCAAAATATTGCGTGCGGTTAGTGCTTTATAGAAGCCGCCCCAATTACGGCTGAGCATGTCTTGGGTCGCAGGCTTTACGTTTGATAAGATAAAATGCGCCGCTGCATTGACATCTTTTGGTAGGTAATTAAGACAGCGCTTGATAGTGCTTACGATGTCTAGCAGGGCAGCATCTTGCAAGTCTTCCCAGGCAAGCGGACGCAGAGTATCAGGTGATGCTTTTTGTTTGATATGAGCAGGTAAGTGTAAGCCATTAATCCCTGACTGTTGCCAAATAGACTCAATAGGGTCGTCGATTAACGCGCGCGGCTGAAACAAAAAGCAAAGCTGCAATTGCTGACTGATGGTCATATCACCATCAAAATCTAGCAGCGCATCTTTGGCCTCGACATTCTGACTGCGTTTACCGCCAAGCTTTTGATAAACGTCATTGTTAAGTAAATAGCGAAAGCTACTGCCTTTGGGCAAAGCGGTCGTTAACGAACGTACTTGGGACATGAGCTTGGCTTTGCCTTCAGCCAGACTCATGTCATAACGCTCACTCAAATACGCAAAAATATACTGTGATAGCGGCATGGCATTAGCGATTTGCTCACGCATGGCATCGCTGCCCTGACTCTTAATAAAAGTATCAGGATCATGATTGTTAGGCAGGGTTAAAAACCGCAGTTCTTTATCATCGGCCAAGACAGGCAGGGCAACTTCAAGTGTACGCCAAGCGGCTTTTTGTCCTGCGCTATCTCCATCAAAGCTCAAAGTAAGTGTTGGATTGAGTGTCAGTAGACGCGATATTTGGCTTTCATTAATCGCTGTACCCATCGAGGCGATTGCCCCATAGATACCTGCTTGATACAGGGAGATCACATCCATATAGCCTTCGACCACCAGCCAGCTGTCTGCGCGCTGCTGACGTGATTCATAATAGCCGTATAGTACATGCTGCTTATGAAAGACGGGCGAGTCTGAGGAGTTGATATATTTAGGCTTTACTTCGTCATCGAGCGCCCGACCGCCAAAACCAATGGTACGGCCTTGGTTATCACGAATTGGGAAGATGACTCGGTCGCGCAATAGATCGTAGTCGCGGCCAGACTCTGACTGACGTACCAATCCTAAAGCTTTTAGACCCTCAATATCCTGCGGAAATTGATGCTCAAGATGCTGCCAACCAAATGGCGCATAGCCCAGACCAAAGGTCTCAAAGATGTCTTCGGTGATACCGCGTGATAAAAAGTAGTGCTTGGCATGGGGATGCGTGGTCAGATTGTGCTGATAGAATTGCTGGATTTGCTCTAGTAGCTCATATAGATTGCCATCTTTATCATCGCTTTGCTCAATACCATGAGCGTCCTGCATACCAGCGCTAGTATCGGTATCTGTCAGCCATGCTGGCGGATAGCCATTGTCATCTGCATGGTTTGACAAATACGGCTCTGAGGAATACGAGTCCATCGAATAGGAGGCTGAATCATACGCCTCTAACGGTGGGAAATTCTCGTAGCCCTGATTGTCATTATAGCCCTGATTGTCATCGTAACTAGGCTGGTCGATGTAATTTTGGTCGCTTTGAGCGACATTGTTTTGATGACTGTCTTGACGATTATTCTGATGGTTGTCTTTATTTGTACCGTCTTGGCTTACTTTGCTATGTTCTACAGTTGGGCTGGGCACATTGTGCACAGGCGGCGGTGCAATAGGTTTGGGTGCGCGACGTTGATAACTAACGTTTTGCTGTTCTTCTTTCGGTACTTCGATGCCTGTTTGTTTTGATAGTTCATTGACCGCTTCAATAAATGTCAAATTCTCATAATCACGCAAAAAACTGATGGCATTGCCACCGACGCTACAGCCAAAGCAGTGATAGATGTTTTTTTGTGGATTGACATAAAAAGAAGGCGATTTTTCACCATGAAAAGGGCAGCAGCCTTTATATTCACTACCAGCGCGTTTAAGCGTGGTGTGTTTGCCAATGATGCTGATCAGGTCAGCTTGGCTATTTAATTGTTCAAGAATATGGTTAGGAATGCTCATACAAAAAACAGTTTACCATAGGTCGATTATGTTGGGGCAGAGGTAATAAGGTACTGCTAGAAAAATAAGGCCAACATAATGTTGACCTTATTATCAATGAATACAGACTGTGTTAGTTGGGCTAAGCTAAGAAGAGACTTAACGTAATCAATTATTATCCATATCACTCACACTGTCGTCATTTAGCGTAGTGCGACGTGTTGGATTGGTGTTTAGTGGATCGACATTGGCTTCTCTTGCAGTCGAGCCAGTGCTTGATTGACTGGTCACGCGCTCAGCTGATGCTTCAGGTAGACCTAGGCCCACACTGATACCATTACGCGCAGCAGCATTATTAGCGACTGGAGTATTAGCAGGCGTCGTGTTAGTCCCTGCTAGTCTCAACTGGGCTGCATTACGAATCATTTGTGTCTTGGTTGCGCCGTTATACTCGCCAGACGCGACTGATTTGTCAGTCGTGTTCGAACGACCAAGCTTGCCAAAGGTAATCTTATTGAGCCAAGTACGGTCACGTTTAGTACTTAATTTTACACTACCGTTGCTGGTTAGCATTTCTGGGTAGTTGATCTGCAATAGCGTTTTGTACTCATTGGCCAAATCGGTTAGACCAAGTTTTTCATGGCTATAAGCTAGTACTGCAAGAGCATCTGGCGTTGACTCACTCAGCGGGTAGTACTGGAATACCCATTTGGCACGGTTGACCGCTGCTACATAAGCTTCACGCTCGATATACCAATTGGCGGCGCTCATTTCGCTCTCAGCAAACTGATTGTAGATGAACGTCATACGTTGAGCGGCATCTGGTGCATATGGGCTGTTTGGATATTTATTGATAAGCTCTTGGAAGTTGGCAAAGGCAATACGCAAATACGCAGTATCACGCTCAGCTTGGTTCAGTTTAAATAGCTTTAGGCTTTCAGATGAGCCTTCCATATTAGCAACGCCGCGCACATAGTAGGCGTAGCTGACTTGTGGGTTAGATGGGTAGAGACGGATAAACTGCTCAGCACTTGCTGCCGCCATCTCATACTTATCACCTTCGTATTGTGCATACATCATGTCAAGCAAGGCTTGCTCAGCGTACTGTCCGGTTGGGTAGAATGTACGCAGATTGGTCAGCTCTTCGATACCTTGGATATAGTGACCTTTGTCAATCTGATTGACAGCCTCGTTATAATACCCTTGCTCTGATTTTTCAGCTGTTTCTACTGCCTCACCATCTTTGGCGCCAGTTAGATTTTTGAAAGTCTGGCAACCCACTAGATTGACGCTAAGCGCCAGTAGGGTTATTGAGGACAGTTTGATAAACGTATTGCCAACAGCTTGCATACTTCTTCTCCGACACAAGACGCATAATAGCAGCGGCGCTATCATGCTATATAAAAGGTTAGTGATAAAAAACGACGCTAAATAGTCAGCGATCCACCAGCAAAAATTTTTTATCGAATGCAGTTTTTGTTATGACGTATTGTACTGATAGATTGGGTCTGATACATAGCGCTTGTATAGTAAGTCAGTCATAGACCACATGCATTTAATCATAATCAAACGGCTTAAATGGCACTCACGGTCAACAAACCCCAATGCTATTTTCATACTGTATCTAAATACGGCATTCGCATACAGTGCCATAGCATACAGCAAAACATGGCTATACTTTATAGAATAACATTTGCTACGTCTATTTTTTCGCCATCTATATTGTATAGGCAGTTTAACATGAGCGGCTGTCACGAGCGATATCGAATGTCGCTAGCATGAGTAAATATACAGTAAATTACAGCAATGTCATGTTCTAGAGAGTTAAGCGAAGCATCTTACAGCCCAAAGGTATGCTCAAAAATTAACAGATAGCATGCAGCTTCTATAGGGCTTATGCGTGCGACATGATACACTAGAGCGGTATTGTCTTCGCTTTTTTGTACCTTGAAGGTGGTTATCTGCTATTTATAGGCAAAAAACGATAATCAAAAAACGACAATTTTTTATACTGCTATTTATAATACTATCTTCGAAGTCACCTCACATAACACTGTCAGGGACTTTGCCATGTATCAATGTATCAATCCGCTATGAATAATGATGCCATGACTACCAATTTATCACCGAATCAATCGCTAGATACTGATTCATCAGCACAAGAGTCACCAATGCCAAATGAAGTTTTGAACAATAATGAGCTACCTGATAATCAACCAATGATGAGTGAGCAAGTGCATGATGATGCTCTTGATAACGAAGAGTTGCTCATCGATGATGGTAATGATCTGAACGATAGCGACATTGATGATAATGATATTGATGACAGCGATATGGACGGCGACGACGATGAAGCTCCAGTAGCGGGACAAGCTGTACCAGTGATTGTAGACATGACGCATGTGGTCACAGAAGATCAAGCTGGTCTGCGTATTGATAAGGTCGCCTCACAAGCGTTTTCGGACTTTTCGCGTGTACAACTCCAGAACTGGATTACTGATGGTAGTCTGCTCTATAACGGCAGTGTTCAAAAACCGAAAGTCCGTGTCAAAGCAGATGACGTATTGCATCTATCAACGACGTTACAGCAGCATGGCGAAGACCAACCAGAAAACATAGATATCGATGTTGTCTATGAAGATGACGACGTATTGGTAATTAATAAACCTGTCGGTATGGTGGTTCACCCAGGCGCTGGTAACCAAAACGGCACTTTGGTCAATGCATTGCTATATCACTATCCTCAGCAGCATCATTTACCGCGCGCAGGTCTTGTGCACCGTATTGATAAAGACACCTCTGGGTTGCTATTGATTGGCAAAACCAAACCTGCTCAGATGGCACTGATGGAACAGCTAAAAGACAAGTCTGTTTATCGTCACTATAAGTGTGTGGTAGCAGGGGACCAAGCAAGCCTATCTCGTCATCGCCGTATCGATGCGCCGATTGGTCGACATCGCAATCAGCGTACTAAAATGACGGTAATGACTGCTGGTCGCGAAGCAGTAACGCATCTGCTAAATGTCACACCATTGAACGAAAACTACTGTCTGCTAGATGTTGGACTTGAGACTGGACGTACGCATCAAATTCGTGTGCATCTAAGTCACATTACTTATCCACTAGTCGGTGACCGTGTCTATGGTGGCCGTCGTCAGTTGCGCTCTGGATTGACAGAAGCCCAGCGTCAAGCTATTAATAATTTCCCGCGCCAAGCACTGCATGCCTATACGTTAGGATTCGTTCATCCGACGACAGGTGAGGACATTGAAGTCACGACGCCACTACCTGAAGACATGCAAAAACTGATGGCCGTACTAAGCGATGGTTATTATGAAGAGTAAATGCTAACGTTTACTAGATGAGAGGTGAGAGCGAGCAGCCATGACGAACACGTTCCCGATGACAATGATTGCGCAAATTGATGATGTGGCTGTTTTTCAGACGGCTGCTTTTGTGCATGATGATATTGATGACTCTGCTGCTAAAAACCAGCGTACAGGTTACGAAGGTCAGTCAAATTACGGCGAGCTAAATCTAGGTCTGCATGTCAATGATAATGCACGGCAAGTATTAGATAACCGCATGAATCTACTAGCTGCTATCAATGAGCAGCTGACAGATAAGTCTGCACAAAATGAGCAGCATGCGGCTATTAATCGCTTACATTGGGTCAGTCAGGTTCATGGTAAACATATTCATGATGTCGATGCTACTACGTTGGATATGGCGCCACTGTCTGCTGATGCGATGGTCAGTCAACAAAGTGGTCGCGGTCTGGCAATCATGACGGCGGACTGTGTACCGATTGTCTTATATCAGCCCACCAGTGGCAAAATCGCAGCGATTCATGCAGGCTGGCAAGGATTGGCCTGTGGTGTGATACAAGAGACTGTCAACCGCTTTACCGATTCAGGCCCTATACAAGCTTGGATAGGAGTGTGTATCAGTCAGGAAAATTATGAAGTAAATACAGACGTTCGCGATAAGCTATTGGCTGGGTGTATAGCCAATCAGACGTTGCCAGAGACGCATATCGATAACTTTGTTTCGCTATTTTCTATATCGTCTCATAATTACAAAATCAAGCTGGATTTACCGAAGCTTGCTGCCATGCAGTTAGAAGCTGCTGGTGCTACAGTTGTGAATGACTTGCCTGTTGACTGTAGTTACGCAGATACTCACTATTACTCGTATCGCCGTCAGACTCATATGCACCAGCCTGCAACAGGTCGGATGGCACTAGTCATCGTCCGTCGTTAGCAGCTTTGTAGTCAGTGAACTACTAAACCGCTACGGTGTTACCTTCCCTAGATGTACTAGATGTACTAGATGTACTAGATGTACTAGATGTACAATCTACGGTCGGCTGCCTTGTAGCTGTTTTAGATTTCTTTGACTATATAATAATGAATAGTAGAAACAAAGTGATAAACAATAAAAAAACAGCAGATTATTCTGCTGTTTTTTTATTTGAGTGCTACATTTGTATTAATACAAGGTCTGTATTAACACGAAATTTGTATTAACAAACAGAGTCGCTAGATTTTGGTACTGATAAGCCAAATAGAGGACGTAAATATAATGCCAAGAACGTACCTGCCATTGCCAGTATGCCCCAGATATAGCCATGTAAGCTAAAAGAAGCGATACCACCGAAGTAAGCGCCGATATTACAACCGAACGCGAGACGTGCGCCATATCCCATCATCAATCCGCCGATGACTGATGCTGCAAAGTTACCTGTAGTAATCTTAGTAAACTTGAACAAACCACCCGCAGCAGAGGCAATAAACGCGCCAATGATAATGCCGATATTTAATACAGTGGTTGAGTCAGCAAAGATAGAAGCTTCAAGCGCCGCTGCATTAGCACCTTGCCAATAGCCCCAGCTTGCCACATCCATGCCAAAGCCACTTGCAATTTTAGAGCCCCATAATGTGAATGCTGACGTAATGCCCCACGGTTGACCACGTGTAAGTAATGTCAGACCGTTAAGTAAAGCCAGAACGATTGCGGCAGCAAATAGTGGCCAAGAACCACGAAAGATTCGTTTCCAGCCAGACTCAGAAGGCACGGGCGCCATCTTTGGTGCGTTTCTTTTTTTCTCAACGACTAGTGTAACCCATGCGATAATGCCGAATATGGCTAGCGACACTAGCCATGCTCCTGTATATCCAAGACCTGTAGAGGTTGCCAAAGAGAAAGGCGCATAAGCGGGCATTTCTTCTGTCCAGAATGGCAAGTGATAAGCACCAATCGTGGCGCCCACTATGAAGAAAATAAAGGTGATGAACATAACAGAGCGTCCACCGCCTACCGCATAGAGCGTACCAGAGGCACAGCCGCCGCCCAATTGCATACCGATACCAAATACAAACGCGCCTACGATTAGACTGACCCCTAATGGCGCGACATAACCTGCGACAGGACCGCCAAATAGCGTCGTGCCATAAGCAAGGATTGGGGCAAACAGCGTGACAGCAACTGCTAACATTAGCATGTGAGAACGCATCGCTTGACCGTTGCCCACTGCCATCATACGTCTAAAAGCAGAAGTAAAGCCAAAGCGGGCATGAAAAAGGGTATAGCCTAACAAAAGACCTATGCCAAGTAGCAATGATTGAGAGATATGTTGAGTGGCTAATAGATACGCGAGCACTATCAATCCTACGATGCCACCACCCATAATCAAGGGTTTTTGCGGTGCATTTAGGGCCAGATCATCTCTAATGATAGGATCTTTCGTATCGTTTACAGGTTGAACGAGAGTAGTCAAGGTAATAGCTTCCTTATCCGATGATGTTATCAGATATCATTTTTATAAGAATTTATATGAGTATAGTTACGCAGGTTTGCAGAATTGGAAACGGTATTTCTGTTAATTTGGTTAAGCAGTAAGGAGCGTTACATCATAATCCTATTGTCCTTAATGTAAATACGGAAAGATTAGAAAAAATAGAATTAGTATATGACTATATGGAATAAATGGGCTGCTGTGTATATGACCTGATATCGATAGTTATCTATAGTGCTGATAATTATAGGCTTATCAGCTATCACAGAATGGTTTTTACCATTTCATCAGTTAATGCGACTGACCCATTTATACAAAATATATTAAAAGTATGTGTGATCTGATTAGTCAGACTTTAATAAATAACTTAAAAACGAAAATACGTCTGATACAATGGGCTTGAATTCAATGAAGTTCATCGCATATATACTAGTACGTATATGCTGACGTATAGAGACTATGTAATTAAAGACTGTGCAGTTAAAGACAGTGTAATTAAAGACTATGCGATTGTTCCGTCACCGTTGATATTTCTGCCAGTTAAATCGACTCAAAGAAGCGTTGCTTGATTCTATTGTATCGACTGATATTTTGAGAATTTGAGCTATCGATAAGTATTTATCAATGAAAATAGAGTTACTAGCTATCGACTGTGACTAAGTATCAAATATCTTGTAAGTTTTATATTCAACCAATTATTTATTATTAGAGTACGTATGAATACACCTGCTAAATCGTCTAACACCTCTACATCTACTGATAATGCGCCTAATGTCTCAATCGCTGTTATCTTCCATAGTAATTATGGTCATACCAAGCGTGTCGCTGAGGCGATAGTACAAGGTGCGCATCAGCAATTGCCAGCCGCGCAAGCCAAAGCTGTCGATGTGTATGATGTTGATTGGGATTATTTAGATCAGGCAGATTTGCTAGTTTTTGGTAGTGCAGTGTATATGGGCAGTGTGACGGCTGAGTTTAAGACCTTTATGGATGAGACATCTAAGCGTTGGTATCATCGCAAATGGGAAGGTAAGTGGGCAGCAGCGTTTGCCAATTCGGGCGGTCTGAGCGGTGATAAACTTGCTGTATTGCAGCAGATTTCTCTATATGCGATGCAACATGGTATGAATTGGATTGGTCTGCCATTGATGCCGACAGGTCATGAGGCTCACGACTTAAACCGTCTGTCTAGCTTTTTGGGTCTAATGACGCAGTCGCTCGATGGTCCACCTGAAGAGACGCCAGGTTCAGGAGATATTGATACTGCTATTTGGTTTGGAGATCATTTAGCCAAAACGATTATTAAGCATCAACCAGCTGATGCTAAGCTATAAAAACAGCTAGAACCGACAGAGTAGTCAAATAAAAAAGCAGACATTATCGATGTCTGCTTTTTTTGTGCCAATTTTTATTGAGCGATAAGTGCGATCAAGCGCTATGCTTTTTATGGAGCAACAAGCTTAGTAGGGGCAGGCTTCACAGGAATAGGACTGTCAACGAATTGAAATGATTGACAACCTCCTAACAGCATCGTTGCTATTAGCAAATAGGTAAAGGCAAATGACTTCATAGTAATATCTCAAAAACGATTTTAGCCCAACGATATCTCACGACTAATCATCATTAGAAATAATAGTAGTGAAGAATCGGGCTTATTTGCAGACATTATATATAAAAATCAGCTGCTGATAGCAGTTTAAAGACGATATATGTATTCGGTACTGTTTTTACGCAGGTTATCTAGCTGTTTATAGTATGGCTTATCTAACGCTTCGTTTGATTTGTCATGTACAAAATTAAAGCTATTTATAAAAATAACGTCTGGTATTAAGTAGCTGAGCAATGAATAAAGTCTACAAAACGTATAGGTATTCCTAAAATTGAAGTTATTTGCCAATTATTCGATAGTATCTATAGGCATTTTAACGGGTTGTGTTATAAATAAGAATAGTGATAATATGTTGAAAGCTGACCAAATAGTCAAGTATCCTATAGTACGAGTTTTCTAACAAATTTGTTCGATGAATGCTCATATTTGCAACCAGCTTACCTGATATTAAAGGCGCGATGTCCTGATTTTTTATCTCTTAGAATGTATTAGCAAATAAAACAGAATAACCGTACTTGAACGGTTGCAGCATGATGTAAACCAAATGCTTACTTTCAGCATTTAAGCCGTCAAATTCCTTAAGCCTTAAGCCTTATGCTTATCTTCATTATTTTATTTTAGCCGAGTCTTGCTATGATTAGTTTTTACTTAAATGGGAAACGCCACGAGCTAACCCAGCTTAACCCTAATACGACGGTGCTTGAGTATCTACGATTGCATGAAGGCCAAACGGATACCAAAGAAGGCTGCGGCAGTGGTGATTGCGGAGCCTGTACCGTGATGGTTCATCGCCTGCCTAAAGCTAGCCAGCCAACGCTTAATGAGGAAGATGGCGACGAAAAAAATGCTACGCCACCGTTCTATACGATTAACTCCTGCATTACGCTAGTGTCGCTTATGGATGGTCATCATCTGATGACGGCCTCTTATTTGGCAGATAATCCTGAGCATCATCCAGAACGTGCTCTGCTGCATCCAGCGCAGCAAGCGATGGTTGAATGTCACGGATCGCAGTGCGGTTTTTGTACTCCTGGGTTTGTGATGTCGCTGGCTTGTGTTTACGAAAACAATCGTATGCAGACAAGTCAAGAGACAGCAAGTCAGAACGATGCCAAGCAACTAAGCTATGATGAAGTGGTTGCTTCAATCTCTGGCAACCTATGTCGCTGTACAGGTTATCGACCGATTATCGAGGCGGGCCTACTGATGAGTGATATCGGTCAGCAGAGAGAAGCAGAGCATTCAGCGGTGAAAGACTTGACTATCAGTCTAGCCACAGACGCGATTCGTAGTACAAAAGAATCAGCAGTATCTGAAAACGTGCTAGATAACGTCGAATTAAAGAATGAAGAGTCGAAAGCGATTGCCCCTGTAATCAGTGATGCTGGGCGACAATTATATATGCCCAAGTCACTAGATGAGCTTAACCAAGTATTAGCGGCCTATCCGCAGGCAATGATTTGGGCAGGCGGTACGGATTTGGGATTGAGTGTAACCCAGCATTTGGTTGATCACGAGGTCATTATCCAACTTTCGGGTATTGAGGCATTAAAATCATGGTCATTATTTGACGCAAAGTATGACTCAAGCAATGAAGAGTCGGATGACAAGCAAGCTCCTAGCCAATCACTAGTATTAGGTGCTGGCATGAGCTATCAGCAGATGTTGCCTGTACTTGAGCAGTATTTTCCAAGTTTTGCGCAAGTATTTGAGCGCATTGCCTCTCCGCAAATTCGTAATATGGGTACCATCGGCGGCAATATAGCCAACGCTTCTCCAATTGGTGATTTACCACCGATTTTATTAGCGTTAGATGCGTCAATTCATCTGCGTCATTGCGCGCCTAATCATGAAGAATCAGGTAACGATTTAGATAATAGTGATTCGGTTTATACGGATGAGATCATACCTTTATCAGAATTTTTCTTAGATTATAAAAAGACTAAACTGCAAGCAGGCAGTTACGTAGTCGCTATCCATGTTCCTCTGATGCACGACAATCAGCACTTATTTATTCATAAAATTAGCAAACGTTATGAGGATGATATTTCAGCTTGCTTGCTTGCGGCGCGACTTGATGTGTCAGCAGATGGTGCAATTATCGAGAATGCAAAGCTTGGGCTTGGCGGTATGGCAGCGATACCACTGCTTGCGGTGCACTGTCAGCAAGCGCTCATTGGTCAAGCGGCTGAAATTGCAAGTTTTGAGCAAGCAGCACAAGTCTTGTCTGCAGACGTTACGCCTATGACTGATGTCAGAGCCAGCCGTGAATATCGCTCACATGTGGTACAGCGTCTACTGGTGAAGTGCGGTAAGCAATTGGTAGCAGGTAGACAGACCGAGACCGCTTAACTAGCAGAGTTGTTGTTTGGTAATACCGCCTTATCGTTATATTTGCCAAGAATAAAAAAGCATTAATTAAAGCGTCCTAATAAAAGAGATCCGCCATGAGCCATCATTCGTCCTTATTTGACAGTTATAGTATCCGCCGCGTGCGTCCGCCAAAAAACAAAATTGGCACCTCGGCTAAGCATGATAGTGCGATTAGCCATGTCATGGGAACGGCGACTTATGTGGATGATATTGCAAAGCCGCAAGGCACGCTACATCTGGCAGTAGGTAAAAGCAGCCACGCTCACGCACGTGTGATGAGTATGGATCTGAGCGCTGTCAGAGATGCGGATGGGGTGGTAGATGTTTTAAGTTTTAAAGATTTACCGGCGCAGACCGATATCGGTGCGGTGTTTGATGGTGAGCCACTGATGGTGGATAACATCACAGAGTATGTGGGTCAAACGTTATTTGTGGTAGTGGCGAGCAGTCATCGTGCTGCCAAAAAAGCGGCTACCAAGGCAGTGGTAGAATATGAGCCATTGTCAGCGGTACTTAGTATTGATAAAGCGTTAGAGCAAGCGTTGTTTGTGCGTCCGAGTCACTTTATGAAGCGTGGTGACGCGGCGACTGCGCTTGATAACGCACCGATTCGCATTGAAGGTCATATTCATATGCGCGGACAAGAGCACTTTTATCTCGAAGGCCAAGTGTCTTATGTCGTGCCTTGCGACGATGGCGGGCTAGAAGTGTACACGTCGTCACAGCATCCAAGCGAAGTACAGCAGTTGGTCGCCGAAGTGACGGATTTGCCATTTCATGCGGTAAATACAGTCGTACGCCGTATGGGTGGCGGGTTTGGTGGTAAAGAAACGCAAGCCGCTGCTTGGGCGTGTCTGTGCGGTATCATCGCCAAACGCCATAATGTCCCTGTCAGTATGCGTCTAGATCGCCAAGATGACATGGTGGTGACGGGTAAGCGTCATGAGTTTGCCAACCGTTATGAAGTTGGTTTAGACGAGTCTGGTCGTATATTGGGCGTCGATATGCAACTGGCTGGTTTGTGTGGTTACGCGCCAGATTTGTCTGATGCTATTGTCGATAGAGCGATGTTCCATTGTGATAATGCTTATTATTATCCAGCTGCTCATGTAGCAGGTCATCGCTGCAAAACGCATACCGTATCCAATACTGCCTATCGAGGGTTTGGTGGTCCGCAAGGTCTGATGACTGCTGAATATATGATGGACCATATTGCCTATACGCTGGGGCAAGATCCATTGCAAGTACGCTTGGCAAACTTATATCAAGATGGTCAAAGCACGCATTACGGTCAGACGATTGAGCATTTCGATTTAGCGACCATCATGACTAAGTTAGCAGACGATTGTGATTATGACAATCGTCGTCAGCAAATCCTAGAAGCCAATCAAAAAGCTGCCGCTGAAGGCAGTGATAAACGTTTGGGTCTTGCTTTAACGCCAGTAAAATTCGGTATTTCATTTACGGTGCAAACACTAAATCAGGCAGGTGCATTGGTACATATTTATACTGATGGCAGTATCCACCTCAATCATGGTGGTACGGAGATGGGGCAGGGTTTATATATTAAAATTGCCCAGATTGTTGCCAATGAATTTGATGTTGATTTGGACACGGTCAAAGTATCAGCGACACGTACCGACAAAGTGCCTAATACCTCACCAACTGCCGCGTCATCAGGGACAGATATCAATGGTAAGGCAGCTCAAAATGCTTGTTTAAGCATTAAAGCTCGCATACTTGAATTTGCCGCTGAGCATTTCGAAGTGGCGCAAGAAGACATACGTTTTGAAAAAAATCATGTCTATATCGCTGACAAAGAAACGCTGACTTTTGCTGAAATAATCCAACTGTCGTACCAGAACCGTATCAGCTTGTCGTCTACTGGCTACTATAAAACGCCTAAGATATTTTATGATCGTTCTAAAGCGTGGGGTCGTCCGTTCTTCTACTTTGCTTTGGGTGCAGCTTGTGCTGAGGTTGAGATTGATACGTTGACAGGTGAGTACAAAGTACTGCGCTGTGATGTGTTACATGATGCGGGACAATCGATCAACCCTGCCATTGATATTGGGCAGATTGAAGGGGGTTTTGTGCAAGGTATGGGTTGGCTTACAGCAGAAGAACTGATCTGGAATGATAAAGGTAAGCTCGCATCTGATAGTCCTGCCAATTATAAAATCCCAACTGCGCATGACTTGCCTAAGCAGTGGAATGTCAAATTATATGATCGCAAAAACGAAGAACAAACGATTTATAACTCTAAAGCCGTTGGCGAGCCGCCGTTTATGTTAGCAGCTAGCGTGTGGTGTGCCCTCAATAATGCAGTGGCCAGTCTTGGGGACTATAAAAAGAATCCAGAGCTGACCATGCCTGCGACGCCAGAAGCGGTATTAAAAGCAGTGATGCGCATGCAGGGCACGCCATGGGATTTAACAACTAAAGCAGATATAGATACGGTTGATAGTTTAGTAAAAGGCGCAGAAGAGAACAGTGACCTTTACAACGAAAAAGCAATGCCGCAAGACGTACGCCATGCCAAAGACATCGATCCAAAAGAAGTTAAAGGGAAACAAACTGATGACCAGCCTAATGCGATAGAGCATCCAAATGTAGCAGGGGCAAGAGGTCCTGCGCACAGTGAATGAGTCGTTAGCACCGCCAGTCGTCTGGTATGAAGGTCTAGCGCGATATCAGCAGCGAGGTATCGCTCACGTGTTGGCGACGGTCGTAGCCGTAAATGGCTCCGCACCACGTGCACTACAGGCAAAGATGATCGTCACGCAGGATGGTATCGTAGATACATTGGGCGGTGGCGGTCTTGAGCACGATGTGATTACTACTGCTCGTCAACTACTAAACGGTGAAATAGCAGCCACGGTATCCAAACAAGTCAAACCAAAAGTTGCTGAAACTGATAGTGAAAGCACGTCAGTACCTTCTAAAGCTGTGCGCCGTGATGCGGTCTATACCAAACATTATCCGCTAGGTGCGAAATTGGCCCAGTGCTGCGGCGGCAGTGTCACCGTTATGTTTGAATGCTTTAATGTGACGTCGCCTATGTCAGTCTTGGTATTTGGGGCAGGACATGTAGCCTCAGCACTCATGACCATCCTTGCTGAGTTGCCGTGTCAGGTAGATTGGGTGGACAGTCGCCCAGAGATGTTTAAGCGTTACTTAGTTGATGAATCTACTACTAATCAATCCAAATTTTATAACTTACCAGCGCATATCCGTCCGCATATCGATGATGAGCCTGTAGATTTTGTGCGCCCATTTATCGAGCAGGGTGGTCAGCGTTTTATTCTGGTTATGACTCATGACCATAGTGTTGATTTTGAGCTAGTACGAGCAGCATTAGATACTATTTCTGATACTAGCTCATCTGACGATCAATGTTCAGATACTTTGACACCTTACATAGGTTGCATTGCCTCGGCAACCAAAGCCAAGCGTTTTAGAAATCGTTTGATTCAGCGTGGCTACAGTGAGCAACTGGTGAATCAGTTGGTCATGCCAATTGGATTACAAATTGGCGGAAAAGAGCCGATGGCGGTGGCGGTTTCTATCGTGGCACAGCTCCTACAACAGTATCATCAGGCTACTCCTTGAACGGCTCACTTCATATAACTTTTATACTTTTTATCAAATTATTAAAGCGCTCAGTACTATTTATCAAAACGCTCAGGACTACCAAGCCATTGTGAGATCTACGAATGACCCTACATATTTATCAAGCTCGACTGCTGCACTACTTGACCGAAAGCGATCGTACTGAGCGTACAACCTCTGATCATTCACAGACATTAGCTGTGGAACGAGACATTACGTTGCTACCAGTGATTGAAGGTGTACAGGTTTATCCTGAATATATCGCTGATGGTGCGCTTGTCGTAGATGATGTGACAGGGTGCATTGTAGAGTATGGGCATAACGAGACAATATTAGCGAAATATACTAATACCTCTGAGCAAGCAGGACAGTTAGTAGTCAAGGTGCATGACTATAGTGATAAGCTTATCATGCCAGGCTTTATTGACACTCATGTACATTATCCGCAAATAGATATGATTGCTGCTTACGGTGAGCAATTACTTGATTGGCTTAATAATTATACTTTCGTCACCGAGGCCAATTTTGGCGATCCGAAAGTAGCACATGATACGGCACAGTTCTTTTTAAAGCAGTTGCTAGCCAATGGTACGACGAGCGCCATGGTGTTTTCTACCAGCCACCCTGAATCAGTGAACGCATTTTTTACGGAAAGCCACAAGCTCAACACCCGCATGATTACAGGTAATGTCTTGATGGATCAAAATGCGCCTGATAATTTGTGTGTGCCTGCTGAGCAGGGCATTCGAGATACCCAAAATATCATTGATAACTGGCATGAGCGCGGACGTCAGCATGTGGCGATTACTCCGCGCTTTGCTATTACTTCGACACCCAAGCAACTACAAATGGCAGGTGAGCTGTATGCCAGTTACGAGAGTGTCTATCTACAGACGCATCTTGCAGAAAATCATGATGAGATTGCCTTTGTGAAACAACTGTATCCCAATCATAAAGGCTATCTCGATGTCTATGATACGATGGGATTACTGGGTCGACGTACGACTTTGGCACATGGTATTCACCTTGAAATATCTGAGTATGAGCGCTTACGCGATACTGGTACACAAATATCACACTGTCCGACGTCCAATCTGTTTTTGGGTAGTGGACTATTTAATTTACCCAAAACGTTAAGTTATACCGGTGTCAGTATCGCCACTGACGTTGGAGCAGGGACAAGTCTGTCGATGCTGACGACTCTGTCAGAAGCGTATAAAATTCAACAACTACAAAGCAATCAGTTATCCGCTCATCAAGGGCTGTACCAAATTACGCTGGGTAATGCCCAGTCGCTATTATTGGACAATAAAATCGGTAACTTTATGCCAAATAAAGAAGCGGATTTTGTGGTCATCGATATGGGTGCAACGGAACTGCTTGAGCGACGTATGGCGCAGACCAAGACACTGGAAGAGCAGTTGTTTGTACTAATGATGCTAGGCGATGATAGAGTAATTGATCAGACAGTCATCGCCGGCGTGAGTCGCTATCGTAAATCAACTTTATAGGTGTAAATAAACGCTGTACCTAAATCAGGAACAAGTGAGACTTTTTTCAGATATAAAAAACAAACCCTTGTTCCTATATTGTAGGAACAAGGGTTTATTACTGCCAAGAGAGTTTCTATTGAGTATTAAAAATGGAATTTTACCAACGCACTAGGAGAGTTTTGATTTACGCCATCAACACCGTATTTATTTTTCCAATAACTATACTCCATGCCGACTTCTAAACGGTTATCAATACCGAGCACTTCTTGTAAGTTGTATTTAATTTGCGGATTGATATGAATATTATCTTCAATGTCATCATTATTAAATGAATAATCAATAAAACCATCCACCACGAAGTTGTTGCGTTCCCAACCATAGGTTAAGGTAATTTGCTGATCATCGTCAGTATTGTCATTAAATGCATGATATAGCGTCGCGGAAGCAAATGTCGTACCTGGAATAGGCACATTAAGATCTGCACCAATACCAACCAAATAGTTATCTTGGTCAAAGCCGGTGCTGTTCGAACCAAATTCATAAGTAGCGGCTAAATTGACCTGCTTGATAAAACTATCATTAAAATTTGCTATTTTGAATGTAGGAGACAGCTCACCATAAGTTTCTCTAAATCTATTGTTTTCAATATCATCGGCACCTTGGTTTCGATCGACAAAGAGGAATACGCCGCCCCAGTCATGCGCAGAAGCATGCTCTAATGTGACGGTCGTCAGCTCTCCGTCTTCTACAAGTTCATAGTCATCACCGTAAAGTACGGAGACACTCGTATCAGTAAAGAAGGTCTTAGCATGGATGTTCGACATGCTACCTAAAGCAGCGATAGCAACAGCTGCCATCGACAATGGTTTGAGTAAAGCTAGCTTCTGGCTAGATGATTTGGTATGACAGGATAAGCTCGTTAATAAATCAAAACGCAAAATATGACCCCTTTATGTACAATTGATTGTTGATTGCCCCAAAACTGCATCGTTACTATTTGCTAGTAAACAAACTATTAATCCAATGCTCGTTAGACAACGGTTGGTTGATAGCGCTTAAATGCTTACTACTAAAGAGCATTCAATAACTGTGCCACAAATGACCTAGAGAGCTGTCATCTACAGAGTCGTCTAATTTTTAGTCTTATTAGCCATTAATAAGGGTAGAAATAAGCAAAATAGTCCTTAACTGTTCTCAAATGAGAGAGCCAATTTCCGTGCATTTATATATATGTGACAAACAATGTTTTTCGAAGGATCAGATGCGTCATGAAAGCACCAAAATGGATATCCATGTGCCCCAAATTGGGTCGTCTGACGGGCTTTAATCAATTGATAGGCCTATGATTTAACAACTCAATAAACATAAAAAAGCCAGCTAATAGAAATTAGCTAGCGTTAAGTTTGTACTTGTTGGATGCGACTATTTTTTATTCAGTTAACTGCATTCGCCTTTTAACTCAATAGACACATGCCAATCCGTGATATCAATCTCATGACAGTTATTACCCTCGCCATTGATACGATCAATAACTAAGAAATCACTGTCACGTCCAAGCGCGAGTAGAGGGTGATGCCAGACATTAGCATCGTACTGTACACCTTGGTGAGATTTTGCGTAAAACACGGCTAGGTCATCAGGTGATTGCGGCGGCACACCAGCTTTTGCGACGACGACGATATAGTCTTGGCCTTCCATAGATACAAATGCTTGTGTCCCAAGCGGATGGTATTCCATGACCGAAAGGGCAATCGGATTCTCACGCTTTTTGGCTCGAAAGATACTCATGCCAACTGAGCCACCGACGAGTTTACTTTCGGCAAGTGCATGATGACGAACCGCATAGCCATTATTGATCTCATAAGTATTGTCAGCCGTTTGCTCATTATCACTATAGCGCTCGATAACCGAGCCGTAAGGGGCAAAGTTTGCCTTGGTTAAAGGCTTAGCCGTTAGAGTGACACTCATTATTTTGCCTCTTTACTGTCAGTATCAGCATCAGTATTAGCCTCAGCAATTTTGCCATACACGCGTACACGGCTGATACCACCATCTGGAAAGATGTTGACCCGAATATGAGTGATAGGCTGGTCTATCTTAAGCTTATCTTTACTAAAAGTATGAACGTCATCAGCATTGGTTTTTTGTGGTTCAAGTAAGGTTTCCCAAAACATACTCTGAGTCACTAAAGTTTGCTCTGGTGTATTTGGTGAGTAGACGGCTTGGATCGAGACTTTATCAGGGTAATTGCCTTTAAAGTGAGCAGTATCTATCTCGATGGAATCAACGATACCTGCTTGACCTAGCGCGATGATGCACCAGTCATTGCCTGGCTCACGGCGACGACGAGTCTCCCAACCATCACCCATGTTAGGCGCTTTAGTTGGTAGTAGTAAATTACTAGCCGCACCAAAATGCGCATCGTTACTGGCAATGGCACGACCACCGTTTAATGCGCCTGCCAAGTCAAGTGTCTCGCCTTGTATGTTTAGGCTGGCATCAAGTTGGATATCACCATAGACACGTAGTCGGGCAACGCCGCCATCTGGATAAATGTTTAAACGAATATGGGTGACCGTTTGCTTATGATCAATCTCGATAAGCTCATGGTTATGACCTTGAAGCGGGGTCATACCTACTAGCGCCTGCCAGTTTTTATTGTCCCAATCTTCTTTGCTTAGACTGGTAAGTTCAGCTTCATCTTGCTGCAGTAGCTCTGGCGCGTACAAGGCATCGACACTGGCGGAAGATGGGAAGTTACCCGTAAAGTGACTGGTATCAATGTCTAAACCAGCTATTTTGGTTGGGCGAGCAAGCTGGATAACTAAATAATCGTAACCCAAGTGGCGCTTGCGACGAGTTTCCCAGCCGTCCATCCACTTACCGTTGTCATCGAATTTACCCACGATAAAGATAGGTGCATCAGGATTTAGAATACGGCTTTTATCCGCAAAGAAGTCATCGGTGGCGAACAGTGATTTTGCACCCAAGCGACTGTCAGCGACGTTTGATTTTTTGGTAAACGCTGGCAGGGTATCAGGTAGATTGTTTGCGGAAATAATTTGTCCAACTTCTGAAGTGTTTTGACTCACAATGATTCCTTTTTTAATAATGGTGTTTATTAATAACGTATGGATTATTTTATATATTAATCTATGCTAATTCGCACTCGCTCAGCTAAGCAGAACGAGTATCAGGGCGATAGCCTAGCTTACATCCAGTTAGCCGTGTTGTCCGGCGTGGCAGGATGGTTTTCGTACCAGTGTTTAGCGATATCATCACGGCGGCATATCCATACGTCGGGCTTATTGGTGATATATTGCAAAAACTGCTTTAGCGCTTTGATGCGTCCTGCACGCCCAATAATGCGGCAATGCAAGCCAATGGTCAGCATTTTAGGGGTATGTGCGCCTTCTTCGTATAAGGTGTCAAAGCTGTCTTTGAGATACTGATAAAATGGTTCAGCATGGGTGAATCCTGGGCTAGAAGAAAAACGCATGTCGTTGGTCTCTAGACTATAAGGTATGACCAAATGCGGCTTACGCGTGATGACATTGCCGTCTTGGACTTTTACATTGAGCCAATACGGTAACTCATCACCGTACGAGTCAGAGTCATAGGTATAGCCGCCTTGCTCGGCAACCAGTTCACGAGTATTTGGACTATCACGTCCTGTATACCAACCAAGAGGTTGGTCGCCTAGCATACGTTTAAATATCTGGGTGGCACAGCGAATGTGTTCGCGCTCCGTCTCACGGTACATATCCTGATAAGTGATCCAGCGTAGACCATGACTGGCAATTTCGTGACCGTCTTCTAATACCCGCTCAATAATATGCGGCGTTTTTTCAGCAGCGGCAGCACAGGTAAACGTGGTGATAGGAATACCATATTCTTTAAAGACATCTAGCACACGCCATACACCGACACGGCTACCGTATTCGAATGCAGACTCGATAGACTGGTGACGGTTGTTAAATTCTGGTGTGCCTAAAATATCAGACAAAAAACGCTCTGATTGTCCATCGCCATGGATGACGCTATTTTCTGCACCTTCTTCGATGTTTAATACAAATTGTACGGCGATTTTTGCGCCGCCTGGCCAGTTCGCTTTTGGTGGATTGCCAGCATAGCCTTTTAGGTCGCGCGGGTACGTACTGATATCAAAGTCACTGGTAATTTTTTTGCTCATTATCTATATTCCTATATCGCTTAGAGCCTTAGATATTTATTAAAATATTGCTCATAAAGGACAGTTATTTTTTATCAAAAATTAAAGTGATGATGCATATGCCACAAGCTGTTGGCGCTCGGCATCCGTCAGCTGAGTAATATTACCAAGCGGCATATAGCCAGTCTGTACCGCAGTGACGATTTTCGCTTTATGAATTTTTAAGTCTTCCGGTGTTTGCAAAATGATTCCTGCTGGCGGTGCGGCAAAGCCTTGTTGCGTCGGTTGTACCGCATGACAAGTACTACAGCGCGTATGCACGACATCCATCATAGCGTCATCTGCTGATGCGCTCACGGGTACGGCTTCGGCAGTAGCTGCATCATTACTAATACTGTTGTTAGCACTGTTATTAGCACTACTATTAGAATTGGTATTAGCGTTAGCAACAGTATCAGTGTTTGAGCCAGTAGTCGCGCTTGTAGCTGGCGACGTGCCATCAGTCGTCGTAGGTGCTACTGAGGCAGTAGCAGGCATTGCAGGCGCTGGCTCAATTGGCTCAGGTCGCATCCAGATAATTAATAATACGGTTAATACGGCTGGAATGACCAAGTAGCGTGGTTTTTTATGACCTAAGTGCTTTTGGTTAAAGTAATGACGGGCAGTCGCGGTAATGATACCGACGAAGACCAATACCAACCAACCTTTCTCATGAGCATACATCATTGGGTAATGGTTGCTGATCATGGTAAAAATGAGCGGTAGGGTAAAGTAGTTATTCATCAGTGAGCGATTTTTGGCTTGTAATGCCAATTCAGCCACTTCTTTACCCGGTTTTTCACCGCGCCGCACACAGTCAACGAGTGCACGCTGAGCCGGCATAATACCGAAGAATACGTTACCTACCATCACCGTGCCCAAGATAGCACCGATATGAATAAACGAGGCGCGATCACTAAATAGCTGGTAAGAACCCCAGCTTGCGATGACCAGTAAGATAAAAATCAAGGTACTAAAGATAAAGGCGTTTTTACCCAAATGACTGCGCACGATAACTTCATAAATGAAGTAACTACCAAACAAGAAAAGCAAGCTGGTGGCAATGGCACCGATACTGGTAAAAGGCACTTTGCTTGGGTCAATTAGGTAGGCAGTTGCATTGGCATAATAGACGATAGACATCATCGCCGCACCCGTCAGCCAAGTGGTATAAGCTTCCCACTTAAACCAATGTAGCGTCTTTGGCATCTCTTCTGGTTCGAGTTTGTATTTGGCAATCTCATAAAATCCGCCGCCATGGACGGCCCAAAGATCACCCGAAATGCCTTTGTCTGTTTTCCACTGTGGCGGTTTGCGTAGGCTTAAATCTAGCCACACAAAATAAAACGATGCACCAATCCATGCTACCCCAGCGATAACATGAAACCAGCGGAAAAATAAACTCAACCATTCGAGAAGATAGGCGCCCATGTAATAAATGTCCTTTAATATGACAGTGTCTTAATAAAATGTCTTGGTAATTTCTTTTGATAGTATTTCTTGCAATCTAAAAACAAAGCAGAGAGCTAAATAGCACCAAAGTTACGATCCGCGATAGGTACTATAACCGTGCGCACTAAGCAGAAGTGGCACGTGATAATGACTGGCATCGTTTACCACAAAGTCGATAACCACTTGCGGGTAAAATGCTGTCAGCTGCTGAGCATCAAAATAAGACTGAGTATCGAACGTTATGGTATAGCGGCCAATATTTAGCTGATGCTCTGTGCTATCGATGGCTGTATCAAATTGCCAAGCATCTGGTATGACACGGCCATCACTATTGGTTGTGCCATGTGCCAATAATGTGGCGACACCATTGTCTTGTACGCGGTGTAAGGTAACGGCGACATCAGCGGCAGGTTTGCCAAGGTGAGTGTCTAAGATATGTGATGATAGCGTGGCAGACATAATGCTTCCTTTAAATTTGTGAGAAATATAAATAGGGTGAAAATGCTAGTCTAACTCTGCGACTACTATTTGCTTGTCGAAGCATTACCTAGTAATTTAGTTAAACGTAGACGCGTAATTTTATTTTGTTCAGCGGCTGCATTTGCCAGTTCAGTAGCACGATCGTTAGACAAGCGCGCTAATAACAGATCTAGCATTTGCTGCGCGCTTTTGCCGGTCGCAAAGACAATAAAAATAAAACCAAATTTATCGAGATAGTCGCGATTGCCTTTGGCAAGTGCTTCGAGCACCTCATCGGCTGCATCGTTAGCGCCTGATTGTTCATGGGCGGCGCTACTTTGTGTGTTGCGGTATTTCTCTTTTAGAGATGCCACATTGCCGATTTGAGGATGCCCATCAAACGCTTCTAATAAGTTAGCCTCATCATTTTGCACTTTGTTCCAGATAGCGTCGCTACTTGCTAGCAGTGCATTAACGTCTGCAAAAGGGCGAGCGTCTGCAAGCTTATAGGCCCAACTTTTACTGGTGCAACAAGTCAATAATTGGGCGATGGCGACTTCTTGTGATAAATCGTTGAATTGCGCTAAGGTTAAGCTCACGATGACATCCTTTTCTAATAGGGTAGCCCGTTATCTGTATTGGGCGATAAATGTTTGATAAAGGTTTATACCTTATGATTATTTGCATAAACTTATAGGTATAAGCAGTAATCTTGATAAGCAGCGGTTGCTTCAGCTTCATGAATAATTTGATTAAGCTAGCAGCTACTAATTTGCACAAAATCAAAAGCTGATAATCTATGTGTTCGTAGTCAGCCCTTTGGAGCTTATATACGCTTTGAATAATTTCAAGTTATAGTGAACTGACAATACGAAACAGATTTGCTAAGGAAACACTGATATTTTAGCCGTCCAAAACGTCTGGCAAGAGGTAGTTAATGACGGCGTAATTGATTTATAGTTCCCATTTTGCTAAAACCTGACTAATTGGTCAACTGTTTTATGCGAAATATTTTTATTTAACAGGTTATGCTGATCAAATCTATGTGTTTATATAAGAATACACAGCAAAATATAGCGACTATTTTGTCGAACCTGTCTCTTAGAGTGAGATACCACTGCTATGACTCAAAACAATCAAAAGGAAGAAACCTCAGTGACTGATACGCCTTCGCACCGTAGCCAACAAGCCATTCGCGCACAGAATCAAGCGCTGATCTTAGCGGCAGCTGAAGAAGAGTTTGTGCTTCAGAGCTATCGCGGCGCTACGATGCAGGGCATTGCCGATAGGGCAGGCTTGCCTAAAGCCAATGTTCACTACTACTTTAAAAATAAAAAAAACCTCTACATGGCAGTGCTACGCTCGATCATTCAAGAATGGAATGAAGGTTTGGTAACCATGACAGTAGATAGCGATCCAAAAACAGTTATCGAAAAATTCGTCCGTACCAAGCTACATCAAGCCTTTGTCAATCCAAGTCGCCATAAATTGTTTGCGATTGAGGTCATCGGCGGTGCACCGCATTTGCATGAATTTATGTCCACTACGATGAAGGAGTGGGTACACGATAAAGCACAGGTAATGAAAGAGTGGCACAAGCAAGGCAAAATTGGGATTACTGACCCTCTCCAACTACTGATTTTGATTTGGGCGACTACCCAACGTTATGCTGAATTTGAGATTGAAATCGTTGGATTGATGGATAAGACGGCGTATGACGCAGAAGATGAAGCGCGTGCGGCAGATTTTCTGGTGCCATTTATTTTAAAAGGCTGTGGCCTTGAATGATAACAAGATAGCTATTTGACAGGATGCCTATTTAATAAGTCAGGTGTTTAATCAGTGAAGTGCACAGATTGTTTCTATTTTTCTGTGCACCTCGTTTATGGCGAAACACTTCGATATGTTCAGCCCTAGCTTGCGTTTAGTCTTACGCTACTTCTTGCGTTGGTTCTAAACCGTCTTCAGCATGCTGTGCTTTGGTATCAAACTCGATGCCATAGTTTTTGGGTAAAATCATATCAAGCGTGATAGCCACAATCCCTGCCATCGTTACCGCTGAGCCAAAGATATTCTGAAAGAACTGCGGCGTTTGTGACAGTACGTCAGGGACAAAGGCGATACCCGTTGCCAGACCCAGTGAGGTGGCAATGATTAAGACATTACGATGCGTAAATTGCACGGTAGATAAGATGCGAATGCCAGCAGTCGCCACCGTCGCAAACATCAGTAGCGTGACACCGCCAACGACAGGCTTCGGTAATTGCGTAAAAATAGCACCAAGGACAGGGAATAGTCCCATCAGGCATAGAATGCCGCCCACATAGAAACCCACATAGCGACTGGCAATACCCGTCATCTGGATCACACCGTTGTTTTGGCTAAAGGTCGTCACGGGGAAGGTATTGAATACTGCCGCAATCAGAGAGTTAACACCATCTCCTAGTACGCCGCCTTTGATGCGTTTCTCATAGAGAGGACCTTTGATCGGTTCACCTGATATCATTGAGGTCGCCGTCAAATCGCCTGAGGTCTCGATACTGGTAATGATATACATAAAGGCAATAGGAATAAAAGCCTGCCAATCAAAACCAAAGCCATATTTAAAAGGGATCGGCACCGTAAAAAAAGCCGCTTCAGAAACCAGTGAAAAATCGATACGTCCCATAAATACGGCAGCGACAAGGCCGAGCATCAAACCGATAAAGATGGCGCTTGAGCGAATGACTTTATTATTGATGATACTAATTAGTACGACACTTGCCAGCACACCACCGCCCAAGAGTAGGTTTGGAATACTACCAAAATCGTCAGCACCAAACCCGCCCGCTAAGTCAGTCAGACCTACCTTGGTTAGTGACAAACCAATCGTGACAATTACGCAGCCTGTAACAATAGGGCTCATAAAAGATTTGAGTTTGGTAATAAATTGACTCAAAAATATCTCAACAAATGCACCGAGAAAGGAAACACCAAAAATAACGGATAAAATCTCTTCTGGACCACCGCCGCGGTTTTTTACCACAAAACCTGCTGTCAGTACCGCTGCCAAAAATCCAAAACTGGTGCCTTGTAACGCCATGAGGCCAGAGCCAACAGGGCCTACTTTACGAGTCTGAATAAAGGTTGCGACGCCAGATACAATCAATGACATACTGAGAAGGTAGGGGATATGCTCTCCTAAACCTAATGTGCCACCTATGATAAGAGAGGGTGTGATGATACCTACAAACGCTGCAAGTACGTGCTGTATAGCACCTAAAAATGCTTTAATGGGGGTAGGACGGTCATGCAGTCTATACAGTAAATCGGTATTCGCTGGAACGTTTTCACTCATGGTGGTTTCCTCCTAAAATAACTGCTTAGTACCCGCTTGACTGTAGATATCAGACAATGTGGTAAATCACGAGATCAAAGTTTTAACCCAATCTTTGACTTGTTTTTTATCGATGTAAACTATAGGGGTACGCATCCGTCTGTAAGATAAACAATGAAAATAACTAATATATGTTGGCTAATATTTGAACAACCTGACCAATTAGTCAGGTCTATTTAGGGTATAGGTAAAATACAAGTCATTGCAATGTTTTTTTTGGTACTAGTGAGTTTACAGTTTTGTTACGAAGGAGGGAGGGTTAGGTAACATTGGAAGGTAGATTAAAGGCGAGGATGCTGACCATTTAGAATATATAAGTACTAAGATCTATCGGCAGCTCTATTGCTGTTTTTTAATCAAAAAAAGCCCCAACCGTATTCGTTATGGTTGGGGCTTTTACCAGTTTGCTTAACAGTTGATCTTTATTCCACTATAATCAAAATTGCTACTTTAGTGCACGACCAGTTATTTTGGGCTCGATGACCATACGGGTGAGCGGATAACACCTTGTCCTGACTTACCAAACGCTTCGCCACCATTAAGAGATTTGATAGTCAGCACGCCTTTGCCGCCTTGGGTCGATGCGTAGACCACGCGTTTACCGTTTGGTGAGAAGCTTGGAGCTTCGTCAATACCTGTATTGCCAAGATTGGTAGTAACAGCACCATTACTATTCATAATAGCCGCTGAGCGCCCACTCAAAAAGGCAATTTGTGTACCGTCACTGCTAAACTGTGGGCTGGTTGCATAACCACCGTTTGACACTTTAGTCGTTTGTCCCGTGGCAAACTCGTAGCGATAGACTTGCGGCTTGTTAAAGCCAGTTTTATCACTGACAAACACAAAAGATTTGCCGTCTGGTGCATAGCTTGGTTGTACTTCACTGCTCGGTAAATTGGTGAGCCTTCTAGGTGTACCGCCGCTAGCGCTCATCTCATAGATATCAGCGCTACCTTCAAAACTACTAGAGAATAATATCTTGCTGCCATCAGGAGAGAATGATGGGCTTAGGTTGCTACCTGAAAAAGGCGTTAGGACAGTTGCGCCGCCGCCACTGACGTTTTGCACGTAGATGACGGGATATGATTTTTCACGTTGTACTGAGTAGGCGATACGGTTGCCATCAGGTGACCACGCTGGTGAGAAGATAGAGCCTGCGACTTCAGTAATGGTTCTAGCATTTTCGCCATCAGCGTCCATCACTTTGAGACGAGAGATCTTTTGCTTGCCTGTTCCTGTTTCTTCAATATAAGCAATACGTCCTGAGAAATCCCCTGGAATACCAGTAATCAGCTCGTACACTTTGTCTGCGATGACATGACCGGCATAACGCATACTTTCTCTATTGTTGTCGGCGGTTAGGCTTTGCTTGCCTTCTATCACACGACCAGATTTGACATCGATGACTTCATAATCGGTGATTATTTTGCCACGATTGGTACGCGTACTGCCGACGACCAAATACGGTATGCCCATGCTTTGCCAAACGGGTAATGTGCCTGTCAGCTCTTTACTACTGTGCGGCTGCTGCGGCAGATCTTGATTGGTTACTTTTAGCTCGGTTTTACTCAAGTCATTTAATATAATCGGTGATAAGACAGAGTCACCCGCAAACGATACAAACGCAACTTGGTTTTGCTGAACAGGAATCTCATAGTCCAATTCTAGTACAACAGGTGCAGCGAGCACGCTTTGCGATGCTAGTAATGCTGAGGTACTGGCGAGTAATGAGACTAGTAATTTTTTGTGGGTACGCATGAGTAAATGGAGCTCCTAAAATTAGTATGATATTAATTTTTTATTTAATGAGACAAGCATCTAGATGAGGCAGTAACCTATGCGAGACAAGCCGCTTAACGTCACGTTACCAATATTATAAGAACCTAGCAACTGATTAATTGCTGCCTTTAAATTGTATGGTAAAAGTCGGGTATTTAGGGTCATCAGCATCAATCGGGAGACTGCCAGTATTGAGTACCGCTTGTCTTGCCGCTTCATTGACCGTGCTATCAGGTCCAGAGGCGGTCACATTGATTACATCGCCATTTGCATTGACAGTGATAGTCAAGGTGGCACGTTGAGTAGAGCCTCGCGCAGCAGTAGGCGGCGTATAGTTGCGCTTGATTAAATTGATAATTTCGCTGTTGCTGGCACCACGACTACCACTAGATGCAGAACGACTACTGCCCTTGGACGTACTAGAAGTTGACGTATCACCAGACATAGTAGACTGCCCATCTGACAGGCTAAAGGTTTTGCCTGCATTGCCAGAGCCGGCAGTATCAATCTCAATATTGCGATCAGTAGCAGTAGGACGTTTTATCTTTGGTGGATTATTTTGCTTTTGACGAAACTCTCCCAGCCTTTTCTGTTCTTCTATGAGCTGCTCGCGTTTGCTTTGATCGACTTGATCAAGCTCTTCCATGGCTGATTCATCTAGTTGTGCTGCCCACTCAGCCATTTTGCGCTCATACTCTTGATTTTGCTCAAGTAGACGTTGTTGATGGTCTTCGCTCATAAGTATGGGTTGACCAGCTGGCTCCTCAGATCGTGTAAATACAGGGACACGTTGAGAGCTTGTCTGACTTGGATTTTGCGCACTGACGCTACTGCCAGATACTTCTAGCTGGGCACTACTGGACGAGCCGCTAGTGCTACTATCCATCTGCATTGCACTGGCTGCTGCACGGTTGGCCAGTATTTGTCCTTGCATTTCAGCAAGTTGCTCAGGAGATACCATGACCGTTTCGATACTACCAGCAGTCTCAACCTCAGTGGTTTGATAGTTGTAAACCAGTATGCCGATAACAAGGCCATGCGCCAGCAAGCTTAGCAACGTCGGCAATGTGAGGCCGTTGCTTTCTGGTTCGGTAGGTACATAGACGGCAGGAGCATTATGCATGGTAAGGATACTCATGAACGTGATTTGTCAGATTGATTACTAGAATTGGCTATTATGATATGAGACATTTACTAAAGGACGCTTATCACTATAAAGAAGGCGTGGGTAGTGGTGCACCGGTCAGTAATCCAACTTTTTCGATACCTGCTTGTTGCAAAGTCGCCATGAGTGTCATGATGGCACCATATTGATTGTTTTGATCGGCATTGATCATTACCTGTACTGGCTCAGCGTTACTATTATCGCTCTGAGACTGCAGGTTAGATAATGTATTAATCAGCTCAGGCTCACTTACTGGCACGTCGACATTGCTTTCATAACTAATAAAAATATCACCTTTATCAGTCAAAGAAACAATCACAGGTAATTGGCTTTGACTCATAGTATTGGTTTGCTCTTTTGGCAAATCAACATCGACGCCTGTAATCAGCATCGGCGCTGTCACCATAAATATCACCAGTAGCACCAGCATGACGTCAATGTAAGGTACGACGTTCATTTCTGCATTAAGGGCTTTTTTTTCACGGCCGTAGGGGTTTGGTTTCATAGCCCTGTCACCTGACCTGCATTAACTTGGGTTTCTTTGCTAATAGGCGCTTGTACGCTGGTCTCACGCTGTAGCATGCCTGTCATCTCATCACAAAATAAGGCGCGCGAGTCATATAGTCGGCTCGATTTTGCTGTGAAATGATTGTATGCCAATACCGCAGGGATAGCCGCAAACAAACCCATGGCTGTGGCAATCAATGCTTCGGCGATGCCGGGAGCGACAGAGGCGAGGGTAGCTTGTTCAGTTTGAGACAGTCCCAAAAAGGCATTCATAATGCCCCACACTGTACCGAACAGTCCGATGTACGGAGCAACCGAGCCAATGCTGGCTAGCGTCGTCAGTCCTGACTCGAGCAATTGCTGCTGACGACCTAAGCCGACACGTAGCTTGCGTTCAACACCATCGATAATGTCGTCTTTAGGTTGACGTTTTTTATGCATTCTCAGATATTCTGAAAAGCCCACATAAAAAATCTGCTCAAGTCCTTGACGGTCAGGAGAGCCCTGAATGCCTTGGTATAGTTTGGCCAAGTCTTCGCCTGACCAAAACCAAGTCTCAAATTGTTGATCAAAGTTTTTGGCTGTACCAAGTCGAGCACTCATGCGAAAGATAATAACCCAGCTGAGCAAAGAGGCTAATAACAATAGTGCCATCACAATCTGCACCAATAGACTGGCTTGGGTAATAAGATCGACAATATTTAATGATTCAGGCATGTAATGGACTCACGAATAATTGATAACAGCTGGCTGGAATAGTCATATCCGAACCAGACAACCTCTAAACAAACACTATTTACTTTTTATTATTTAATATGCAGCTCGTTTCTTCACTAAAAATTTGTAACTGTGCTTAGAAAAATGCTGCAACAGTAAGTATCGCGATTTAGGTATCGGTATAATAACCCCCTAGTTTACTTCTAAATGAGAGAAAGGTCATTATTAATGTGTTAAACGACTATTTAGTTGGGCTGCTATTGATTCATTCAATAGTTAGTTGGATAACATGAATAATGACCGAGCAAATACTTACTACCTAAAACTCATGACTCAAACCGAATATTACCTTAATGACGAATAGAAAGTAGTTTTTCGAATAGCGTAGGGCAACATGGCTGTATGTGGCTTTTCATATGGCTTTTCTGACCAATAGTCTTGAAGTCTCTCAAAATCGCATTTTGTACGAGATAGACATTATCAACGATTGAGTTTGTAAGATAACTGGTCTAATATGTTACGCTTTGTTACTACATTATTCTTATTGTGGCATCGTTATTTTTTCGCTGAGGTCATGTTTAATTTTAGGTAATGATGACTTTTTATTAGCCAGTCGGGGGCGACACTTATGAATGCAATTGAACGCTATTTTGGGATTAATGGTGAAAATACCACGATCAAAACAGAAATCATCGCTGGTATAACCACGTTCTTGACGATGGCTTATATTATCTTTGTCAACCCTAACGTCTTAGCCGATGCGGGTATGGATAAAGGGGCCGTATTTGTAGCGACCTGTATAGCAGCAGCAGTAGGTTGTTTCATCATGGGTATCTACGCCCGACTACCAGTTGCGCTGGCACCAGGTATGGGTCTTAATGCCTTCTTTACCTATGGTGTGGTGCTTGGTATGGGTTACGCATGGCAGACAGCGTTAGGTGCGGTGTTCTTGTCTGGTTGTATCTTCGTACTATTGAGTCTATTCAAGATTCGTGAAGCAATCATTAATGCCATTCCAACGTCTCTCAAAAATGGCGTAGTCGCTGGTATTGGTGCGTTCTTAGCGTTTATCGCATTGCAAAGCGCAGGCATCATCGTCAATCATGATGCAACCTTAGTTGGCCTTGGTGACATGACATCGTTTGGTCCTGTCATGGCTTCACTAGGTTTTGTCGTTATCATTGGCCTATCTTATAAGAGAGTCCCAGGTGCGGTAACCATTGGTATTTTATTGGTTGCACTGATTAGCTTATTAATGGGCTATACGCAGTTCACAGGTATCATCTCTTCACCGCCTTCTATTGCACCGACGCTTATGCAGTTAGACATTGCTGGTGCATTTGATGTGGGCATGATCAGTGTGATCTTTGCTTTCTTATTTGTCGATTTGTTTGATACTGCTGGTACCTTGATTGCCACCACTAGCCAAGCAAAGCTAACTGACAAAGATGGCAATATCCCGAACATGGGCAAAGCACTACTCGCTGATTCAACAGCGACAGTAGCGGGTTCTTTATTGGGTACTTCATCGACGACCAGCTATATTGAGAGTATCTCTGGTATCGCCTCAGGTGGCCGTACAGGCTTAATGGCTGTTACGGTAGGTGTGCTATTCCTATTCAGTATCTTCTTCTCGCCACTAGCAGGTATGATTCCAGCTTATGCAACGGCTGGCGCTATCTTTTATGTAGCCGTACTTATGATGGGTACCCTAAAGGACATTAATTGGAGCGACTTAACAGAGGCTGCACCAGTGGTCGTGGTATTGCTATTCACACCGCTTACATACTCTATCGCTGACGGTATCGCACTTGGTTTTATTACCTTTACGGCCGTAAAAGCAATTGCAGGCAAGTTTGCAGATATCAGTATCGCTGTTTGGATTTTGACTGCTATATTGTTGTTCAAGATTATCTTCCTATAATGCAAAGTGTAGTAAGACATTAATAGTATCTTAAACAAAAAACCCTCCTTATCAGCTGATGATAAGGAGGGTTTTTTTTGTCAGCATTATAAGCCTATCGTCTTAATTTAAGCTCGGTATTCTTGGGGTTAAATGTTTAGTATTTCTGATACCAGTATTAAGTAGGGTGATGCCAAACTATGGGCAATAGTAAACAAAAAAACGTAACCAAAGCGTCATGGCCAATAAAGTGCTTGTAAGTTATTGTTATTTAGATATATATTAATTTATGAAAATAATAAATTTCGTTAGTTTGAAAAAAACTTTCGTGATATTATAGCCGAGTTAAGCGCATCACCTCAATCAACGCCGTAGAGGTTTTTCTTACAGTGAATTAGCATCATCAAAGATGACAGATTTGTGATTATTAGAGCGATTTTTCGGTTCAATAAGTTCAATAAGGCGATATTTGGTCATCACACTCCTTTCACTACTAACAAGAAGAAGGCACTAATGCCGCTTAGCTTTTCGTTGTTGCCTTTGTATTGTTAACGTAGCCCGTTTAACAGTCGAACGACCTACTTAACCGTCTCCAGCCTATGCTGGATTTTTAGTTTTGTGATGGCGCCGTTTGGTCTTTTGATTATTGCTGTGAATATCCGTCAATAACCCCTATTTTTTGATAGCGGTTATGAGCAGTTATACAGGACGATCAGACTTCCTAAAGCACCATTTATTATGGTTTTTAAACGATAGTTATGGAGTTATTATGAACCCAGTAGACCAGTTTACCCCGCAAGAGCCGATCTTGTTTAATCCTGTTGATATGCTGTCGCCTGAGTATCTCGCCCAGTCAGCAGAAGCGCTAAATAAGCGTATTTCGCCGCTATATAGCGCCGATGAAGAACGTTGGTTGTCTGAGTTATTGCCACTTGCCAAACCCAGTATAGAAGAACGCGATGCTGCTGCTGAGCAAACGCGCAAACTGGTCGAGCACGTACGTAATGATGGTAAAGCCGTCAAGATGGTTGATTCATTATTGCTGGAGTATAGCCTTGATACCCAAGAAGGTATCTTGCTAATGAGCTTGGCAGAAGCCTTGATTCGTGTGCCAGACAACTATACGGCTGATGCATTGATTCATGACAAAATGAGTGTGGCTGACTGGAAAAAGCACATTAAAAATGACAATGGCTTTATGGTCAATGCCTCTACTTGGGGCATGATGATGACTGGTCGCGTTGTCAGTATTGACAGCAGCACCACTGCATCA
The DNA here is from genome assembly GCF_030407815.1 of Psychrobacter sp. APC 3281. Lineage (GTDB taxonomy): Bacteria > Pseudomonadota > Gammaproteobacteria > Pseudomonadales > Moraxellaceae > Psychrobacter. Next base: position 152,464 of record NZ_JASDCS010000005.1, read on the forward strand.
GGTTTCTTGGATCGCATGACTAAGAAGATGGGTGAGCCTGTCATTCGTAGTGCGATGCAAAAAGCCATGCGTATCATGGGCCATCAGTTTGTATTGGGCGAAACCATCGAAGACGCCAATAAAAACAGCCAGCCATATCGTAATAGAGGCTATACCTATTCATTTGATATGTTGGGTGAAGCGGCGATCACGCATAAAGATGCTGAAAAATACTTCAACGACTATCTACATGCGATCAGAGCTACGGCGAACGTAAAAGTTAAAGAAGGCATGCCAAAGCCGTCAGTGTCTATCAAATTATCAGCACTGCATCCTCGCTATGAAGCCACGCAAGAAGCACAAGTAATGGGCTTATTGCGTCAGCGCTGCCTACTATTGATTGAAGCGGCACGTGAAGTCAATGTCGATATCAGTATTGATGCTGAAGAAGCAGATCGCCTTGAGATTTCTCTAAAACTGTTTGAGTCTTTGTACCGTGATAATTTAACGGCGGACTGGGATGGTTTAGGTATCGTTGTACAAGGGTACTCTAAACGCGCTATCGCTGTATTGGCATGGCTTGCTCGTTTGTCTACTGAAGTCGGTGATCGTATTCCAGTACGTCTAGTAAAAGGCGCTTACTGGGATACTGAGATCAAACTTGCTCAGCAAAAAGGTCTATCAGGCTATCCAGTTTGGACACGTAAAGAAGGTACGGATACTGCATATCTTGCTTGTGCGCGCTTCTTATTGTCAGACCATCTGCGCGGGCTAATCTGGCCACAGTTTGCGACGCATAATGCGCATACACTGTCATCAATCATGACCATGAGTGCACATAGAGACTTTGAGTTCCAACGTCTGCATGGTATGGGTGATGCGCTTTATGATCATATTTTGCAAGCTTATGAGATTCCTGTACGTATTTATGCGCCAGTAGGTGCACATAAGGACTTGCTACCGTACTTGGTACGCCGCTTGCTTGAGAACGGTGCCAACAGCTCGTTTGTTCATCAGTTGCTAGACAAGTCTTACCCAATCGAAAAGCTAACAGTGCATCCATATGACAAGCTGCTTGGTAATGCAACATTGCACAATCCAGACATCCCGTTACCGTTAGAGATTTACGGTGAACGTCGTGCAAGTTTTGGCCCTAATATCTTTGTAGAGTCACAATGGCTACCGTTCAAGTCAGCTATTGATAGCCATCTACACAAAACATGGTCAGCAACCTCTATCATTAATGGTAAAGCTGTTGATACTTACGAAGTAGATGGTCAAACGAATCAACTTGATACGCAAACTGTACTTGCGCCTTGGAACCATGAAGTTAGTGCTGGTAAAGTAACTTGTGCCAACGCTGAAGTAGCTCGCCAAGCGATTGACGTTGCTGTTGCTGGTCAAGATGTATGGAAAAATGTACCAGCTGCTAAGCGTGCTGAGATATTACGCAAGATTGCTGAGCTATACGAAGAGAACTACGCTGAGCTAATGGCACTATGCCAAGTTGAAGCGGGTAAAACCATGCAAGATGGCATCGATGAAATCAAAGAAGCCGTTGATTTCTGTCGTTTCTACGCTGACGAAGCAGAGCGCCTAGATGATGTCGTGCATGAGTTTACAGACTTGGCTGGTAAGCAGTCTCGTCAAGTGTATAAAGCACGTGGCACTTTCGTTTGTATCAGTCCATGGAACTTCCCATTGGCTATCTATACGGGACAGATTGTAGCTGCACTTGCTGCAGGTAACACCGTAGTAGCGAAACCTGCTGAACAAACCAGTTTGGTAGCTCACTTTGGTGCCCAGTTGATGTATCAAGCGGGTATACCTGCAGAAGCATTGCAATTGGTCATTGGCGCAGGCGACGTAGGTGGTGCTTTGACGGCGGCTGACAATATCGCAGGGGTGATATTTACCGGTTCGACTCAAACAGCCCAACGTATCAACCAAAGCTTAAATGATCATGCACAAACCAGTGGCGAGTTGCCGGTCTTTATCGCTGAGACTGGCGGTCAAAACGCAATGATCGTTGATTCAACAGCACTGCCAGAGCAAGTCGTTAGAGATGCGGTACTATCAGCATTTGGTTCAGCAGGTCAGCGTTGTTCAGCTTGTCGCATATTGTGTGTGCAAGAAGAGATGGCGGATGATTTAATCGAGCTATTGCAAGGTAATATGGCTGAGCTGTCTGTAGGTAATCCTCTATATGCTGCCACAGATGTAGGTCCAGTAATTGATGCAGATGCTAAGCATGGTTTAGAGGCGCACATCGAACGTATGAGTGCTGAGCCTACTGCTACTATCTTGGCACAGACACCAATGAGTGCCAGCTCAGTTGTCAGTCAAGAGAAGTCTACCTTTGTATTGCCAACCGCAATCGAAGTGAAGAGCATCGATGTGATCGGTGGTGAGCACTTTGGTCCAATTCTACACGTACTGCGTTACCAAGCACGTGATTTGAATAAGCTGATTGATGCCATTAACAACACAGGCTTCGGTTTGACGTTAGGTATCCATAGCCGTATCGAAAATACCGTTGAGCACATTGAGCGTCGTGCCTTTGTCGGTAACACTTACATCAACCGTAACCAAATCGGCGCGGTCGTAAACGTACAGCCATTCGGTGGTTGTGGTCTATCAGGTACTGGCCCTAAAGCTGGTGGCCCGCACTATGTCGCGCGTCTGATGCAACTTAGCTCAGAAACAGTCAACGCTGAACAGTCAGCTGCTCATATGACAGCGACCGAAACCCAAACTACCACTCAAACAGAACTCGCATAAGGAGTAGCAACATGGCGACTGAATTCAAAAAAAATCATGCCCAGGTTTGTGAATCTTGGCGACTACTTGGCGCGGTCAATCGCGCAACGTATCTACAAGCAGCCATTCCAAAACTGGCATTGCTCACTGGTGATGCCAATAAAGCAAAGCGTTTATTCAACCATTTGTTGAGCGCTGCGCCTAGCTTGGATGAGATGCATCGTATGACAGGGGCAACAGGCGAGTCCAATGACTTGTATGTGACTGGTCGTGGTAAGACGATGGTCATCGGTGGCGAAACTGCTAGAGCCATGGCAGTATTAGGTCAGCTTATCGCGGCACTCCTAACAGGTAATGAAGTTATATTGCATTGCCCAAGCCAAGATGAGATGTGTAATGAAGCTGCTAAGATACTGCACGACACAGGTATCAGCGAAGATGTATTGAGTGTGGCTAACGATTCGCAAACAGTCACACTTTTATATATCGATCGTCTAGCACAGGTGGCTGTCTCTGGTAGCCGCAGCGAAGTGCAAGCCATCAGTCAAGAGCTTGCCAATACTGACGGTATTTTGACACAGGTTATCAGTGTCACTGATATGGAAGGCTTGTCAGAAATGCTAACGCCTGATTATCTGCATCGTTTTGTCACTGAGCGAGTCAAGACTATCAATACCACAGCAATCGGTGGTAACGCGAGCTTGCTTGAGCTTGGTACAGAGTAGAGTCAATGCATTAATTACGAATCCGCTTAGCCTTTATATCAATTCTCATAAAGGCTAAGCGGTGTTTGGTAACGCTATAACTACCAAACTATTAACTGCATAAGATGTATAAGAAAAAACCGCTATCTGAGTAATTATCAGATAGCGGTTTTTTTGTTTATGCTGTTTAACTGAAGCCTGATGACAGGATGTTATTCAGCAATATCAACCCATACCCAACCGTTTTCTAGCCATTCGCTCAAATCATCTGCATCAACATCGGTGACGTCGCTATGTTGTAATGCTTCACCATTGGCCAAGCGTACTAGTACTGCTATCGCCGATTCATCAATCCCATCGATACGTTGACCATTGGCATACAGCACGGTGCCATCAGTGGTCTGGCTATAGAGTAGGCGATTGCTATAGTCCGCCTGTAATGTGGCCCCTTCTGATAGGGCCTGTATTAGCTCATCGGTATCTAACGTCTCTTCTGGCATCAGCGCATCATATTGGCGTTTACTAACCACTTCAGAAACTGCTTGGCGAATCATATCATCACCGCGATCAGATTGTAGCATCTCTAGCAATTGCGCCTTAATAGCCGCAATACTATCTGCTTGCAATTCACCTGACGCTTGTAGTGCTTGCGGTAGTAGCATCGGGATAAACAACTTGCTGTCATTGGTCGCAATGTCAGCCACGCTATCGATGATTTGCATCAGGTTTGGACGGCGGCAACCAAACGAGAAAGTCAGACAGTCGTCTTGTGCCACACCGAAATGTGATAATTTAGGCGGTACATAAAGGACATCACCTGCTTCTAGTATCTCATCAAAAACAAGCTCGCCCATGTCGTCAAATAAACGAAGCGGCTCATCAGCAACAAACTCTGTCTGGTCATCACAGAATTTACCTAACTGCCAACGTCTAGAGCCATAGCCTTGTGCCAAAAACACATCGTAGTCGTCATAATGCTTACCTACCGACCCACCTGCTGGCGCGTAAGAAACCATGATGTCATCGCGCTGCCACTGCGGAATAAAGTCAAATGCTTGCCACAACTGACCAAGCTCTGGTGACCATTGTTCAAGATTCTGCACCAATACGGTCCATTGCTCTGGCAAGTTTTCAAAATCAGTTTCATTCAGTGGGCTTTTTTTGAGTTGCCACTGTGCCTGACCTTCTTTTTTACTGGCTGCTTGAGTCAGCAGTCTTGCGCTAGCATCTTCTTCAAGCGCAAGACCAATCATGTCATCTGGCTCAAACATATCAACTAGCTGCGGCAACCCTTGCTTGATAAGCAGTGGCTTCTTTTGCCAATATTCAGATAAGAATTGCTCAGGCGTGATAGAGTCGGGTAAACAAAGAGGGATAGAGGTCATTGATAAATCCATATTTTGGCGGTGTACAAGATTAATAATAAGGGATGCTTTATAGGAAGGTTTTAATAGTTTAAGATTGTCATCTATTTGATGTCTATTATTTTGGTGACGTTTATATAGTACATATAAGCAATCACGATTATCAAAATAATAGCTGTCATCAGAGCATCCACTCAATCGTAGGAACGTTATGAAAAAGCTGCATTTTGTTGTCATCATCGCTAGCGTGTTTTTGCTACAAGCCTGTGTCCATAAAATCGTCACAGTACCCGCAAAAATCGCTTATAAAACTACCAAAGGTGTGGTCAAAGGAACCGTTGCTGTGGGTAAAGCCATCATACCGGGTGACAGTGATGACGATGATGATAAAAAATAAAACCTTACTTATCGACTACGGGTTTTGAATCAAAACCAATCATAGCGTTCAAAGTAAGGTTACTATTTATTCAGATAATAGCTATTAAGATAACAACTGAATAAGATAAAAGTGCTATCAAGTAGGAGCGAGTAAATAATACTAGGCGCTCCTACCTTTCTAGTCCGATCTTATTATCAGTATGCCCTTATCAGTTATTAAAGCTTGGCAATCCATTCTTTAATAGCGCGTGCTTGCTCAGCGGCATTACCGATATAAGTAGCAGGCGTCAATGCACGTAGACGTTCTTTATCCGCATCACTAACTGCCGATAGCTCATCGCTTTCGACGAACGTTAGCATGGCTTCACGAGTCATGGCATTACCACGAGTCAAGGCTTTTAGTTTTTCATACGGGTTTTCAACACGGTAGCGACGCATGACCGTTTGAATCGGCTCTGCCAACACTTCTTGCGCTTGATTCAAGTCATCATTTAAACGCTGTGCATTTAGCTCAAGTTTCCCCACGCCTTTTAGGCAAGCATCAAACGCAATCATGCTCTGTGCTAGACCAACACCGATATTACGCAACACCGTTGAGTCCGACAGGTCACGCTGCATACGTGAAATTGGTAACTTCTCACCCAAATGTGCCAACATAGCATTGGCAACGCCTAAGTTACCTTCAGAGTTTTCAAAGTCAATTGGATTCACTTTATGTGGCATAGTAGAAGAACCAACTTCACCGTCTTTTAGACGTTGTTTGAAATAGCCTAAGCTAATGTATTGCCAAATATCACGGTTGAAATCGATCAAGATTGTGTTGAAGCGCTTAACAGCATCAAACAACTCAGCGATATAGTCGTGTGGCTCAATTTGAGTCGTGTAAGGGTTAAATGTTAGCTCTAGACGCTGATTGATAAATGATTCAGCATGAGTCTGCCAGTCGACGTCAGGATACGCTGAAAAATGCGCATTATAGTTACCAACAGCGCCATTGATTTTACCTAACAGTTCTACTTGATTGATTTGCTTGATTTGACGAGCTAGGCGGTAGGCCACGTTTGCCATCTCTTTACCCAATGTCGTTGGACTGGCTGTCTGACCATGTGTACGTGATAGCATTGGCTGATCAGCGTGAGCAATAGATAAATCAACGATACTGTCAGTCACTTGCTGCATTTTTGTAACGACTAGCTCGCGGCTGTCTTTGAGCATCAATGCATACGATAGGTTATTGATGTCTTCACTGGTACAGGCAAAGTGAATAAACTCAAGTGAGTCAATCAAGGCATCCTGACCACGGAACTTGTCTTTGATAAAGTACTCAACCGCTTTTACATCATGATTGGTCGTCGCTTCGATGTCTTTGATAGCTTGAGCATCTGCTTCGCTAAAGTCATCAACGATTGCATTCAAAAAAGCGTTGGTCTGGTCATCAAATGCTGCTAATTCACCAATTGCGCTGTTGTCAGCTAAAGACTGCAACCAGCGAATCTCTACCGTAACGCGGGCTTTGATTAGACCAAATTCAGATAAATAAGGACGTAAGCTATCAGCTTTGCTGGCATAACGGCCATCGATTGGGGAGAGTGCGGTAAGTGGGGTCATGATATCGCCTTTGAGTGAACAGAAAGTGAATGAATGCTTACTACAGTAGTAAATTTTGGTGGCGCAATTATAGCAAAAACTGATAAAAAAAGTGAATGTTTACCCTATTTCGCGTTTATTGTTGGGAATAAAAAGGTAAGGCTAAAGGACAAACAGGACATTATTGATATTGCTAGAGGAATAATAATAATGTGATATACATATTTTTTATAAAAACCAATAATTTATATTTGTAACGGTATTGTTTTTCTAATGTAAAAGTGATTTAATGTTTCTTTTGTCGTCAATAGTTTACTAAATGGAAGTCAAAGTATGAATAAGTTCGTTAGCGTTCTAGTGTTAGGCTCGGCATTGGCGCTTAGCGCTTGCGGCGGTGATAGTGATAGCAGTGGTTCATATGGATCTTCTGAGCCTGTTCAGTTTCAAGGCTTATCAAATTGTGCAATCAGTGGCAATACCATTACAGTCAATGAGATTGGTAGAGGTTGTTTAGTTAAGAAATCTAATATCAACAATGGTAAGAAATTCTCATTAAGCTGTCAGATTGTAGGTACGCCACCTCGTGGCTATGCAAACTTTAGTATCATAACTACGAAAGATGGTGATGGTGATGAGATTAAGCGCGATATAGAAAGTGCTAATGGTAAATATGATTATGTTTGTAAACCTATGAGCAGTCAGTTTCCAACGAGTGGGCTCTCTGGTTAAAACAGGTGTTTTAAAATAAAAAAGCCGTTTTTATTAAAGATAAAAATGGCTTTTTTCATAAAAAATGAAAACATCTTAAAAGTAAAGGCTGTCCATATTAATAGCGCTTATTGAACCAAACTCTATTACTCAAGTATCTTATCTCTAGAATATAACTATGAAAGACAAAACTTTATTTTTCTCATCCATCCTTATTTCTTTTATCCTTGGTAGTCTAGGCACTTACTTATTGATGACTAAGCAACAGATGGATCAAGTTATGCAGGGCAGGCAGCAGCCTATATCATCGCTGCAAGATAATACTGATTCAGGGTTTGAGAAAAAAGAAAGTATGGTACCTGTAGAATTGCAAGCGCTTGAACATCAAAATGGTAGCAATATACCAGCGATAGGATCGCAACCAGTAGGTTCTATGCATGATTACTCAGAAGAACAAGCGATGGATATTGTCAATAAAATGCCAGACTATATGTTGGAACAATATATTGATAAATTCATGACTCAAGGTGCAGGTGAGGCGCTCTCTGATAAACGTCAATTTGCGCAGCGTGCAGTTGAGGAATTGTACAAAAAAAATGACAATCAGCCACTCGTTGGTGATGTTAAGTTGTCACTAACGCCTGTGATGCCATCGGTATCCATGGATACCTCAACAATAGAAAAAAATGCCACTATATTTGCGCATCTTGATACCGCAGGCAAAGTGCCAGCCAGTCCTTTTGTGTTTGTGAAATGGGTCAATAATCAGACAGGACAAGTATTACTGTTTGAGAAAAAAGATATTGTTGCTAACAGCAATCAAAATTGGGTTAGCTTTAAGCCAGACGATGGCTGGCTTAAAGGCAGTTATGACATTCGTTTTTATCAATTTACATCAGAGCTGCAGCCTGTTGCGCAGCTGACTTATCAAATATATACAGTTGATGATACTAATTCAAATACAGACGAGGGTATGACAAGCAGTACAGTAACGGTTACTACTTCCGCTGTCAAAAACTAAATTAATCCTCTCTAAAATCCACATGGTGCATCAATAGATTCAATCACACCGCCGCCTAAGCATACCTCGTCGATATAAAATACCGCTGACTGACCAGGGGTGACAGCGCGCTGCGGCTCATCAAATACCACACGCACTTCACTGCCATCAGCATTGGTCGCAAACACGCGACACGCTTGATCTGGCTGGCGATAGCGAGACTTTGCCATACAGGCGAGGCCTTCGTCACTAAACACCTCTATAGGCGGTAGGCCATCAGTCCAATCGAGCTTATACGCTTTTAGCTCATTGCTCATGAGCATTGGGTGTTCATGTCCTTGACCAACGATTAAGCGGTTTTTGTCCAAGTCTTTTGCCAATACAAACCACGGTGCCTCTACACGGTCTTTGACACCGCCAATACCGATGCCACCGCGCTGACCCAATGTGTAATACATGAGGCCATCATGCGTACCGATGACTTTATTATCATCAGTAAGTATCTCGCCTTTTTGGGCAGGCAGATATTGCTGTAAGAAGTCTTTAAAACGGCGCTCACCAATAAAACAAATACCTGTAGAATCTTTCTTTTTAGCCGTCGCTAGGTCATGCTCTTCAGCAATCTGACGTACCACTGGCTTTTCGAGCTCACCAACTGGGAACAGTGTTTTGGCGATTTTGTCACCGCCAACCGCATGCAAGAAATAGCTTTGATCTTTATTGTTATCAAGTCCGCGTAAGAGCTGCGCAACCTCGTCACCTTCGGCATTGGTATAGTTCACACTGCGGCGCGTATAGTGACCTGTCGCGATATAATCTGCACCAAGGGTCAACGCATAGTCCAAAAACGCCTTAAACTTAATTTCTTTGTTGCACAAGATATCAGGGTTTGGGGTGCGTCCTGCTTTATATTCTGCCAAAAAGTGCTCGAATACGCGATCCCAGTATTCCATAGCAAAGTTGGCCGTGTGCAGCTTCATACCGATTTTGTCACATACGGCTTGCGCGTCTGCTAAATCATCCATCGCCGTACAGTATTCGGTGCCGTCATCTTCTTCCCAGTTCTTCATAAACAAGCCTTCGACCTTGAAGCCTGCCTGCTGAAGTAATACGGCTGATACAGAAGAATCGACCCCACCTGACATACCGACGATCACATGCTTGGTGCTAGGATTTTCGACATCAGCAAGTGTTAAAGGGCGATGAGCATTAAAAGACTCAGAAACGGTTGTGCTTGAAGTATATTGTATGGCTGACATAAAACGGCTCAACTATTTATACGTTATCCAAAGTACATGCCGACGCCAAGTGTTATGCAATCACTACAATACGTAGTTTCAGCACAGCAACGTCAGCTTGTCTTTTGGATCTGGTATTATGATAAAATAAACATCATATTATACCAGTTAATTGAAACTGGTGGCGACCGATGGTGTCTGGCTACTAGTAAAACCGCTTTGAAAATTCAGATAGTGGTTTTGAATTATTTTAATCACCTTTAACTCATCTTGGAATAATAATGATAAAAATTGGTCAAGGTATCGATGTTCATGCTTTTCATAATAATGGTCAGCAGCAACAATATGTCATTCTAGCAGGCGTACCGATTGAGCATTCTCATAGTTTGCTCGCACACTCTGATGGGGATGTGGTTTTACATGCATTGGCTGATGCGCTTCTTGGTGCATTGGCGCTTGGTGATATCGGACAGCATTTTCCCGATACCGATGCGGCACATGCAGGACTGGATTCAAGGATTTTGCTGCGCTATGTTTATAGTAAAGTGCAAGAGGCTGGTTATAGCCTAGGCAACGCTGATATTACGGTGATGTGTGAGCGTCCAAAGTTAGCGCCGCATAATCTAGCCATGCGCGCTAATATCGCTAGTGACCTGCAAACAGATATTAGCAATATCAGTGTGAAAGCCACCACGACTGAAAAATTGGGATTTACGGGTCGTCAAGAGGGCATCATGGCCAATGCCGTGGTATTATTAGTCCCTAATGCTATCGAACCTATATAGATAGAAATTCGTGCTTGTAATACAGCGGCAGTCGCCCCATGTATCAGCCACGTCTTTATACAATTATTTTTATATAAATAATCATTTTAATGAACCGCTTTATCAATAGGAGCTTTTATGAGTGAGCAAACCCCAAACACTGCTGCAAACGACGTTGAACAATTGATCCGTGATCAAATCCGTGACAATAAAGTTATTATCTACATGAAAGGCACACCGCAATTTCCGCAGTGTGGCTTTTCTGCGCGCTCTATCGAAGTGTTGACTCAGATTGGTCGTCCATTTGCGTTTGTAAACATTTTAGAAAACCCAGAAATTCGTGCAACGTTACCAAAGGTTGCTAATTGGCCAACGTTCCCACAATTATGGATTGATGGCGAGTTGATGGGTGGATCAGACATCATCTTGCAAATGTATCAATCAGGTGAGCTAAAGCCATTGATCGAAGCAAACAGTCCAGCTGCTTAATACTTGAAAATGTGAATTGGATGTCTTTAACGTCCAATTAGCCTTTATAAGGTACAAGCACAGCAAACCCAAATGGTCATTAATGGCTGTTTGGGTTTTTTTATTGTTGCTATTAGTGTCACTAATACCCTATCTATTCTTGTCCCTATTATTATTTCCACGCGCGTATGTCATTAGGCTTCGTTGTTTTTATGGGATTTACCCCCATATATTGTCCAAGATACCAGCGATATAAATAATAATTATCAGATGAATAAGAGAGCTTTATGAATAACCAAACCAGTGAACAGTTAAATGAACAAAGAGAAGCGGCTGAGCAGGCAGCGATTGAAAAGCGCCGTGAACGTTTAAAAAATGAATCCACACGTATCATTGAGATTGCTAGTAATGAGTCAAACTCAGCACTCAAGTGTATTCATCAGCTGAGTGTGGCGGGCGGGGCAACTGAAGCGACGTATATCGCTATTGAACAGCGCATTGTTGTGGACCAAGATCCGGCAGGTGCTTATCATTTGGCATTGCTGGCTCAAAACACGCCAGATTTGCCAATCGATGCTCGTCAGCTTATCGAATTGGTAGTCAACAAGGGTGATAACCACCAGCGCTTGGCCTTGCTTAAAAACTTACCATTACCGCCAGTTGAGCTCATCAAAGAGCAGATTTTGGCGAGTGATGATGGTGAGGCGATCGGGCAAATGAATGCCTATCTACAGATCAATCCAGAAGGGTATGGTAGCCATCATATGCTGTCTAGTGGTCAGTCAGATCAAATTGTACCGCTGAGCCCCGGCAATAATAACTAAAATGATAGTTAAAATAGTCATTAGTAAGGCAACAACTAGTAAGACAGTAACTAGAGTAGAGAACTTTTCGCTTAATTTTAATAGTTTTTGTTCTAACGTTTTTTAAGTATCAAAAAATTGTTATAATGATAGGTTATTCAACCAATTATGAACGACTTATCTGAGTCGTTATCTTTTTTATAAATACGACTGACGTTTATTTGCTGACTATTTTCTTATTTGAACATAAGATATGGCAATCAGCAGCGTTATGAGTCAAGTGAGGCACACATGCAATACCCAAAACATTACGACGTGATAGTGATCGGCGGTGGTCATGCTGGTACAGAAGCTGCTCTGGCAGCTGCACGTATGGGCGCACAGACCTTATTGTTGACGCATAATATTGAGACGCTCGGACAGATGAGTTGTAATCCTGCGATTGGTGGTATCGGTAAATCGCATTTAGTGCGTGAGATTGATGCGTTAGGCGGTGCAATGGCGCTGGCGACAGATAAAGCAGGTATCCAGTTTCGTGTACTAAACAGCCGTAAAGGAGCTGCCGTTCGTGCCACGCGCGCGCAAGCAGATCGTATTCTTTATAAAGCAGCTATCCGTCATACGTTAGAAAACCAGCCAAACCTAGATATATTCCAGCAAGCCGCTGATGATATCTTGGTTGAAAACGGTCGTGCGACGGCTGTTGTGACTTCTACAGGTATTGTCTTTAAGACCGAAACAGTGGTATTGACCTCAGGAACTTTCTTGGGCGGTGTCATTCATATTGGTTTAGAGAATTCAAATGGTGGCCGTGCAGGTGATCAGCCTTCTATCAAGTTGGCAGATCGTTTACGTGAGCTTAAGCTACCAGTCGGTCGTCTAAAGACAGGTACGCCAGCGCGTATCGATGCACGTAGCGTTGATTTCAGTGTGATGACAGTACAGCCGGGTGATACGCCATTGCCAGTGATGAGTTATATGGGTGACGTCTCCATGCATCCTGAGCAGGTCAATTGCTATATTACGCATACCAATGCGCGCACTCATGACATCATCCGCGAAAACCTTGATCGTTCACCGATGTTCTCTGGAAAAATCGAAGGCGTAGGCCCGCGCTATTGTCCATCGATTGAAGATAAGATTCATCGTTTTGCGGATAAAGACAGCCATCAGATCTTTATTGAGCCAGAAGGCTTGACCACGCATGAGCTATATCCGAACGGTATCTCAACGAGCTTGCCATTTGATGTGCAGTTAGACTTCATTCACAGTATGAAAGGCTTAGAGAACGCTCATATTACTCGTCCCGGCTATGCCATCGAGTATGATTACTTTGATCCGCAAAATCTCAAGCCAACGCTTGAGACCAAATCGATTGATCGCTTGTATTTTGCTGGTCAAATCAATGGTACAACTGGCTATGAAGAAGCGGGCGTGCAGGGTTTGCTAGCAGGTACCAATGCGGCATTGGTGACGACCAATAACAGTGAGTTTGAAACGTGGACTCCGCGCCGCGATGAAGCGTATCTTGGTGTACTTGTGGATGACTTGATTACTCACGGTACGACCGAGCCATACCGCATGTTTACGAGCCGCGCAGAGTATCGTTTGCTCTTACGTGAAGACAACGCCGATCAGCGTTTGACTGAGACGGGTCGTAAATTAGGATTGGTAGATGATGTACGCTGGCAGGCCTACCAAGAGAAAATGGAAGCCATTTCGACAGAAACGTCACGCTTAAAAGACATGTGGGCCACGCCTGCTAATGCTTTAGGTAAGCAAGTGACCGAGCAAACAGGTGAAGTGCTGTCTAAAGAGTCGACTGCCTTTGATTTGCTAAAGCGTCCGCAAATACATTTTGCTGATATCGCAGCTATCACTGACTCAACCGTTGATGCACAAGTGGGCGAGCAGATAGAGATTTCTGTCAAATACGCCGGCTATATCGATCGTCAACAAGAAGATATCGATCAAATGAAGCGTTTAGAAAACACGGTGCTGCCGCTAGATTTTGATTATAGTATCGTGTCAGGACTATCGAATGAGATAGTACAGAAACTTACGCAAGTTCGTCCTGCGACGCTAGCTCAAGCGGGACGCGTAAGCGGTGTAACCCCTGCTGCCATTCAGTTGTTGGCGATGACGGTTAAAAAGCATAAAAAAGCAAAAGCTGCATTGGACTCATAATAGCTATGCAATAAAGCCTTTTATAATAAAGCACTTATAGTATAAAAAGCCCGTAACGATATTTCGTTACGGGCTTTTGTTTGTCAAAAAAATGATCGATTTTGAAAGAAAATCATATGTAACCTTGTCCTACTTGCTACTTTGTCTCTATACTAGGTCAGTAAATTTTCTTACTACTTGTTAATTTGTATCGCTGATGTCCATATATTGATGGGCTTGTCACCGAACTGAGTCTACTTATGATTGATGCTATTGTTTTTGCTATTACCATTGTCTTACCCAACCTTGCCTTAATGTGGTTGGGTTTTTTTATGCAACGACGCGGTGAGGCAAGCCAAACTTTTATCGATCAGGCATCAAGTTTTGTCTTTAATTATTGCTTGCCGTGTTTATTGTTTTTTAGCGTGGTCGATAGCGACGTCGATTATGGTAAGCAAATTACGCTTATCCTTGTTGGTATCTTGGTGACGTTTATATTATTTATTGGCGCAGAGTTTTACGCCAAACGCTTCGTCAAGCGTCCTGAAGACCAAGGCGTGTTTGTACAAGGCGTATTCCGTAGCAACATGGCCATCATTGGCCTTGCAACCGTGGCCAACGCTTACGGCGCACAAGGATTAAGTATCGGTGCTGTCTATATGGGCGTGGTGACGATACTGTTTAATATTTTGGCGGTCATTACCTTGAGCCGCGTATCCAAAAGCGTGGATGACACATGGATTAGTCGCGGTACAATGATTGTGAAAAAGTTACTGACCAATCCTCTAATTTTGGCATTGGTTGGCGCATTCGTCTACAAAGCACTACCATTACCACCGCTTACTGGGGTGATTCATACCACTGGCGACTTATTAGCAGCGGTGGCTCTGCCGCTAGCACTAATCTGTGCAGGTGCTAGTATTAACCTAAAGTCTATGTTGCATCCTTCTGGCTTATCCATGCAAGCAAGCATTGGGCGAATTGTCATTGCACCATTGATTGCTATCGCTGTTGGGCTCGGGTTCGGGTTGTCAGGGGTGCATATGGGGGTGTTGTTTTTGATGGTGGCATCACCAACAGCTGCAGCCAGCTATGTCATGGCAAAAGCAATGGGTGGCAATGATGTATTGGCGGCTAATATTTTGGCATTTACCACTGTTGTCGGCATGTTCGGTATGGCGATTGGGGCAGCGACGTTACGTGCGCTTGGATTGATGTAATGCAGATTTTGTACTATTTTTAAATAAGTAAGTACTTTCGCTTTATCTAACTTTGATAGCCTTAAAAAAGCCCTCTTTTCAAATAAGAAAAGAGGGCTTTTTGTATTAATCTAGCGTTCACTATTACGCTTGTCTTCACGGCGCTGCTTGCGCTTTGGGCTAGTACGGTAGGTCAAATAACCACCGATAGCCATAACTGCAAGAAAGGCAATGATATACATAAATATTGATGAGCCAATCATGAGCGATGCACCGATAATGGGAGTTGCTTCCATGTCAAAAATCCAGTTAAGGTTCATCAATAATTATGCAAGTGTCTCATTTCATTGTAAAGTAAATAAGTTTAGCTCCGGTGTAAGTTCAAGTGAACGGATACGGGCAGCTTGGTCATATATATTGGCCGTCACAATTAGCTCATCTGGCTGATAGGTTGCCAAAAACGCAGCGAGTCTTGGTTTGACCGTGTCAACAGAGCCAATGAATGATACTGACAATGCGTTATCTACCATCATTTTCTCTGCTTGACTCCAGATACTGTCCATGTCGTGAGTAGGCTTAGGCATTTGACCTGTTTCGCCACGACGCAGACGTACAAAGCTCTGCTGTGCTGAGGTAAAGTGATATTGAGCGGTCGCATCATCATCAGCCAGCAATAAGTTTGCAGCCAACATGACATAAGGCTTATCTAGATAGACAGACGGTTTGAACTGTTCACGGTAAGCCTCAATTGCTTGCCCAAGCATTTGTGGGGCAAAGTGAGAAGCAAACACATAAGGCAGTCCTAAATGTGCAGCCAAAGTCGCACCAAATAGAGAAGAGCCTAATATCCAAATCGGTATGCCTGATTTTGCACCAGGGAATGCCTGTACAGGACTGCCATCTGTATCATTACCTAGGAAATACATCAGCTCTTGCACATCTTGTGGAAAGCGTTCTGCATCTTTCATTTGTCGACGAAGTGCCTGAAACGTCGCACCATCAGTACCAGGTGCACGGCCTAGACCTAAGTCTACACGGTCACCATATAATGCCTGCAAAGTACCAAACTGCTCAGCAATCACGAGAGGGGCATGGTTCGGCAGCATAACGCCGCCAGCACCAATACGGATACGGTCGGTTTGACTACCAATATGCGATAGTAGTACTGAAGTAGCTGCACTGGCAATACCGGGCATATTGTGATGCTCTGCCATCCAGTAGCGGTTTAAGCCTGATTTTTCTGCTTGCTGTGCGGTTTCGACCGTTTGGGCGATGCCTTCAACGATGGTTTTGCCTTGAGGTACAGGCGCAAGATCTAGAAAAGATAAAGGGATTTTATTACTCATAAATGTTCCAGTAGTGTGTAAATTATTTTCTACTGATATGCTTATATACAGTGGTAGTTTCAAGTGCCGCTAGTCACTGTTAATGAATCATAACAAAGTCAGCTAACTCTGTTTTTAAGCTCGCTTAACAATTATTAAGGTGTATTTATAAAGGTTGTCGTTGGTCAAAATAAGCGATAAATAAACCGTAAGTAAGGTCATAAAAGGATTTAGCAGCATTATACTATGGCATTAAAAAAAGATGGCATTAAAAAAAGCAGGCAACCTAAGTTACCTGCTTCTCTAATTATTCGATTATAAGATAATGATAAATTAAATAATCATTATCTTAAGAACCAAATGTAACACTATTTGTCTTGGTCGCTAAGTTTGTAAGCTAAGACATAATCACCAATGGTTGTTCCAACTGAGCCATGACCACCTGCGACCAATACGACCATTTGCTCACCTTTAGAGTTCAAGTAAGTCATTGGCGTGGCTTGACCACCTGCTGGAATACGGACATTCCATAGCACGTCGCCATTTTTCAAGTCATAAGCTCGGAAGTTGTTTTCTGTTGCTGCTGACAAGAACGCGACGCCGCCTTTAGTGATGATAGGTCCACCGATACCAGGTACGCCCAATTCCAGTTTGATAGGAATAGGAGACAAGTCTTGTACCGTACCATTTTTGCGTTGATAAGCGATATCACCTGTGGCTAGATCAGCACCAGCAATCGTGCCCCATGGTGGCTGCTGACAAGGTACGCCTAATGGTGACAAGAAGGGACCCAATTCTACTGCGTAATCTGCACCTTCATTGGCATTGACGCCTTGCTCGCCTTTATTGGTCTCTGCATCGCCCAACGTATCTCTAGGAATGAGTTTTGAGGTAAATGCTAAGTAAGTCGGCATACCGAACATCACGCCATTCTCAGGATCGACTGCGATACCGCCCCAGTTAAAGGTACCAAAGTTACCAGGATAGACCAAGCTACCATTGGTTGATGGTGGGGTATAGCGACCATCATAGTTGAGCTGATTGAACTCAATACGGCACATCATTTGATCAACGAGACTGGCACCCCACATGTCTTTTTCAGTCAGTGGTTCAGGCTCAAAGCTCAAGCCAGAATAAGGCTGAGTTGGCGCTGCGTGCTCTCCCGCTATGAGATAGCCTTGCGGTGCAGGACGCTCCTTAATCGGTACAATAGGCTCACCCGTTGCGCGGTTCAAGACGTATACATCACCTTGTTTGGTTGGTACAACTAGCGCAGGCTGTACACCATCGGCCGTATCTAGATCAAGTAAGGTCGGCTGAGCAGGTGTATCCATGTCCCAAAGGTCATGATGGACAAACTGCTGAACCCAACGTGCTTCACCAGTCTCGATATCTAGAGCGACAACAGACGTTGCATATTTTTCTTCAGCGGCATTTCGATAACTACCTAGCTGATCAGGTGTGCGGTTACCCATAGGGAAGTAGGCCAATCCAAGCTCTTCATCGGCAGTAGCGACTGACCATGAATTTGGTGAGCTGGTCTTATAAGTTTGGGTTGGATCATTGACATCGAAAGGCGCTGTATTATCAGGATCGCCTGAGTCCCAGTTCCAAAGAAGCTCACCAGTATTGACATCATACGCACGGATCACACCAGAAGGCGAGTTGACGTCATAGTTATCATTGACAGCACCAGCGACGATGATGGTATCACCCGCGATGACTGGTGGTGACGTCGAGTAATAGTAACCTGCTTGATTGAACGGCATGTTGTGCATCAAATCTAATGCACCATCATCCCCAAAGTCTTGGCAGCGTTGCCCAGTATTTGGATCGAGTGCATATAGTTTCGCATCAGAAGTTGGGATAAATATCTTGGCATCGCATTGCTTAGATGCGTTTTCAAAGGTATTACCAGCAATTTTTTGTACTTGCACAGGACTGGTTGCTTGACCAGCATAGTAAGACACACCGCGACAGGTTTGATGCTGGCGTTGTAAGTTTTCCTCTACTTGAGGATCAAACTTCCACAGCGTCTCACCAGAGTCGGCATCTAGCGCTAGTACCCAGTTATGAGGGGTACATAGGTATAAACCGTTGCCGATTTTTAATGGTGTTGCCTGATAAGTGGTCTCACCGACATCGTTAGGACCTTTGACATCACCTGTTTGGATTTGCCATGCTAGCTCTAAATCTTTGACATTATCGGTATTGATTTTATCGAGAGGTGAGTAGCGCTGCCCATAATCAGTACGACCATACGCGCTCCATTCGCCATCTGGTGTTTGCTGACCGTTTGATAACGGATCACCAAGGTTGGCTGACGTCTCATCTGAGCTGACGTTTTGCTCGTCATCATTTGCAGCAGTCAAATCAAGCTCACCGAGTTTGTCGGTGGCATTGTTGGCTAGACTACCAAAAGAGAGCAGTGCACCTACGGCCACGCTTACGAGCAGTCCCCAATAATACAGAGGGCTTTTCTTAACGTTGTTTGTGGTTGATGTATTAGATGCAGCATTTGCGTTTACTCGAGTTTTAGGACCACGCATCTTGTTGGATACCCATGGCAGTAACATGAGCAAACCAAATATAAGCGGGAAGCCAACTCGAGGTGCTAGCGCCCACCAATAAAACCCAGATTCCCAAAGTGCCCAAGCCATGGTTGCTACGATAAATAGCGCATATAACCCGTAAGCACTCCAGTGTTTTTTGAACAATAAAAAAGCTGTCGTTAGTATAATAACGCCAGCAATAAGGTAGTAAGGACTACCGCCTAAGGACAATAAATAAGCGCCGCCAATGAGTAGAGGGGCGGCAAAAATTGCCATAATGATCGCTACGAATTTTTCCATGAGCGGTATCACCTGTTTACAAAAGAGCAAGTTAATATGTATTGATATTTAGTCGCAAATCAATTTCATTCGACCAAATATCAATACAAGTGTGAATAATATATAAAAGAAACATTGAATAACGTTCTAGAATCTATTTTATCATCCACAGCTCAGTCTAGTAAGGGTGAGCAAGTCTGAGATACTTTATTTAACAAATGCTCATTAATTTGCAAATTGCTTTTGACATAGCTCCATGAAAGCGCGACCATATTGACGGATTTCTGCGTCATCACGTACTGCCATCCAACTGGTAAAGCGCCCAAAATGATCGACGGGTATGGCAGTCAGGTTTTGATAATGGCTTGGCTCAAAGGCCATTTCTGCGATAATACCAATACCTAGGCCCAGACCGACATAGGTGCTGATTACATCGGCATCGAGCGCCGCTAGTACGATATCCGGCTCCAGTCCTGCTTCATCAAACGTCTTGTCAATCGCGCCGCGTCCCGTAAAACCACCGTGATAAGTCACAATCGGATAGCTGGCAAGCGTGGGCAGGTCAATATACTCTTGGCTAGCCAGTTCGTGATCACTTGGTACGATAACGCGATGCGTCCAGTCATAGTAACGATAGCATCTAAGATAATTATTATGCAGCAAGGACTCAGTGGCAATACCGATATCGGCTTGACCACGGATGACCATCTGAGCGATGGTCTCAGGATCTGCCTGTTGCAAAATCAAATTTACTTTTGGGAAACGATCTTTGAATTCTTTAACCACTTGCGGCAGTACATAACGCGCTTGAGTGTGGGTGGTGGCAATCGTCAACGTACCGATATTAGGATTATTAAAGTCTAAACTTAGGTTTTCAATGGTACGAATTTCAGCAAAGATAGACTCGATATGCGGCATGAGCGCTGTGCCCATAGTGGTCAGTCCCGTCAGGCGTTTGCCTTGGCGCACGAATACTTCTGTCTTTAACTGATTTTCTAGTGCAGCAATATGCTTTGATAAGCTTGATTGACTGGTATGTAGCACGGTCGCCGCTTGGCTTAAGTTATAACCGTTAATCACCGTATGCCATACTGTTTCTAGCTGTTTGAGCTGAATCTGCAAATGCCGTTGGTTGACCACTACGTCGATTGCCATAACTTAATCCTATTGTATAAATATACAAACCTCGTCTGTATATGAAAGTAAAAATGTCTGAACATACAGTAATAAAGTAGTGTAAAACAAAGCTATTATTCTTGTATATAATAAATAGCTATCAATTTATGATAATTATGAATATAGAATTTGTATTTTGCAATGCTAAAAAATTATTTGTTCAGTAAACGCTGTTTAGTCAGTAAGCGTTGTTTATCCAGAGAAGCCATTTGACCTAACAATTCATAAAGAGCAGTCACTATTAAGCATAAAAAACTAAGCATAAAAAAACAGCTACCTTCTAAAAGATAGCTGTTCGTTAGTTATAAAGTTATTTATTACTATTAATTAGTCGGTATTGACCAATTTCAAACTCAGCCTATTTGGCAATATCAAAGCGATCTGCATTCATAACCTTGTTCCAAGCGCGGACGAAGTCACGAACGAATTTCTCTAAGTTATCATCCTGCGCGTATAGCTCAGCATAAGCACGTAATATAGAGTTAGAGCCAAATACCAAGTCTACACGGCTCGCTTGCCATTTGACATTTCCTGTACCACGCTCACGTACTTCGTAGCTATTAGCAGTGTTGTCGGCTGCTTTTACAGGGTGCCATGTGTAGTTCATGTCCGTTAAATTGACAAAGAAGTCGTTGGTAAGCACGCCAGCACGTTCAGTAAAGACGCCATGTTGGCTCTGACCGTGGTTGGTATCAAGCACTCGCATACCACCAAGCAATACAACCATCTCAGGTGCTGTCAATCCCATTAGCTGCGTACGATCAAGCAGCATCTCTTCCGGTGATACCGCATAGTCGCCCTGAATCCAGTTACGATAACCATCATGTAGCGGCTCTAAATCAGCGAAAGATTCAGCGTCAGTCATTTCAGCGTCAGCATCACCGCGACCTGGATTAAACGGTACAGTAATATCTACGCCTGCATCGTTTGCTGCTTGTTCAATCGCAGCGTTACCAGCCAACACAATGAGATCTGCTAAGCTAACGTCTTTCTCAAAGCCAGACTGAATGCTTGTCAATGTCTCAAGTACACGCTGTAATTGTTCTGGCTCATTGCCTGCCCAGTCTTTTTGTGGAGCTAAACGGATACGTGCACCGTTGGCACCGCCGCGATAGTCGGAAGCGCGGAAGGTACGAGCGCTGTCCCATGCTGTAATGATCAACTCACGACGACTAATGTCACTGTCTAAAATCTGTGCTTTTAGCGTTGCAATATCATCAGCAGTCAAGTCCGTATTACCTGTAGGAATAGGGTCTTGCCATACAAAGTCTTCGCTCGGTACGTCGGCACCTAAGTAACGAGACTTCGGTCCCAAATCACGGTGAGTCAGTTTGAACCACGCTCTAGCGAATACTTCATCAAAGTACTCTGGGTTGTTATGGAACTTTTCTGAAATCTCACGATAGATAGGATCTTTAATCATCGCCATATCAGCATCAGTCATGATTGGGTTGCGGCGTACACTTGGATCATTCGCATCTAACGGACGATCTTCTTCCTTAATGTCGACAGGTTCCCACTGCCACGCACCAGCTGGACTCTTAGTCAACGCCCATTCATGGTTGAACAACAAATCAAAGTACTCATAGTTCCACTCAGTTGGATTCGTGGTCCAGGCGCCCTCGATACCACTTGAAACGGTATCACCTGCATTACCACGGCCCTTAGGGTTGCGCCAGCCTAGGCCTTGCTCTTTGATATCAGCGGCTTCTGGCTCGTCTTCTAGTATCGTCGCGTCACCATTACCGTGACACTTACCAACCGTGTGACCACCAGCGGTTAGAGCAACGGTCTCTTCGTCATTCATCGACATACGACCAAACGTCGTACGGATGTCTTGTGCGGTTTTGATTGGGTCAGGATTGCCATCAACACCTTCTGGGTTGACATAGATCAACCCCATTTGCACAGCAGCTAAAGGATTTTCTAATGATTCGCGCTCTTCATCACTGTCGTAACGGTTTTTGGTAGCAGCTAGCCATTCGCGCTCAGAACCCCAATAGATGTCTTTTTCTGGATGCCAGATATCAGCACGACCACCAGCAAAACCTAGAGTTTTAAAACCCATAGACTCATAAGCCATGTTACCTGCCAAAATCATCAAATCAGCCCAAGACAATTTATTGCCGTATTTTTTCTTGATTGGCCACAATAGACGACGTGCTTTATCAAGGTTGACGTTATCTGGCCAGCTGTTCAATGGTGCAAAGCGTTGGTTGCCAGTATTAGAACCGCCGCGACCATCAGAACGACGATACGTACCAGCTGAATGCCATGCCATACGAATCATCAAACCACCATAGTGTCCCCAATCCGCTGGCCACCATTCTTGCGACTCAGTCATTAGGTTTTTTAAGTCAGTCTTGACCGCTTCTAGATCTAGCTGTTTAAAAGCTTTAGCATAGTCAAAGTCTTCACCCATTGGGTCAGTCTTTTTGTCTTGCTGATGCAATATGTCTAAGTTTAGAGCATTTGGCCACCAATCTGTCGCAGCAGAAGCAGTGGTAGTGTGCGCTTGATGCATAACAGGGCAGCCACCCATGCTAGGACGCTGAGGCTCGTGCGAGTTATCAACGTTTTCACTATGGATCGTTGGGCCTTGACCGTCACCCTGATCGTAGGTTGTGTTGGTAGGCGCATTATTATTGTTGTTTTCGTGATCTACAGGACAACGAGCAGCATCTGGGGCAGTGTTTTTGCCAGTGGTGTTATTGGTTGAGTCGGACATGGTATAACTCCTAGGCTATGATAATCGAAAGAACAAACCGTGAATCTCGGTAGTCGTTGTTTATGTACAAAGCATAGCTAAGCTGAGTATATTTATAAAACTAATATATAAGAATTATAAGTTTTAAATTACAAATCATAAAATGCTTGATGTTTTGTTTATCTAAATCTTTATTAACGCCCTTGCTTATCATCGCCAGTTAAGAGTAAAGCAATAGATTGCACTCAACCAATAAAGCCTGCGTCAATTTTACTACTATCTTTATATTACCTATAAATAATGTCATTGTCAGATATCTTTCAAAATAGAAATTAGCAATAAAAAAGAGAGCTAAGATAACCTTGGTAAAACACTGCGGTTTTTTGCGTTACTATTAAGAAATATAAGCGATTGCACATGGCCTGCAATCGCTAAGTTAATGCAAAAACATCTAGTCAAGATAAAGGTTCTCAAGTACCATAACTGGATTTTGTTGTAATCATAATATTGGTGCAACGTAGAGCAATTTTTATCGATCCTTTTGTCGATAACTGATTCTAAAGATTGATAAAAATTGTGCGCGGTTGTGTTCTTTGTCTGAATTGTTGGTGAGTTATTATGTCTGCTGTCAAATCTGTACCGCCCAATCAACCAATTGCCAAAAAATCATGGGGCGAGGCTACAAAAGCTTATCTCGATCCTCGTGTCATTATTATGCTGTTTTTGGGGTTCTCAGCGGGTATACCTATTCTGCTGATTTTCTCAAGTCTGTCGCTATGGCTGAGAGAAGCAGGCATTGATCGTAGTGTCGTCACTATGTTCAGTTGGGCGGCCCTAGGGTATTCGTTCAAATTTATTTGGGCGCCATTGATTGATGCGCTTCCTGTGCCGTTTTTGACCAAGTGGCTAGGGCGTCGTCGTAGTTGGATGGTGGTATCACAGCTGCTTATCGTGCTGGCGATCTTTTTGATGGCAAGGGTAAATCCTGTTAGCGAAGATGTCTTGGTTTATATGGCAGGCGCGGCCGTGTTGCTTGGGTTCTCTTCTGCGACGCAAGATATCGTGATTGATGCGTACCGTATTGAGCTTGCGCCGCCGTCTATGCAGTCTATCTTGTCCTCTATCTATGTGTCAGGCTACCGCATCGGTATGATTGTCGCAGGGGCAGGCGCGTTATATTTGGCTGATTATTTCGGCTCAAATGAGACGTTTTATAGTTATGAAGCATGGCGCAATACCTATTACATCATGGCAGGAGTCATGACGTTAGGGGTATTAACGACGTTTGCCAGTTATGAGCCAACCGCTGAGACCCTGCAAAGTAAAAAGCAGAAGGGTAACTTAAAAGTATTCCTAATTTATTCTGCGTTACTGCTTATCCCAGGTCTGCTGTTTGGTGTTATTTACCTGATTAATATTTTGATCAATACATTATTTGATAGCACAGTGGCTTTGATACCGTTAATGGTAATGCCAGCGATTAAGTTTTACTTTTTAGCATTGGTCGCGTGCGCACCATTGTTATTGCTGTACTTTATTATTAATCAACCAAAAATCATTAACAAAGCCCCGTTGGTCGCTGAAACTCGTGAAGACTACGTCAGACTGGTAGCGTTGTTTGTATTTTCAGTGATTGCCTTTATCGCTGCTTATATATTGATGGGACAAGTCTTACCAGAGTTCGAAGGCGCGTTTTCTAGTTTCTTTGTAGAAACCTTGCACTTGTTAGTAAGCCTAGGCGCGGCAATGGCAGCAGGTTATGCACTAGTACAAGTAGGACTGGTGAAAAAAGAAGTGGCCATGGCAACATGGATCGAGCCTGTTTTAGACTTTTTCCGACGTTATGGCAAAAAAGCCTTGCTACTCTTAGCCTTGATTGGTCTATACCGTATCTCAGATATCGTCGCAGGCGTGATCTCCAACGTCTTTTATCAAGACATGGGCTTTAGCAAAACTGATATCGCCAATGCCGTAAAACTGGTCGGTGTGATTATGGCAATTGCAGGTGGCTTCTTGGGCGGGATTTTGGCTCAGCGTTTCCGTATCATGCATGCCATGATGATTGGTGCGATTTTAGCGTGTGCGACCAACCTGTTGTTTGTGGTATTGACATATAACCCAGGTAGCCTGCCACTCATGTATATGGCAGTGATATTTGATAACTTGGCTGCGGGCCTTGCGAGTGCTGTATTCATCGCTTTCTTATCAGCACTAACCTCGATTCGCTTTACTGCTGTACAGTATGCGATTTTTTCCTCACTGATGACGCTGATACCCAAAGTGATGGGTGGTTATTCTGGTGCTATCGTCGATAATATGGGTTATCCATTTTTCTTCATCTTTACCTTTGCTATTGGTATTCCAATTCTGGCATTGATTTACTTTGTCGATAGACATATTGTCATTGGTGATAACGATGATATTTATGGCGATGACAATAATGATGGCAGCGGTGGTAACGGGATAGGTGACAAACTGAGCAAAACCAATCCTAACCTGACCGATACCAAAGAGCCGCCACGCGCATCAGAGTAGGCTAAGCAGCATTGTACCTTTATCCATTCACTGTTTTTTGAGAGCTATCTATGACCGTATCAACCATTCGTCAAATCAAGCAGCAAATTGGACAACTGACGAATGGTGAGTCAGATAATCAGTTACCGTCATTTTGGTTCACGGATTGGTTGTTGCATGTCATTGACCAGCCTGCGATAGCATTGATGACTGATGAAGATTATCAGCTAACTGATAGTGAGGTCGCACGTTTCAACGATGGTGTGAATAAGATGCAGAAAGGCATACCGCTTGCGTACCTGACTGGGCAGCAGGAGTTTTGGTCGATGAGCTTTAAGGTAAACGAGCATACTTTGATTCCTAGGCCTGATACCGAGGTATTGGTCGAGCAAGTACTGAACTGGATAAACGCTCAGCCAAGGCAACTTAGTAATAAGCGATTGTTAGATTTAGGGACAGGGTCAGGTTGTATCGCTATTAGTCTTGCTCATGAACTCAAGCAAGCTAACTGGCAAATCGTGGCGGTTGATTTATCGTCAGAGGCGCTTAAAGTGGCTCAGCACAATGCTATGAGCAATAATGTTGCCAATGTTGATTTTGTCCAAAGCAGTTGGTATCAAGCGTTACCTACTAACGATGAGCCGCAGTTTGACGTGATTGTGTCAAACCCTCCGTACATTGACGAGACAGACGAGCATTTGGCCCATCTAACAGCTGAACCGATTAGTGCGCTCAGTGCACCCAATCAGGGTTTGGCTGATATCGAGCATATCGTCCAGCAAGCGACGACATATCTATGTACAGGTGGGTTATTAGCTATTGAACATGGATATGATCAAGGTGATGCTGTTCGCAAGTTGTTTTTGGATAGTGGTTTTGAGTCAGTACATACCGTAAAAGACTACGGTGATAATGATCGCGTTACGCTAGGGCAAGTCCAGTAGATAGTTTTTTGGTAGTAGATTTCTTTGATTATAGGTTGTAGATGAATATGGTAGAAGAGATGGTACAGCTATCGGATGATGAGCTGCTCCGTTATGCTCGGCAAGTTTTATTAGACGGTTGGGATATGGATGCTCAGCTGCGATTAAAGACAGCACGTGTGGTCATAATAGGGGCAGGCGGCCTTGGTTGTCCTGCTTCTGAGACATTGGTGCGTGCTGGGATAGGTTATGTCCATCTGATTGATGATGACGAGATTGAGGCGAGCAATCTACAACGGCAAACGCTGTTTTTGCCAGAAGATGTTGGTCAGTCTAAAGCACTGACCGCAGCGCATATGTTAGCGCGCATCAATCCTTTGATAAAGACTCGCGGCACAGTCGCACGATTAGATGAAGACAACGCTTATGAGTTGCTCGATATGGCAGCAGGCAAGCCTGACTTACTCTTAGACTGTACGGATAATTTTGCCACGCGCGACATCATCAATCGTATTAGTGTACGCTACCAGATTCCGCTGTTATCAGCCTCAGCGATTGCGATGCAAGGGCAGTTAGCACTGTTCGAACCTCAGCTCGATACTGGTTGCTATCATTGCGTGTTTGGCTCAGTGGTGCTTGACGAAGCCGCTGACGAACGTACGTGTGCCAACTCTGGTGTGCTAGCCAGTACCACCGCTGTCATGGGTAATCTACAAGCCAATACTGCACTGCAATATTTAGGATTAACCAAAAATCTACTGACAAACAAGCTGCTCATATGGGATGGTAGTCAGATGCAGCAGCGGCTGATGGGCTATCGAAAAGACTCACAGTGTCCTGTCTGTAGCAGTCCTATAGTCAGCTCTCTATAAATTGGATACGGTGTTAAGCTTGCTTAGTCTACGAGTTGTAGTACTTTCACTTGCCTTCCTTGTATCCAAATTATATCGAACCGACTATAACTGAATAATCTGATTTTAACGCGTGTTTATATTGTATTGCCTATCTTCAAACCTCCTTCTTATTACCATAGTTGTTTTTTATGAAAATTCATCGTCCGCATTTATTAAAGCATACTTTTAATGTCATGAACCGTGTTCGCCAAACAGCGAGTGTGGCAGGTCTGTCTGCGCTAAGAGTGGCAAAAGGTGAGAAACCTGACGCGATGCTACTCAAAGAAACCTTTGAGCAGTTAGGTACGACTTATATCAAAATCGGTCAGTTTATCGCCAGTACACCGTCGCTGTTTCCACGTGATTATGTCAAGGCTTTCCAGAGCTGTTTGGATCAAACCACGCCATTGTCTTATGCTTATATCGAGCAAGTGCTAAGAGAGGAGCTAGCGAATGATGGCAGGACGCTTGATGATACATTTGCGCATATTGACTCAGAGCCATTAGCATCAGCTTCTATCGCTCAGGTGCATGCAGCACGGTTGCACAATGGCGATGAAGTAGTGCTAAAGGTGCAAAAGCCTGGTGTCGAAACCATCATGCAGACCGATTTGGGTGTATTACATGGCGTGACTAAGCTACTTGAAATACTAATGCCATCGATGAAATTTGCTAGCATTGCACCGATTATTGATGAGATTCGCCTGCGTATGCTTGCCGAGACTGACTTTATCGCCGAAGCACAGAACATTCGCGATTTTCAACAGTTCTTAGCGGTATCAGGTAATACTTGTGTCGTTGCACCAACTGTCTATGAAAAGCTGACTACCAAGCGTGTACTAACGATGAGCCGTCTATATGGCGTCTCTATGGTCGATGAGTCGCTCATGCGCCAATACTGTGCCGATCCTGCACAAGTCATGGCAGACACTTTGAACACATGGTTTGCCAGCCTCATGCTGTGTAACAGCTTCCATGCTGATCTACACGCTGGTAATCTAATGCTATTGACTGATGGCCGTATTGGATTTTTGGATTTTGGTATTGTCGGCAAGCTCAAAGCTGAGAGCTGGCGTGCGTGCATGGGCATGATGCAAGCCATGCAAGACAGTGACTATCAAGCCATGGCTCGCCATATGATTGATATGGAAATGACACATGGTGGCAATAAAGTCGATGTGACTGCATTGGGGAATGACTTGCAGCGTATGATGACAACCATCATGGCAGAAGATAAGACCTTTACCAGCGGTGTACCGTTTAATAGTAAAGAACAAGCTGATGAGCTTAATAAAATGATGCTTGAGATTGTTGAAGTTGGTAAACGTCATGGTATTCACTTTCCACGCGATTTTGCTCTATTAACCAAACAGATGTTGTATTTTGATCGGTTTATGCGTACGCTAGCACCTGATATGGATATGTTTAGCGATCAGCGGGTACAAATGCTAGGGCAGGATACAGTAGAGACGCCAACGTTAGACGTATTATAGCTTTTCTAGTACTTTATGCTGGCCTAATATATCTAATAACTTTTCTATTTCTACGTTTATTTATTACTGCTTTTGACTGTCTAACACAAAGGATTGTGTGCTAATTGCCGCAAAAATGGCTCTGTCATGATGACTGCTTTTAAAAGCCGTATGGTCCCGACAATTACCAACGAAGCTGCCATTGCCTGTATTGGTATGTACTGCATGGCAGTCGTCATGGGTTATGGCCGCTTTCTGTTTACCGCCACCTTACCGGATATTATGGTGCAATTGTCGCTATCAACGACGATTGCAGGCTGGTTGGCATCAATCAATTATATCGGTTACTTTATTGGCGCTCTTATCGCCATGTTTGTACCTCAGCGCTCGACATGGCAGGCGATGACACTTTGGACGATTATCAGTGTTGTCACCACGATGTTACTCGTTATACCAAATATGTCGCTCACACTATGGTATTTCATCCGATTAATTGCAGGTATTGCAAGTGGCGTGGCGATGATTCTAAGCTCATCTTTTGTGATTCAAAACCTTAGCCCTGAGCGCCGTTCTGTATTGTCAGCAGTCCATTATGCAGGTATTGGCGTTGGCATTAGCGCCTCTGCCATAGTGACGTGGTGGCTATTAAAACTAGGCTATCACTTCGATGTAATTTGGCTGGTCGCAGGTGTCACCAGTTTGCCGCTTGTATGGCTACTGTATGCGATAAAGCCAAGACAAGTACGGGCTGTTGATTCACAGCAGATTGATGCCAAACAACACGTGTCAGTGCACCAAACCTATTTAAACTTTAAACGCTCCTTATACGAAGCAATTTCTGGACATCATAAAGCGCTTACTTTACTTTTTGTCAGCTACGTACTGGCAGGGTTTGGTTATATTAGCTCAGCAACTTTTTTACCCGTTATGGCAGCACAACGTCTAACAACACAGACGTATGCTGGATTGATGGTTTGGTTGGTCGTTGGTATTTTTGCAATGTTGTCAAACCCCCTATGGGGCGCGCTTGCCAAACGTATCGGTGAGATAAAAACCTTAATGGGGCTGACGGTATTGCAAGCATTTGGTATGTGCTTGCCGATATGGTTTGATGGTGCACTTGGATTGTATGGCAATGCTGCGATTTTGGGATTGACCTTTGTCGGTATGGTATCGATGACACTGACTTTATTTAAAAACATCAATCCTGCCTATTCTAATTTACTGATTGCACTAGCGACGTTAGCTTATGCATTGGGTCAGTTTTTAGGACCCTTGGTAACAGTAGCACTGGCAGGGAAGGATGGCAATTTCAATGCAGGGTTACTTGTCGCTGCTATCGGATTGATGATCGGGTTTGTACTATTGGCATGGTTTCGTCGACAGTCACCAACGACCGTATAGATCGTCTAAACCACGCTACGGCTAAATACTTCTCGTAGTTCAAAACTGGTATGAACTTGGGCTACGCCTTCGATACGATTGAGGCGATGCAATAAAAACTCTTCGTAATGTGTCATATCACGTACTCTAACCTTAATCAGATAGTCTTCGGTGCGACCTGTGACAATACTACAGCTGATGACTTCTTCAAAGCTTTGAACTTTGCGTTCAAACTGCTCGAAACGTTCTGCTGTATGTCGATCCATGCTAATAGCGATAAACACGGCTAGCGGATAGCCAAGTTTTTGCGCATCGGTTTTGGTATGGTAGCCAGTGATTATGTTCGCATCTTCTAAGCGTTTGATACGACGTGCGCAAGGGGTGGCAGACAGGTTGACGCGTTCAGCGAGTTCAGTAATGCTCATACGCGCCTGTGTTTGCAATAAGCGTAGCAACTGTCTATCTATCTCGTCTATATCTGCAGTTCCTGTACTATCAATATGATTATCTGGCATTTCTTAAGCCTCAATAGTGAATTTATTCGATTATAATGTCTAAATTGTGTTTTTCCACTAAAATAACAGAAAATAAAGTAAAAGAAAGCAGGTTTCTCTCTGTTAAACTTTGATATTATTATGGTATGAACACTAGTTATCTCGTATGATAAATACTGATCTAATCAACAGCTAATCGCCTAGCTAAATATATAAATAACCATATCATCTAAGGATTGATTATGTCTGACCAAGCCACGCACACTGCAGCCACAGGGACTGCAAAGATCACACCAAAAAGTGCCGCTTTTGACTTCCGTAAATACCGTCCATTTGCATTTGCGCCATCGCTGCCAGATCGTACTTGGCCAAGCAAGACAATTGAGAAGTCACCGATATGGGCAAGTGTGGATCTGCGTGATGGTAACCAAGCACTGATTGATCCGATGACCATTGAACAAAAAATGCGCTTCTTTAAGACTTTAGTAGACGTTGGCTTCAAAGAAATTGAGATTGGTTTTCCGTCAGCGGCGCAGGTAGAGTTTGACTTTGCGCGTAAGCTTATCGAAGAAAACCACGTACCTGAAGATGTAACGCTACAAGTATTGGTACAAGCGCGCGAGCATTTGATTGCCCGTACTTTTGAATCATTAAAAGGTGCTAAACGTGCGGTTGTCCATGTCTATAACTCAACCAGCCGTGTACAACGCGAAAAAGTCTATGGCAAAGATAAAGCTGAAATCAAAGAGATTGCGATTGCAGGCGCCAAGCTATTACAAGAATATGCAGCAAAGTATCCTGAGACAGATTGGGTGTTTCAGTACTCGCCAGAGAGCTTTAGCCAGACAGAAACTGAATATGCCGTAGAGGTTTGCGATGCAGTGTGTGACGTGTGGCAACCACAGCAGGGTCAGGAAGTTATTTTTAACTTGCCAGCGACGGTTGAGGCTTCTATGCCCAATGTCTTTGCTGATCAAGTAGAGTACTTCTGCCGCAATCTAGCGCAGCGTGAGCACGTGATTGTGAGCTTGCATACCCATAATGACCGTGGCTGTGCGGTAGCAGCGGCTGAGTTAGGTGTGCTGGCGGGTGCAGATCGTATCGAAGGCACATTGCTTGGTAACGGTGAGCGTACAGGGAATATGGATATCATGGTCATGGCCATGAACTTGTTTAGCCAAGGTATCGATCCTGAGCTTGATTTTAGCAACATGAGTGAAATCGTACAGGTTGTGAGCGAGTGTAATAACTTACCATTGCACCCACGTCATCCTTACGTAGGCGAGTTGGTCTTCACGGCATTTAGTGGCTCACATCAAGATGCGATCAAAAAATCTCTTGATTACAATGAAAGCAATCAAAGCGAAACAGACAATGTCTGGGATGTGGCTTATCTACCTATTGATCCTGCGCATATTGGGCGTAGCTACCAAGATGTAGTACGTATCAATAGCCAGTCGGGCAAAGGCGGCGTCGCGTACATCTTGCAGCGTAACTACGGCTTTAACTTACCACGTTGGATGCAGATTGACTTTAGCCGTGTGGTACAAAAACAAGCTGAAGCAGCGGCACGCGAGCTGCAGAATGATGAAATCTTACAGACTTTTGAAGATACTTACTTGCAGCAGGGTAAGTTTGAACTACTAGATTATAGCGTCAACAATAAAGGCGGTGCGGTTTACTTTAGTGGTCAAGTACAAATGAATAGCGACACCATCGATATTGATGGTACGGGTAACGGCCCATTGTCATCGTTTATTGACGGACTTGCGCAACATACGGGCAAATCACTACATATTATTAACTATGCAGAGCATGCGATTAATCCGCATCATAATAGCGGTAATGGTATCGATGATGATACCAATAGTGATAACAAAACCAATGCCAATGCTGCTGCTTATATACAGCTTAATGTAGATGGCGAAGTGTATTCAGGCATCGGTACTTGCAGCAGTACGGTATCAGCCATGCTAAAAGGGGCGTTATCAGCCTTTGCTCAAGCGCTAAATACAGAAGCTGCTTAATATTAAGTAGTCATTGATATCACGCAAAATTCTGTATGCTAATAACGCCATCGCTCCTTGTCTCTAGCAAGTAAAGCGATGGCGTTATTTTTTGCCATAAATACCTATGAAATTCCGACTACAGGTTTATGAGCAATAGCATAATGTTACTTGTATTTTTGGTGTCTAAGACTTACGCTAATGTATATATTAAAATATTATAATTAAAAGGTTAATTATGGAACCTATCTCATTTGCTTCATTCACGCTAGCATCTATTTTGGCTTCGTTGCCTGCGAACGGTGAGGCTATTACCAAGCCGACCATCACTACTCATATTAGTCCAGCCATTGCCGGACAATGGGAAATAGACTTGGACAGTAGCGCTCATTCTACTCAGGCTATGATGACCAAGGAAGCGGAAGCTAACCAGTCGGCAAATAGTGTGCAACAGCCTAGCAGTGTAGAGCCCAAGGTGATGACGGGCATGGACGGCGGCGTACTGACTCAAAGTGAAGAGCGGGTTCTAAACATTCAACCAACTACTAGTAAGAACTTACTTGCATCAGTTGGTAAGTCTAACCAGTGCCGCGAGCTATATAACTTTAGTGCAGATAATGAGATGTGGTCTGTCAGTGGCAAAGAGTGGACATACGGCCGCTATCTGGTCACCCATCGTGAAGAAGGTCTGCCAGTTATTGCGATCAAGACTGTTTATGATAATAATGAAGTAGATTGCTCAGGCAATCAGATCGACCAGACTGATGAAGCGTTGATTGCATTTATTAATCATGATGGCAACCAGATGCAATGGTGCGCTGACCCTGATGGTAACGAATGCTTTATGAATTTTAATAGAGTGTTGCCATAATTAAAGATGCTCGTTGCACTTTACGTATGATTGACAGCTTATTGATGACATAAAAAAACCGCTATATTAATAGCGGTTTTTTATGTGCTGTTTTAATTCAAGTTGTGACTAAATTTACTAGACTTAGCGAACTCTATAAGTAGTATTTTAGCCTACGAGTCTTTTTTAGCTTTATTCGCAGTCAGCAGCTCTCTTTCGAGATAGTGAATGTTTTGCGCTTCACGAGTAAAGTTATCATCAGCCAAAATTACATCACGATGTAAAGGTATATTGGTTTTGATACCTTCGATAATCAGCTCATCAAGGGCATGTACTGTTTTAGCAATAGCTTGCTGACGAGTTTGACCGTGACAGATCAATTTACCAATCAATGAATCATAATAGGTCGGTATCTCATAGCCAGGGTATAGATGAGAGTCAAAGCGGATACCAGAACCACTTGGCGTGAACAATTGACTGATAGTGCCTGGGCAAGGTACGAAAGTCGCTGCATCTTCAGCATTGATACGACATTCGATCGCATGACCTTGGATCTCAATCTCGCTTTGACGATAAGACAGGCCGTAACCAGCTGCGATTTTGAGCTGCTCGACCACAACATCGATACCAGTAATCATCTCAGTCACTGGATGCTCAACCTGTACACGAGTGTTCATTTCAATAAAGAAAAACTCGTTATTTTCAAACAAGAATTCAAACGTACCAGCACCGCGATACTTAACAAGCTCGCACGCTTTTACGCACGCCTTTAAGATTGGCTCACGTACATCATCTGGGATGTCTGGAGCAGGTGCTTCTTCTAGCACTTTTTGATGGCGACGCTGCAATGAGCAATCACGGTCATATAGATGGATAGCATTACCATTACCATCACCCAACACCTGTACTTCTACGTGGCGCGGGTTCTGTAGATAGCGCTCCATATAGACAGTGTCGTCACCGAACCAAAGCTCAGCTTCTTGTTTGGCCGCTTGTACTTGACCGATTAGTTCGTCAAAGCGTTCAACCACACGCATACCGCGTCCACCGCCGCCAGAAGCCGCTTTAATCAATAGTGGGAAGCCGATATTGCGGGCTTGCTCTTCAGCATTATGCAGAGTCACAGCGCCAACTGAACCAGGTACGGTTGGTACGCCAGCTTTTTTCATGGCGTTGATGGCAGAAACTTTGTTGCCCATAAGGCGAATATGATCAGCATTAGGACCAACGAAGGTCAATCCGGCTTCTTCTACTTGTTCAGCAAATTCAGCATTCTCAGACAAAAATCCGTAACCGGGATGGATAGCATCTGCACCAGTGATTTCAGCAGCGGTTAAGATGGTATTGATATCAAGGTAGCTTTGGTTAGCATTAGGCTTGCCAATACAAATTGCCTCATCAACAAAGCGCAAGTGCATCAAGTTGGCATCAGCAGTAGAATAGACACCTACCGTTTCGATACCTAGCGCTTTACAGGCGCGGACGATGCGCAGGGCAATTTCACCTCTGTTGGCAATGAGCAATTTTTTTATCATGGGTTCATCCTTGTCGAAGCGTCAGTCATTGACTGAGTTTCGATACATAGCATCAGGTTATTTAGCATTGACGCGGTATATATACCAAAAGTCAGCCATAATGAAATAAAGTATGGCAAATATCGTTACGCTTTATAGCGTATGACAGGTTGACCGAACTGTACGACTTCAGAGTTATCTACCAAGATTTCGTCAACAATACCACTTTGAGTCGCTTCAAGCGGGTTCATGATTTTCATAGCTTCGATAATACCTAAGGTATCACCTGCCTGAACCTTTTGACCGACTTTTACAAATGGTGGGTCATTAGGACTTGGTGCTGAATAGAAAACACCAACCATTGGTGAAGACTCAACGCTACCCGCTTTTTCTGCAGGTTTGCCTTCAACAGCGGCAGCAGGGGCAGCGCTCGCAGCTGGGGCAGCCATCATAGTTGGCACAGGCGCGTCATAGTGACGAGTTAAGCTAATATGCTCGTCGTCAGAACTGATTTCTAAATTAACCAGTTCACTTTCTTCCATAAGGGCGATGAGGGTGCGTATTTTTTCAATATCCATAGTTTTTATCTGGCCTTGTACTAAATTCGAGAAATAGTGTAACTAAATATTGTCTAATTAATTGCTAATGATACCTAGATTCAGGGCAATGAGCAATCAATGTACAGTTGTTAACTGAGAATTTTTACATATTTTGACGTAAGCCATCTTTTTAGTAAGAAAATATCCACGATTTTTCATAGTCTGTATGATCAAATAACGCTAACAATGATTATAAAATACAATCCATGAGCAATTGGCTTAACCCCATAGCACAGTTAAGCGTTTTTGCTGATAGCGTAGACGCAAAGTAAGTAAAATAGATGATAAGAATAAACCTGTAATCAACGCCATCCAAAATCCTTGTGCACCAACGTCAGTGAAACGCACTAGATAGACGCCAAGTGGTAGGGCAACTAACCAATAGCAGAAGAGCGTTACCCACATCGGTATGGTGGTGTCTTGCATACCACGCAATATACCAGCGACGTTAACCTGCCAGCCATCAAATAACTGATAAGCAAGTGCAAAGATAAGCAAATGCATAGACTGGGCTCTAACCTCTGGGTTATCGGTGAATGCTGCCGCGAGTTCTGGTCTGAATAGCCATATCCCAAGCATGCAGGTCAAAGCGATCAATACCGTCCATACCAGTCCAGTAGCTTGCACTTGGCGCAGTGCTAATAGGTTTTTTTGACCAAATCGATTGGAGACCATGATAGTGAGCGCCATGGCGACCGATATCGGTATCATAAATAGCTGTGAGGTCACTGACAGTGCCACTTGATGTGATGCTGTTGCCAGTTCACCCAATGGACTGATAACGAGTGCGCCTAAGCTAAACAAACTGGCTTCAAAGAAAATAGAGATGCCAATAGGAATACCGAGTTTTAACAGCTTTTTAATCTGTGTACGATTAGGGCTAGAGAAGCCATAAAAAAATCGTGTGCTCACAAATTCGCGACGTTTCGTGAAGCTAGTATAGGCTGCAAGCAATAGGACATTTATCCATAATACCAATGCTGTCGCCACCCCGCAGCCTGCACCGCCCATTTCTGGCATCCCAAATAACCCATGAATAAAAATATAGTTCAAAGGAATATCTGCGAGCAGGCCAATGATACTAATGACAGTTACAGGCTCAGGACGACCCAATGCCTCACAATAACTGCGTAGAACAGCATATACAGCGAGCGCTGGGAAACCAAATGAGACACCATGTAAATACTGTGTCGCTATCGGCTGAATGTTTTCTGGGACACCCATAATGCCAAGAACATTGGGAGCCAAATTGACAATGATAAAACCGATAATGCCAATGACACCTGCGGTCCATAGAGACTGCTGCGTGATATGTGGTACTTGGCCGTGCTGGTCTTGACCAATCGCTTCACCAATTAGAGGCGTGGTTGCGATAAGCACACCTGTGGCCAATAAAAACAGTGGTAGCCAAATACCAGACCCAACGGCTACCGCAGCCAAGTCAAGTGCCGAGACTTGACCTGCCATGATGGCATCGACCACGCCAAGTGCGGCTTGGCAAAACTGAGTGATTAAAATAGGGAGGGCGAGTACGCCTAAACGTAAGCTGTAGCTTTTAAAATCTTTGAAAGACAATGGAAAAACCATGGTAAGCAACTTTTTATTCTTTGCGGTAATTGTTATTAAGGTAGTTATTATTAATAAACAAACACTGCTATCAATCGACTAAGATTGACGCAGCAAGGAGAGCGTAGTGCCGACGATAATACTCCGATAAATAATATGAGCAAGCTTATAATGTTGCATAAGTAGATAGACAGAGTATGAAAATAAAAGTAAAGACACTAAAATAAAAATAACCCGTCGATCCAAGTAGTGGATTGACAGGTCATATACATAGTAAGATGGTAAAGAAGCCGCACTATGATGTCAACGCTTTAGCGCCGCTATGCAGGTATTAATCTTAGGTTTTTTGTACTCTGCTTCATAGCCAATAGCCAATAGCCAATAGCCAATTCAATAAGTTTGCTCCGGTAACAACTCAAGTGTCTCCGCCATATCCATAATCGCTCGCCAATGTTTGGGCTCTAATGGAATCACTGTTAATTGCTGACAGCCTTTCCTTAGTAATAACGAGTCTTCCAAAGCTGGCAAAAACTTTAGCTCTGATAGTGGTAACACCTCTGTAAAAGCTTGCTCAAAAGCAAGATCAACCATATACCAACGAGGTGCATCTTCGGTCGCAATAGGATCATAATGACGATGCTCAGGGTGAAATTGAGTAGAATCAGGATACCCTGCTGTAGTAACTGTCATAATACCAGCGACTCCAGACGGCTTGGCGCTAGAGTGATAAAAGAATACCTTGTCGCCAACTTTCATATCATCACGCATAAAGTTACGTGCGCGGTAGTTGCGAACGCCGTCCCAACCGTCGGTGCCCAGGCGCTGCAAGTCTTCAATACCAAAAAATTTAGGGTTGGATTTCATTAACCAATACGCCATATATTTGTCCTTCGATTTTTTGTTTATTTTTCAATTTGTTCTTAAAATTATCAGAGTTAGTTTCTCTTAGCTCGCTCTCAACCCCGTTTTTAATAGTGTCTGTTCTTAGTAGAGGCTGTTTTTAATAGAGTCTCTATATACTGCCCATAAGTTGCCATGGTGAATAGGGCGTTTATACGTGTTTTTGTTAATAGTTTTATGATAGATAGGCTTTTCTTTATCTCATCTAGTCGCTATCCTAGCGTTACTTTTGATATCGATCATCATTGCTCACTACAAAATAAGTTTATTTATGCCCAAAGTGAATACAGACAGTATGCTAAATGACCTGAATACGTTAAGTCTTACTGAACCAACGACGGATACTATCGCGGTAGACGTGACCGACATTCCATTGTCTCTTTACATTCACATTCCGTGGTGTGTGAAGAAATGTCCTTATTGCGATTTTAATTCGCATGAGCTACCGATGGACAGTGAGCTATCCATGTATGAGGAATACGTCGATGCGTTACTGTTAGATGCCGCAATGCAGCAACCTTTAGCTCAGGGCCGAGAGATTGGTTCGATATTTATCGGTGGTGGTACGCCGTCTTTGCTACCTATCACTCAGTATCAGAGATTGTTTACTGGGTTACGTACATGTTTTGAATTTGCAGAAGACATCGAAGTCACGATGGAGGCCAATCCCGGCACACTTGAGCATGCACCATTTGCTCAGTATTTAGAGGTTGGTATCAATCGTTTGTCTATCGGCGTACAGAGCTTTGCCGCTGATAAGCTAAAGGTACTTGGGCGTATCCATGATCCTGTACAAGCGTTATCAGCAATTCGCGCTGCCAAAGCGGCTGGATTTGCACGGGTCAACGTCGACCTGATGCACGGTCTACCACAGCAAACCATGAATGAAGCGCTAGAAGATATCCAAATGGCGCATGATGCTGGCGCAACGCATATCTCTTGGTATCAACTGACTATTGAGCCAAACACCGTATTTTACCGCAGTCAGCCTATTTTACCCGATGAAGACAATTTGGCAGATATCGAACAAGCAGGTCAGTCGCTATTGCAGCAATTAGGCTATCGCAATTATGAGGTGTCAGCATGGGCAGGTGCGTCAGACAAATCATGTCGTCATAATATCAACTATTGGCAGTTTGGCGATTATCTAGCCATTGGCGCTGGGGCACATGGTAAAGTAACGATTGGTCGTGACGATAGCAATAGTGGTCATTCATCAGACGTAAAAGACAAAATGGAAGATGACTTGTTAGTAATGTCAGGCATCTATCGTTTTAGCAAATCACGTTTGCCAAAAGATTATGTAGTAATGAATCCAGATACCACAGAGAAGTCTGAAATACACCAAATCACACCAAAAATGGTTGGCTGGCAAGCGATTGATCAAGAGGAGTTAGTGAGCGAATTTATGCTAAACGCACTACGCTTACATGGCGGCGTCGATTGGTCACTGTTTGAAAAGAGAACTGGATTAACGCTTGATAGTATTGCTGAACAAGTGAACAGTTTAG
Organism: Psychrobacter sp. APC 3281; assembly: GCF_030407815.1. Taxonomy (GTDB): domain Bacteria; phylum Pseudomonadota; class Gammaproteobacteria; order Pseudomonadales; family Moraxellaceae; genus Psychrobacter. Next base: position 192,246 of record NZ_JASDCS010000005.1, read on the forward strand.
TCAAACAAGGATTGTTGGTAGATAGTGATACGCAGTTGCAACCGACCGTATTAGGACAGCGTTATCTCAATCAGATATTACGCGCGTTTTTATAAAAACTTGCTTGAGTAATTGTTTAATAGCAGCGAAGTAAGAACACAAAAAAGACTTATCAAATGAATGATAAGCCTTTTTAAAAATCTAAAAAAAGCAGACCTTAGATTTTATCTTGTACGTCTTGTGCGCCGCCAGTTACAGCATTTCCGGCGCTTGATACGTCTTGGCCAAGGCCTTTGAACGTGTTGCAACCAGTTAGAACGAACATAGCAGTTAAAGATGCGATGATTACTTTTTTCATAATAGTATCCTCAAAGATAAATGAATGGTTATAAATAACAACAGTGACGCTAAGCATCGTGCTCAAGCTTCACTGAAGGGGTATTGGATGAGACAGTCATACATAAATGCTATCGCGCTATCCATTACAGACATCATAATGAAAGTTAAAAACGCTGCACAGTATCAAAATGTAATTATTGGCAGTAAACTGTAACTTTCGATTACCTACTGCTCATAAACTTAAATAATAGAGCGTTGAATATTTGTGGAGTAAACAAGTATGACCATTCATATCGTGTTGGTCGCCCCAAAAATGCCAAGCAATACTGGCAACATTATTCGCTTGTGTGCCAACAGCGGCGCGCAGCTGCATTTAGTCAGACCATTAGGGTTTGAGCTTGATGACAAAAAGCTACGCCGCGCAGGTCTGGATTATCATGAATATGCTCATTTACAGGTGCATGATGATTGGATAGCTGCAAGGCAAGCACTACAAGCTGCTGACTGCCATGTCGTTACGGCATTGACAACCAAGCTTAGCAAACCGTTTTACGATTATGACTTTGGTAAAAACTCGGACTCTGACGCATCTGATAATTCTGCTATGCCTAATATTGCGCTGGTTTTCGGTTCTGAGACAGCAGGTCTGGCAGACGATATACGTGAAGATATCGGTGCTAATAATTGGCTAAGACTGCCCATGCTAGCTGACTCGCGTAGTTTGAACTTATCAAATAGCGTAGCCATTTGTTTGTACGAGATATGGCGACAGCAAGGGTTTACAGGCGATGAAGGTCGTAGCGTTGGTTATGAGACATTGACAGTCTATGACCCAAAATAGATCCTCTTAAAAGGCAGTTGTATACGTAATGAGTAGTTAAGTACTGCTCATTTTAGTACTCTCAGTTTACGATAAGAGAGTACTAAAGCTTTACAGTAGAGCGGAACTATTTATAAACAGTTCGGTGGTTTTGGTAATCCTGCCAAACGATTGACATGACGCGCAACCAAACCTGTATTAAACAATTGCTGTAGCTTTTGATTGCTAATATCAAGTTCTGGCAAAGTCTTTTGTAGCCATTTAATTAATGGACGGGTTGCTGGCGCGTGATTAAATTTGTCAAAAAACGCGCGCACTTGTTGCAAAACTTCTAAATGCTCATCGCTCAGATTAACCTCTAACGTGTCTGCCAATTGCTGCGCGATAGCAGGCGTCCAAATCGTATGGTCACATAGATGGCCGTCTTGATCTAATTCGATATCAGCCGCTGATAATGCAGCGTTGTGAGTGGTCATGTCATTACTCATAAGGCAATCGTCACCACTTTGTCAAACTGACTGCTCTGAGTCAGATTCACCCATTCTGCGTCGGTTAAAATAGCAGTCAACTTAGTTTCTAAATTAAGTTTGCCAGTTGTATTTGTTGTGAGCTGGGCGATGTCATCTGCTAATGCGTAAATACCAGCAATATCCTCGATATCGCTATCATTTAAATAAGCATTGAGCCAGTCGATAAAAGCAGGAGTGCTGCCGAGTAACATAATACTATCGCCCGTGCGCCAAGTGCGAGACATCTCTTCAGTACTGCGTCTAAGGGTATCCATCGTACTATGCAATTGATATAAAGTTGCCATAAAGGTGTCCGATTACGTGCTTTATTATTTTATAAATATAAGTAATATAGTAGTTTAAAAGGTAAATATCTGCTCAAAGTCTTTTGAGTTGATGACCTCTGGCACGAGTGTGAGCTGTGATGCCAGATCTGTCGGTAACATACCAGTGACCCAGCCACTAAAGACATCATCAGGTAGCCAAGCTGCGGGCATATCGTAAAGCTCAAGTGACTGAATCATGCCATGCAGTCGCGAGTCAGATTGCATCAATAAGCCAAAGACCGGCGCATCTAAGAACAATTGCACCTCATGACCAAATGTCGCTAAAGTTAGCGCAAGTGCACAGCCTTCGTAGCTTGCTGCTTCAGTAGGCGTATGCAGCTGAATTAATAATCTCATGATCTATTCCTAAAAATATTTACCGCTACCAGTGATCTCAATAGACAAACCATCAAACGACACGCTATCAAAACTGTATCAAACGACAGTCATCCTGCATCATCATCGCAAGCTCACTGAGTCCCACTAAGGTAAACCCTGTCGCAAGATTGGCACCGTCAAGCTGATGGCGTGAGCTGTTGTCTACATCACTCACACCGCGGCTAAGTGCTGTACTGACACAGACAGGCAGAGGTAATTGATACTGCTCAGCCAAAGACTGCCATTCTTTGGTCAAGTCTAATTGATCGGCTGACTGCCAACGCAATCGATTGGCTATATGAGCCGAGTCGCCATAAAAGAAGACATTGAGCAATGGTTGTTCAGAGGTAGTATTATCGCTGCTGCCTATGCTATTAGTGTCAGTGTGATCAATATCATCACTATTCGCGGCGCCATTTAGGTAAGCGCGTGCATAGCGTAACGCCAAGTGTGCCAATGGGTGACTAGGGTCAGCAGTAATCAGTAGTAACGGGGTAGTGGTCGTCATAAGGCGCGGTATCACATATTATAAATAAGAGTTTAAAAATTATGGCCGAGTTGCTATAAATGCTTTGTATAAAGTCATTTGGTCGTTATTATTATAGTGCTTGTGTGCAAATTTGCGTGACAGAAAACAGAATTTATACTGATAATGCGACATACAGCGGATCATACTGTCACATCAAATAGCGTTATGTCATAAAAGAGAGGTGCGTCGTCTCTATCAAAGATGTTTATGCTAACATAAAGCGCCGCAAACCAAATAGAGTCACTGTTATTTAACGTGGTTTTATCTCAAGTATAGGCACACTGAGTATTATTATCTGATGCTGTGACTGCCTCGTAAGAAAAAACAATAAACTTATGAGCTAGGTTCACGTAGTCTTACCATTCTATGTAAGGAGTTTTTGTCACTATGTTACCTGCTATGCCCTCACGTGTGAACAATGGTACAGATTATCAGCCTACCGTAGAACAACTGCAAGTACTGCAGACAGCGAGCGAATTTGCTTATCAGATTTGGGAAAGTCGGACCGTTTCATGTCAGACGTTTTTGCGTAGCTATCCATTGAATAGTACGCTGACCCGCCAGCAAATCGATGATTTGATACAAGATTATACGTTAGATGAGAACTATCAACTCGCTGATGAAATCAAGGTCATGAGTGGTCTGCGTCACTTGCGCACGCTACTGATGATGCGTTGGATTTGGCAAGATGCTTTGCAGACGATCAGTCTGGAGCAGCTGACCGATGAGTTGTCTGAATTTGCAGATGGCTGTATCTCTTTTGCTAAAGATTACACTTATCAGCACTTGGTTGCTAAATATGGTGAGCCGACCTTTATCAATGAACAAGGCAATGTACAGATTGATGATATGGCAATCATGGCCATGGGTAAGCTTGGTGCGCAAGAGCTGAATTTATCAAGTGATATTGACCTAATCTTTGTACATCAAGCACGCGGAGAGACCAATGGCAATAAAGCAAAAGGCACACGTAGCATAGACAACAAACGCTTTATGACCAGATTGGGTCAAGGCATTATTAAACTGCTTGATAACAAGACCGCTGACGGTTTTGTCTTTCGAGTAGATATGCGCTTACGTCCATGGGGTGATGGAAGTGATTTGGCCATTCATCTGTCTGCATTACAAAAATACTTTACGATGCATGGGCGTGCATGGGAGCGTTTTGCTTGGTTAAAAGCGCGCGTAGTCGGACAAATAGACCAGCCATTTTATGAAGAGATACAAGCGCTGATTAAGCCATTTGTGTTTCGTTATTACGTGGACTACAGTGCGTTTTCAGCATTGAGAGAGATGAAGTCTCTTATTCAAAACCAAGTTGCACAGCGTGAAGACTTGGACAATATCAAGCTTGGTGCGGGCGGTATTAGAGATATCGAGTTTATCGTACAGGCCTTTCAGCTTATCTATGGTGGCCGGCATCCACAGCTGCAAATCAAACCTTGCTTGCAAGCGATGCAAGTATTATGTGAGCTTGGCTATCTGGAGCATTCAACTTACGAGCAGCTACAGGCCGCGTATCGGTTTTTACGCCGGCTTGAGCATGCTATTCAAGCGATTAATGATCAGCAGACCCAGCGCTTACCACACGATGAGCAGTGGCAGCATAATCTAGCAGTGACGCTGAATTTTGAAAACTGGAATGCCTTATTAGATCAGCTTAATCGTCATCGCGAAAGTGTCAATGTGCCGTTTGAGCGTATGGTAACTGAGCGCCAAGTACCTGATAACGAAGATACTGATCTAGAACCAGAGCACTTAGATGAGCAAATTGCCCGTTTAAATGAAGTGCTAACAAAAGAAAATCGCGAGGTACTACAGAATTTTTGGCAATCAAAAATGGTGGCTAATTTAAGTGATGAAGCCAGAGAGCGTTTAGACGACGCATATCCTGTCATTGTCCATGCGTTGTTAGCGCATCAAGAACAGCAGCAACTTGCCAATACTGCTTTACCGAGATTGATCTCACTGCTTGAAGCGATTTGCCGCCGTTCTATCTATTTGGTCATGATTGCTGAAAACCCCAATGCAACGATTGAGCTGATTCCAATGCTATCTGCCAGCCCGTGGATCGCAAAAGAGTTGGCTCAGTATCCTGTATTATTAGACACATTTTTGCAGCAGCGTTATCGCCATCTGCCAGATAAACGTGAGCTGCGTGATATCTTGCGCCAACAGTTGCTACGCGTCGAGCCTAACGATGAGGAAGAGCTGTTAAGCGTCCTACGTCTGTTCAAAAAGAATCAGGTGTTGGCGGTTGCTGCTAGTGATGTATTGGCTGAACGCCCGATTATGAAAGTATCGGATTCATTGACTTATATCGCTGAAGTCGTACTAGAAGCAGCATTAGAGCGCGCTTTTGCAGAGATTGTTAATCGTTATGGGTATCCTATTGGCCAAGATGGCGACCCAGTCACTGAAGCGGACTGCGGCTTTGCAATTATCGGTTATGGCAAGCTTGGTGGCTTAGAGCTATCGTATTCTTCAGATTTGGACTTGGTATTCTTACACAAGATAAAAGAGCAAGGCATGACCACTGGTGAAAAATCAGTCAGTGGTATGAAGTTTGCCGCGCGTCTTGTACAAAAACTGATGAATTATCTCAATACTCAAACACGTGATGGCCGTGCCTATGAGATTGATATGCGTCTGCGACCCTCAGGAAATGCTGGCATGATGGTAGTGTCTTGTCATGCGTTTGAAACCTATCAAATGGATAAAGCATGGTCATGGGAGCATCAAGCGTTGGTACGTGCTCGTGCGATTTGTGGAGACAGACGAGTCACTGCACGCTTCTGTGATATTCGCCGCGATGTCTTGTCGTTGCCACGGACACTGGATCAAGTACGTAGTGAAGTTACTAGCATGCGTATCAAAATGCAAAAGCATCTAGGCACGAGCCAATGGCAGCAGGAAGCGGGCAAATTTCATCTTAAGCAAGATGCAGGCGGTATTGTAGACATTGAGTTCTTAGCACAGTTTGCCGTATTGGCCTACTCGCATGAATATCCGAGTTTGACCAAATGGAGCGATAATGTGCGAATTTTTGCAGAAGTTGCCTTGCTTGGTATTTGGGATGACCAAGTCTGTCAGGATTTGACCGATGCCTATCTAAGAATACGTGCTGCCACGCATCAATTGGCACTATCAGAGCAGTCTTTGCTCGTTGATGAGTCATTGTGGCAGGAGACGCGAGCGTTAGTACAGTCACAATGGCAGCATCTTATGGGTGTGGAGACAGACGACGAGTAATATCGTAACTTGTATGATTAAGGCCTTGCCGATAGTCCAAGAGACGCTTAAACTGTAAGGCCTTGTGATAATTAAAAAGCGTAATTAAAAACTATAGGGTCTCAAACCAAAAGATTTCATTTGCCAATACGGCCAGTGATATAATCGGTCACACATCATCTTAATACTGTTAGCTGTTCGTCATAATCAAGCTGTGCTTTAAGCAATAAAAATGGGCACTGCGGTGTTATCATACGATGTTGATCACTACTGTTAAATAAAACCTACCTAAAAAAAGTTAGACGTCAGTGCTAGCATAAGGATTATAAAATGAATATGGCAACACAAGATGGTAAGCTTTGGATGAATGGCACAATGATCGAACAGCCAGATGCTAAAGTTCATGTGCTTACCCATAGCTTGCATTATGGCATGGCTGTGTTTGAAGGCGTGCGTGCTTACCAAACCGCTGATAACCGCACGGCTATTTTTCGCCTAAAGGAACACACTGAACGTCTACTTGGTTCGGCAAAAATCTTTCAAATGGACGTACCGTTTGATGCGGCCACTCTAGAGCAAGCACATAAAGATGTGGTAAAGCAAAACAACTTGGCAGAAGCCTATATTCGTCCGCTTATTTGGGTAGGTGCAGAAAAGCTTGGCTTATCTTCACGTGACAATAGCATCAATGCTATGGTTGCTGCATGGCACTGGGGTGCATATCTTGGTGAGGAAGGTATCAAAAATGGTATCCGTGTAAAAACCTCTTCATTTACGCATCATATGCCAAATGTCACTATGTGTAAGGCAAAAGCTTCAAGCAACTATCCTGTGTCTATCATGGCCAACCAAGAAGTCACTCGTAATGGTTATGATGAAGCTATCTTGATGGATCCGCAAGGGTATGTGTGTCAAGGTGCTGGCGAGAACTTATTCTTGGTAAAAGATGGCGTGCTACATACGCCAGATTTAGCGGGCGGTGCACTTGATGGTATCACTCGTCGTACTATCCTTCAGTTCGCGGCTGATCTAGACATCAAAGTCGTTGAACGCCGTATCACTCGTGATGAGTTCTACTTAGCAGACGAGATATTTATGACAGGTACCGCTGCTGAAGTGACACCTATCCGCGAATACGATGATCGTACTATCGGGAATGGCGGCCGAGGACCATTGACTGAGAAACTCCAAACCCTATACTTTGATGTGGTTCATGGTCGTAACGAGCAATATATGGATTGGTTAAGCTTTATTGACTAATAAAGTCGTTAGTTTAAAGACCAAAAAGGCTGAACATAATTGTTCAGTCTTTTTTTTATGCTAATATAGCCATCATATTTATTCTTAAGATTAAAGTGAGCAGTCCATGCCAATAGATTCTAGTACAGCAGATAATAACAATATCAAACAAATTATTTGTATTAAATGGGGTACAAAGTACGGGGCTGATTACGCCAATAAACTGTATGGCATGGTATCTCGCAATATCACGCCACCGTTTCGCTTCGTCTGTTTTACCGATGATACCACCGATGTACGTCCAGAAATCGAATGTCAAGCATTGCCACCATTAGATGTCACCATGCCAACCAACACACTTGGCAAGTGGCCAAAGTCTCGTTTGTGGGGTGAGAAGTTAGGTGATTTGACAGGGACAGTATTATTTGTAGATTTGGATGTGATTATAGTAGATAGCCTCGATCCTTTCTTTGAATACGGCGAGCCAGACGATGTTATTTTATCTTATAACCCGAGTAACCCATTAGAGCGCCTAGGGCAAACGTCTTGCTTTAGATTCAAGATCGGGTCGCTCGTCTCATTGCAAGAGAAATTCAAAGCTGATCCACAAGGTATCGCTGATGAGTATCGTTTTGAGCAGCGCTTCGTCACTCGTAATGCGCCAGGTGGTGTGAAATTATTTCCAAAGGCATGGGTTGCGCACTTTAGACGCAAATGCCGTCAACCGTTCCCACTTAACTACATCAAAGAGCCAAAGATTCCTAAAGGCGCTCGCATCGTTATTTTCCCTGGTGATTTATATCCTACACATGCGATTGAAGGTAGATATAATAAAAATGCTGCTAACAATGCCAAAGATCACTTAAAAAGATTAACTGAGCCCAAAAATCTAAAAAGACCGCTACGTCACTTGCGTCATTTTATCTTGCCAGTAGGGTGGATCGAAAAGTACTGGAAAGAATAGGCTTAATTATATATTTGAGTATTATCGCATTGCATTAGCAAAGATAAATATTAGTCAGTGAACGGATAAAATTATGAATACAGAAGATACTATTAAAGTCTTTGTTGGTTGTGACCCAAATAACTGTGATCTAGAGCAGATGATGGTATTAGATTATAGTATTCATAAACATACCAGTGTACCCGTTGAGATAGTATGGATGCAGCTGTCACGCGATCCTAATAGCTATTGGTATTCTAATCCTGAGACTGGAGAGGGTTGGAATACCACTAAATGGTCAACGCCTTTTTCAGGCTTTCGCTGGGCAATTCCAGAGTACTGTCAATACTCTGGTCGTGCCATCTACATGGACGCTGATGTCATTATTTTAGATGATTTGGCAAAGCTGTGGCACCATCCTATTGAAGGACAGTCTGTTGTAGCTGCTAAGACTAATGCGGATATGACTCGATTGTGTACATGCGTATGGGATTGCAAGGCGGCGAAAAACATTGTCCTACCAAGTAAAAAACTCAAGAAAGATCCCAAAAGCCATAAAGAAATGATGGCTGTATTCAAAGATAATAATCAGCTCATTGAGCCTTATCAGGATAGTTACAACTGTATAGATGGCGAAAACTTAGCGTTAGAAGATATTAGGATTTTGCATTATTCAGATATGGGTACACAGTTCAGTCATAAATATTCATTACCTAGAGTCAGTGAAGAAGGTATTGAGCATTGGTTTGACGGTGAAATAATGTCGCACCCAAGGCAGGATTTATCTGAGGTTTTTGATGAATATTATAACGAAGCACTTGCTGCTGGATACGATTTAGACAGTTATAGGGTGGAACCTTTCGGTCATTTTCCTAAAAAATCTCAAGAAGGTTATACTGGTAATAAGGTGACTCGTCCACACGCTTCTAAATCATTTTTTTCGAAGCTATTTAAACGCTAGTTTTTTAATGAAGCAATGATAAGCCTTTTTAAGAAGGTGAAAACTTACTCCATAGGTTATCGTGTATGAAGCAGCATAAAAAAACAGTGTTACTCGTTATTAATTGTCTACAAGGCGGCGGTGCGGAACGTGTCGTATTAACATTGGGGCAAGGGTTTTATGAATTGGGCTATGAAGTACATATTCTAAGATTTAAGCCGTTAGTACAGTATGACTTAAGTCCGAATCTTAACTACCATGTACTTAAGTTTAAGCCGTATAAACTTATACCAGGGGCACAAAGACGTGACCAGATTTTTGCACGTGCTGTTGATAAATACGTGTCGAAAAATATCGGTCAGCCTGACATCATACTGTCCAACCTAGATCGTGCCGATAGTATTCTAAGTAATAGTAAACTGCCTAATATCACTTATATTATTCATAACACAGTATCACTACTCTATAAGTTTAATAAAAATCACAACGCTGAGCAGTTAAAGCAAAGAATGATAGATATATATGCCAAGCACCCTTGTGTGTGCGTTAGTGAAGGCGCTCAAAAAGACTTTATCAAAAGCTTTGGTCATATTACGCCAACCACCGCCATTCACAATCCAATTGATAAAAACAGTATTCAACAACAAGCCGATGCTTTTGTCCCTGACTACCAGAACTATATTATTCATGTCGGGAGCTTTAAAGATGCCAAGCGTCATGATGTATTGGTAAATGCTTATGCAAAAACAGATCAATCTATGCCTTTACTACTTTTAGGTCAAGGGAAGCATAAAAGTGAAACAGAGCGACTGGTAACAGAGTTAAGCCTAGAAGATAAGGTAATATTTTTAGGATTTCGTGATAATCCCTTTCCTTACATCAAAAATGCGCAGTTTAAGATATTGACGTCTGACTGGGAAGGGTTTGCTCTGGTCATTGCCGAAGCTCTCGTGCTAGGTACTCCTGTTATCAGTACCAACTGTCCGTCAGGCCCAAGTGAATTACTACCAGAACATAATTTGATGCCGATGGGTGATATTGATGCCATTGCCGAAAAAATGCAGCAAGCGATGAGTAATCCGCAAACGTTTCATGCGCCATTCGATGAAGCGCTGCTACCAGCCAAAATAGCAGAAAAATACGTAGAATTTACCCAAAATCTATAGCTGGTAAAATAGTTGGGCAGATACATCTCTAAGTCTAAATATTTATTTTTAAGAATACTTAATAAATGATTGATAATAATACAGAAAAAAAAGAACATTCGAATAGTAAAGAAAAAGTGCTATTGGTTATTAACTGCTTGCAAGGTGGCGGTGCAGAACGTTCGGTCTTGACGCTGGGACAAGGTTTTCATGAGTTAGGTTATGACGTCCATATTTTACGCTTTAAATCTAGAGTAGCTTATGAGCTCAGTAATGATATTTCTTATCATCAACTGGACCTAAATGATTATAACTCTATACCTACGAAACGTCTTAGGTACTGGTATTTTGCAAAAGTATTAGACAGATACGTGCGCAAAGAGATTGGTACTCCAATATTGACGCTAGCGAATTTAGATAAAGCCGATATGGTCTTGCGCCATAGTAGTCTGCCCAATATCGCACACGTAATTAGAAATACTATTTCTAAAAAAATTGAATTGTTTAGAAGCCAAGGCAAAAAAGCAAATGATAAAAGATTAAGCAATATATATTCTCGGCATCCTTGTATATGTATTAGTAAAGGAGTCGAAAAAGACTTTCAAGCTACATTGGGTGTGACGAATACAACGACAATATACAACCCGATTGACCAAAGACAGATTGTGCAATCGGCGTTAGAGTTCGAGCCAGAGTTTGACAGTTACATTATTCACGTTGGTAGTTTTAAGACTCAAAAAGCTCATGAAGTGTTGATTAGAAGTTATGCAAAGACTCGGAAAACATTGCCACTTCTATTATTGGGTGAAGGTGTATTGCTAGAGTCAATGAAAGAGCTGGTTACTTCTTTAGGTTTGGAGAACCGTGTACATTTTTTAGGTTTTCAAAAAAATCCATATCCTTATATCCAAAAAGCACAGTTTATGGTTTTGTCATCAGTATTTGAGGGATTTGGACGGGTTATTGCTGAATCACTGGCTTTAGGGACACCTGTTATCAGTACAGACTGCCCATCGGGTCCAAGTGAGTTGCTACCACCACACAACCTCGTCCCTGTGGGAGATGTGGATACATTAGCTAAAAAGATGGATGAAGCAATGGAGAATGCTGATACATATCAGTCCTCGTTTGACATGGAGTTATTACCAATTAATATTGCTCAACAATATATAGATTTTATGGCAAAAAATGGTTAGGCCTCACTTAGTTACAGCATTGATGAAAAGTGCAGGTCGTAGTCGTGTAGTAATATATGAGATAGACTAATCCAACCACCATTTAGACCAATCATCTCTGTGCAACTGCCGTAGAGTAGCAAAAGCACTGTCATTATTCTGCAGTTTTTCAAACACTGCCAGTAACATGGTCGTGGCCAATTTATCAACTTTCTGAAATTTATTATAGCGTTTTCGCATATTTCTCAAGCTATCATCGGTGCCGATACGAAAATAAGTAAGACCATCGTATAGGGGCAGGTCACCAGCATAAAGCATATCTGTTTTTTCAGTTAGCAATGGCATAGATTTAGCATTAGTGGATAACTGCAGAAAGTTTTTGGTCTCATAAGTACGTAAAGTATTCATTAAAGTGACCACATTCATCAAGATAGCTGCTCTATGAGTATTGTCTGAATGATCAATAAACGTATCGCAAGCAGAGACAATCCAGCGCAACGACAGATGTGTCAATAAATAGTCGCTCTCTGCCTCCCATAACTTTTCAAATTCAGCGAATATTTTATCTATTTTGTACTTACGGCGCATTAGTATAATAAGCGTGTTGTGATAAAAGCAGAGCTCAGACTCACCAAGTGATTTGTATTTCAAGTTATTCAAATGGTTTTCTAAATCTGTGCTTTTACGCTCATCAGTTAACGCTTCAATATCACACATTGATTCAGTAATGGTTGTTGCTTTCATCTCATCAAAGCTTCTATCATTATAGGTTTTGATAATCTTACCTGCATTCAATCTTTTTTCGCTTCGAAAGATCAATAGCAATTTTCTCTGCCAACTTGAAGGTGTAGCCATATTATCAAAATCCTCTAAAAATATATAAAGATATTAGCGCCGTAATCTCTATAATATAAGTCTTAGAGATCATTGTTGTTTGTTTAGACTGAATAATACTGTTTATACCAGTCAACAAATTGTTTGATACCTTCTTCGATACTGGTTTCAGGCTTAAAGCCAATGTCCTCTACCAACTCATCTATATCGGCGTAAGTAATCGGTACGTCGCCTGCTTGCATAGGCAATAAGTTTTCTTGCGCTTTTTTACCACAAGCGTTTTCAATAGCAGTAATAAAACGGCGCAAAGTGACTGGCTGATTATTACCAATGTTGTAAATCTTATAGGGGGCAGCTGCAGTCGTAATAGTAGAATGCTGGGGCGAAGGGGCCTTATTAATTATACGAATAATGCCGTTGACGATATCATCAATATACGTAAAGTCACGCTGCATAACACCATTATTGAATACATTAATTGGCTCGCCAGCCAGAATTTTCTTAGTAAAAGAAAAGTACGCCATATCAGGTCGACCATAAGGACCGTAAACGGTGAAAAACCTTAATCCTGTCGTAGGTATATTATATAAATGACTATAGCTATGTGCCATAAGCTCGTTGGATTTTTTGGTAGCGGCATATAGGCTGATAGGAAAATCAACACAATCAGCAGTGGTAAATGGCTGCTTTATATTCATACCATAAACAGAGCTAGAGCTTGCGTAGATTAAGTGCTTAATATCGTGGTGACGACAGCCTTCTAGAATATTAACAAAGCCAACCACATTTGAGTCGATATACGCGTTAGGGTTTTCGATAGAATAGCGCACACCTGCTTGGGCACCTAAATTAACAACTGTATCAAATTGATAGGTTGCAAAAAGCTCAGATATGGCTTCACGATCAGCCAGATCTAACTTAATAAATGTAAAAATTTCTGGATCTGATATCTCACCTAATATTCTCAAACGCGCTTCTTTTAGATCTGTATCATAATAGTCGTTGATATTGTCGATACCAACGATACAGTAATCCCTAGCAGATAGATCTGTTTCTAGTATCGCCTTGATTAAATGAAAACCAATAAAACCTGCCGCACCAGTGACCAGTATTTTCATTAGTCGCTCCCAAACAGATCGCGAGTGAATACTTTGTCTGCGACATCTTTTATATCGTCAGATAGGCGGTTTGCGACAATGACATCACTCACTGATTTAAAGGTTTCTAAATCTTGAATCACACGCGAATTAAAGAAATTGTCTTCTTTTAGCACAGGTTCGTAGACAACAACCTCGATACCTTTTGCCTTGATACGTTTCATGATGCCTTGTATGGCAGATGCTCTAAAGTTATCTGACCCACTTTTCATCACTAGGCGATGTATTCCCACGATTTTTGGCTGTCTTTCGATGATTTTATCTGCAATAAAGTCTTTGCGGGTCCTATTAGAATCGACAATGGCTTTTATTAGGTTGCTTGGTACTTCATCGTAATTTGCTAATAACTGCTTAGTATCTTTGGGCAGACAGTAGCCGCCATAGCCAAAAGAAGGGTTATTATAATGATTGCCAATACGAGGGTCTAAGCCAATCCCTTCGATGATTTGTTTGGTCTCAAGTCCAAAGGTTTGCGCATAAGTATCAAGCTCATTAAAATAAGCCACGCGCATCGCTAGATAAGTATTAGAAAATAATTTGATCGCTTCAGCTTCAGTAGACTCTACAAATAACAGCGGTGCATCTTTTTTGACTGCACCCTCAAGTAAAAGATTGGCAAATATTCGAGCCTGCTCAGACTGTGCGCCTACAATGATACGTGAAGGATAAAGGTTGTCATGTAGTGCCTTACCTTCTCGCAAAAACTCAGGCGAAAAAATAATGCGATCAGTCGCATAACGTTCTCTGATACTTGTTGTATAGCCCACTGGTACTGTGGACTTAATAATAATGGTCGCTTGTTGATTGACAAAAAGTACTTGCTCAATCACTGATTCTACCGTTGATGTATTAAAATAATTGGTCTTGGTATCATAATCAGTCGGCGTGGCAACGATGATGAAATCTGCATCTTTATAAGCTTCTTTGGCATCCAGCGTTGCAGAAAAATTGAGCTCTTTATGCAATAAAAAATCTTCGATATCTGTATCTTCGATAGGAGACTGCTTGGCATTTAACAAGGCTATTTTTTCAGCGATGACATCGACAGCAACGACTTCATTATGCTGTGCTAACAGCATTGCATTCGATAAGCCTACGTAGCCTGTACCTACTACTGCTATTTTCATAATATATCCAAGTAATTTTTAAGCTTTTATTGGTTTAAATCAAGAGTGAGTAATCATCATTATAGTTCAAGCTTAGTCTGAATTCATTTAGGCTCATTATTTGTGTTTTCTAACACGGAATTAGGCAGATAATCTAAGAACTTGTGCCTCATAGCTTGACTGATTTTTTTATACAAATCTGGTTTCAAAAGATCCAAACTTTGAATACAACCATATTTGATAGTTTTATCTTCTAAAGCAATGATAAAGTCCTCTACGCTATTCTCATTTTTTAGATAGTTGATAGAGGTATTATGCTTTAAGTGTGCTTCGCTTTTTTGAATTTTCAGATGATTCATCAGTGTTATAGGGTTAACTTGGGCGACATCTCTGAATTTGTATTTTATCTGCTCGGTCAATAATTGCGGATGATTCAACAAATGGGACTTTAAGATGTTTTTATCGACAATATGAGGGTAATGATGAATTTCAAAAAACTGATTCATGCCCAGTATTTTAGCACTTAACATTTGCGCGATAGTATGCCTTGGCTGTATCGATGTGCCAAACAATTTAAAGCGTGATTTTCGAAAATTAAGCTTGGCATTCAAAGCAGCACTTTTACGCCACTCACCATGAATGATTAGCTTCTCACTGTCTAAAAAGTCATCTATCGTCACTGGTTGATTAAAAAAGAAATCATCGTTCATATAGATAAAATAGTCAGACAATCCTTGGATATTCCAAATCATCGTCTCAATTGATCGAGTGTTGAAGGTCGGTAAAAATTCTTCATAACCTAAAAATATGTCCTTATGATCAACAATGCGTATTTTATCTGCTGAGCAAATACCTTGCTTGGCAAACTCATCGATGAACGCTGGCTTTTGTTGATCTGTGACGACATATATATGACGACAAAAAGGCACATATTTGATGATAGAAGCAATATTATAATATATCTCATCGTCACTGGCGAAACGCGTGTCAGTTATTGCGTCAGATGCCACTTCTTTAGTTGGCTTATACTGTTCTCGCTTTTGTTTGAGTATAGGGTCTGCGCCATCTACCCAAGCAATGACGATGTCTAATGTACTTTCATTAGGCTGCTTCATAACTGATCCTGCTCTCATCGGATATGCATCTATTTTAGTAGCTATATTAGACCAGCTATGATATTTGCTGATGCGATTATTAACAAGGTTTAATCGATTCAGATAGTTAGACTTATTATCATTTTTTATAGAGATACCGTTAAATCCTGCTCGTACTTTACTGAGTAAATGCCGAGCACCAGCGGTAGGTGAGACTAGCATATAAAGTTAGAACGCTGCAATAATTATGACCATAGATGCATTCATTTGGCTAACCTATCATGCCTATACCGTTAAAAAACCAAGCTGAGACACCAATGCCACCTATTATTCTATTTATTTTAAAAGCGCTTGAAGGTCGCGGTGCTGAGCGTATGGTTGCGACGTTGGCAAGCACTTATGCAGATATGGGCTATCGTACTCATATTCTATGTTTGGAAGCGACGCAAGATATGCTACTAGACGCTCGTGTGCAATATCACATCGTGCCATATGATGAGGTGTTTTCTGAGCAGAATCTCGACCCAGAATCTACGCAAGCACAAGCCTACGAATCAGTCGCTAAGCGTATTGACACTTACGTGCTTAGCCAAATAGGGAAGCCAGATTTGATACTGGCTAATATCTATAAAATAAACTGGATGATGGCATATAGCCAGTTGCCAAACATCGTAAATGTACTGCATACGGCGCTATCTAAGCAGTTCCAAAACCAGTTATTAGAGTCGCCAGTACAGACTATAAATCATTTGAAACTGGTCTATGGCGCTCATCCTTGTAGCTGTGTGAGTAAGGGTGCACACCAAGATTTGATTGCTCTTATAGGAAATATCACCAAAACCACAACAATCTATAATCCTTGTGATGCTACTGGTATAAAGACCAAAGCAGCAGCATCTAGCCATCTTGAACATTTCGGATTAGTAGATAAAGAGTACATTATACATGTCGCCTCATTTGATGACATGAAAGGTCATCGAGACTTGCTACAGGCGTATGCCAAAACAGAACGAAAGCTGCCATTAGTGCTAGTAGGTAAAGGTAGGCTTGAAGCAGAGATTGAACAGTTGGCTGTCCAACTAAATATTAGCGATTGTATTAAGTTTTTAGGCTTCCAGACCAACCCTTATCCATTAATTAGATCAGCTGCACTGATGGTACTCACCTCTAAGTTTGAAGGCTTTGGCTATGTCATCGTAGAGGCGCAAGCACTGGGCGTACCAGTAATCAGTACGGATTGTCCTTTTGGTCCACGAGAGCTATTACCCGAGCAGAACTTGATTGCGGTAGGTGATATTGATGGCTTGGCCACTCTCATCGATCAAGCCATAGACAACCTTACAGATTATATCGTGCCGCTAAACCAGCAGTTACTGCCTGAACATATTGCAAGACAGTACTTAGCGTTTGGTTATGTTTTAGATTCAGATAAAAATGAGGGTTTATAACTTGTAGTGGTTCTTAATTAAACGCCATCAAGTAGAGGTTATCAACGGCGAGTCATTAACTAGAAAGTATCAAATAGCGATTTAGAGATAGGAGAGTGGTTGACGACGGGTACACCATGCGATTGATAGATTCTGCCTAGCAAGTTAAACGAAGGCACAATGCGCTCGTTCATGACTTTGCTGAGCATACTTGGTGCACTATTGTTTTTATTTTCATAAAACCGTGGTTGCTTACTGTTAAGCAGGTCAATACCATATAGATGAATACACGCTGCTTGACGCGAAAACGCCAATTGCGCTGCGACATAAGCGACAGTACCTGCTTCCACAAATCCATGAGTAATGTTAAGAGAGACGCCGATGTCAGCCGCTTTATGATTACTATCAATAATAAAGTTTGGATTATTGATAAAGTAGGATAGCGGCATTTTTTTATTGAGTAATTTTTTCTTAAAGATCAGCTTATTAAAAGATAGCTTGTTTGACTTCACTCCCCATGGCCTATCTACTGGGTACAACACTCGCATGGCATGATGGTACGTTCGCATAATATCAGGGTGCGTGGTGGCCATCGCTTCAAAGACAGCTAACGTTGCATATAGAGGTTGCCCTGTATAGTACTGCTGTAAAATCTCAGGCTGATGATTGATAAAGCGCGCATCACTGATGACGTAACCAGCAATATCGGTAAACTGATGCTGCCCAACCAGGCTGATACTGCCATTAACAAAAATAGTAGGCGTATCTAGGAGCTCTGCTAACGGCAGCTGCTGTATAGATGGTCCTGAGGCGATAATATTGACGTCTTTTCCATGCAGGCTTTGTTCAGGTTCATTGGCATTAAAAGCATTGATAATGATGAGCTCATTATCAATGTTGAACCCAGCGGTAGCAGGTAATCTCAAATATAGCGCCATACTATTTTCCAGTCGTTTATTTCACCTATCTTATATCTTAATACACTGCCTTTACGCTAATTATAAATTGCCTACATATGGTTAATTACTAAGCATTTATTGCCAATGGTCTTTCAACCATGGGCTTGGCTTCACATGCCGATACCATTTACCGCCACTACCAGCAATTGCATCGGGCGGGTTAATCTCACCGTGGAAGATAACGATTTTTGCATCATCCGGCAGAGTAGGTGTGCGCACAAAGTTAAAAGGAATCGGCGCAATACATTGGTACTTAAAGCTGACACACCATGTTTTGTCCCAATACTCTAGGTGATGATGCTCACGCAAATAGTTAGAGAGGTAAGCCTGCTCGTGACGTACTTGGGTGCGAATGGTTTCAAAGTTCCGCTCAAAATTGGACAGCAAATCAGGATAGGTATTCATGCCAATATTAAAGCGGTAGACGGAGCTGTTGCCAATCATGCGCCAAGGTTTTTTCCAGTCGCGGATGATGACGACACTGTCCTCATGCTCAGCTTGATAAGTAAAAAACGCATCGATATTATCGACAATGACGATATCAATATCTAAAAATAGGGCCACACCTTTTAAATCATACAGCTCAGGCTTAAAGGTAGTCAGTTTTTTCCAACCACGTTCAGGACCTGCTGGTAAATCCATGTCAGGTATCGGATAGCAGGCAATCGTAGGGTCAATACCTGTGCTGTCATCGGTCAAGCAAACCATTTTAAAATCCAAGGTTAGATGTCGACTAACCATGTTGTAGAGACGATTGACATATTCAGGACCATATTTGTCGCCCCATTTCATACAGATGATATAACGCTGTTCAGCAGCATTTGTGATGGTTTGATGAGGGTCTATAGATGAGGTCTTAGTTACGTCAGATGTCATAATGCACTCGTATTGAGATAATAGTCAGATAAATGAAGGACTAATAAAAGTAAAAGAATATAGAGTTCAGCCAATATTAGCATAGCTGTGACTGATGGTACGTCTAAATAGTGCAACGCTAGGTTGGTTATGACTAATGATTGTCGAGCTTAGTGTTATCATTTTTAACAGTACTATCGTTTTCAACATTGTCGCTTTCAACATTGTCATTTTTAACGCTATCGTTGATATTACTATCAGAGCGACTAGAAACGTTAGAATGGTGAGATTGAATAAAGGCTGCTAAAGTCTCTTTATCTTTTCGGTAAGGATTGCCTAAGTCTGGTATACGCTTAAAACGTCGATAGCCCCACATATAATGACTGTAGTTGTCTGTAATCATACGCTCCATGGCCTGATTGAGAGCATGAGTTGCCACTTCAGCATTACGGTCATACAAGGCTGGATCGTTGAGTTTGTAGCAGTAAATATCAAAACCGCGTCCATCGGTACGGCGAATACAAGATAAGCCAACCAGCGCACATTTGGTCTTGCTCGCCAATTTTGAGGCAAGGGTACTGGTCAATGTTTTGATACCAAAGAACGGAACAACAACACCGCCTGATGGCTCTGGAACGTGGTCGGGCAATACAATACTAAAACCACCTTGCTTGAGTGTTTTAAACACGGCTTTAACGCCGCTCCCATCAGTAGGTACCAAAGTGGCATTAAGTCGCGCTCGACCCTGAAGGATAAACTCGTTAGCGAATTTGCCGTCAACTGGCTTATACATAATGGTTGGCGCACCAAACTGGTTGAGCCAAGCATTCATCATCTCCCAAGTGCCGAGATGCGGGACGATAGCAAGCATGCCATTTGGATTGTCAAGACCTTCTAAAAAAATGTCTTTATTATGGACATCACAAATCTGAGCGATACTCCACTCAGGAGGCATCGCCCAGCTTTTTATAGATTCAATACTGGTCAAACATTGATGATAGATGATGTCTTTGGTCAACGCACGTTTTTGCTGCTCAGACAGTGTGTGAGTAATCAGCGCCAGATTGATCTGAATGGTACGCATGATACTTAGACTGGGTATCTTAATGATAACCCACGCAACAAAACGTGCCAGCATCTGCAGTACAGACAATGGCACGACTTTGAAAATATGATACGGATTCATGACCACTCACATGGTAATGAATCACATAACAAGCACTGTAGACAGCAACCGCGCATCATCAAACGATTTATTCAGCAGGCTTGTTAGTATCAGCTTGTGCTTTTTCACGCACACGGATACCAAGCTCACGCAGTTGTTTGCTATCAACGCCAGCAGGTGCTTGGGTCAATGGGCAATCAGCTGTTTTGGTTTTTGGGAAAGCGATAACGTCACGGATAGAGCTTGCGCCTACCATCAACATAATCAAACGATCCAAACCAAATGCTAGGCCGCCATGCGGTGGTGCACCGAATTTTAGGGCATCAAGTAAGAAACCGAATTTGTCTTCAGCTTCTTGCTCACCAATACCCAAGGCTTCAAGTACAGCTTGCTGCATATCGTAAGTATTGATACGTAAGCTACCACCACCAATCTCAGTACCGTTCAATACCATGTCATAGGCGATAGAAAGGGCAGACTCTGGATTGTTTTTCAACTCTTCAACTGAGCCTTTAGGCTTAGTGAATGGATGATGCATCGACGTCCAGCGACCATCGTCAGTCTCTTCAAACATCGGGAAGTCGGTCACCCAAAGTGGGGCCCATTCACAAGTCGTCATTTCAAGATCTAGACCGATTTTTTGGCGTAATGCACCAATTGCATCATTCACGACACTGGCTTTATCTGCACCAAAGAAGATAATGTCGCCATCTTCTGCAGCAGTACGCTCGATTAAGCTCACAAGTACGTCATCAGTCATATTTTTGATGATTGGAGACTGTAGGCCAGACTCTTTATCCACACCATTGTTGATACTGCTAGCGTCATTGACTTTGATATAAGCCAAACCGCGTGCGCCATAAATACCAACAAACTTGGTATAAGCATCGATTTGCTTACGGCTCAATGAAGCGCCACCAGGAATGCGTAGGGCAGCGACACGACCTTTAGGATCGTTCGCAGGACCGGCAAATACCTTAAAGTCGACGTCTTTCATCAGGTCTGCAACGTCAACCAACTTTAGAGGAATACGTAAGTCAGGCTTGTCTGATGCATAGTCGCGCATTGCTTCTGCGTAAGTCATGCGAGGGAACTGCTCAAACTCAACATCCATCATGGTCTTGAACAAATGCTTGATAAGACCTTCGTTGATGTTCATGATTTCTTCTTCGTTCAAGAAAGAAGTCTCGATATCCACCTGAGTAAATTCAGGCTGACGATCGGCACGTAAATCTTCATCACGGAAGCATTTAGCAATTTGATAATAACGATCAAAACCTGACACCATCAATAATTGCTTAAATAGCTGTGGTGACTGCGGCAGGGCAAAGAAGTTACCTGGACGGGTACGTGATGGTACAAGATAATCACGCGCACCTTCAGGCGTTGCACGAGTCAAGATAGGTGTCTCAACGTCCAAGAAACCATGATCGTCTAAATAACGACGAATCGCTGACGTTGCCTTGGCACGGAACACCATACGCTCTTGCATTTGCGGACGACGCATATCAAGATAACGATATTTTAGACGCAAGTCTTCAGATACCGTCGTTTTTTCGTCATTCAATGGGAATGGCGGTGTTTCAGACTTAGCCAGTACTTCAATTTCTTTGCCCAATAGCTCAATTTGGCCACTGGTCATATTATTATTTTCAGTACCTTCATAACGACGACGTACGCGGCCAGTTATCTTTAGCACGTATTCAGGACGTACAGCATCAGCAGTCGCAAATGCTTCAGGGGTATCAGGGTCGACCACGACCTGTAAGATACCAGCGCGGTCACGCATGTCTAAGAAAATCACGCCACCGTGATCGCGACGACGATGTACCCAGCCTACGATACTAATGGTTTGCTCAAGCAAGCTCTCGGTTACAGCTCCGCAATACTCGTCTCGGTATTCGCTATGCGTCATAGTGCTTTGCGTCATAATATGGTTATCCAGTTATCAGCCCAATTCGAAGTACAATAATGCAGCCATTGTTGTGCGTTTCAAGCTATTTGCAAAAAAAACACACAAACAACGCGATTAAGACATATGGTCATCACGTTGGCTGCAGAAAATTTGTTATAAACGCATATTATGCCTAATCTACCTTTGTTATACAACCGGCTGAGTTCAATCAAAGCGTAGCCATGCATTGGTATCGGCTGTATTTATTGAGCGATATCTATATTAGGTTAAATATTGTCATTTTGCTTGAAAATACCAGCGAGCGTGCGCATATCAACCGTACCTGAATAAAAACATCTATATTGATATACCTACTGACTTGAGGATTTGTAATCATGCTATTTCATCCACCAAAAAACCCGGTTGAGCTAAAAGTAAGACATTTAAATGAAGCGCAAAAACAGCGCCGTGAAGATTTAATGGAAGCCACCCAAGGCAAAGCTGCGCTTAAAGCATTCAAAAAAACAATGGCAAAAAAAGCCAAGCAGGCGCTAAAAGCAAAAAGTAAAAAGCAGAAAAAAAATACTGACAATGCCTCGCAAGTTTTTGTTTTGGATTTTGAAGGTGACATCAAAGCCACTGCCGTTAAGCATCTGCGCGAAGAAATCAGCACCTTAATCAGTACCGCTAACAAAGGCGATGAAGTGATTGTACGCCTCGAATCAGGTGGCGGTTTGGTGCATGGTTATGGATTGGCAGCCGCGCAATTGGTGCGCTTAAAGGACGCTGGCCTAAAGCTCACAGTATGCGTCGATAAAGTGGCGGCGAGTGGTGGCTACATGATGGCGTGCGTGGCAGACAATGTGGTGGCAGCGCCATTTGCGATTATTGGCTCAATCGGCGTGGTATCACAATTGCCAAACTTTCATAAATGGCTCAAAAACCATGATGTCGATTATGAGATGTTTACGGCTGGCGACTATAAACGCACGGTGACGGTGTTTGGCGAAAACGATGCCGAAGATCGTGCCAAATACCAAGAAGAGCTAGAGCAGACGCACGAGCTATTCAAGCATTTCGTCAATACCTATCGTCCAGAACTTGATGTTGCCAAAGTGGCCACAGGTGAGCATTGGTATGGTGAGGATGCGTTAAAGCTTAACCTGATTGACAGCTTGCAGACCTCTGACAGCTACATTTTAGAGCGTATGGAAGACAATGAAGTGTACGCATTACATTCACGTCAGAAACCGACGCTGGCAGAGAAGCTGGGCCTTGCGCAAACCGCAGAAGCGACGCTCAGTATGGCAGTGGATAAACTGCCAGATGCGCTCGCACGTTTTGAGTCAAACAGCCGCTTGAATATTCTAAAATAGTGTTAGATATCATTATGATGTCTGATAGCTAATATTTTAACGGTCATATGTTCAGCAATACACTGTTTGTATTTTGTAAAAGGCGTGTCCTAACGGGTCGCGCCTTTTTGCTGTTTATTGACAATTGCTGTGTTATAAATGTAGCACACGGAAAACAGTATACGTGCGTGCACTAAAGCTCTAGTAGAGCTTTTTATCAACATTTGATTTAGACAATCAATAAAGAAAAGGAAGTCATTTATGTCTAACGACAATTTAATGTTTACCGCAACAGAACATGGTCAAGCCATGCATGCCAAAGTCAAAGCGTTCATCGAAACGAATATTGAACCTATCGAAGCCCAATTCTGGGAAGATTGTCATAAGAAAAACCCTGATGGTAATTGGGAAAATTGGGAGTGGCCAGAAGCCTACGAAAATTTGCGCAAGCAAGCACGTGAAGAAGGCTTGTGGAATTTATTCTTGCCAGATGACACATTAGGTGCAGGACTGTCAGTCACTGATTATGCGCCTATCGCAGAATTGACTGGTCGTAGTTTGCTAGCACCTCATGTATTCAACTGTAATGCACCTGATAGCGGTAACATGGAGCTGTTATGGCGTTACGGTACTCAAGAGCAGCAAGACAAATGGCTTACCCCAATCCTAGAAGGTAAGACGCGCTCTGTATTTTGTATGACTGAGCCTGATGTGGCGTCAAGTGATGCAACCAATATGCAAGCAACCGCCGTAGTAGATGGTGATGAGATTGTCATCAATGGTAGTAAGTGGTGGTCATCTGGTCTTGGCGATCCTGCGGTTGATGTCTTGATTGTGATGGCATATACCGCGGATGAAAGTGCAGACCGTCATCATCAGCATTCGATGGTACTTGTGCCAGTCAAGACTCCGGGTGTGAACATTAAACGTATGCTGAAAGTGTTTGGCGATTACGATGCACCGCACGGCCATGGTGAGATTAGCTTTGAAAATGTACGTGTACCTGTCAGCCACTTTATTGGTGGACCTGGTAAGGGTTTTGAGATTGCACAGGGTCGTCTAGGGCCAGGCCGTATTCATCATTGCATGCGCTGTATCGGTGCTGCCGAAAAATCTCTTGAATTAGCGGTCAAGCGTGGTATGTCGCGTACTGCCTTTGGTAAGCCGTTACTGCAATTGGGTGGTAACTTTGAGCGTATCAGCGAGGCTCGTATCAAAATCGACCAAGCACGCTTGCTCACATTGTACGCCGCCCAAAAAATGGATGCTCAGGGCACCAAAGCCGCATTGACTGAAATCTCTGCTATCAAAGTAGTGGCGCCAACCGTGCTACAAGAAGTGGTCGATATGGCGATTCAGATTCATGGTGGTATGGGCGTGTGTCAAGACACATTACTGCCAAACTTTTATGCGCAAGCACGTGTACTACGTTTAGCAGACGGTCCAGATGAAGTACATAAAACCATGATTGCTAAGCTGGAACTAAAACGCCAAGGCTTTAGTCGTTCTGCTAAATCTGACAAAGCTTAGTCTTAAGCTTAATCTTAACAAACGGTTGTGTGAGTTAGTTTCGATTTGCTCACGCAACTATCAAGAATAAGCCAATCAAAATGCTAATTGAAAATTCACTATTAACGACTTAGTAGTGAATTTTTCATCACTAGAGCAAGTTTTCATTTCAAAAATAGCGAGAAGAATGAGATAAATTGAATTGAGAACTAGCTCGCATATCTGTTATAAAAATAAATGACCACATGATAAGGAATGTCTCATGGCAACTGATAATAAAGTACTAGACAAAGGCGGTACCGTACGCGAGGGTGAAGAGCTTGATGCCAAAGCAGTCAGTGAATGGCTTCGCGGTCAAGGTGTCGACGTGGTAGGCGAGCCTACAGTCACTCAGTTCTCAGGCGGCGCATCAAACTGGACGTATCGACTACAGTATGAAGGTGAAGATAAAAACCAAGACCTCATATTACGTCGTCCACCAAAAGGCACCAAAGCAAAATCTGCCCATGACATGGTGCGTGAGTACACCGTTCAAAAAGCGTTAAAAGATGCTTATCCTTATGTACCTGAGATGATTGCGCTATGTACGGATGAAGCTGTTATCGGCGCTGACTTTTATGTGATGGAGCGGATGGAAGGTATTATTCCTCGTGCAGAATTACCAGAAGGTATCGATCTAAATCCTGAGCAAACGCGTCTGCTTTGCACCAATGTATTAGACGCTTTGGTAGAGTTACATCAGATAGACTATACCGAGCATCCTGATTTGGTTAATTTGGGTCGCGGTGAAGGTTATTGCGAACGCCAGATCAGTGGTTGGGACAAACGTTATGTGAAAGCAAAGACACCTAATGTACCGAGCTTTGCACTGGTTAGACAATGGCTTGCTAAGCACACGCCTGCCGATAGCAAAACTTGTATCATTCATAATGATTGGCGCTTTGACAATGTCATACTTGATGCGGATGAGCCGACCAAAGTTATTGGCGTGCTCGACTGGGAGATGGCAACCCTTGGCGATCCATTAATGGACTTGGGTAGTGCGTTGGCTTACTGGATTGAAGAAGATGACAATATCATCATGCAGCAATTCCGTCGTCAGCCAACACATTTAGAAGGCATGATGACGCGTGATGAAGTGGTTGAATATTATCTAAAACAGTCAGGTTTAGAGATAGATAACTGGACCTTTTATGAAGTGTTCGGATTGTTCCGCCTCTCAGGCATTATTCAGCAAATCTACTATCGTTATTATCATAAGCAAACCACCAATCCAGCGTTCAAAAACGCTTGGCTCGTTATACATGTCATGCATGCTAAATGTCTCAAATTAATTGCGCAATATGAAGGCGAAGCTTTATTCAATGCGCACGTTCAGCCGCATTTAGAAGACATAGGCGTAGATGCTGCCGCTATCGAGCAGTTACCAAGCCCTGTTCAAAAAGTGGTCAAAAGTATTTTACCAAAAGGTTATTTTGCAAAAGCACCTGACTCTCCTGAAGTGTAAGCATTCAGTAAACTGTACTTTAGCAAATATGATAAAAGGTAATAATTTATGACAACCATACTTTTAGCACGTCATGGCCAAGCGTCTTTTGGACAAGAAAACTATGATCAACTCTCAGAACTAGGTACTATCCAAGCCCAAATGCTAGGTCAGCACTATGCAGCCACACAGCGCCGCATCGATGCCATATTTACTGGTAGGTTGGTTCGGCAGCAAGACTCAGCACGTCATTTTTGGGAGCGTTACCAATCATCTGTACATGCCAGTAATAGCGATGGCACTGCTGTTACGCCTGTGATCAACTTTGATCAGCCTGATAGTTATATTCTGCCGCAGTTTGATGAGTTTAATCATAAAGACGTGTTTGTTAAGTCAGCAGAGGCATCTGGCAATCGATCTGACATCTCGGCTGAAATCGCCAAAGCGGAATCCCCAGCCACCCGACTGGCTGAGCTATTTGATCAAGCGATGCAGCGCTGGCATGCTGGTGACAATGATCAAGATTATCTTGAAAGCTGGCCACAGTTTAATAATCGTGCACAGCAAGCCCTTGAACAAGTACGTACGAAAGTAGCAAGCATGAGCTTAGACCAGGATAGTACCGTACTCGTATTCACTTCAGGCGGCGTCATCGCTGCAATCACTGCACAGTTATTGCGGCAAGGCAGTCAAACCGCTTATCAGCTGAATAAAAGCTTGGTTAATACGGGTGTGACCTCTATTACTTTAAAGAATCAAAGTTCTCGCTTATTGTCTTTAAATGAATACAGTCATTTATTCTCTGATGGCAAACCATTCGTGACATGGCGTTAAATTTGCGCATGATTATGCAGGTAAGGTAAGGTAAGGTAGTGTCATATCTGTTTAAAGTATAAGCCTTATCGACGTTTATACTAAGAAATACCAATTTGATTCTGTGTAATATCGATATACAAAGGACGGTACATGCAAAATAAATTAATAAAATTGGTTGCTAAAAGTGCGCGCCATAGCAAAAACCAGATAGTAGGCGCGGTTCGACCTGCAAGCTATCTAAAAGACTTGAGTCAGCAGCAAGTAGGCAAAGGTAAAACGGTGCTTATCACAGGTGCCAGTTCAGGTCTGGGTGAAGGTATGGCAAGACTGTTTGCTAGCCTTGGCTACAACCTGGCTATATGTGCGCGTCGTACTGATCGTTTGGAGCACCTAAAATCGGAGATGATGCAGAAGTATCCTGATATCCGAGTCGAATACCAAGCACTAGATGTGAGTGATTACGATACGGTCTTTCAAGTATTTGATGCTTTTGCAGATGATTTCGGTAGCATTGAGCGAGTAGTAGTCAATGCGGGTATTGGTGATAGCCGCCGCATTGGTAAAGGGCATTTTGAAACCAATCGTCGCACTGCCGATGTCAATTTTGTCGCCGCATTGGCACAGTGTGAAGCCGCTATGAATATCTTCCGTGCTCAGAACAGTGGCCATTTGGTCGTGATATCGAGCATGTCAGCCATGCGCGGATTACCTAGGCATTTGACAACCTATGGTGCAAGTAAAGCTGGCTTGGCTCATTTAGCAGAAGGCATTCGCGCCGATATGCTTTTGACCAATCTTCCTATCAAAGTTTCTACGATTTACCCAGGTTATATTCGCACTGAAATCAACGAAGGCTCTAAGCCATTACCGTTCGAAGTCGATACAGATACTGGTACTAAAGCCATTGTCGCGGCTATCGAAGCGGGCGTAGATGAAGCCTGTGTACCGAGCCTGCCTTGGTCTATGGTCAGTCATGCGATGAAGCACTTGCCATTACAGGTAATGAATAAACTAAGCTAATCAAATAGGTTTTCTTAATGCTGAAAAGAAGAAGCCCACTATTATTGTAGTGGGCTTCTTCTTTTATTTACTCTAAATAGCAGAGCAAGTATTACAACGTTTGAGGATTATTTGACATATGCTGTTCACGCAGCTTTTGACGTAGTACTTTACCAATATTACTCTTTGGTAGCTCACTAACAAACTCAATATGGCGTGGACATTTATAACCAGTCAAATTGTCCAACGCAAATTCTTTGATAACTTCTTTAGTGACGTTATTATCAGCAGGTACAATATAAATTTTAACCGCTTCACCTTGATTTTCATCAGGAATACCAATCACGGCGCAATCGACGATACCATCACAATCGAGCATAACTGACTCGATCTCATTCGGGAAGACGTTGAAGCCTGAAACTAAGATCATGTCTTTCTTACGATCTAGTAGAGTAAAGTAACCTTTCTCATCCATGCTAACAATATCGCCAGTACGGAAGTAGCCATCGCGAGTAAAGTCATTGCTATTGTCTTTATTAAAGTATCCTGACATAACG
Source organism: Psychrobacter sp. APC 3281 (assembly GCF_030407815.1). Taxonomy (GTDB): domain Bacteria; phylum Pseudomonadota; class Gammaproteobacteria; order Pseudomonadales; family Moraxellaceae; genus Psychrobacter. The sequence goes on from NZ_JASDCS010000005.1 coordinate 221,012, forward strand.
TTTGGACCTTTGATACACATCTCGCCTGATTGATGCATGCCAACACGCTCACCGTTTTCGTCAACCACGATAATATCGACACTCGGTACAGGTATACCAATAGTACCGTTGAATTTGCGATCAGTGATAACGTTGGCAGTACCGCCAGCCACACCTTCCGTCATACCCCAACCTTCAACCATGGGGCAGCCAGTCACTTCTAACCAACGTGCTGCGGTTTGCTCGGTTGCCGCCATACCACCTGCTTGCGTAATACGTAGCGAGCTAAAGTCCAAATCTTTAAAGTTTGGTTGGTCAAGTAACCCTTTGAATAGAGTGTTGACTGCAGGGAAGATGTGGAACGGTTGTTTTGATAAGGTTTTGACAAAGCCTGGCATATCGCGCGGATTAGGCACTAGGATAAAGGTATAACCTGAACGCATACCGAGCAAACTCAGCATAAAGGCAAAAATATGATACAGCGGTAAGGCCATAACCATATTGATATATACCTCGTTGATACCTGAGGTCACAGGGCGATACCATGCCTCTGATTGCATAGCAGCAGCAACGACATTACGTTGTGTTAGGACAGCACCTTTAGATAGTCCAGTTGTACCACCTGTATACTGCAAAATCGCTTTTTGTTGTAGGGTAGTCTTTGGTGCTTGAATCGGTAGGTTTTTTCCCTTTTTTAATACTTCAGGGAATTTAGTGACATTGTACTTAGGGTCATTCAGGTTGTATTTTGGAACCAAGCGTTTAACCTGACGAATAACCGTATTGACCAAAATACCTTTCAGACCCATCATATCGCCCATTTTCGATAGTACGATACGTTTGATATTGGTCTCTTCAATAACTTGTTCAAGCGCTTGGGCAAAGTTGTCAACAACAAAGATAACCTGAGCACCTGAGTCATTCAATTGATGACGCAGCTCACGGCCTGTATATAGTGGATTAATAGGTGTACAAACGTAACCTGCACGCAGAATCCCAATCATAGTCGGTAGGTATTGTGGAACGTTTGGCATCATCAGAGCCACTACGCTGCCTTTAGGTAAACCTTGAGCTTGTAACCATGCTGCGACTGCAAGTGAAGCGTTATCAACGTCGCCATAAGTATGCGTAACACCCATACAGATAGTCATCGGATGCATACGAAAGCGGTTAAAACACTCTTCATATAACTCTATGAGGCTTTCATACTGATCAGGATTGATCGTCTTAGGTACGTTTTCTGGGTATTGAGCAAGCCAAGGTTTATCTACAGTCATGATTAGCGTCCTTAAATATTAAAATAAATTAAGGCTCTATAAAAAAGTAGTCACATCCATGTCAACAATTTAAATCGCTGTTCCGTTAGCAAGAAATTGTCGAGTGTTATCCTATATATTCACATACTGCTAAAATACGAGGCCCTTATAAAGTTTGATTTAACCACAGAGTATAAATAACTCATCAGATTAAAAAACCAATTAATGTTTTGGTAATGAAAATAGCTACTAGTAATGCTGCTAATCAATCGATATGAGTCATAATTATATAAGATCAAAGTAACAGAAAGTATAGTGACACATTTTGGCAATACATTAACATAACTACAACCGTGCCTGTTATTCTTATACAAGAACTTGATAGTTTACAGTTAAATTTGATAAATGAAATAATATATGTTGAATAGTTAGAAAACGCCTAGAAGAATTATTTACTTTCTTATCAAGTAATTAACATGACATTTATTCAAAAAATGTTATATAACTGAATATAAAAGTAGATTTGCAGTAATTATAGTGGGGTAGTGTCATAATTGAATGACATAAAGTGAATATATAAAAAGAGCATCTTACATTAAATGTAAAATGCTCTTGAGTGAAAATAAAATCAAATTTTTGAAAAATTAAAATTTTGATATTCGTTTATCTTTGTGGATGGTCTGCATTGTGTTTTTCACGCAATTTTTGACGCAGTACTTTACCGACATTACTTTTTGGTAGGTCACTCACAAACTCGATGTGGCGTGGACACTTATAACCCGTTAGATTATCTAATGCAAAATCTGTAATGACTTCTTTGGTAACGTTATTGTCTTCAGGCACTACGTATATTTTGACTGCTTCACCTTGATGACTATCAGGAATACCAATTACCGCGCAGTCAAGAATACCGTCACAGTCAAGCATTACGGACTCAATTTCGTTCGGAAATACATTGAAGCCTGAAACCAAGATCATGTCTTTCTTACGATCTAGCAGTTTAATATAACCTTTGTCATCCATACTGACGATATCACCAGTACGGAAATAACCATCACTAGTAAAATCAGCACTACTGTCTCTATTGAGATATCCAGAGGTTACGTTAGGGCCTTTAATACATAGCTCGCCCCCTTCGTTTAAACCTACATGCTTGCCATCTTCATCAATAATGATGACATCTACGCCAGGTGCTGGTACACCGATAGTACCGTTAAACTCACGATTGGTAATAACGTTGGCGGTACCAACTGCAACGCCTTCTGTCATACCCCAACCTTCGATCATCGCGCAGCCCGTCACTTCTAACCAGCGATTCGCAGTTTGCTCAGTAGCCGCCATACCACCAGCTTGTGAGATACGTAAAGAGCTAAAGTCCAAATCTTTAAAGTTTGGATTATCGAGCAGTCCTTTAAAGAGGGTATTAACCGCAGGGAAAATATGGAACGGTTGTTTTGATAAAGTTTTAACAAATCCAGGAATATCACGCGGATTAGGTACTAGTATAAAGGTATAGCCTGAGCGCATACCAAGTAGACTAAGCATGAATGCAAAAATATGATACAGCGGCAGCGCCATCACCATATTGATATATACTTCGTTAATTTCTGATGTGATAGGGCGAGTCCATGCTTCTGATTGCATCGCTGCTGCTACAATATTACGCTGCGATAAAATAGCGCCTTTTGAGAGTCCTGTAGTGCCACCTGTATATTGCAAAAATGCTTTTTGGTCCAGAGACATGGTTGGTTGTTGAAAAGGTAGGTTTTTACCTTTTTTCAATACTTCAGGGAATTTAGTAACGTGGTACTTAGGGTCATTAAGATTGTACTTGGGTACTAAGCGTTTGACCTGACGAATAATTGTATTGACCAAAATACCTTTCAAACCCATCATATCGCCCATCTTCGATAGGATGACACGTTTGATAGCCGTTTCTTCAATGACTTGCTCAAGCGCTTGGGCAAAGTTATCGACTACAAAAATTGCTTGAGCACCAGAATCATTAAGCTGATGGCGTAATTCTCGGCCAGTATATAGTGGGTTGACAGGGGTACAAACGTAGCCTGCACGCAGTATTCCAATCATGGTTGGTAGATACTGTGGCACGTTTGGCATCATCAAAGCGACGACACTGCCTTTTGGCAAGCCTTGGTTCTGTAGCCAAGCAGCGACTGCCATTGAAGCGTTATCGATATCACCATAGGTATGAGTCACTCCCATACAAATGCTCATCGGATGTCCACGGAAGCGATCGAAGCATTCTTCGTATAGCTCCATGATGCTGCTATATCTATCGGGGTTAATGGTTTTTGGCACACCGGCTGGATATTGAGAAAGCCAAGGTTTGTTCGATATCATAGTTAGCATCCTTGCGATTTGATATAGGCTAAAGTATTTTGAAAAGGTAGTTGTCAATCTATCAATGGTACAAACCACTACTGATTTAAGTGGTATCTACCGTATTCAATAGCATCCCTGTCTATTGATTAATAGCTAGTTTTTTTGCTGCTGTCACAGCATTTTATTCAATAAATATTTAAACAAAGCGTTAAATAGAACAAATAAAAAGTTTAGTAATAAAAGTGATGTTCGTCCTAAAACTATTTATCTACTGCTTAAAAATAAAGTATCAAAAAAACGATACATTTGAGCAATACATTAGCATGAATTTAGTCTAAAACAATAACAGTAAGCGATACTGATCAGTACATATATTAACTTATAAGAATATATTACCTTTGTTAGCTGATAAAAGAAGGATTAGATAATTAATATTGATGAGCTGACAAAAAACAAAGGAATGTAAATGCTAAGACTATTGCGGTAAAATGAATTGATCTTTTTTATTAAAGAAACGTCGATAGATGAGTAATGCACTGATAGTACAGCCAAGCGTGCTGCTGACACATATCAGAAACATAGTGACTATTTGATAGCGTACGGCTTGAGTGGGATCGGCGCCCGCTAGGATTTGACCAGTCATCATGCCTGGTAAACTAACAATACCAACGACTAGCATAGAGTTTAAAGTTGGGGTCAAGCCATTAGTGATAGCTGCCTTTATCTGCTCATGGACGGCTTCGAATGGCCTAGCAGATAGACTGAGCATCATTTCTATGCGCCCTGATTGCTCATGAAAGGATTCAATCAATTGATTGCTTGTCAACGAAATGGCAGTCAGGGAGTTTCCTAATATCAGACCCAATATAGGAATAATGAATTGCGGTGTATACCAAGGCTGCACATTCAAAATCGCGATAATCGCAATCGTCGTTACTAGTATTGCTGAGATACCGACTGCCAATAACGTATCTGTTAATAGCCCTTTATAGCTGCGTTTAACGCGATTTTTGGCGGCACTTCCTGCAATTAGAGTCATGACCGTTAAGATAATTAGTACTTCATACCATTGTTCACGTGCAAAAATCCACGCCAGTATCAGCCCAATAAAGCTAAGTTGTATGATCGTACGAAAGGCCGCTATTAGAAGGGTCTTGCTTAGTTTTAAACGTAAGCGCCAAGAGATGAGTAATACAATGATAATTAGGCTGCTAGCAAGAGCGATATCACTATAAGTGAGAAAAATTTGCATATCATTCGTACCACTCATATGAGCTTATTTAGGAAGTAATTATGGTAATAATAGAAGGTGAGGGTTGAGGTCATTAACGTGCTAAATTGTCTGAGCAACTATACGACGACTTACTTATTTAATTAGATATTCTTGTATAAAAGTTCTTCAAGAGTCTGCAATGAGCACACCTGCTTGCATATGCCAATGTCTATTTGCCAAAGGCATGATATCTTTTGTGTCGTGAGTCACCCATAGGAGTGTGCGCTGTGCATCTGCATGCAACCAGTTTATGAGTAAGTTGACTAGCTGTGCTGAAGTGTCAATGTCCAAAGCAGCAGTTGGCTCGTCTAGTAATAGAACTTTTGGACTAAGCTGCAATAGACGCAATGTATTGACCAGTTGGCGCTCGCCACCAGATAAATGCTTGGCGTCTTGTTGCAAAAAATCTGCACTTCTATCTAAGTGTTCAAGTTGAACAATATGCCAGTCTATGTTAAAAGTCTGCGATTGATGAGCATACAGTTGATAAGGCATTTGTAAGTTTTCAAGGACACTACCGTCTAACAGCTGTGGATGCTGAGCAAGTAGGGCAACTTGTTGGCGCCACAGTACAGGTGCAGTCTCATGAATATCGTGATAAACATTACTCGACGTGTCATCATCCAAACGAACAGTACCGCTGCTCATTGGCAGTAATCCTGCCAATATTCGCAATAGTACGGATTTACCGCTGCCAGACGCTCCTGTCAAAACAGTGACTTGCCCTGACAATAGCGTACCGCTCGCACCGCTTATTAGCGTTCGATCATGAATTGATGGCTCTTTATCCAGTGAAGTGTTTGCGGTTAGCTTGCTTGTCCAGTTTTGATAAATGCTAGACGGCATAGAAGGTTTTTTCAGTGCTTCTTTGCTATTTTTAATGCTTTGAGCATTTATCGTCCGTTGGCTATGTACCCATAGGTTATCAAATTCAAGCAACACTCTACCCGTATCTATGCTCATAGCGCTCTACTGCTGACCATGCACTTGCTCAGAGATAGCCTGTTCGATCGTAACGCGCAGTTTTTTTGGTACACGAATAGGACGCATTGGTGGGGTTGTCGCTGAAGTATCTGGTTTATCGCTGCCTATTTCGTCATTACTCATTGGCTCTGGTTTGACGAGGTTTTGTACGCAGGCAATGACGATTTTGGTGCTGCTTAGTAGCTGGCTATCATCTGTTTCGGTAGTGCCATGATTTGGTAGATTGCGATATATACTTTGATAAAATATGATGCTGGCAGGTTTTAGCTCCACTTTATCAATACGTACGCTAATTACCTCATCTAATAGAATGGCTCTTTTGTATTGCAAGTCCGCCTGACTCACGACAAAATGCTGTACTTCACCACTGTCAGTCTGCAAAAAATATCCATTTAAGCCTAGCTCAGTAAACCAGTCGCGTCGGCAGTTTTCAAAAAACACCAAATGATTGGCGTGATAGACTATACCGCCAGCATCAGTATGGTTAATATAGACGTTATAATCTTTAGCAAATAGTGGTTTGGTATCATCATTCATGGCTGATGTCGTATTTTTTTGCTTAATTGTTGTCATAGCGATGCTCGATATTTTTAATAAGTATTGTTGAATAAAAGTGTTTCAGATAGACCAATATTAGATAGTGCTTATAATAGAGTTACTCTAGCTCAAGATATCAGGCCATGCAACCGCTAGAACCGCTTACATTTGTTATCATAGCCGTTTATATTTCCCCCATTTATAGAGCGCTATATTCCAACCAATCAGTATAGGACAGTTTATGACCCGTTTTGTCAGTTTTAACATCAATGGTATCCGTGCACGTCAGCATCAGCTCGAGGCGGTGCGCGAGGTAATCGATCCTGATGTCATGGGCCTACAAGAAACCAAGGTTCATGATGATCAATTTCCGCTTAGCGATATTGAAGGTCTGGGCTACCACGTAGAGTACTTTGGACAAAAAGGGCATTACGGCGTCGCACTATTATCCAAAGCTGCACCTATATTCGTACAAAAAGGCTTCCCTGGCGAAGATGAAGAAGCCCAAAAGCGCTTTATCCATGCACGTTATGAGTTTGAAGGTCGTGAAGTGGATGTGCTCAATGGTTACTTTCCGCAAGGAGAAAGCCAGGATCACCCGACCAAATTTCCTATGAAGCGTACTTATTATGCCAATTTGATGGCTTATATTGATACGCTAAAAGCGGAAGGTCGTTCGATTATCGTCATGGGTGATATGAATATTGCACCAGAAGATATCGATATTGGTATTGGTGAAGTTAATGCCAAGCGTTGGTTGAAAAACAGAAAAACCTCATTTCTGCCGGAAGAGCGCGAATGGTACTCAGCATTGATGTCACGTGAGTTAACAGATACTTACCGTCTGCATTATCCAGAGAGCACTGAGTTATACAGCTGGTTTGATTATCGCAGTCGCGGCTTCAATGATGAACCTAAGCGCGGGTTACGTATTGATCATATTCTATGTACCTCAGACTTAATCGGTAAATGTATCGATGCTGGTATCAGTTATGAGCTACGTGCTATGGAAAAACCATCTGACCATGCACCAATTTGGTCAGCATTTGACCTAAAGAAACCGTAATATTTATATGTAGTCAATCTCATGTCAATTAGCGACGGCGCTCAGCTTGTTCAGTCTGCTTATTGTAGTGTTGTAGCTAGTTCTTCTTGTATCTGAACTGTCTTGAAATGACGATAGTATTTATCACTTTGTACTCCGTAAATAACGATAAAAATTGAAAAATAAGGATTTTATTATGGCTGTTGGAAATGTATCAGTACCTGATGTTATCTATCCTATCGACGGTATCAAACTCAGTGCCACAGCGGCAGGCGTTCGCTACAAAGACCGCGATGATCTAGTAGTTATCGAAATACCTGACAAAGCTACTACTGCGGTTGTAACCACTAAAAATACCTTTTGCGCCGCGCCAGTGCGAGTATTGCGTGAGCACTTTGCTACAGTCAGTCCGCGCTATTTAGTCACCAATACGGGTAACGCAAATGCAGGTACGGGCGCTGATGGCAAGCGCCGCGCTATTGATATCTGTACAGCGTTGGCTGAAAAGGCCGGTGTAGATACCAACACAATATTGCCATTCTCTACCGGCGTGATTGGTGAACCGTTAAATAGTGATGCGGTCATCGCAGGTCTGGATAATGCATTGGCTAATCTAGCGCCTGATAGCTGGTTAGCTGCTGCTAATGGCATTCGTACGACGGATACCATTCCTAAATTGGCCAGCCAAAAAGTTGATGTAGCAGGTACTAGCTATCATATTACTGGTATGTCTAAAGGTTCAGGAATGATACGCCCAAATATGGCGACTATGCTGGGCTATGTGGCGACAGATGCCAACATCGCAGCTGACTTATTACAAGAAATGCTAAGCGCTATCAATGAGCAGTCTTTCAACCGCATTACTGTCGATGGCGATACCTCAACCAATGATTGTTGTGTGTTAATCGCAACAGGTGCTGCTAGCTCAGAGGTGATTGATAGTCCAGAGCACCCATATTATAAGCCTGTATTCGATGCATTAGCTGATGTGTTTGTCCGTCTGGCACAATTGATTGTACGTGATGGAGAAGGCGCTACCAAATTCATGACGGTCAAAGTGACTGGCGGTCAAACCACGCAAGAATGCTGCGATGTGGCTTATGCAGTCGCACATTCACCTTTAGTAAAAACGGCATTTTTTGCTAGTGATGCTAACTGGGGTCGCATATTAGCAGCAGTGGGCTATGCTGGTATCGAAGATCTAGACACAGAGCAAGTCGATGTGTATCTAGACGAGGTAATGATTTGCCAAAATGGCGGTGTTGCACCTGACTATACAGAAGAGGCGGGCAAAACAGTCATGAGCCGATCTGAGATTACCATTCATATCGACCTTGCACGTGGCGATGCCAGCGATACCGTATATACTTGCGATTTGTCATACGATTACGTCAAAATAAACGCTGATTATCGTAGCTAGTACTTCTCCATAAAACAGAATTTGTGTAGTTGAATCAAAGCCAGAACAATATTTGTTCTGGCTTTTTAATGTCAAACTTCTGCTCAGTAGCAAATAACTCTGCTATTCAATACGCTTCATTAACATCAGTTGCAAAAGCTGACGTTAATTTACAAAGTAGTCATAGAGGGTAAGGCGACTAGCGACCTATACTAGTTTCAGTAAAAAGCCAACAGCCTTGTTAGCTTGTATCAAAGCAAGATAAGGTGTTCAAAATAATAAACTTATTTAAGTAACGATAAGTCAGTAGCTAAACCAATAAATAAGCCAGTAACTAAACTATTAATAAAGAATTAATAACAATTATCTGAGGATTGAATAATGAAGAAATTAGCACTTGCAGCATTGATGACAACTTTTGCCCTTTCTGGTTGCTCTACGATGAATATGGATGATGAGCGCACGATGGTCGTTGAAGGACAACCTATGAATGTAAAAGTAGTTAATATCCCAAGCTTTGAAGTGGAAATTGCACCGCGTAAAGCAGTATGTGACTTGACTGCTACTGATGGCAGCATGGTTGAATCACAGTGCTTGCAGTATCGCCAAACCTATCAGAAAAACTACACCACGCTAAACGGTAATATTCAAGGCTTTACCTATGAGCCGAACTATCGTTATGTCCTAGATGTACGCCAAGAAGCAGTAACCGCAGAAGGCTCAAATGTAGTGCAGCCAGTTTGGATTCTAAATGAAGTGGTATCAAAAACTGCTGAATAATATTGATAGCAATATATAGACAATAAAGCAGTTATACATGACAAAAAGGCCTCTAATTCGTTAGAGGCCTTTTTGTTGTTTCTATTGTCAGTAAATTAGTTTTTGAGAAGTCAGACTAGCATTGACTGTAGTTTACACTGACACCTCGCGTTGCCGTAGGGATTCTATTGTCAGCATAAATCGCCAGACCGCCTCGTGCTGTTTCTTTATACTTATCAGACATATCAGCTCCTGTTTGCTTCATCGTCTCTATCGCTTTATCCAAAGAGACGAAGTGTTGACCATTACCTCTACAGGCTAGACGTGCTGCATTGATTGCTTTAACTGCACCCATCGCATTACGCTCGATACAAGGCACTTGTACCAAGCCGCCAATAGGATCACAAGTAAGGCCTAGATTATGCTCAATACCAATCTCAGCTGCATTTAAGCATTTGGCTGGCGTGCCATTCATGATTTCTGCCAGTGCAGAGCCTGCCATTGCACACGCAGAACCAACCTCACCTTGGCAACCGACTTCAGCACCAGAGATTGAAGCATTTTGCTTGATAAGGCTACCGATAGCAGTGGCGTTTAGCAAAAATTTACGAACGCCATCTTGGCTGTAGTTGGGCAAAAAGTCACGATAGTAGTGCAGTACGGCAGGAATGATACCTGCTGCGCCATTGGTTGGCGCTGTGACTACTTTGCCGCCATTGGCGTTTTCTTCATTGACGGCGAGCGCGTACAAATCGACCCAGTCCATAGCGGCTAACTTATCAGTCTTGGTGATCGGTTGGTCTTTTTCAGCACACAGCTGCGTATGCAAATCTTGGGCACGGCGTTTTACATCTAATCCACCCGGAAGGATACCGCCATTTTCACAGCCTTGTTTGACGCAGTCTTGCATCACTTCCCAAATACTATCTAAGTAAGCAAATATTTCTTCTTTGGCATGGAAGTGACATTCGTTTGCTAGTACCAATTCGCTGATGCTCAAGTCATGCTCACGACATTGCTCTAGTAGCTCTGCCGCGTTATTGAACGGGTAGGGAACTCTATCGATGGTCGGGCTGGCATGATCTTCGTCTGGGTTAGTTGCATCTTCTTCATTGATGACAAAACCGCCACCGACTGAATAGTACGTCTGCTGATAGCGAACGCCTTCATTTGAAATAGCGCGTAGCGTCAATGCATTGGGGTGATAAGGTAGCACAGTATCATCATACCAGTAGATATCTTGCTCTGTATCAAAAGCAATCGTATGCGTGCCTGATACATTGAGAATTTTGTCAGAGAAGATAGGAGATAGGTAGCTACTGGTCATGCGTGTGTCTATCGTGCTAGGCGTGTGCCCAAGTAGGCCTAGTAAAATAGCGGTATCTGTTGCATGCCCTTTTCCGGTCGCCGCCAAAGAGCCATACAGTTCAATCTCAATGGTCTTAACTGCAGTCAGTTCCATTTGCTCAGTTAGCGAGGTCAAAAATAAGTTTGCAGCGACCATCGGTCCGACTGTATGCGAACTGGATGGGCCGATGCCGATTTTAAATAAATCAAAAACACTGATCATAATAAGTCACCAAAAATTTTAAGCGCTTTAGCCTATTTTATCTATGGCATTGGGCGCTTTTATGAAAAATATAATAGACAGCCATCGCTCCTAGTCACCATTGATAGGTGGGCGCGAGACACTATTTATGAAGGTTATAAGGTAAATGAGCACTGAGGGCAGTTGAATAATAACTTTTATTTATTTTGAAACTCCGTTATCATGCTCGCAGTCAACAACTATGTAACATCCTGTAAGTTGGTTATCATCGTAAAATAAGACGGATTAAAAAAGACTGAATTTTTCAGTCAGACATATCCGTATTCATACATCTAGCAAGATATGGTTATCATACCAAATAATACTTTTGGTTTGTCATATTACAACATAAATGAATGAATTGGGATGACATATTATAGATAGAAGGACTTAACGTTCTGCTATTTATACAAGCCCTTAGAAATATGTCCATTTATTAATATTCTTATTTTATCAGTTATTCAAGGGCGTATTGAACATTCACAAATAGGCACTGCTGATTGCTAAAACTGTTCTAGGCAAGGCGTAAAACGACGGTAATGTTCGTGCCTTAACTAGATTTATAACGCGGTATAGGACAGTTTTAGCATCAGCTCCAATATTAACAGAAGGAGACAGGGCTATTTTTTGCCATTTCACTGTTAAAAATAGACGCTTAGAATAACTAAACTTACTATTTTTAACGTCGAACTGTCTAAAAAATAGTCTCTGTCAGTGCCATGGTCGAATATTCAACACGCCCCAGCCTATTACTTTAGCTTAGCTCACATAGGACAAGCGCGCATGCCATCTCAAAAAGACCCTTCATCAGCGTCAGACAATAGCGCTCAAGATCTATCGACTCAAAATGCCTTGGATTCTGCAGGCATTGATTCAGCCGCTATCAATTACCCGCACAATCCAGATTTTGAAAATGGCCGTTGGTTTCCGACATGGCGTCCTTATAAGGGCGACTTGGATCGTGATCCAGTCGGTATCAACGACTATTTACCTCCGTCAAAAAGCGTATTGCTCGGTATACAGCATACATTTGCGATGTTCGGTGCAACTGTGCTGGCGCCTTTATTGATGGGGTTCGATCCTAACTTAGCCATCTTGATGTCTGGTATCTGTACGGTAATGTTCTTTATGATTACCGGTGGGCGCATGCCGAGTTACTTGGGATCAAGTTTTGCTTTTATTGGTCCAGTCATCGCGGTGACCGCTTATGCAGGCGCAGGATTCAATGACAATCTAAATGTTGCGCTAGGCGGTATTATGGCCTGCGGTATCATTTATGCATTGATTGGTCTGCTAGTGATGAAGACGGGTACAGGTTGGATTGAGCGCTTGATGCCGCCTATCGTGACGGGTGCGATTGTCATGATTATCGGTCTTAACTTGGCGCCAGTGACCATTCAAGGCGTGTCTGCCAATCAGTTTGATGCTTGGATGGCCACCTTGACCGTACTGCTCATTAGTGGTGTGGCAGTATTTACTCGCGGTATGTTGCGACGTCTGTTGTTACTCGTCGGTTTGGTACTGTCGTACGTTGCTTATTTTGTCATGACCAATATTCTAGGCTTTGGTACAGCGATTGATTTTAGTACAGTAGCTGCCGCTTCATGGTTTGGACTACCAAGCATTCATACGCCGCGCTTTGAGATGAGCGCTATTATTCTAATTGCACCTGTGGCCTTTATTTTGGTGGCTGAAAATCTAGGGCACTTTAAGGCAGTAGAGGGCATGACCAAAGCTCGTGTGACTCCTTATATGGGCCGAGCATTTTTGGCGGACGGTTTAGCCACGACTTTTTCGGCAGGATTTGGTGGTACAGGTGTCACTACTTACGCTGAAAATATCGGTGTCATGGCGGTTACCAAAGTGTATAGCACGACGATATTTGTCGTAGCAGGTTTGGTTGCTATCATATTGGGACTCTCACCAAAGTTTGGTGCGATCATTCAGACCATCCCAGCGGCTCTATTGGGCGGTGCTTCTATAGTTGTCTTTGGTCTTATCACGGTTGCTGGGATAAAAATCTGGATCGATAGCCATATTGATTTTAGTAAAAACAGCAACCTAATCATCGCAGCAGTGACGGTCATTATGGGTACTGGTAACTTTAGCTTGCATTTGGGTGGCTTTGATTTAGGCGGTATCGGTACTGCTACTTTAGCCGCTATCGTGTTAAACGCTTTGTTTAACCAAAGTTCTGAGGCGAAATAAGTAATACTGATGAGATTGAAGTTGGCGCTTATCAGATAAAGATGGTCAAAGCATATCTCATCTAACAAAAAGCGCCCATGCTATCGATAGCATGGGCGCTTTTTTGTATGGCAGTGGTGAGCAACCGTATTGAAAAAAATTAATATTACTTATAATCTCGCTTATAAAATCTTGAAAAAAACCGATAGCGGCGAAGGGCACGTGGTTTTGGTTTCAATGAGCCTAAGTAAATAGCAAACATCGTTAATAGTGCGCCACTCCACTGCAAAATATTAATCGGTTTGTCCAGCCAGCTATAGTCAATGACAAGGGCTGCAATAGGCTCAGTCAACAATAGCAGTCCAGTCAGTGCTAGAGAAAGCTTAGGAATAGAGTAGGCAATCAATCCCCATGCTAAGCACTGCATCACCGTACCATAGATAAGCACCCAGCCAATCTCAGACCATGTATTGGGTAGGATATTACCTGTATCAAATACAAAAATCGGTATAATCATGGCTAAGACGCCGCCAATACTGATCAGTTGCATTAGCATAAATATAGGTGTCGGTTCAGTGTCATGCGTTTTGCGGATAAAGGTCATCGAAGCCGCCAGCATGGCACCCGATACAATACCAGTGACAAAGCCCCAAGTCGCAGCAGTGTTGTGTGCAAATTCAGGGCTACCTATCATTGCCACGCCTATCATGGCTAAAAACAAACTAATAAGCTGCACGATAGACTGACGCTCATTAAAATACATAAAACCAATAGCGGCCAAGAAAAATATTTGCAGACTATTAAGCAGCGTCGAAATACCAGGCCCAACCGCATAAATACTCTCATGCCACAGTGCCAAATCTAATCCCAAAAACGCCCCTGATAGTAGCGCATAAAAAATGGTGCGTCTTGATTTGGGCATACGTTGGCCCATTATCTTAGCCAATACCGCAAATACAATACCAGAAACAGCCAATCGCCAAAACGACATGGCCCAACCACCAATATCGACATGAGCGACAATTAAGCTGCCCAATCCAAAAATGATACAACCAATGACTAAGCCAATAGGTGCAGATCGCGTTGAAGCAATAGCCATAATTTGTCCTTATAACAGTATTTGAATAACAGCATTTTGAATAACAGTACTCTTATTATCATTGCATCACGTCAGAACTTATGTTGACATAAAGCCATATTGTCGTGGTTTTAAACGCAAAATGAAATGGCAAAACCATAATTTATTACGGTGAATAAAAATACTCTCGCTGTGCGGAAAATTATTGGGCACGTTAGACACAAATAAATAATCAAAGTATTTGATATAGCTGCGTTTTTCGCAATAGACTTATGACAGTTGGGTAATAGTACTTATATCAAAATATTTGTATCAGGGCGACGATTCGTGGGAGTATGAAAGAGCATAATGTATACAAGTGATATCTTTGTAGGGATGGTATGTGTGTAGCACTTTAAGCGACATTAACGCGGCAACACATGTATAGTAGATTGACGATATAATGTACTTAACGTCTGATTGGTTATACCAAACAATCTATATTATTTGTCTAGGTTTATTTATGCTTCAACGATTGCTATCAAAAAAACAGCCACATATATTGTCTGGCTTGCTACCAAAAATATCGCAATACAGTGTCGTCGTGACGATGCTATCTAGCGCATTGTTTTTGATGCCTAGCGCACATGCCGCCAGCTGTAAAATCCCAAAAAGTTATTATAAAAACGTCTCCTGCACAGCCAGTAGTAGTTACTTTTTGGCGATAAAAGACTTTGGTGCGCCAGTGGCTTTAATCGATAAAAAAGGCAAACGAGTCGTTGATTTATCACGTTATCAAAAAGTTGATGCCGATAAACTGTCAGGCGGTCTGTTGCCTGTACTGCGCAACAGTCGCGTCGGTTATCTCAATATGCAGGGCCGCGAAGTCGTGCCTGCCATGTACGATATATTGACAGAGAGTCAAGGTTGGGCGCGGCCTGTATCGGATGGGCGCATCGTGGTAAAAAAAGAGGGTAACTATGGTGTGATTAATACAGCCAATAATATCGTTATCTCGTTTTCTGCAGCGATTGATGATATCGAGAATTATCGTAATGGAGTAGCGCGTGTACGCAAAGGTCGTGCAACCAGTTGGGTAGATAAAAACGGTAATGCAGCGAATGATCCAAATGCCCAGAATGACACTCAGGCAGTGAACAAACCTACTTCTTCTAACGAAAAATCTAGCACAGCATCACAGTCTGTACCAGCGCGCTTTACGACTCTTCAATCACGTCAGCAAGATGGTAAATGGGGTTTCGTCGATGACAATAATGTCACTATGATTACGTACTCATTTGATGAAGTGCGTCCGTTTTCTGAGGAGTATGCTGGCGTGCGTATCGGTGAAGAGTGGGGCTTTGTCAATTTAGGCGGTGAGCTGGTGATTCCTTTTCGCTTTGCTAATAGTGGTGTGAACGCTAACGATAGCTATCAGGGCAAACCATCCTTTGTATTTACAGGTGGTAAGGCGTGGATTGGTAACCTAAAGAACGGAAATAAAATGTGTATAGATAAGGAAGGTGCTGGCGTTGCTTGTGATTGATGCAATTACTAGGGCGTGTCCTCATTTTAAAAATGGTGATAAAGATGAGATAAATCGCAGTCAAATAAGGAAAATAGTGCAGATAATATCGAGATATTAGTCAGCTATTTGACGACATTTGGCAAGATGTAGCCATTTTTAACCCATTTAGATAACTATCGATTGAATTGAGGACACGCCCTAGAATTAAATAGGCAATAAAAAAGAGTGTAAAACCTGTGATTCTTCGCTAGGTTTTACACTCTTTTTTTTGAAATTGATGTTTTTAAAGCTAGTTGCTTGATAAATGATTGCTGATTAAGTCAACCATATAAGGTTGATAATACTCTGGAATATCATGTGCCATGCCTTCGATGAGATGGAACGTAGCATTAGGAATGGTCTTGGCAACGACTCGGCCCTGCGAGGCAGGCAGGAGTCCATCAGCGCTACCATGTAATACAATCGTTGGTGCTTTGACTTGCTTACTAAACCGACTGATAGAGCCTGATGCCAAGATAGCATTGAGCTGCTGTACTGTACCAAGCGGGTGAAAATTGCGCTGATAGCGAATCTTAGCGATTTCACGGACCATACGCACATTCACATGACCTGGTGTACCAACGGTCTTCATAAACCAAACACTATGACGCACGATATCACGCTCAGAATGACTTTCTGGTCGATTGATAAGGGTGTATAGCTGTTTGGGCTTGGGTGGCTTCAAAAACGCACGATTGGTCGTGGTAAACATAAGCGCCATTCGCTGTACCAAGCTTGGATAACGTGCGGCCACGATTTGTGCAATCATACCGCCCATCGAAGCCCCAAGCAGGTGTGTCTTACCAAGCTTTAGTGCTTTAATCAAACGTGCGGTGTCTTCAGCCATATCCGTCAAGTTATAAGCAACCTGCGTGCTTTTGTTAGACAGCCCTGTCTGTAGACGAACCATCATTTTAAGCTGGCTAATACGCGGCAAGCCTTCTATCTGCACTTTAGAAGACAAGCCGATATCACGATTATCAAAACGAATCACAAAAAAACCAGCATCGATAAAGCGCTTAATAAAATTGTCTGGCCAAAATATCATTTGTGAGCCTAGCCCCATGATCATCAGCAGCGGCGGATTATTGGGATTACCGCCAGCTTCGACGCACAACTCAATACCATCACCGATGTCAATCATTGCTTGACGAAGGTGCTTACTCAAGTCAGAGTCGCGCCATTGATGCTCCCCAAATTTGCGCCACTCAGGAGTAGGGTAGTTATTCAGATGATCTTCTAGATTATTATCCAGCGTTTCAGGCAATTTAGCACTATTGATGTCATTTGATTTTGTCATGAAGTGTCCTAATTAGAGGGTCATCTACTACAGCTCAAGCATCTCAAAATCAAGCTTGCCGACACCGCACTCAGGGCAAGTCCAGTCATCAGGGATGTCTTCCCACTTAGTACCAGGTGCGATACCTTCTTCTGGGCAGCCAAGCGCCTCATCATATATCCAGCCGCAGACAATACATTCATAACGTTTCATAAATAGTCCTATCGATCATTACCAGTATTACAGTTACAGCGTGCTATAAACGCTCATTTTTAATATTACAGCTATTATATTAGACTGCAAAAACGCACGTAGTTTAGCATATAACCGCAATTTTCATAGTTAAGTTTACACTTGTATATTGAGATGACTTTTCTTTTATCAAGTCAATCACATACGTTACCTTATTAGCGCTTGATAACAAGACTGGACGCCAGCCCGCCATACGAAAACCAATTATGCTATAATAATCGCCGCTAAATTCACAGTAATGCTTAGCATTTATCGCTGATATATCATCCAGTTGTTGTCTTATCTAAACTAACTAAACCATCTAAATACATAAGCTAAGGGTCATCATGAGTACCAATGCCGCCGCCACATCCACCACCAACAATGAGACGTCTCATGTGCTCAATACTGACCATCCGTTTTGGCAGATTATTCGCACAGTACCAGACTTTCCAAAAGCTGGCATTGATTTTTATGACATTACCCCGTTACTGCGCAGTCATATTGACGCTGTCATCGATGCGCTGCTTGCCGCATTGCCAGAAGGGCTTATGGACGAGGTAGATTGTCTAGGTGCGGTAGAAGCGCGTGGCTTTGTATTTGCCAGTATGCTAGCAGGCCGTCTGGGCAAAGGCATGATCTTGCTACGTAAACCAGGTAAGCTGCCACCACCTGTTGCCAACAAAGCCTATGCACTGGAGTATGGTAAAGACACGCTTGAGATGCAAAACAATCTACCGCCTGAGCGCGTACTATTGGTCGATGACATCTTGGCAACTGGTGGTACGTTGACTACTGCTTACGAATTATGTCAATCAGCTGACCATACTGTGGTCGGTGCATTAGTGTTATTGGACTTGGTCGACTTGCATGGCGAGTTCCCAGTACCTGTTTATACGGTACTAAAAGCTTAAAATGAATGGCAGTTTCTTTGACTACTAGACACGTTGTATTGTCGATATAGCTAAACGATTCTCCAAATAAAAAAGCGCCCTGATACTATGTCAGGGCGCTTTTTTTGATACTGTATTAATGTTTTTTAGTATTGTGTTAAGTAGGCTGTGTTTATTGCTCTTCGTCTTGTTCGTAGTCTTTACAAGACTGTTCTATCACCGTACGACCAACTGTCTTTGGGGTGGTGACTTTAAAGTCTTTTGTGGTCAATATTGGTTTTTCTGACTGCCATGACTTGGTTACTTTGCCTTCAGCATCGTAGTTAACGAAGGCTCGTCTATAGTAACTGGCATCTTTACATGAAATGAGTAGTTGCTGCTCACTATGGTCAATATTGCTTTTTTCTTCCTTCGAGTCATCTTTATCGGCATCTTTGTCTTTAGGATAGGTTCTAAGGATAGATACCGTGATATTTTCGACGTCTTTTTCATCTATGATACTGATGTCAGAGCTTTCAATAGAATCCAAATCTATACTAAAAATTGATCCAGAGCTGCTCTCGGACACCTCTACCCAGTTAACTGCCTGGGCGCTGATCGCTAAAGCACTGCCTGCCAATAATATTGATAGCCGTTTCATATAAGCCTTGCTTCTTGTCATTTGAAGTAGGTAATGATAGCCAACTTACTATTAGTAGGCAAATATCTTTTGTGCCAGCCCAGTATCCGTCGTGCTCTGTCGTGTGGCTATTATTGTCCGCGAATGGCTGCTAATGTCTTGGCCAGCTCGTCACGCGCCCCGATAAAGCCATCAATACCCTTAGGTAACAAGTCCTGTGTAACCTTGTCTTGCTGATACGCAGCACTAAACTCTTCATGCGTTAAGCTTACCTGAGTCATCGCTTTCATATCCATCGACATACTCGGAGACAGTTGGCGAGTTAACTCGGTATCCATGGCTGCCAATTCATCAATGAGATTGGGAGCTATAGTCAACAAGTCACAACCTGCCAATGCCAAAATTTGCTCGGTAGAGCGGAAACTAGCGCCCATTACTTGTGTCTCGTAACCGTGCTGTTTGTAATACTGATAAATGAGCTTGACTGACTGTACGCCCATGTCATCAGAAGCCGGTACGTTTTGACGGCTTTGTTGGCGTTTTTGCCAATCTAGAATACGGCCAACGAAAGGTGATATCAGGGTCACGCCAGCATCTGCACAAGCGATTGCTTGGTGTTGTCCAAACAGTAAGGTCAGGTTGCAGTGGATATTTTGAGTCTCAAGATAGCGCGCCGCCTCAATACCTTGCCAAGTTGCCGCCATTTTGATCAATACTCGCTCTGAATCGACGCCTGCTTTTTGGTAGGCGTCCATAAACGCCAGTGCCTTATCTATCGTCGCTTGAGTGTCGTAAGATAAGCGAGCGTCCACTTCAGTAGAGACTCGGCCTTCGATCAGCTCTAAAATATCGCAGCCAACCTGAATGGTCAGCGCATCGATCACGGCATCCACGTCACCATTGTGACGACTCATGGTCTCTGACAATATGCCTTGGTTGTCAGGATGAATCAGAGCCTTGGTAATAAGGCTTGGGTTGGTGGTTGCATCGATAGGTTTTAAACGGGCAATAGCGGCAAGGTCACCAGTATCAGCAACAATCGTGGTCATAGTGCGTAGCTGTTGTAATGCGCTCATCAGGTATCCTTTTTCTTATTAATCACATGATGCTCCTCTTATATATAACAGGGTAGGGAGCTGAACTGGAACTGTAACACAGTTTTGGGCAGGTGTTGCCTCATAGTTATGCTATGCGTCACTGTTATCTGGCTCAGCTGTGCTAATATTAATAACAGTTGGTATATTTATACGCATTTACGCATGGGCACTGACCTTAGTTTTTGCTATAGTAGAGCCGGCTATATATCAAGCTGCTGTATTTGGCAGTAAATATAGCATTAACGCTAAATGGCACTAGCAATATAGGGTGTTTTTGATAGACTGTTTTGAGGTTGATTTTGAATATAGTTTCTATTATCAGGCTTAGCCTTTAACTAAAAACAGAAAACAGTCAGATTTGGCAATAGTGCTACCTAAGTAATAGCAATGTAATAGCAATATTTAAATAATAGTAATATCTAACAGCGATAAAATCTAAAAAGGATGGGCGGTAATGAGCGAGCAGTCACCAGAGCAAACAATGGATAATCTAAATCAAACCACTACAGGCGCTAGCGATACCGCAACTGAAAAAGAGTTTTTAGACAATATTCGCCAAAATATTGACGCAGTAGACTGTGAGATCCAAACGTTAATCAATAACCGTGCAAAGCTGGCTCAGCAAGTAGCCATGGTAAAGAAAAATTATATCGCCGCTGACGACAATAGCAATCCTATCTTTTACCGCCCTGAGCGTGAAGCACAGGTACTAAAAGCTGTCATGGAGCGTAATGCAGGTCCAATCGCTGATGAAAAAATGGCGCGCTTGTTCCGTGAAATCATGTCAGTATGCTTGGATTTAGAAGCGCCGCAGCGTATTGCCTTTCTAGGCCCTGTCGGTACCTTTACGCATGCCGCTGCGCTCAAGCACTTTGGTAAAGCCGCGGATACCGTACCGATGACAACCATTACTGATGTGTTCCGCGAAGTCGAAGCGGGGACAGCGATGTATGGCGTGGTTCCTGTCGAGAACTCTTCAGAAGGCGTAGTCAACCATACTCTAGATGGCTTCTTATCTTCTACTTTGAAAATCATTGGCGAAGTTGAATTGCCAATTCATCAAAACTTCTTGGTTGCTGAGCATACCAAGATTGATGGCTTGAGCCGTATTTATTCGCATCAGCAGTCACTTGCTCAGTGCCGTCATTGGCTAGATGTAAACTTCCCTAATGTTGAACGTGTGGCAGTATCAAGCAATGGTGAAGCCGCTCGCCGCCTCAAAAACGAATGGCATTCAGCTGCGATTGCAGGTGATGTTGCTGTTGCAGAGTATGGCTTGCATAAGCTCTACTCAAATATCGAAGACAATCCAAGCAACACCACACGCTTCCTTATTATCGGTCATGAAGCGATTGCGCCATCTGGTCAAGACAAAACTTCTATCGTCGTCTCCGCTCATGATAAAGCAGGCGCACTGATCGAAATATTAAAACCTTTGTCATATCATGGCGTATCGATGACCAGTATTGAGACGCGTCCTGAGCGTCCTAACAAGTGGGCATACGTATTCTTTATCGATATGAATGGTCATGTTAATGATCCAAACGTTAGCGCTGCCATCAATGATATTCGTCCATTGGTCAAGGATTTACGCATATTGGGCTCATATCCAAAAGCTGTCCTATAGACAACTACCTATAGATAACTATAGGCTTACTCACTGGTATTCATACATAATAGATGGGTCTTAGCTTTTGCAGATAGCATTCAAACAAAGCATTTACAGATACCATCTAAGGATAAACCATGCAGACTACTCAATTGACCGCGTCAGATCTATCGCCGTTAACGCCAGCTTACGACAGTATTTTGGCATTGGCACCTTATCAAACCGGTAAGCCAATTGAAGAGCTGACACGTGAGTATGGTGTCTCAGACGTGGTCAAGCTGGCTAGCAATGAGAATCCGATGGGATGCTCCCCACGAGTGACGCTAGCAGTGACTGAGCAGCTAGGGCAGTTGTCGCGCTATCCTGATGGCAATGGTTACTATCTAAAGCAAGCGCTGGCTGACTTTAACGATGTCAATGCCAATCAAATTACCTTAGGTAATGGCTCTGATGATTTGCTCGATATTTTAGCACGCAGCTTTGTGGGTGCTGATGATGCCATCGTCTATAGTCAGTATGCTTTTGTGGTATATCCTATGCTAGCGAAGATGCAAGGTGCCACGGGCATTGAAGTGCCTGCTCAACGCTTTGGCCACAATTTAAAAGCCATGAGCCAAGCGGTTCAAGACAATCCGAATACCAAAATCGTCTTTATTGCCAATCCGAACAATCCAACGGGTACGCAGCTAGAGCAAAAAGAGCTGCGCCAGTTCGTTGCCAGTGTACCAAGCTCAGTCTTGGTGGTACTGGATGAAGCTTATATCGAGTATAGTCCTGAGAGTAACAACCGCGCATTATTGGATGAGTTCGATAATGTCATTATTGTACGTACTTTTTCTAAAGCTTATGGGCTGGCAGGTTTACGCGTCGGTTATGCTCTAAGCTCGGTGGCAGTGGCGGATTTACTAAACCGAATTCGTCAGCCATTTAACGTCAGCCGTGTTGGTTTAGCTGCCGCTGCTGCTGCACTTGCCGATCAAGACTTTATCGAAAAAACTCGTCTGATAAACGATGAGCAAATGCGTTGGTTAGAAAAGCAGTTTGACGCGCTAGGATTGGGTTTTGTGAAGTCGCATGCCAATTTTATTATGGTCGAAGTGCAGGTTGAGATGGAAGATATAACTGCTGCTTCTATCCATCAGGCACTACTTGAACAAGGCGTTATTGTCCGTCCGTTGGATGCTTATGGGCTGCCTAACTGGCTGCGTATCACAGTAGGTGTGGCTGAAGACAACCTACGTTTGATTGATACTCTGCGTTCTATTTTGACTGAAGACTAAGCGCATCTATAAGTGCTTTGTAATTTAAAAATTGTTCTTAATTAGCCATTAAAATTTATAACACTAAGACTGGCTCTATCTATGTCTTAGTGTGTCCAACGAGAAAAGCCGTGAGTAGTCAGAAAAATAATAAACTTCAATCGTCTCTAAATACTACGCTACCTATATTTAAACAAGTTTGTGTGATTGGACTTGGGCTGATTGGTGCCAGTTTTGCGCAAGCTATTAAAGATAATGGCTTAAGCGCGCGTCTGGTAGCAGTCGATAGACATGCACCAAGTATTACAGAAGCCATCGAGCATGGTCTGCTAGATGCAGGTAGTGCAAACTTACAGGACGTTATCGCTGGTAGTGATTTAATCATTATTGCAGTGCCAGTACAGGCAGTTCAAGCAGTGTTCGTTGATATCAAGCAAGCGATGGATAATGGACAGCTTGCCAGTGACTGCATCATGACGGATGTCTGTAGTACCAAAGTCAATATCATTGATGCCGCTAAAGCAGTGTTCGGCTCGCTGCCGATAGGATTAGTACCAGCGCATCCAATTGCTGGGGCTGAAAATTCAGGGTATCATGCGCGCCGCGCCAGTTTATTTGTCAATCATAGCGTCATTATTTGCGAGCTACCGACAACCAGTGCAACTGCTATTGCAAAGTTGCGACTATTGTGGGAATCAGTAGGTGCAAATGTCATGTCAATGGATGCTGAGCATCATGACCGCATACTAGCGCACACCAGCCATTTGCCACATTTACTTGCCTTTAATTTGGTTGAGCAATTGGCAAGCCATGATGATAATTTAGATATGTTTCGTTATGCCGCTGGTGGGTTCCGCGATTTTACGCGTATCGCCGCCAGTGACCCTAAAATGTGGCATGATATATTTTTTGCCAACCAAAGCGCGATTGTTAGCGCCCTTGATGAGTATGGTGTCTACTTACAGACGATGCGCCAGCTTATTATTGATCAAGATTCAACCGCCCTGATGGGACTTTTGGGCCGTGCACAAGCCGCACGGCGACATTTCGGCCATATGTTAGCCAGCACCCCTTATACGGATACTTCTGCCATGTCAGCTTCTTATAATATTACCCCTAGCAATACTGTCTCTGGCACCATTGCCATTCCTGGTGACAAATCTATCTCGCATCGCAGCATTATGCTTGGCAGTCTTGCCACAGGCGTAACAAATGTGACTGGATTTTTGGAAGGGGAAGATGCCCTTGCAACGTTGCAAGCATTCCGTGATATGGGTGTGACCATCGAAGGTCCTGATAATGGTAACTTGACCATTCATGGTGTTGGTATGAATGGCCTAAAACCAAGCAAAACGCCTTTGTATATGGGTAACTCGGGTACGAGCATGCGCCTACTATCTGGTATCTTGGCGGCGCAATCATTTGATAGCGTATTAACGGGTGATACTAGCCTAAACAAACGCCCGATGGAGCGTGTGGCTGCACCGCTACGCACGATGGGTGCTGTCATCCAAAGCACGGGTCATAGTGGTACTGCGCCGCTCAGTATCACTGGTCGAGACACGGCGGGCAAGCCATTACAAGGCACTGAGTATGATATGCCAGTCGCTTCAGCTCAGGTAAAGTCTTGCCTGCTACTAGCAGGTCTATGGGCCGAGGGTACGACAACGGTCACACAGCCTGAAATCAGCCGTGACCATACCGAACGTATGCTATCAGCCTTTGGTTATCCAGTAACTGTAGAAGGCAATCGCATCAGTGTCACTGGCGGTGGCACACTAACAGGCGGCGATATTGCGGTTCCTGCTGATATCTCATCTGCAGCGTTTTTTATGGTAGCAGCCGCCATTAGTCAAAATAGTGAGTTGACCTTGACGCAAGTCGGTATCAACCCTACGCGTACTGGCGTCATTGATATTCTAAAATTAATGAATGCAGATATTAGCCTAAGCAATGAGACCCATGTTGGCGGCGAGCCAGTGGCTGATATTACGATTCGCAGCTCAAACTTGGTCGGTATTGAGATACCAGAGCATCTCGTACCACTAGCGATTGATGAGTTCCCTGTACTGTTTGTCGCGGCTAGCTGTGCGCAAGGGCGTACCGTCTTGACTGGTGCTAAAGAATTGCGCGTCAAAGAGTCGGATCGTATTGCGGTGATGGCAGAGGGCTTACAGACGCTTGGCATCGATTGTACTGTCACTGATGATGGGCTGATTATTGAAGGCAAAGGCGCTGCTACTGAGAATGGCGATGTAAATAATAGCCAGCCTGTCTTTGGTGGTGGTCACATTGTCTCGCATCATGATCACCGTATTGCGATGAGTTTCTCTGTTGCGAGTCTGCGTGCTGCTGAGCAAATTACCATTGAGGGTACGGAGACGGTCAATACCAGCTTCCCAGGTTTTGCTGAGCTGGCTAACCAAATTGGTATGTCTATTCAAGTGGATACTGATGCTGAATAAATGAGTGAGTGTGGATCAATACGCTCCTATGATCATGCACTGTAAAGCATCTATAAAAAGCTCAATCTAATATTGTTAGCAATGTACTTATGTCACTATTGGCATGAGTACATTGCTTTTTATCTTATAATTTCACTGTAGTGACCCTGCGCTTTCACCACTAAATTGATAATAATAATCAGAATTAGGTGAGGGTGCGCTTTGCTCTAAAAAGTTGTCCTGTACTATGACTACCCAAAATGTCATCAAAAAACCCGTTGCCCCAATCATTACAACCAGACGCGGCATTATTACTGCGCTGATCGCGTTCTTTATTTGGGGCGGATTTCCGTTATACTTCAAACAGCTATCTAATTATGACGCGACGGAGATCATTGGTCACCGAATCGTTTGGACGTTTTGTTGCCTACTGATTGTGTTGGTGGCTACCAAACGTTGGGGGTGGATAGAAACGCTCAAGCAAAACCCAAGATGGATCGCGCTATCACTCGTCTCTGGGTTAATTATCGCAACCAACTGGCTGACTTATGTATGGGCGGTCAATCAAGACCGTATCCTTGAGGCCAGTTTGGGTTACTTTATTGGGCCATTGGTTGGCGTTGCACTATCCATGATTTTATTCAAAGAGCGCTTGCGTCCTTTGCAGTGGGTCGCTATTGGATTTGCACTGTTGTCTGTCGTCATTCAAGTGGTGATGCTTGGCAGTCTGCCGTGGATATCGTTGATTTTGGCATTTAGTTTTAGTACTTACGGGACGATTCAACGACAAACGCCATTGACTGCTGTCGATGCCATGTTTGTCGAGACCGCGATGCTAGTACCGTTATGTCTGTGGTGGTTTTGGCAATCTGATGTGGCAAGCCACCAACTGAGCTTTTGGTTTAGCTCAAATATTTGGCTACTGATGATCGCAGGCCCGATTACGCTAATACCACTTTTATTATTCAATAAATCTACCAAGCTCGTTGCATACAGTATTCTGAGCTTTATGAACTATCTGACGCCGACCTTTATTTTCTTTTTGGCGGTGTTCTATTACAAAGAACCGTTCGATTTACATCGTTTAGCAGTATTTGGTTTGATTTGGTTAGGTCTGCTATTATTCAGCATTGACCTGTGGCGTCATCGTCCAAGTAAAGTGTTAAAAGCGGTGCGTCTACGTGAAGAAGCGCTAAAATCGGTTAAGTAAATATTAATAATACGAAAAAAATTAGCAAACAAGGATGAAAGCATGTTTCATACTCAGTCTGATGTTGTATTTATAAAAGGTCTAAAAGTGGAGGCGGTCATCGGTGTGTTTGATTGGGAGCGAGCCATTACTCAGCCATTACTCATTGATATCGCGCTTGAGACTGACATTAGCCGTGCTGCTGTGTCAGATGATGTCAGCAATGCCCTGAGTTACAAAGAAGTCTGCGATGATGTGAGCGAATGGTGCAAAGAGGTTCAAGCAAAGCTGCTTGAGCATTTGGCTGGTCAGATCTCTGATAAGATATTTGCAAAATATGACTGTCAAAAAATAACGTTGAGCATTGCTAAGCCTACTGCTATTGCTCAAGCAGATGCGGTAGGGGTGCAAGTAACGCGCTATGCGCCAGCATCAACCAACGAGCTAATTACTAAAGAAGCTGCCAAAGAAGTTAACGTCAGCCAAGCTGATGATGCATAAAACATCAGTGGATTTGAATTTGGCAACGTTCACACAATGCGCACCTGATACTGTACAAGCGCAGCCTGTGGTAGAGCTAGTGTTAGCGCTAGGCAGCAATTACCAAGCTGACAAGTATCTCCCGCTTGCTAGGCAGCGATTAGCAGCGCTAGGTGAGGTGCAATTATCTACAGCTTTTCAAAACCCTGATTTTACCGCGACTATCCAATTACCAAAGCCTGACTATACCAATCAATGTGTCCATCTAGCACTGACCACACCTGTGAGCCTACAACAACTACAGCAAACCTTTAGAACGCTTGAAGGCGATTGTCATAGATGTCGACAGACTGAGCCAAATCAAGTGCAACGAGTGACAATGGATATTGATATTTTGATGATTAAAATAGCTGATAAAGAAAATAGCCTAAGCAAAAAATTTATATCTGAACCAATATCTAACTGGATTATAATGGCTGATCGTTATCCATTTAAAGCGCATGAGGAAACAGGGGTCAGAGAATTGGCCGTATCTATCGATTAAGCTTTCAAATAGCATTTTGGGAAAAGTTGATAATAAATAGACAGTTAGTAAGATGACTTATCTTAATTGATAATGAAAACATCTAATATTTTGCAGTAAATAAAACTAAGGGGCTTACAATATATTGTACGCCCCTTAGTTTTATTTGTTTTGCCGAAATTCTAGTAGTTACTTCTGCTCGTTATCTACGTCATTGATATCAGCACGACCAATCACATCTAAATCTTCTAAACAAAGCTTGTCATATTCTTTTTTGCAAAAATTAGGATCAATATCACACATCGCTGACTGCAGTTGATCGAGGCGATTCTCTGATTGTTGGATGTGTTCAAGCATTTTAGCAAAAGCTTCTGCGACAGGGTCTTGCGAATAAGGGTCGATACCATAAGCACGGAAGGTATTGGTGCGTTTGGCAGTAGAAGTGGTGTCTTTAGTTCGATCGTTGCTCTCACCAGCTTGCGCAACTTTTTCTTGTTGCTTGGCGTCTTGTACTTTTGTCGCAATTGGATTGCCTTTTTCATCGTGATGATCTGAGATCATACGCGCGGCACTGCCGACCATCGTAGCGCCTGCTGGTACTGGTTTGACTACCACTGCATTTGAGCCGATTTTAGCGTTTTTACCGACTGTAAATGGCCCTAAGACTTTTGCGCCAGCACCGACCGTTACACCATCTTCTAGCGTTGGGTGACGCTTGCCATTATTCCAAGACACACCGCCTAAAGTAACACCATGGTATAGCGTCACATCGTTACCAATCTCAGCCGTCTCACCAATGACGACGCCGACACCATGATCGATAAAAAAGCGTCTACCAATCTTAGCAGCAGGGTGAATCTCGATACCTGTCATGATGCGCGAGCCGTAAGAGATCACGCGAGCGGCTAGTTTCTGTTCATTGTTCCAAAGACAGTGTGCACCGCGATGCAAAACAAGCGCATGTATGCCCGGATAAGTTAGGATCACTTCCAGACTATTACGCGCCGCAGGATCTCGGGTGAATACTGCATCAATATCTTCTTTCAAATCGTTTTTGATAGTAATAAGCGATTTGAATAATTTGGATGGCAATGACATAAAGCGTCCTATCTATTCGTCGGTAGAGTGTCGTTGCGAAAACAGCGATGTCTCTAATCTATGGTCATAAAGTTCGGATAATCAGGAATATATATTTTCGCTAAGCTTCTGCAAGTTATAACAGCTTTATACCGCAAAATATAGTAAAAAGCTGTCAAATAAAGGCAAGCTCATAAACTATGGCTTGTTTTAGTCTTTTGATAGTTTTGCAATCAAAGCGCTTAATAGCTGATATTCTTTTTGATCAAGCTGTAGGCGTGACCCAAGTCTAGACAAGCGTGATGGCAATAACTTTAGATGTTCGTTATTTGCTAGGCCACGCTGCACCATAAGGTCAGTGGTGCGCTGAGTGAGCTGTTGCAGCTGCTGCTGATTAATAGCAGGCTCATCCCATTGCTGACGCAAATTCACATTGATTGTTGATTGGGCGTCTGTGCTTGTATCCGAATCTAAACTATCAGCTGTCTGAGTGTGCGTTTGAGCATAAGCAAAAATAAAGCTGGCGATCACTTGCACCGCTGATGCGACATTTAGCACAGGGTAAGCAGGATTGGCATCGATTTGAATATGATAATCGGCATAAGCCAATTCTTCATTGGTCAATCCACGGTCTTCACGTCCAAATAGAATAGCAATATTTGGTTTGCTAGAAGTCGCGGTAGATGAGTTATCAACATTACTATCGTCTGCACTTAAAGCTGCCTGTGCATCGATAAAGTCAAACATAATCTTAGCGGCTTGCGTAGGTGTCACGACAGGGCGAGGTAAGTGACGGCTACGACTGCTAGCGGCAAACACCAACTGACAGCCTGAGATGGCAGACTCTAAAGTAGGTGCAATCAAAGCTGACGATAATAGTTCACTGCCACCCGCTGCATGAGACACACTGGTTTCGTCAATCGGTAATTTGGGATCGACTACCGTTAAGCGAGATAAGCCCATGGTATGCATCGCACGGGCAGCCGAACCAATATTGGCAGGCAAAGTCGTATTGACCATGACTACTTGTAGGCAGTCAAGGTAGTCGTTCACTGTGCGTGATGATACGGCTAATGAAGCGTCGTTACTCATTATTGTCCCAGTCTCTGATTGATTTCTTGTTCAGCACGGTGTAATGCAATGGCAATCTCTTCGATCAGGACGGCTTGCTCATTGATACGGCGCTCACGGCAGTATTCTTGTAACTGGCTACTAAGACGAACTAATTGAGTCGTACCTAAGTTGGCGCTGGCACCTTTTAGAGCATGAGCAGTTTCGAAGCCATTGGCGTTATCGTCTTTTTGATGAGCAATTCGCAGCGCTGCAACTCTTTTCTTACTATCAGCAAAATATACTTGTATCAAATCAACAAAGTCTTCTTCGAGCAGGTCACGCATGTCCTCGAACTGTTCATGATTGATAATCTCTTCATCAGTTTGTCCGAGCATATTATTATTTGTAGTGTCATCCATGGTGGTTGTCCAATTTATAAAAGTTAAAGCAATAAGATTACTATAATGAATTTTTAAAACGTAATGTACGTCTTAGCTGTAATGGAAATGTAAGTTCTCTTCACTGACCAAAGTCTTCAATGTCTGCAAGTTGTCGTCATTTGGGTAAACGCGCCAGTGCTCAGACAGTCCGACATTTGCGATGC
Source organism: Psychrobacter sp. APC 3281 (assembly GCF_030407815.1). GTDB lineage: Bacteria > Pseudomonadota > Gammaproteobacteria > Pseudomonadales > Moraxellaceae > Psychrobacter. The sequence continues at coordinate 251,343 of NZ_JASDCS010000005.1, forward strand.
CATAGACTTCATAAATACTTAGTCCAAGTGGCAGACAGTTATCATTGATAGAAGCGTCAGTATTACTCAGGGCATTATTAGCATAACTGGCTGGCATACCGTTTTGATTGGCCGCATCATGGTTCATGTCGCTCTCTAATGCCAATAAATCATTACCGTTTTCATCATACAAACTGCCACCCATTGCAGGGTCGTAGGTACTATTACTGCTACTACCTTGCTCGTCTTGCTCTTGGTTATAAGCCAGACGCGGCTCGGGAATAATGTCAGCTTGGGCTGATTTGAGTAATGGCTGTAGACGTGTGAGCAAATTAATATCACTACCGTGAACTTTGATACTGATTTTTTTGAGCCAACGTAGTCTGGCATCTACCATACTCATGGCACTATCAAGACGTGCAAACAAACGTCCATCACGCTCACGGATGCTGCCTTTGATGATGACGACTTCATCGATTTTCAACTGTTCTTTGACACGATTAAAACGCTCAGCGTAGCAGCTGACCTCGAGTCTCGATGTACCATCATCTAAAGTAATCACGTTACGATTACCAAAGTTGGCAATATCTATAATAAGCCCCGAGAAATAGCAGCTGCCGTTATAGCCTGTATCGGTTAACTTATCGAGACGCGCACCAGAGGTATAGCGTTTTAACTCATCCAAATACTCATTGATTGGATGTCCCGTTAAGTACAGTCCTAATGTGTTTTTTTCCGCTTTTAAGCGGTGTTTGTCACCCCAGATGAGTTCTGGCGTCATGACTAACGGCGGCGCTGCGACCACACCGTCCATTTCACCAAACAAATCCATCATACCGATTTCGCGGTTTTGACGGTCTTGCTCAGCGGCTTGTACGGCGCTTGGCAATTGACTCATCAAGGCGCCGCGAATCTCGTAAGCTTCATCGGCTGGCAAGTCAGGTCGTAGCGTGGCGGCAAAGTCATCAAAACAACCAGCGCTGACCAATGCTTCAAGTGTGCGCTTATTGACTTTTTTGATATCGACACGGCGACAGAAGTCATACAAGTCTTTAAAAGGACCTTCGCGGCGGCGTGCATCTACGATAGACTCTACCGCGCCTTCACCCACGCCTTTGATTGCGCCAAGACCATAGATGATATTGGTCGGAGTATCGGCAACGAAATGCCATTCACTGCGATTGACTGAAGGATTGACTACAGTTAACCCAAAGTTTTCACGGCAGTCATTGATAAAGAACACGACGTTGTCGGTGTTGTTCATATCTGAAGTTAAGACCGCTGCCATAAATTCGGCAGGGTAGTATTGCTTTAGGTAGGCCGTTTGATAAGCCAATACGCCATAAGCCGCAGAATGCGAGCGGTTAAAACCGTAACCTGCGAACTTTTCCATCAAGTCAAACACACCGCCTGATGTGACTTCATCAATGCCTTGTGAGGTGGCACCCGTGACAAAGATATCGCGCTGCTTGGCCATCTCTTCAGGTTTCTTTTTACCCATTGCCCGGCGTAGCATATCAGCACCGCCCAAACTATAGCCTGCCATCACCTGTGAAATTTGCATCACCTGTTCTTGATAGACAATAACGCCATTGGTGTTTTCTAAAATCGGCTCAAGATTGGGATGGTCATAAATGACTTCCTCGCGACCATGCTTACGGTCGATATACATCTCTACCATGCCTGCATCGAGTGGGCCGGGACGATACAGCGCACACATGGCGATAACATCTTCGATATTGGTCGGTTGCAGTTTAGCCAGATACTTTTTCATGCCCATACTTTCTAGCTGAAAAACCGCCGTGGTTTTGGCATCTTGCAGCAGCTTATAGGCTTTGCTGTCATCTAACGGCAAATCTTCCAAAACTAAGGCCGGTACGTTTTCTTTTGCACGGCGCAAATTAATATTTTCAACTGCCGCATTAATGACGGTTAAGTTGCGTAGACCCAAAAAGTCAAACTTCACCAAACCAACAGCTTCTACATCGTCTTTATCAAACTGGCTGACGCGGTGACCTTCGTCATCACAGTAAATGGCACTAAAGTCAGTGATCTTGTGCGGAGCAATCAATACGCCACCAGCATGTTTACCGACATTTCGGCAGACGCCTTCAAGCTTAATCGCCATCTCCCAAATCTCAATGGCATCTTCATAATCCATATTGTCAGGATTAGAGATCAAGTCTTTGAGCTGTGGTTCTTGCTCAAGCGCTTGGCTCAGTGTGATGCCAGGCGTTTTTGGAATCAGCTTGGATATTTTATTGGCTAAAAAGTACGATTTGCTTTGTACGCGTGCCACATCACGCACAACCGCTTTTGCGGCCATAGTACCAAAGGTAATAATCTGTGAGACGGCATCACGACCATAGGTTTGCGCGACATAATCAATAACGCGGTCACGACCTTCGATACAAAAGTCGATATCGAAATCGGGCATCGATACACGCTCAGGGTTCAAGAAGCGCTCGAATAGCAGATCGTAATGAATCGGGTCAAGGTCGGTAATGTTTAGTGCATAGGCGACCAATGAACCTGCACCAGAACCACGTCCAGGGCCTACTGGTACGCCATTGGCTTTTGCCCAGCGAATAAAGTCCATGACGATTAGGAAGTAACCGGGGAAGCCCATGGATAGAATAATATCTAACTCATATGCAAGGCGCTCATCGTATCTCTGACGGAAGTCGCTCCAATTGTCCGTACGTGCTTCGACAGGAAACAGCTTATCTAAGCGCTGCTCAAGACCGCGTTGTGACTCGGCACGGAAAAACGATTCAATCGTCTCGCCTTCAGGCACAGGAAAATCAGGTAGGACGTTAATACCAAGCGTTAGGGTAACATTGCAGCGTGTAGCGAGGCGCAAAGTATTGTCAATGACTTGTGGAATATCAGCAAATAATTGCTCCATCTGAGCTTGTGTTTTTAGATACTGCTCATCTGAGTAAGTCTGCGGACGGTTTGGGTCAGCAAGGACATAAGAGCCTGCAATACAAACGCGGGCTTCATGAGCATCAAAATCATCTTGCTCTAAGAAACGCACGTCATTATGCGCAATGATAGGGATGTTGTGTTTGGCACCTGAATGGATGGCTGCTCTAATAAAAGCATCTTCGCCTGAACGATTGGTACGCTTGATCGCAAAGTATAAACGATCATCAAATTTTGCCTGCCATTCAGTAAGTAGTTCATCAGCTTTTTCTGGCATCGAGCCGACCAATGCTTGACCCACGTCTGACTTTTCGGTGAGCAGTACAATGACACCTGCTGCATGCTCTAAGATATGACTGCGCTTAATAACTGGCGTGCCATGATTAATAGGATCAGCGCGACCTTCGGTAAACCCGAGCGATACGATACGGGTAATGTTTTGATACCCTTCGTTATTCATGGCAAGTAAAGTAAGGCGTGTGTCTTCATTATCCATGATGACTTCACTGCCAATAATAGGCTTGATACCCGCACCTAAGCAGGCACGATAAAACTTTACCGTGGCATATAAATTGGACAAATCGGTCAATGCCAACGCGCGCTGATTGTCAGCCGCAGCAGCTTTTACCAGCGGTTTAATACGCACGATAGAATCGGTGATGGAATATTCGCTGTGAATGCCAAGATGTACAAATGCCATAGAAGACTCTTACTGGTACGATCAAAGAAATAAGCTACCGATAAAATAACTGATGATTATCAATCAATTATACTGATATCTAGAGGCCGATAAGACCTCGATAGCCATATTGATACGTTTTAAATGGGGTCGTCAATAATAGCATTATTTGCCGCAGACAGCCACAGGTTCAAAGGGTTTAATCTGCGTAAGTTAAGTCATTACGTCATAAAAACTCGGTTATAGGCAACATCAAAAAGCCCTCAATACAACAAGGTATAGAGGGCTATGTGACTGATAATTAAAGACAGTTTTTTAGTAACCAACCACCGCTGCATCGACAATACGTGGATCAGACGATCCATAAACACCGTTTGGTGTGAGCATGATCGATTGTGTAGATCCCATCGCGGATTTTGGACTGACGGTATGACCCATCGATTCGAGCTTTTTCACGGTATCTATATTCAGTGCTTTTTCGACTCGAATCTCATCAGGTAGCCATTGATCATGGATACGCGGTGCATGTGTTGCCTCAGCGATATTCATATCATGATCGATGACATTGGAGATAATCTGAGTGACAGTCGTGATGATACGGCTACCACCTGGGCTACCCGTGACGATGTAAGGTTTGCTGTCTTTGAATACGAGTGTCGGACTCATAGAAGACAGTGGACGCTTATTGGCTTCCACAGCATTGGCATCGCCACCAAGTAAACCGTAGCCATTTGGTACGCCAGGTTTGGCAGAAAAATCATCCATTTCATTATTGAGCAAAATGCCTGTACCGTCCGCAACGAGACCAGTACCATAAGAGAAATTCAACGTATAAGTATTGGCTATCGCATTACCGTCTTTATCAACGATAGAGAAGTGTGTGGTCTGATCACTCTCATAGGGCAGAGGATTGTTCGCTTTGATAGTCGCTGCTGGCGTAGCTTTATTGGGATCAATCAACGTACGCAGTTTGTCTGCATAGGCTTGTGAGGTTAAGCCGCTGGCAGGTACATCGATAAAGTCAGCATCTCCCAGATACTCAGCTCGATCTGCATACGCTAACTGCATTGCTTCTGCCATTAAGTGAATAGTCTGTGCGCTGTTTTGTCCGTAGTCTTTGAGCGGATAGCCTTCTAAGATATTTAAAATCTGGACGATGTGAATACCGCCAGAGGAAGGCGGTGGCATAGAGACAATCTCATAGCCACGATAGTCGCCTTTGACAGGTTCGCGAGCGATGGCTTGATAATTGGCCAAATCTTGCAGGCTCATGCTGCCTCCTGCTTCATTGACTGCTTCGACCAGTTTTTGAGCGGTTTCACCCTTATAAAACCCATCGGTACCCTGTACCGAAATCCGCTTTAGCGAACGCGCAAGCTCAGGCTGCTTTAGACGTTCGCCTGGCTGATAAGCGCTGCCATCAGGCTTAAAAAACACTTTTTTGGTACTTGGCCATTTCTGTAAGCGATCACTCAACGCAGTGAGTGACTCGGACAAGCCGGCGGTGACTTCTATACCGTCTTCAGCCAGTGCTATCGCTGGTGCCATAACTTGCTCGCGGCTCATGGTACCGTGATCCTCTAACGCTTTTAGTAGTCCTGCTACTGTCCCTGGCACGCCAACAGCCAAGCCATGATAACGAGATAAGTCGCTGACAGCATTGCCTTCCTTATCAAGGTACATATCGCGTGAGGCGCTACTTGGTGCTTTTTCACGGTAATCAAGCGCCACCGTTTTGCCTTGCTTGGCATCATAAATCATCATAAAACCGCCACCACCGATATTACCCGCACGCGGCAAGGTTACTGCTAGGGCAAAACCTACTGCAACGCCAGCATCTACCGCATTACCGCCGTCCTTTAAAATCTGTAAACCGATGTCAGAGGCAAGCGCTTCTTGGGTAGCGACCATGCCGTTTTTTGCCCAAACTGGATGATGAATGGCGTCTTCAGAATAGATGGCTTGGTCACTATTAGTATTGTTAACATTGTTCGATGTGGTTTTAAGTGTATTGGTCTTCGCTCGCGTGATGCGCTTGGTTTCAGAGAGTACCGTTGGACTATCAGCCATGATAGCCAGGTTTATGGCACTAGTATTAATTGATGTATTGTTGACCGTGGCGTTACTTGTTGAGGCCATTGGCTCTACAGCCTGTGCGGATATAGATAGCAGTAGTGTACTGGTAATGAGCACAACGCTAGATTTGAGTAAGGTATTAATTTTTGGTTTATGCTGCTGAGCGGTTCGATGATGGCGAGATAATAACTGTGACATCGCAAAGTCCTTTTTACGCGAGTGGAGAGAATAGAGCTAAGAAATAGATAAGCCTAAATAGTAACGAAAATATGAAATAGTAGAAAGTTGTTTATTATCTTTTGTGGTGTACGCTTTTATAGCGCTTGTCTGTATCAGCTGTATTTCAAATAAACGAAGCTAGTTTTCAAGTAAATGAAGCTACTGATAAGACAACAGTTATACAGAGAAAATTATTTATGAATGAAGAAATTCTTTAAAAATATTCGCTAATATTACTAAATTGTAACGTCCTGTGATATAAATAACGGTACCAATGTACACTCATTATCGACTGTCTATTCATACAAAGAGATTACTATGTCATCACACCATACTAATAACCGCAATCGACAGCGCTACTCTGAGACTGCGCCTGCTTGTTTATCGAACACTGATCATAAAAACTATAATGGTAAAAATAACAACGGTCATCTATATCCAACTAGTAAATTGACTTCTATCGCATTGCTAGTTGGTAGTGCCTCGCTTGTACTCGCAGGTTGCCAATCAACTCCAGCCAGCTCAACTTCCAATCTGTCGTCGAATAGCAGCGCCTCTAGTACCATGATGGACTTTAGTGTCGCAAACGCCGCGCAGAGTCAACGTCAAGGTCAAGCTTTTACTGTCAGTCAAAACGCTCAGGCCGCGCGTTATGAGCAGCTGTTTGATCAAGAGAAGTATCCAAGTACCGAAAACCAAGCCAAGTCGCACTTGTTAGCAGCCATTCGTCAGCACTTGGCGACCGAGCATGTGGCAGTCGCCACAGCCAATTATCGCTCAGCACCATTCATTGACCCAAATAGTATTGACGCAGGATCTAGTAGCTTGCTCAGAACGATCATAGAAACCTATGTGTATCAGCCTGAGGGTATGTATGATAGTAGCGATGATGAGGCGCAAGTTGAGGCTAGAGCAGAATTAGCAGCGGTAGGTGTAGAGTCGAATAAATGCAATGAAAACGAAGACGATGATGCTTATGAAGTCTGTGTGGTAGAGGGTATTGATGACGCGAAAGATTCGATAGAGTCCGACTATCCTAGTGATTATGATAAGTCTAGAGCAGAAGCTGAAGCAGAGAGAAGAGCTATTGCTGCTATATTGGCTGAAGCAGGGGAGAATGAGCCGACGAGCAGTGATGCTAGCAGCGATAACGAGTATGCTTACGATATAGCAGATGACTATAGCAGCGATGATTACAGTAGTGACGACTATGATAATTATGATGAATACAGTAGCGGTGCTGAAGGTATGCTCTCAGGGATGTCAGGGTTAAGTCCTAAATCAATGGCTGCAAAGTATGAAGCCATGCAAATGGCGAAACAGCAAGCTAAGACAGAGACGGTAAATCGTGGCAGCCTACCAATGTCATCTACAGGCATGATTGGCAATATACTTGATATGTTCCATCGTACTCCTGAGCAAATAGCTGCATCCAATGCTTATCAGTATGAGCATTTAACATTCAATAGTGTCAGTCAATACCGTCCCAAGCAGCGCCAGCTACAAAGCGTCTATAGCTACGATTACGCCACACCAACGATTAGCTCATCGATACAGATACCATTAGCATTTGATTTTAATAACAGCAGTGTCGTAGTAGATCCATCGGCCATTATGCCGATTGTTGCACTTGTCAACCCTGAAAATACGCCACTACCATCACAGATGACCTCGCATACGGTGCGCTTTGGTTTGCCTGAAAGCATCACGGCACAGTTGCCACCAGCGGTGCTCTACGATGCGGTACTTAATGCGATACAGAACAGCATGGCTGAGCTCGCGCCTGAGCATTTTAGCGCAGTCGATATCAGTGGTGATGCTTTTGCCAAAGAAGTCGGTGCGACTCGCGCCGTAAAAGTCTATTTCGGTAGTCAGCAAAGCGGTGAAATGATTGGTAAGACGCTCAAATATGTGACTAAATCACTGCAAGAATACGTAGATGCCAATCCAGATAAATATCCTGATGGTGCCGCATTAAAGACAGCACTCGCTAAAGTACAATTGTACAATAAAGGCTATCAAAGCGCGGATGTCGGTTCGCTATTGCAGCTGATTGAAGCTATCGGTCCTATCTCTTTTAATCAAATCAACTACTATTACTTAGATAGCTCAGATCGACTGCTGGCCAAGCAGCAACGTGTCAATATCGGTAGTGATTTTATGGGGTCGACCACAACCATGCTAAACCAAGTACGTTACGATAAAGCCAGCTTTAACCGTCATGCCTTGACACCATTACTTACAGAATCTTTTGGTCCAGACGCTACGCCTCCTATCGATGGCAATGCATGGATAGCTACGCAGCGCGAGAAAAAAGAAAGATTACAAACGGCCCGCTATGCACGCTACGACTATCAAGATAGCGGTGTCGAAGGTGCTTATAGCGGTGATGAGTATGGTAACGATAGAGACAATGGCACAGACGCTGTCGATGAGAGCCGAGTTGACGATGCTCAAGATGATATGAATGAAAAATAGAAGTCAAATGACATCATCTCATTGCATTTACGCTCATATCTATTAAGGATAAAAAATGAAAACAGTACATCACACCATTGCACAACGTCTGCCATTTAAGACTAAAAACAATCTGCTAGTCACCAGCGCATTTTTGACAGGGGCGCTGTTGTTAACAGGTTGCCAGTCTACCAGTTTGGGCCAGTCCAACACGGCGGCTGTAAAACAAGCACCTAGCATTGCCAAAAAGACACTAGAAACAGCACTACAAAAACAGCGTCGTCAGTCATTTAGCTACCATAGCAATCTTGAGATTGGTAATAACCAACAATTTACAGATGCCGATACTGATACTAGTACGGAGAAAATGGCGGCATCAGACTATGTAGATGAACATTGCGAAGAGGCACATGACCAAGCGTACGCCGCTCTAATCCTGCAAGCCGAACAGCAAGACGAAGATATCTTAGCGGTGGATTACGATACTAAGCGTGACAGCATAAGGCAGTCGTATTTTGAGTGTGTAGATGCCTATCATGCATGGGATGATCATCAATACGATAGCGATGTAAAAGTAGCACCAGATTATCAAGCGCTATTTGATAATTATGAAGATAAACAAAGACCGTTAGATGTGAAGAAAGCACAGTTATTAGAGGAGTATCTACTAAAGCCGCTTTCTATCGACTCTCAAGGGATCTATCAACCGATGGCAGGCAAGGCTACGATGCTCGCTAGTGCGCAATATCAAGCACGTAATCATCACAGCAGTATCAACCAGCCTATTTATATGGATTTTAAAAACGGTGATATTTACCTATGGGCAGATAATTTTGCGATTCTAAACTCAGAATTGTTGGACGATAAACTCGGTACAAAATGGCAAAACAAGTGGTTAAAAATAGCCATTGATGATGGTACATTGCCTAAAGGATTTGGCGGTGAAGTCATCAAAAGCCACTTTGCGGCGTTAGATGCGACTTATGACGCGGCTCCTGTCAGCCAGTTTAATTATGTTGCTCCTAACTCACTTGCTTCACTGTCTCCAAAGCTGCCAGCGCACCAGTTATCGGCTATGCTACCAAGCAATCAAGTCATTCGCCGAGTACAAAGCTTTGTGGATTATCAAGCGTCGCAACAGAAATATATGCAGATTTTCTACGATCGGATCAGTGAAAAATACCCAGAGCTGGTACAAGAACCCGAACCGATGACAGCGTTTGAGTCGATTCAAAATCCAAAGGCATTCACCAGTAAGTCTGTTGTACAAAAAATACTGGCTATGATAAAAGATCAAATGAATGAGGAAGCCACGACAGGTGAGGTCGTTGCCGATACAGAAGTACAGGAGCTATACGGGTTTGATAAACGTGGCCAACTAAAATGGGAGCACTTACGTCGTCAGTTGGACAATACTAGCGAAGCGAATAACAACAAAGGTATGAGGATAGATGTGTTGCAGCAGTATTCTGCTATTAGTACTAAGGACTTGGCGTTCCCTAACCTACCAAGTAATGTGCAGTCGCCGAACGCTAGCAATAGCATTGATTTACGAAAGTATGCTCCAGAGCTGCTGCAATACTACCAAGATGGTAATGGCACGGCAGTAGGTAAGATGGTCTTTAACATGTTGCCGATGGTCAGAGGGCGTTTTGGTTCGGTTGAGTAGGTAAAGATAATTTAGAGTAGGCTTACTGTATTAAGGAATATATAGTGAACTTTGTTACCATTGATGTTGAAACCGCTAATAGCGATGCAGGGTCTATCTGTCAAATAGGTCTAGCAAAATACTTAAACGGTAAGTTAATTGATACCTACTGCACGTTAGTATTACCCCAAACTTTTTTTAGTGCTCAAAATGTAAAAGTACATGGGATTACTAGCAGTATGGTAAGAGATGCGCCGTCTATGTACGATATATATGGGCAGATACTAAAGTTTATTGGCGATAACGTTGTTGTTAGCTACACTAATTTTGATCAAAGAGCTTTGATAAAAAGCTTAGAAGCTCACAAACTACCAGTACCAGAGCTACAGTGGGTAGATGCAACTGTATTAGTACGTAGGACATGTCATCGTTTCGCAGTAAAAGGCTATAGTCTGGCAAATGTATGTAAAGAGTGGAATTACCAATTTAACCATCATGATGCACTTGAAGATGCTAAAGCATGTGGCTTTATAACGGTAACTATCCTTAGAGAAAATAGTCTATCAATTCATGATTGGGTGACAAATAGCAACTATAATCGTATTTATCACCAGCAAAGACGTCTTAATAGTAGAAGTTATCCAAGTAATATCACGAAGGTAGGGAGTGAGTCAGGAAGATATGCAGGTCTTAATATTTGTTTTACAGGAGACCTTAGTATTAGTAGAGCAGAGATTGCTGACGTAGCAGCTAAAAATGGTTTTAATGTCAAAGCAGGGGCTTCAAAAAAGTTAAATTATCTTGTAGTTGGTTCTCAGGATCTAACGTTGCTAGCAGGTCATGAAAAAAGCAGTAAGCATCGAAAGGTAGAAGAGTTGATACAGAGTGGGCTGGATATTAAAATTCTTGCAGAAAAAGAGTTCTTAAAATTAATCAAAATTTAAGATTAGTTTGAAAGCGAATATAGAAAAAGCGCACCTATTAACGGCGCGCTTTTTTATTTTATACGTATACAGCTGGGTAAAATAACACTTTTCCGGAGTGGCTTATTACATACCTTGATGCTGTTTGTCATGGCCTTTACGGTCTTTTGAATGCTTACGACCTTTTTCTTGTCTCTCTGATTTCATTTGTTCCATCTTTGCACGTTGCTCAGCAGTCAACACTTGAGCGATAGCATGTTGTGTTTGTACACGTTCGATAAAGCGTTGCTTTTCTTTTGCCGCTCGTTGATCAGCCAGACGGTTCAGAGCAGCAGTGTTCAAAGTGCTGGCATTGGTCAACGCTTGTATTTGCTGATCCATTTGCGCGCGTTCTGCTTGATGTTCTGCACGGTCAGCAGTGCGATCGCCACGTTTGTTTTGCATGATGGCTTTAATTTGCGCTTGCTGTGTCGCTGTTAGATCCAGCTTTGACATTGGGCCTCTCATCTCACCTTTTTTCATGCCATCTTTGTGGTTCTTCTGCATTTGTGCAGTTGGCGTTGTATCAGTAGTCGCGTTAACGCTGGTGCAAGCGGTCACGGTAAATATGCTAGACGCTGCTAATACTGAGCCTAATAGTAGTTTTTTCATCATAATATCCTTGATTACATTGAGTTTGATTTCATAAGTACTAAATTTTTATCTTGCAAGTACCATCTGTTGAACGTTATCGCTCGTTATGGTTAGCCATCTTAGAAATGCAATACTTGCTGTTGATAGGAGTATATTACGACAGTTAAAGGTTACGAACATTTATGAAGTATTAAGAAAGGTAACGTTTCTGGTGAATTGGCAAGTGCTTGCCTGATAATATGTTTAACTACAGTCTACCGGCAATAAAAATGCCACGGCGGCAATTTCGCTAACCATACTACAGTGACATTTGTACGTGGACTTATTGCGCCATGATTATTATAGATTGAGTAAATAGAGATAAATAAAAATTAAAGGAGAGAAGCATGCCAAACATCCTGATAGGCGATGACGACGAAGAGTTGACTCAGTTATTGCAAGAGTACTTAGACAATCACGGCATTCGCTGTGACTGCGTACATGATGGTGCAGCAGTCATACAACGACTCAAAGCGGTGGCACACGAAGATACGGTTTATGATTTACTCGTGCTCGATATTATGATGCCAAAACTAGATGGGTTAAGTGTGCTGCGCCAATTACCAAATATTATCGATATCCCAGTCATTATGCTGACAGCAAAAGGGGAAGAGATTGACCGTATTATTGGTCTAGAGCTTGGTGCTGATGATTATATTACCAAACCTTGTAACCCTCGAGAGCTGCTAGCGCGTATCAATGCAGTGATTAAACGCACCAATACGACCGCATCAGAGCATACTCCGTTGCCAGAGAGTCGTTTGCATCTCGATCAGAACCAACGCGCCTGTCAGATAGATGGGGTAACGCTACAAGTCACTGGTACAGAGTTTGATCTGCTCGTGGCTCTACTCAAACAAAAAGGGGAGGTGGTAAGTAAAGCATGGCTGTCAGAAAATGTCTTGCAGCGTGAATTACAGCCATTTGACCGTAGCCTCGATGTACATGTATCTCGCTTACGCAAAAAACTTCAACCTTTCCACGATGAGCCAATAAAAGCGGTGCGTGGAAAAGGTTATCAACTGGTGCTGTAATGACGGACATATCGATGAAAGCTGCTGAGCAGAATCTCAAAAAAGCACCTAAGTTTAAGGTGCGCATTACTCTGTTTTGGCGTCTGTTTCTGAGCCTATTACTGACGATTTTAATCACCTCTGTACTGTCCATCGTGGTAGAGCGCTGGTTGGCTGAAAAAGAGCTGACCTCTCGTATGGATGTGCAAATCGATAGCCTATTGATAAAGCGTGAAGAGATGGTCGCGTCACTACGGGCTGGTGATGTAGAGTCTGTCAGGCAGATGTATCGTCAAGACCGTCAGCTGATGAATCAAATCAGAGTCTATGATGAGCAAGGCGCTATTATATTCCCGCGTTACCGTGACAAAGACGATCGCGCGCAAGGACAACTGCAAAGTGGTCGGCAGCTAATGGATCGTGCGATACAACCGGTGCGACCGGTGTCGCCTAGACCACCTAGAGTAGAGAATAACGTTTATGGTGTAGAAGGTCGTAATGCTGACAATAGACTGCGTGAACGTGATAATGAGATACCAAAAGATGAGCCGTCTTTTTGGCAAAAATTCCTAACACCAAGAACGGCAAGTAGTGCAGCAGTGGCTGATATCGATACTCGTCCTGAACTGGCCGATATGTCTATTGAACTACCTGATGGTCAGTCAATCATCATACAGTTGCGTCCGCACTTGCGTTTTTCAGACGTGGTAGAGATACAGCACGGTAATTTTCCAATACGTTTGCTATTGATCGTTATCTTTAGTGTATTGGTCTGCATATGGCTCAGTCGCACGTTAACCCAGCGGATTGGCCGTGTACAAAATACCGTACACCGTATGATCGATGGTAATTATCAAGCCAATCCAGAACTGTCCAAGATGGGCGATGATGAGTTGGGGCTACTTGCCAAAGACGTTGCCCATCTATCAACGAGGCTCGTCGATAGTGAGCTTGCACGTAAGCAAATGCTTAGTGATATCTCACATGAGCTGCGTTCGCCGCTTGCTCGTCTGGATGTCGCGACTGAGCTGACTCGAGACTTTGCGCCCAATGCCAATCGTTATCTAGACCGTATCGATAAAGAATCTACACGAATGAATGAGCTGATTGAGCAAATCATTCATATTCAGTCCCTACAAATGCAGCAATATACCGTCGATAATTTGGAGAGTGAGGCAGTCGATATATCTGACATCATTAGCAATATCGGAGAGGATGTCTGCTTTGAGTTTCAACATAAAGACGTACATTGGCAATGGCAACCGCCTGAAGCCTCAGCGCTAGATGGTTTGGAAGGATTTTGGACAGTCCAAGGTAATGCAGAGCAGTTGTATAGTGCACTTGAAAATGTCATTCGCAATGCTTTTATGCACACGGCAGCGGGTTCGACAGTGATTGCGGAAATCAAAGCAATACAAATGGACAATAAGGTACCAGCTGTTCAAATTAATATAACAGACGAAGGTGGCGGTGTGGCAGACAAGGACTTAGAACGTATTTTCCATCCCTTTGTGCGGCTCGATACTGCTCGGCATCGTGATACTGGCGGCTATGGTCTTGGATTGGCTATTGTTCACGCTGTAGTCATGGCGCATAAAGGATATATCAATGCTCATAACCGGCAAGATGGTATTCAAGGGTTGGTGGTTCAAATCGTGCTACCTAGCAGATAAAAAGATAAATAATGCAGAAATAATTTATGTAACCAATATGCGTTTATCCTGTATTTGTAATGTGTATAAGCGCATATTTAGTAGTAGATAAAAGCTGACTCTTTTTAAAACCGACGTAATTTATTATAAATAGACAAAAATTAAAAGTATTTATATTCGTTTATATGAATATAATAGACGAACGGTATAAAAACGCGGATGAACGGTATTGTCTCTCTGTATATATTCGGTAATACTAATATATACAGAGAGTGATAAAGATTATACAAAACAGAACGTCTTATTCCTTAAAGACTATTACAACTATTATTTGAACAAGGTCTCGTTATTATAAGCTTATAACCCGTTTTATTTTGTCACATCGTCTCTCTGACATAGATCTTATCTCTGATTTTTTAAATCTGACAAGTCTGTAAGGGAGTACGCATCATGAACCGCATCTATAAAGTCATCTGGAATGAAGCCTTAAGTTGTTTTACCGCCGTTGGTGAATACGCGAAGGGACGTGGCAAATCTTCCAAATCTAGCGTTAGCTCTAACGCTACCATCAATACAGCGTCTAACCTGTCCGTTATCCGTACGATACGTCTGAGTACCATAGCGCTTGGGCTACTAACTGCTGGCTTTGGCATGCAGGCAAATGCATTGGGTACTTACTTTGTTGGAGACGACCCAACACCTAGAATACATACCAATTCATTCCTTCATCAAACACTAACGGTGCAGGGTGGAGAGACAGTCTCTGGCGATCCCAATATCAAAAATATCAGCGTGACTGCTAGTAGGCGTGATAAAGCGCTAACGATAAAGCTCGATGAAAATGTCGACTTAGGCGCTGATGGCAGTCTCAAAACGGGTGATACTTTAGTTGATAATTCAGGCATTAAGATTACAGCCATAAATCCAGCCAATAGTGTCACTTTGAGCAATAGTGGCCTAAACAATGGTAATAACAAAATCACCAATGTATCCAATGGTGCTGTGATGGCAGGGAGTAAAGATGCAGTTAATGGCTCGCAGCTACACAGATTGGTCAACATAGTCAAGGATAACAAAACTAAATATTATAGTGTTGACTCTGAAGCTATTGGCAATGCCAACAACGATGGCGCAACAGGTTATAACGCTATGGCCATGGGTGGCAACGCAAAGGCGACTGGCAGTCAAACTATTGCTATTGGTAGCTCGGAATCTGGACAACAAACGTTGGCAAGTGGCGAGCAGTCTATTGCTATTGGTGCCAATGTTGTCTCAAAAGGACATTCATCTATTGCTATTGGTGGTGATGATTTAGATGCTGCTGCAAATGTTGATGGTGTTAACGACTTATTCAATGCATATACTGGTAGTGATCTTATAGAGGATCCAAATAATCCATATGGGCATACTGAAGCAGGCGGCGCTGCATCCTTAGCAGTTGGTGTTAAAGCACGGTCCGAAGGTAATCTTTCTACTGCTGTCGGTGTCCGTTCAAGCTCAGTAGGTGCAGCATCCTCTGCTTTTGGCATGGGGGCGTCAGCAAGTCGAGATGGTTCGGTAGCTTTAGGTGCAGGATCAACTACGCTTAGTGAAGCTACTGAGGAAAAGAACCTTATTATCGGCAACAAGATCTATAATTACGCTGGTGTAACAAGTGATAAAGGAGCACAAGTATCTGTTGGTTCAGTAGAACATGAGCGTCAGATCAAGCACGTTGCTGCTGGAGCAGTCAATACAGACAGTACTGATGCTATCAATGGTAGTCAGCTACACGCTACTAATCAATCTATTGAAGATTTATCAGAAAGCAAGATTACCTTTGCGAGTGATAGAGGAGCTCCCGTGGATCGTAAGCTTGGTGAGACACTTAATATCAAAGGTGGTGCAGAAGCCACTGCTGCTTTAACTACAGGCAACATTGGGGTAGAGTCTGATGCTAGTACTAATACCCTAACTGTAAAGTTAGCTGAGAACGTAGACCTTGGTACTAATGGAAGTGTAAAAATGGGAAGTAGTAGTAGCCTTCCTTATAGCTTAGGTCCTGTAACAACTGCTAATAGCCTAGGTGTCTTGACAGGTAATTGGCTAGGCAGTACAGCGGTTACTGGTGCAGGTATTATAGTAAATGGTCCACTAGGTATTCCTAGTACTATTCTAACCATGGATGGTTTAACAATTATCGGTGGTCCAAGCGTAACAAGGTCTGGTGGTATCAACGCTGGTAATAGAAGGGTTGTCAATGTTGATAACGGTGAAGATCCAAATGACGCTGTCAATGTCAGTCAGCTCAGCAGTGCCTCTGCTGCCGCTAAAACAGAGGTCGCCGCAGGTACTAACGTGGCTGACGTTGTAAAGTCTACAGGTGGTAACGGTCAAGATGTCTATACTGTTAATGCGGATGGCGTGACTGCTTCAGCAGGCTCTGATGCCGTCACTGTCACAGCAGGTAAAAAAGATGATACAACTAATACGACCGATTACGCTGTTGATTTAAGTGCCGATAGTAAAGCCAGTCTAGTTAAAGCAGATAGTGCTATGCAGACTATTTATGCTCAAATAGATGGCGTTGATGTCAAAACGCTTAACCAAACTGATAATACGGCTAATTTCCTAACGGGAGATAACATTGTTCTTAGTGCCGAGGATGGTGGTATTAAAATCGCTACAGCAGAGGATGTCACTTTTACTAGTGCTAGCTTTGCTGATAGTACAGTTCGTGTGAGTGGTGAAGGTCTTGATAATGGTGGCAATAGAATCGTCAATGTAGATGATGGTCAGGGAGATACAGATGCCGTCAATGTTAGACAATTAAATGCAACCAACAATACAGTGGACCTAGGACTGAACTTCACAGGAGATGATACAACCGTTGTCGTCAATCGCAAGTTGGGTCAAACGTTGACACTCCAAGGAGGCGCGACAGAGTTAACTGAAAACAATATTGGTGTGATCGCTGATGAAGAGGGCAATCTAAACGTTAGATTGGCTGAAGATGTCATGCTTGGTAAAAATGGTAGCGTGAGAATGGTAAACACAGTTCTCAATAATGCAGGTATTACCATTACTGATGGTTCTAATGAAACTATTACCTTGAGCAAAGAAGGTCTTGATAATGGTAATAATAGAATTATCAAAGTTGGCGAAGGGGTCGCACCAAGTGATGCTGTAAACTTCGCACAGCTCACAACGACCAATAACGAAATCGCTAAAGGCATCAAAATTGGTGACGGCAATAGTGCCAATGATCAGCAATTTTCGCTAGGCGATACCATCAATGTCACAGGAGATAGCAATCTGACTACTGTCGCTTCTGCGACTGGCGTCCAAGTGAAACTGAATAATCAGTTAGACCTCGGAGATGATGGCAGTATACAGATAGGCAATAGCATCATGAGTGATGCAGGCTTTACCTTCGTTGGAAATGGCGTGAATAGAATGGTTTCGCAGGTCTCATTGAGTAGCCGTGGTCTAGACAATGGAGGCAACACCATTCGCAACGTTGGGGAAGGTGTGCTAAATACGGATGCTGTCAATGTTGGGCAGTTAAAAGATGTCGCCATTGCCTTAGATCAAGGTTGGGGCATCACCGCTCAAGGTGATATCGCTACGATGGTAAAACAAGGAGATGCTGTCGACCTCAGTAGTAAAGACGGTAATATCAAGGTATCTAGGAAATCAGTGAGTGATGTGGCTGCTTTCGATAGTAGTCCATCACTACAAGCTGTAGCCATACCTACCAATGCTAATGACATTAGCTTTGATTTGAACCCAGATATTACTTTGAATAGCGTAACCACTGGTGGTACGGTTATGAATGATAATGGACTGACCATTGCAGGTGGCCCAAGCATCACGAAAAGTGGTATTGATGCCGCTAATACCAAAATTACCAACGTTCAAAATGGGGAAGTTTCGGCGACAAGTCAGGACGCTATAAATGGTGGTCAGCTTTATGCCCAAGGAACTGGTATCAGCAGTATTATCGGTGGTGACACTGTTTACAATGCCGAAGATGGTACTTTCATCAACAGTGACATTGGTGGAACGGGTGAAAGCAATATCGATGGTGCGATTGCTTCTATCAGACAAGGCACGATTGAAATTAGTGAAAATGTGCAAATTAACACAGAGAGCATTACCACTAATACAACCAATATCGCGACCAATACGACAAATATTGCTACGAATACCAGCAATATCACGACCAATACTACGAATATCGAAACCAACACGGACAAGCTAAATGCTGGACTCAATTTTGGTGCAGACAGTGGTGCCAATATCAACAAACCAATTGGCGATGGTAGTGTCCTAAGCTTCACTGGTGGCAATAACATCACCACCACAGCAGATGGTAGTAGTATTAAATTTGATCTAAACGGTAATATCAGCGTTGATAGTGTCACAGTTGGGACGACGGTTATCAATAGTGAGGGCATCAGTATGCAAGATGGGCCAAGTATGACGTCTCAAGGTCTATATGCTGGTAACCAACGCATGACCGGTGTCGCCGATGGGGTCGAAGCAACAGACGCCGTCAATTATAGTCAGCTTAGCGCGCTTGATAGTCGACTCAATAACAATATGAGCGATCTTGGCTACAAAATCGACGAAGTAGAAGACGATGCAAACGCAGGTATTTCCGCTGCGATGGCAATGTCGGCAATGCCTCAAGCTTATATCGCAGGTAAGTCATTGATCGGTGGCGGTGTTGGTACCTATAATGGAGAGAGCGCTGTAGCAATTGGTTTCTCTAAATTATCTAATGACGGTCGTTGGGTCATTAAGGTAAATGGTACAGCAGATACTCAAGGCAACGTAGGCGGTGCAGTTGGTGCAGGCTTCCATTTTGACTAACAAAGCTTCTCAATTGTAGTTATCGATAGACTATAAAAAAGCAAGACATTGGATGTCTTGCTTTTTTACGGTTTAAAGATAAACAATTAAGGTAATAAAGCTATCGATAAATCAAAATAAGCGCTTGTAAATTGTGTCTTACAAGCGCTTATTATTTCTAATTAAGGGCTTCTATATTCTGAACATTGCGCCATTCGGTTTCAGTCCAACATAGGCCATACCTGCTTGATTCATCCAGTGAGGTTGAATAATGCCATGCTGCAAAATCGCATGAATATCTCTATGCGCCCTTTCTATCTTATGCTTTTTGTATAGGGAGGCTGTGCCTGCGACTGCGTAAATTTCAGATAGCATGTCACGAGCTTCTCTTGCGCCTTCACAAGACGCTGCCCACACATCGGCAAGCTGTATATCAGTAAAGGTGTTCTTCTGCTGAGATTCTTTCCATAATATATCTACACTGTGATGCAGTTGGGCGCGTTTCGATGCTAGTATTGTTTTACTCTTAGCAATGGTAGCTTGTACCGTTGCACGGTCGCGTAGATCTGGACTCTTACCAGGTGTTACTCTTTCAAGGCATATATCAACCAAGTCATCCATAGCGGCTTTTAATACGCCTAGCGCCATCGCCGCACAGCCAGCAGCATTGATACAACCGATAGGCAGACGACTGTAGGCAGTATCGACAGCCACAGGACTATCAAAGTCAACTGCATAAGCCTCTTTGACAAAAGCGTCTTTGACGACTATATCGTGGCTACCTGTGCCATTTAGGCCGCCCACATCCCACGTATCAATGATTTTTACATCTTTCTTGGGAATAAAAAATAGCTTTAAATTTGCACCTGGACCAAGGGTCGTAGGAGAGCCTTCGGAGATAACGAGACAACGTAACACAAACCAGTCAGCCAATTGGCATCCAGAGACGAGTGTCCATTGTCCTGATACCATATAGCCATTATCTACTGTTTGTGCCACGCCTTCAGGACGTGCGGAATTGGCATAAATATGAGAGGGGTCGCTATATACTTCTTTCATGCTGGATTCATCCAAAAATCGACCGAACGTACAGGCCAAATGGTTGTTCCAAACGATCCAAGCAACGGAGGCCTCAGCACTGGCCAAAGTCTCATAAGTTTTTAGCGTTTCTACTGGGTTTCCTGCCCATCCTCCTAACGATTTAGGCAGCCCCATTCTAAATAATGCAAATTTTGAAAGTTTATTGACTACCACGGGTGCAATTTTTCTAGCGCTTTCTGTTTCATCTCTAAACATGACTGCTGATGCATAAATCTTGTTTGCTGCATCGGATGGTAGGGTGGTTATCTCTGCTGAGGATATATCATTCATATTGTTCAACCTTATTGTGATGAATAAGACAGTACTTTTTCTATAGCTAATAAAGTACAAATTTGAGCGATGACAAATGCTTATATAAAGAATAACCAACAGCTGCCCACCATACAACCGTTAATATGAATATATTAAAAATTATATTGTAAAAATTGAATAAATAATAATCAATGAGGCTAAATTTAGCGATAAAGCTAGAAATCAAGCTGTAAAAATAGGTAGGGGTAAAGAATAGCGAAGAATAAAGCTCGACCAAATATTAAGTGTTAATTCTAAGTCACTTAATATTTGGCCGAGAAAATAAATATTCTATAAAGATAAGTATCCTATAAAAACTGTCTCAAATTAGGCATCACGTTTCGGCGCATCAGGCTGCATCATAGGATCGGCATCTGCGAACGCTTTTAGTGTACGGCAATGAGTATCAATGGCGACGATATTGGGATAAGCGCTCAAATCTACTTTGAAGCGGCGAGCAGAAGAGACTTGCGGAATCAAATAACAATCTGCGAGAGTAGGACTGTCCCCATAGCAGAATTGTCCGCGATTGTTATCCGCCGCCAAGCGTGTCTCTAAAGCAGCAAATCCTTCACTGATCCAGCGGTTGCACCATGCAATCACATTTTCCTCGTCTACTGACAGCTCATTGCGTAGGTACTGTAAAATGCGGCGATTATTAATTGGATGGATGTCGCAACCAATCATGGCGCTCAGCGCGCGTACCTGCATACGCCCAGCAGCATCGTTAGGCAATAATGGATGCTCAGGGTAGACCTCTTCTAACCACTCCAAAATAGCTGGACTTTGATATAATAATAAATCGTCAGTCTGTAGGACAGGTACCAATCCTTGCGGATTAATCGCTTTGAAGGCAGATTCTAACTGTTCATCCTGTGCCAGATTGATCGTGATATCATCGTAATCTAAGCCTTTTAGGTTCATAGCGATACGAGTACGGTAAGACGTGCTACTACGAAAGTAGCCATAAAGTGTCATCATGATTCATGTCCTTATGTAGATGTGTTTTTATAAAGATAAATATTATGAAGTAGGGTCTGTATCTCAGTGTTATTTGATCGGGCAAGTCATTATTGAACAAACCACTAACAAGAAAAATTAAAAAATAACCAAGCACACCAGAATCGAGCAAATCATGCCAGCAGACAAAACCCTTGTAGACAGTTCTATTACCAGTAAAAACCAAAGTGGAGTTCAGTCGCTTGAGATTGGGCTGTCGATACTAGATGTGCTTATCGACCGCAATGAACCTATGATGCTAAAGGACATCGCTGAAGCCATGCAAATGCATCCAGCAAAATCCCATCGTTACTTGGTCAGTCTCATCCGCAAAAACTATGCGCGTAAGCTTGATGATGGGCGCTATGGGCTTGGCGATAGAGTCAATGCATTGGCATCACTAGGACATACGGAACTCAACCAAAACAATCTTTTGGCACGTCTCACGCAAGTGGCTAATGAAATCAAAGACAACTTAAATTGCGGTGTGCAAATTGCCAAATGGTTTAGCGAAGGCCCAATTATCATTCAGTCTGTTGAGCCAGACAGTCCGATTAGCATCATTACTCGCATTGGCTCACGTATGCCGCTGACGACATCGGCCACAGGGCAGTTATTTGCCAGTTATCAATCTGAAGCCGTCATTCAGCCATTGGTCACAGCTGAATGGCATACGAGTAATACCGCCGCAGATATGGCCGAGAAGTGGCAGCACTTTACTCAGCTACAGGCCAAAATACGTACTCAAGGCTATGCGACAGTGACGGGCGATATGCTTATGGGGATTAATGCCATTACAATTCCTGTTATATTGCCACAGCTTGCCAATAGTACTGCTAAACCATCCACGAGTAGTGATAAAATTGCTAGTGAAGATCTATTGCTAGAATATGCCATCACTATCATTGGAACCACAGAGCAACTGCCTATGAGTGAGCAACATAACGTGGTTAAGCAAATACTGGCGATAGCACAGCGTTATCAAATTGCCTAGCCAGTATGTGGTGCTATAAGCTAGGGCGTGCCTTCAATTCATCCTCTAAACCATACAGGCGCTACTGGCCGCTTTTGCTTTTTCGTATACGTTGTCAGCGTCTAGGCCAGTCGCATTCACTTCATCAAGGTAATGTTGAGAACCTTCCATTAATGGGCCTCTCCAATCTGGATCATTAAGTGGATCAGGGATATCAATCATAATATCGCCTTTTTCTTTGGCAGCGGCCATTGCTTTGGCATTGCTGACGTCAAATACTTTAGAGATATGCGCTGCCAGCTCTGCGCCAGAATTATCATCGATTACTTTTTTGAGGTCGTCAGGCAAACGGTTATATTTATCCTTGTTCATGCTAATCACAAAGGTGGAGTTATAAAAAGGAATATTGGTGTGCGTATTGATCAGCTCATCAAGGCGAAACGCTTGAATGGGTTGCCAAGTAAAGCTGAGCCCGTCAATGACACCGCGCTGCAGAGAGGTATAAGTATCACTGGCAGGCATGCCGACAGGTGCAGCACCAGTGGCCTCGATAATGTGGCTAGCAACCGCAGAAGGTTGGCGAATACGCAGACCTTTCATATCAGCTGGCGTGCGAATAGGCTTATCAACCGTATGAAGTGCACCTTGTCCAGTGCCTATCAGCGCGAGCAAGTGCGTGTCTTCATACTCATCTTTAATGACACCATCATCATATAGCTTATGAAGTATACAGCTCTGCTGCTGTGCGGTATTTGTGATACCTGGCAACTCTACAATTTGAGTCAAAGGAAAACGTCCTGCTGTATATCCTTGCGCTTGCATACCAATATCCACACTACCTTTCGCCGTAGCGTCATAGGTAGCCCCTGGTTTGCTAAGCGTTGCAGAAGGGTAGATCTCAATCTTTAAGCGGCCGTTTGAATCTGCTTCAATTTTCTTTGCCCATGGCTCTAACGCTTCGGTATTTATATTGTCAGTGGCAGTCATGAAATGCGAGAACCGTAACGTCGTCACTTTACCTGCATCTGTAGACGCGCCTGCTGCTTGGTCGTTATTGGAGCAGCCAGTTACTGCCATCGTGGCAGCTAGAAGTATTCCTAGCGGGGTTCTTATTTTCATCATAGAATCCTTTCATGATGGTGATATATGGTTCGCTATTTATTGCTACCTAGAGTATGTCGTCAATTAGCTACTTTATAATTAAAGCGATGATTAACTGATCATTTAAAAAGGCAGTATACAGAATGATAGGGGAGTTACTCGCCGACAGGAGCAACTTCGCGTGCTTCAGCCAACTCATCACTATGCAAAAACTGTGTATGTGCTGGCGCGCGTTTGGTACGAGACCACTCGTCTAGCATGTCTTGCTTGATAGCATCTGTAATCATCGATACTTTGTCTTCTGAAGTTGGATCATCATAGGTCAGCTCTAGACGATGACCATTGGGGTCAAAGAAGTAAATCGAGTGAAAGATGCCGTGATTAGTCACGCCAATGACATCGATGCCGGCATTTTCTAAATGCTCTTTGGCAACAATTAGCTCGTCACGGTCCTTAACCTTTAGCGCTAAGTGCTGCACCCAACTTGGAGTATTAGGATCAAAGCCCATCTCAGGTTGGTTGGGTACTTCGAAAAATGCTAAGACATTTCCATTACCAGCGTCCAAAAAGATATGCATATAGGGGTCAAAGGCTTTGGTCGAAGGCACATGGTCTTCTGCGAATGCCAAAATAAAATCCATGTTTAGATTTTTTTTATACCATTCAACGGTTTCTTTGGCATCTTTGCAGCGGTAAGCCACATGATGAATCTTTTCAATGGTAAAGCTCATATCAAACTCCTTTTGATAAGGCGTGTCACTCATTTGGCTGTATTCACATAACGATAATAGGTGAATGCGTTTGTCTTCCTATCCGCCTGCATGAGAATTTTCACGCCTATTTTGCTATTTCTTTGTCTGTGTTATTTTTTAAATACTGTTTATTAGTCACTATTTTCCAAATGCTATTTATCAAAATCAAAGCTAAGCGCTGGTAATACTTTGCCGCGTACTTCACCAAATCCAACACGGATGCCGTCTTTTTCGCTATAGCCTTTCATAATGACCGTGTCACCATCTTCAATAAAGCTGCGCGTCTCACCGCCTTCAAGCGTGACTGGTTTGGTAGCGTTCCAAGCAATCTCTAGCATTGAGCCATAAGAGTCAGCTGTTGGCCCTGAAATCGTGCCTGAGCCCATCATGTCGCCGACTTCAACTTTGCAACCAGTGATGGTGTGGTGGGTAAGCTGCTGTGCCATTGACCAGTACATGTATTTAAAATTGGTCTCGCAAATGACTGTCGCTGTTTCCGCATTTTCAGGCAGTAACTCAACCGATAGATTGATATCAAAGCTGTTGTCGCTCGCTTTTTCGTTTAGATACGCAAGTGGCTTGGGTTCTTGCGTTGGACAAGCTGTTTTAAACGGAGCCAACGCATCCATAGTGACAATCCAAGGAGAAACCTCAGAGGCAAAGGTCTTGGCATTAAATGGACCTAAAGGCACGTATTCCCATTTTTGGATATCTCGTGCTGACCAATCATTGAGCAACACCATGCCAAAAATATGATCAGCGGCATCATCTACGGCGATTGGCTGACCGATATGATTACCTTTACCAACGACAAAGGCGGTCTCTAGTTCGAAATCCAAGCGCTTACAGGCTGAGAAGATAGGACGCTCATCAGGGCTAGGCTTTAGCTGACCGGATGGACGTACGATATCAGTTCCACTAACGATAACGGTGCTGGCGCGTCCGTTATAGCCAACTGGCATTTCGGTCCAGTTAGGCAGTAGGGCGTTGTTTGGATCGCGGAACATGGTGCCGACGTTGGTCGCGTGCTCTTTCGATGAGTAAAAATCGGTAAAACCCGGTACTTGCACTGGCAAATGCATGGTGACGTCTGCTTGCTTAAATAGCGCCTTTTTTTGCAAGTCTGCATTGTCACGTAAGGTGTCAGTGTCGCTAGACAGCAGTGTTTGAATGGTCGTGCGTGCCTGCGTCCAATTGTCTCGACCAGAATCAATAAAAGCATTTAGAGTGGATTGGTCAAAATACGGACCACCTTCCAAACTTAATAGACCTTCGGCTTCGAATACAGATAGATCCAGTACATGCTCACCGATGGCAATGCCTGCACGGCGATTTTTATCACCAGCAGCGTCTTTGGTCTCGCTAAAGATGCCATAAGGAAGATTGTGAATAGAAAAGTCAGAGTCAGCAGCGATATCGATAAAAGAGGTGAGGGTGCTGTCAGTCGTTGACATGATTTGCTCCTTGCTAATATAAATTATGAATTACGTTATAATTAATTACTTACGTATAATGTAATTTATTGATATATGGATTGCAAGTTTTTTATGCAACGTCTTTTGTGAAAAGGCTACTTTAAAAGTTGTTGCTACTATTTTGAATAAACGACTCTGACAAGATGGTTATGACGAAATAATTTTGATTAAATGCTAGGCACAAAAAAAGGCCGAGCAAGCGCTCAGCCTTTCTTATCCGCGTTCATTTTTTATCAAGTTACATATTGAGTAACGTATTAAGTAAATTGGCTCAATCAGTCTTTTAAGACGTCTGCCATGGCATTGGCCACATAGTCGATGTTGCTGGTATTTAGGCCAGCTACACACATACGTGAGTTAGAAACCATATAGATACCAAACTCAGTTTGTAAACGCTCGACTTGCTCAGGCGTCAAGCCAGTAAAGCTAAACATACCGTTTTGACGGGTGATGTAATCAAAGTTACGGTTAGGGATTTTAGCCTCTAACACTGACTTTAGCTTTAGGCGCATCGCTTTGATACGGTCGCGCATGGCATAAACTTCGCCAACCCACTGCTCATGTAGTGCTTCATCGTTCATAACGATATCGACCACACGTCCACCATGTGATGGCGGGCTTGAGTAGATACGGCGTACGGTCGCATTTAGCTGACCGAATACGCGCTCGGTCTCGTCTACGGTTGGGCAGACAACTGATAGGCCGCCGACGCGCTCACCGTATAGCGACAAGTTTTTAGAGAATGAGTTGCTGACAAACAATGGGAGACCCATCTCAACTGCTTTACGAATAGCGTAAGCGTCGCTGTCCATGTCTTCGCCAAACCCTTGATAAGCGATGTCCATGAATGGAATCAGCTCACGCGCCTTCACGACGTTGAGTACAGTGTCCCATTGCGCTTGGGTCAAATCCATACCGGTTGGGTTATGGCAGCATGGGTGTAGCAAAATGACGTCGTTTTTGTTTAATGTTTCAAAAAACGCAATCATTTCATCAAATTTGATGCTGCTGTTGGCTTTGTCGTAGTACGGGTATTTACCGACTTCTACATCAGAGCCTTCAAAGATAGCAATATGGTTGCCCCATGTCGGATCGCTCACATAGCACTTAGCTTGTGGGAACCAGTCATGAATAAATTCAGCACCAACTTTTAGCGCGCCAGAACCACCGATTGTAGCGATAGTAGCGACCAAGCCGTCTTTTAAAATCTGGGCGTCTTTACCAAATAGTAATTCCTGACAGCCTTTACGGTGGCCTGGTAGACCTGCCATTGGCAAGTATGGACGCGGGGCGATAGGATCAGCAATACGCTCTTCGGCTGTTTTTACACAGTCGAGTACAGGCAATACGCCATTCTCATCATAATAAATACCAATGCCTAAATTGACCTTGTTAGGATTGCTATCTGCTGAGTATTTTTCCATAAGACCTAAGATTGGATCACCAGCGTAATAATCGATACGTTCAAACATGCCATTTCCTTATAAAAATATAAATCGAGCAGCCGAAAATCATAGAGCAAATCGCGGCTGAACTCAACACGAGAGTGGGTTATATGCGGCAATTAATAAAATAAATAGCCAAATAGATTGTTTATCCATCTATCAAGCGCATTTGACATGCTATACGTCATTCGCTAGATGATGAGTCAGAGTGATGTAGGTCGTTATAATGAGACGCAAAATACGTTTGCAAAAACTGCTTAAAAGCAATGGTCGCCGGAGAGAGCGCCCGTGAAGCACGCTGATAGATAAAGAACTGCCGCATTTTGACCGGTTGTGTGAGCGGGCGCATCAGTAGACCATTGGCACTGACCCAGTCAATCACCTCAGGCATGTAGGGTAGGCATAAGGTAATACCAAAACCTTGGCGCGTCATCTCAAGCGCGGTAGACATAAAGTTCACTTTGTAGCGGGCTTGTTGAACATGAGCGGAGATAGAGTCGTCGAGCTCTGCGGTTACTTGCTCAAGGAACGGACCTTGTAAGGTAATTAGTGGCGTTTCTAATAAATCTTGCCAAGTAATTTCGTCTCTTTGTGCCAGTGCATGATTGTCTGGCATAACCACGCAAAATGGTAGCTGATATAACAAGTCAGCCCTGATGTCATCATCAGTTTCTATAAAACCAAGCTCGGTGCCAACGCCTAAATCGACTTCGATATCTTGGATATGTTTGAGCAAATTTTCGGCTGAGCAGTCCAATAGTGAGACGCCGATATTTGGGTATTCTTTGGCAAATTGAGCAATGACTGCGGGTAGGGAAGATGCTGCAAACTGTGATACCGCCAAGCGCACCTGACCTTGAGCTAAGCTGGTCAAGCTACTCGCTTCATTTTCAAACAGCTGCATCTCATTCAAGATACGCCGCGCTTGCGGTAGTAGATGCCGTCCTACTGCTGACAGAGACAACTGGCGAGTGGTTCGATCAAACAGCACGATACCGAGGCTAGTCTCTAATTCCTTAATCAATCCACTAACAGCAGATTGAGTCAAATACATCTGTTCGCTGGCACGAGTAAAGCTGCCG
This sequence comes from Psychrobacter sp. APC 3281, assembly GCF_030407815.1. Lineage (GTDB taxonomy): Bacteria > Pseudomonadota > Gammaproteobacteria > Pseudomonadales > Moraxellaceae > Psychrobacter. The sequence continues at coordinate 279,644 of NZ_JASDCS010000005.1, forward strand.
TTGTCAGCGACTTTGATAAATGCGGTCAATTGGCGAATACTGATATTCATAAGAAAACCTGATAAATAAATCATAAAAAACAATTAGTCTTATAAATAAAGCTAATCTAATATAAATACAACGTCAACAATAAAGATTGATTATTAATCGTTTTATAGACTTTTACTATTAATCGACTTTTACTACTCATCGATTTTCTATTACCAATTGAAATTAAGGATAATTACAATGGCAGATTTATTTGACAACCCAATGGGACTAAATGGATTTGATTTTGTCGAGTTCGCCTCTCCGCAACCTGATGCAGTCGACGCATTGTTTAAGCAGCTTGGTTTCGCCCATGTCGCCAATCATCGTTCGAAAGACGTTGCTCTATATCGTCAAGGTGATATCAACCTTATCCTAAATCGCGAGCCAAAAAGCCAAGCCAGTTACTTCGTTGAAGAGCATGGCGCTGGTGCTTGTAGCATGGGCTTTCGGGTAAAAGATGCCAAAAAAGCGTATGAGCGTGCGGTTGAAATGGGCGCGCAGCCAGTTGACGTACCAACTGGGGTGATGGAGCTTAGGTTGCCTGCTATTAAAGGCATTGGCGGCTCATTAATCTATTTGATTGACCGCTATAAAGACGGCGAATCTATCTATGATGTCGACTTTGAGTTCTTTGCAGATATCGACAGAAACCCTGTCGGCTATGGCTTCAAAGTTATCGATCATCTAACCCATAACGTCTATCGTGGACGCATGGCGTACTGGGCAAAATTCTATGAGCGTATCTTTAATTTCCGCGAGATTCGTTACTTTGATATCAAAGGTGAGTACACAGGACTAACCAGTAAAGCCATGACCGCACCTGATGGCAAAATCCGTATTCCACTGAATGAAGAAGCCAAACAGGGCGGTGGTCAAATCGAAGAGTACCTAATGCATTTCAATGGTGAGGGTATTCAGCATATTGCGCTAGCCAGTGATGATTTGTTTGCCAGTATCGATAAGCTAAAAGCGGCTGGTATTCCGCTTATGACCGCTCCAAATGCTGCTTACTATGAAATGCTGAGCGAGCGTTTACCAAACCATGGTGAAAATGTCGCCGACTTGCAAACGCGCGGTATCTTATTAGATGGTACGACAGAAGGCGGTGCACCGCGTCTGCTACTACAGATTTTCTCTGAAACCATCTTGGGTAGCCCAGTATTCTTTGAGTTTATTCAGCGTAAAGGCGATTACGCCGATGGCTTTGGTGAAGGTAACTTTAAAGCGTTGTTTGAATCGATAGAGCGCGACCAAGTACGTCGCGGCACAGTCGGTCAGCCAGAGACTGAAACCCTATAATATTATCTAACGCTTAGACCACATCTAACAATTGGACAAGACAAAAGGAGTTTGTGTTGTCCTTAATAGGTGCATTACCTACAAGCACAACTGTAAAGGTAATGCTCTCATTGCGATAAAAGGAATACAGGCATGGAACGCCTATCACAGATAGATTCTCTTAATACTGCCATCGGTACCAATAGCGTTGCTACTAATAATAAGCAAAGCAACGATGTGTCCAGTCACTCTAATGTGACAAATAAAAAACAACCCTATATCTCACACCAGCCAGATAGCAATGGTCATATTCACTATAGTGATGATGAGCATGCGATGTGGCAAGCACTGCTGGCACGTCAAGCAGAGCAAACACCCAATCGTGCGTGTAATGCATATCTAGAGGGTTTGACCAAGTTAAATTTACCGACGACGCATATCCCACAGTTGCACGATATCGATGAGGTATTGCAAGCGACCACAGGTTGGCAGACTGCTGCTGTGCCTGCATTAATCAGCTTCGGTAAATTTTTTAAACTGCTCGCCAATAAATCCTTTCCTGTGGCGACGTTTATTCGTCGATTCGATGACATGGACTATATTGAAGAGCCTGATATTTTTCATGAAATCGTTGGACATTGTCCGCTATTGACCCATCCTGCGTTTGCAGCCTTCAATGAAACATATGGTAAGCTTGGCCTTAGCGCAACAAAAGAGGAGCGCTGGTTTTTAGCACGACTATATTGGTTTACCATTGAGTTTGGATTGGTCGGCAGTCGCATAGAAAATCGTAGGATTTACGGCGGCGGTATATTAAGTTCACCTTCTGAAACGGTCTATGCACTTGATCGGACGCCGCAAGAGCTTTCAATCGCTCAAAATAAGCCGCAGTCTCAACCTCAGTCTCAACCTGAGCACCGAGCGTTTGATTTGCTTGATGTGTTGCGTACGCCTTATCGTATTGATCAGATACAGCCGATCTACTATGTCATTGATGAATTAGATACCTTATTTGATATCGTCAATAGTGACATTATGGGAGCGGTCAAAAAGGCAATGTCGCTTGGACTATTTGAGCCGACCTATCCAGAAAAAACCCGTTAAAAACGTTAATTCAAAATTAAACATGAAAACTATCGCTTCAGTACGAAGTATTGAGATAGCAATACAGCTATATCAACATCAATGTACAAGTATTAGAAAATAGCTATCAAAACAACCATTAGCAACAGCCATTATAAAAGGATTTTATTATGACAGCACTATCACAAAACAGCTGCGAAGCTTGTCGCATTGGCGCACCGAAAGTTGATGAAGCCGAAGCAAAAGAATTATTACCGCAAATTCCTGATTGGTCATTAATTGAGGTGGATGGTATTCAGCAGTTGCAGCGTCAGTATAAATTTAAAAACTTCGTCTCAGCAATGGCATTTGCTAATCAACTGGCAGAAATCGCTGAAGCAGAAGGGCATCATCCGGGGATATTGGTAGAGTGGGGTAAGGCTACGGTCACTTGGTGGTCGCATAGTATCAAGGGTTTGCATCGCAATGATTTCGTCATGGCAGCTAAGACCGATGACTTACTGGGTAAGTAATAAGTTGCTTCACTAGCAAATCACTTTAACCATACTTCTACCATTAAAATCAAACCCAATTTAGTGCCAGTATTTACTGGCATTTTAAGGATGTGTCATGCCACCAAAACCGCTCACATTAATCAGTGCTAAGCTCGCCTTTATCATATCCGCCATAGTCATCGGTATCATGGGTATCACCATGATCGGCTTTGGCTGGGTGCCTCATCTATCTCTTATCTTGGCTATCTGTGTGCTACTGGCTATCGGTATGTACGAAGGACTCAGCTTTGATGACATGCAAGCGCAAATGGCCTCAGGTGTCATGCGCGGTATTGGTGCTATCTATTTGTTCTTCTTTATTGGACTGATGGTTGCGGCTTTAATGATGTCAGGTGCTATACCTACGCTTATGTATGTAGGCTTTCAGCTGATCTCACCTGAGTACTACTATATCTCTGCTTTTATCTTAACCTCTATTATCGGTATTGCTCTAGGCAGTAGTTTGACGACCGCTGCCACATTGGGTGTTGCCTTTATTGGTATGAGCAATGCCTTTGATGCCAATGTGGCGATAGCGGCGGGAGCAGTAGTATCAGGCGCGTTCTTTGGCGATAAGATGTCGCCATTGTCTGATACTTGTACCATTGCGTCCTCTGTTGTTGGTATCGATCTGTTTGAGCACATTCGCAATATGATGT
>NZ_JASDCS010000004.1:0-27121 GCF_030407815.1 Psychrobacter sp. APC 3281
AACTTATTTCAAAAGTATAATATATTATTAGATATATCTTATGATAAATCGTCATAAGGACAAATAACGTACATATGTTAGTGTAGTATGCCTTTGTCTCTCAGATAGCTCACCTTATTCAAGTGAATCTCATATGACCTTCTCAGAGACATTCAAACCAATGACGCCGTTAAAGGACACTGGAACATGTCATTTTGACTATCCAGAAGTGTTCGTGTTAATACTGACGGTTGTGTTGCGTGCTATATACTACGACTTCCGCTCTATCTCAATGGCATTGTTGGTTATTATTACATTGCCAAGCCTCATGATCCTGATATACAACTACCGACGCCAGACCAGCTTTTGGACGTCTAATATCGTTATTATTCTATTATCGGTTGTCATCGGCTCACTACAATGCTGTACGGTCATATCAATCAGTTTGGCTGCTTTGATTGGTATACGTATCATTCTTAGCCGACCTGAGAATCACCTCAGACTGTTATCTGTATCTGTCGTGACTATCATTGTATTTTTCTACGTTAGCACAGTCTTAAATGCGAATAGTATGGACTTTGATGAAGGTCTATTACCATTGATAGTAATGGTGGCAAGTTTAGGCGTTATTTTGTACCAGTTCTGGCGTATCTATCAGCAACATATTACTTTTAAAGCACGTGCCCATCAGGCTAGTGGACGCCTGAATACGATGGTATCAGTGATCAATAAGCTTACCCGTTTTGTACCACCACAAATTTGGGAGCCTATTGTCAAATCGGATAGCCCTGTTAGGGTTTCTAATAAACGTGCAAAAATAACTATCATGTTTTCGGATATTGTCGGCTTTACCGAGCTGTCTGATAGTCTAAGCTCTGATAATTTGGCAGATATTCTCAATACTTATATGCATTGCATGACGTCGATCGCTGACAAACATGGTGCAGTGCTTGATAAGTTTATTGGCGATGGCATGGTATGTTTCTTTGGTGAACCGAATAGCCGCGGCTCGCGTCAAGATGCACTAGATTGTGTGGCGATGGCAATTGATATGCGCCGAGAAATGCGTACTTTGCGCCAAAAATGGCGGTTGATGGGGTTTGAAGGCTTATATATACGTGTTGGTATAACCACTGGCTACTGTCACGTTGGTAATTTTGGTAGTAGTAGTCGATTAAGCTATACAATCATTGGCAAAGAAGCCAACCTAGCTTCTAGGCTCGAGTCCTGTGCGGGTAAAGATCAGATATTGGTCAGTGAAAGCACTTACGATTATATATGCCATAACTATGAATGCGAGCACGTTGCCGCATTTTGCTTAAAAGGTATTGATGAAAAGGTCGATGCATGGCAAGTACTTGATCCTAGTGGCAGTACAGGTCATCTGTCTAAATGGGTTGACCACACATTGCCTGGTTTCAATTTGCATTTGAATTTTAAAGATATGAAAGACAATGATTATCAAGATATTAGAGCTCGTTTAAATTTTGCGCTAGAACGCATCGAGCAAGAGGAAGAAAAAGTAGTAAAGGGCATAGCTGCAGAAAGTAAGCGTGAAGATGCCAATCGCAAATAAGCGTTTCAAGCTTAATATATTAAAGTCATATATAGAAAAAGGCCAGCTATCACATAGTTGGCCTTTTTTAATCTTAACTAGAAAGTATCATCAGTGTTTAATGATTTTCTTTAGCATGATTGAGGGTATATTTAGGAACTTCGATGGTCAAGTCTTCATCATCAAGCATGACCTGACAAGATAAACGTGAGTCAGGCTCTAGTCCCCAAGCACGATCAAGCAGATCAGCTTCAATATCATCCATCTCATCTAAACTGTTGAAACCCTTGCGTACTACAACATGACATGTGGTACAAGCTTTTGACATCTCACAGGCATGCTCGATTTTAATACCTTTTTCTAATAGTGCTTTGCACAAGTTTTCACCAGCTTGTAGCTCAACTTCTGCGCCTTCAGGGCAAATTTCGTGGTGGGGTAGTACGGTAACTTTTGGCATAAATTATCTGTCCGATGCTAATCAATTTAAAAAATATTAGAAGTTAGCTTAATATGTTAGCTAAGCTATATATATCGATGTATTTATTACCAGTCTTTGGCACTAGTACCGGCCATACTGGTCTTGACGCTTTGATTCATAATACGTGCAGCAAAGGCGTCACTATGTGGCTTGAGCTGTGCTTGTTGTGCTTCAATAAGCGCTAAGTCATCAGTGCTAAGAGAGTTACGTAGCGCCTGTATATACTCTGCTAATGACTGTTGTTCTTCAGTAGAAAGCAACGCTGCAAATTCGTTAAGTGCCGACTCTAGGGCGAGTACTTCACGTTCCGCTTCTACTTTTGTCTCAATCAAAGAACGTGCATTTTTGTCTTCTTCTGCGTGTTTGAATCCTGCAACAAGCAACTGTTCTTTTTGCTCATCTGATAGACCATAAGAAGGCACAATCTCGATTTTGCTTTCTGTTTTGGTCGTAGTTTCTTGCGCACTGACAGTAAGCTGACCATTAGCGTCGATACTAAAGGTAACTTCGATACGAGCAAAACCAGCTTTCATTGGCGGGATACCATACAGCTCAAAACGTCCAAGTGAACGACAGTTTTCTACCGTTTCGCGCTCGCCTTGCACCACGTGAATCACCATGCCTGTTTGACCATCTTGATACGTGGTAAATACCTGACGTTTCTTCACAGGGATAGGTGTGTTGCGTGGGATGAGTACTTCGACCAAACCACCCATGGTCTCAAGACCTAATGATAATGGTGTCACGTCCAATAACAACAAATTGTTGTCACTATCACCATTGACCAATTGATGAGCAGTCTGGGCAGCGCCCAAGGCAACAACCTCATCTGGATTTAGACGGCAAAGTGGCTGCTTAGCAAAAAACTCAGTCACGACTTGCTGTACGGCAGGCATACGAGTCGAGCCGCCCACTAAGATAACTTCATCTAGATCTGTAGTAGACAGCTTGGCATCGCGTAGGACTTGTTCGCACACACTGAGCGTACGGCGACTAACAGGCTCTACGATAGTTAGCACATCTGTACGGCTTAATACGCCTTGATAAGACTGACCATTGATAGTGACACTGATGTCTACTTGATCAGCATCAGTCAGTGCTTGTTTATAAGCTTTGGCTTGTTGAGCTAGTATTGATTTGTCATGCAGGCTTACGTCTTTTGGATCGATATTTAATTGTTTAATAATCCAATTGGTAATAAGACGATCAATATCATCGCCGCCTAGGGCGCTATTACCACCAGTTGCCAACACTTCAAAGACACCATCGGTAAGTTTTAAGATAGAGACGTCAAAAGTACCACCGCCCAAATCATAGATTAAGTAATAGCTCTCTTTTTTATTGTCTTCTGATGATTGGTCAAGACCATAAGCGACTGCCGCCGCTGTTGGTTCATTCAACAAGCGAAGTACGTTGATACCCGCTGCTTGAGCGGCGTCTTTGGTTGCTTGGCGCTGTGCTTCATCAAAATAAGCGGGAACCGTAATTACGGCACCTTCAATACTATCTGCAGGTAAAGCACTCGCTGCACGTTGCTCAAGAGTGGCTAAGATACGCGCTGATACTGCAACAGGAGAAACCTCACCTTGTGCTGTTACAAATGCGGGCATATCATCTTTACTACCAGACAGCTCATAAGGATGAGAGAATTTGATATCAGCTTGACTGCGACCCATAAAACGCTTAGCCGAGACGATCGTATTTTTTGGATCATCCGCTAGATGCGCTAGAGCGTCATAGCCGACCAATGGCGTACCAGTAGCTGGATAATAGACAACAGACGGTAATAATGTATCTGTCGCCGAACCTGCCTCTAAGACTTGTGCCTTACCTGAACGCACCACAGCAACCAACGAGCGTGTAGTACCAAGGTCGATGCCCAAGCCAAATTTATGTTGGTGAGGTTGAGCGCTTTGATTAGGTTCAGCAATTTGCATTAAAGACATAAGAATAACTCAGAGATAAAATGAATAAGTGAAATGGAGCAAATATAGCATATGTAGTACAAGAGCTTAACGTCAGTAATCTCACTCCATGGAATACAGGTTCTGACAGTTTGATGCGCTTAGACTCAAAGATTATACGGTATCACGGTCACTATTTTAACCAAATATATAGAATTTAGCTTGTTAGTGAGAGCCATAACCACAGATGTTTAGACGTATAAGTCATCGTCATCTGAATGCGATGAATTTGCGACATCATCAAGCCCAGTCGTCACATCAGCATTTAGCTTAACCAAAAATTTCAGTTTCTGTGTCGCATCAATCGCTGTTTGCCAATTTTGATTTTGATAAGCGTTACTAAAGCGTTCAGATTGATTTGCTAGGCGCTCTGTAATTTGAGGATGTAATTGCTGCAAGGCTACAAGATCTTTGTCCTCGATAGCATCATCTAGATTCATACGCATCTGCATCGCATCTTCTAAAAAGTCCAAATCTGCGATTGAGTGCTCTATGTTTTGTGCTTGATCCGCCATGTCTAATAAATAACCAGCACGGCTATCAGGAGCACTTAGCGTTTGATACGCTTGGTTGATTAAAGCCGACGCTTTTTCAGAATGCAACTGTGCTTGAACCATATCGGTCTGGTTTTTGGCGACATTATCAGGATGAAAGCGTTTTTGCAGCAATCGCAAACGTTGCTCTAGATTACTTTGGTTGATTTCAAATTGTACAGGCTGCTCAAATAGGGCAAAGAAGTTATCAAACTGTGGTTCTGAAGTAATATCTGTCATAATCTGATGCCTTGCTTTTTTATTTGTTTTTGAAGTCATGACCTAGCTAAGAATACTGAATCGCTTGGCTGCTCAACTACATTAGCCATTTTTCATAGCGATAGCAGAGATACTGCACTATTCTTATGAAAGCTTGGTGAAGCATAAATCTATCAGTTTTCAGCCATTGAACAATTAAACTGTAAACGACTCACCGCAACCACATTCACCTTTTTGGTTAGGATTGGTGAATTTAAAGCCTTCGTTTAAGCCTTCTTTTTCGTAATCCATTAACAAGCCGTCTAAATATACGAGGCTTTTAGGATCAATAAAGATGCTAACACCGCGACTTTCATAACGCGTGTCGTTTTCATCAGGGGTATCTACAAACTCTAAAACGTAAGCCAAGCCCGAGCAACCCGCCGTACGGATACCAACTCGAATGCCTTCGCCTTTGCCGCGATTGTCCAAAAAGTCTCGAACATGCTGAGCGGCGCGTTCTGTCATTTCAATCATGCCAACTCCCATTGACTATTAATCATAAATATCAATAAAAAATCTAGATAAACTGGTAATCAGAATTATGAAATTACCAAAACAATAAGCTTGCGACTATTAGAAAACAAAAGGTGACAATTACATAAGTGTCATTGTCACCTCTTTAGCGTCAGTAGCGATTATACATTGCTACTTTAGCGTTGCTAGTACAACGTAGCGCATACGCTAGCAGGTTTAGCCTAGCTTAACTTAGATCGCAGCTTCTTCTGCTGGAGCGGCTACGCCATGCTTACCTTTATAGTCGCTAATAGCGGCTTTAATAGCGTCTTCTGCAAGTACAGAGCAATGCACTTTTACTGGTGGTAATGCTAGCTCTTGAGCGATATCGTTGTTTTTGATTTCGCCAGCTTGATCCAAGCTCTTGCCTTTTAGCCACTCAGTAACAAGCGAGCTTGAAGCAATCGCTGAACCGCAGCCATAAGTTTTAAAACGTGCATCTTCGATAATACCATTATCGTCGACTTGGATTTGTAGACGCATTACATCGCCACATGCTGGGGCACCGACCATACCGGTACCAACGTTTTTGGCGTTTTTATCAAGATTACCAACGTTGCGTGGGTTTTCGTAATGATCAATAACTTGGTCACTATAGGCCATGGGGTTTTCTCCTAGTTAGATGATGAGTAGTCGTTTATCAACTTTAAATGTCTAACTACTCATCGATAATTGGGGTCAAACGCTTAATTTAATTGTCTGATCAATCGTTTAATAAATATATATTGCTAGCTATACTAAAAAGCTATATTAGAAATTAGTGCTCAGCCCACTCGACTGAGTTTAAATCAACACCTTCTTGGTACATATCCCAAAGTGGTGATAGAGCACGTAGTTTATCAACGGCTTCATGCATCTGTTTGATAACGGTATCGATGTCTTCGTCAGTGGTATAACGGCCAAAGCTAAAGCGGATTGAGCTATGTGCCAATTCATCTGGGCGACCAATAGCGCGTAGTACATACGATGGCTCAAGTGTCGCTGACGTACAGGCTGAACCTGATGATACCGCTAAGTCTTTAAGTGACATCATCAATGACTCGCCTTCAACGAAGTTAAAGCTGATGTTTACAATGTTTGGTACGCTATTCTCAAGATCACCGTTTAAGTAAATCTCTTCGATGTCTTGTAGGCCATCCCAAAGCTTTTGACGTAGTTTGGCTGCATGTGCATGGTCGGCTTCATAGCTTTCATTAGCTAAAGCAAATGCTGCGCCTAGACCAACGATTTGATGCGTTGGTAGAGTACCTGAACGCATACCGCGCTCATGACCACCGCCGTGTTGCTCAGCTTTCAAGCGAATACGTGGCTTACGACGAACAAACAATGCGCCGATACCTTTAGGGCCGTATGCTTTATGACCTGAGAAGCTCATCAAATCAATTTTCATTTCTTCAAGATTGATTTTTACTTTACCAACAGACTGTGCGCCATCAACATGGAAAACCACACCAGCTTCGCGAGTGATTTCACCAATCGCTGCAACATCAGTAATAGTACCAAGCTCATTGTTTACCATCATAAGTGATACTAAAATCGTATCATCACGTAGTGCTTCCTTTACTTGCTCTGGCAAGATAAGACCTGTGCTTGGCTGTGGCTCAAGATACGTAATTTCAAAACCTTCTTGCTCAAGCTCACGGCAAGTATCTAATACTGCTTTATGCTCAATTTTACTGGTAATGATATGTTTGCCACGAGACTGATAAAAATGTGCTGCACCTTTAATGGCTAGGTTGTCAGACTCAGTCGCACCAGAAGTAAAGACGATTTCGCGTGGATCAGCGTTGATAACTTCAGCAACTTGACCGCGAGCAGTTTCTACTGCTTCTTCCGCTTGCCAGCCGTAACCATGTGAGCGTGAAGCTGGGTTACCAAAGACACCATCTACAGTCAAATACTCGCTCATTTTAGCAGCTACTGATTTAGCAACTGGGGTAGTGGCGGCATAATCTAAGTATATAAGGTTGTTATGTTGGCTCATGCTGGGTTTGCCTCGCTGTTCGATAGAGTAATAGTATTAATGTCTTTTATGGAAATATCTTTTGTAGAGGTGTGCTGACGCTCTGAGACTGACTGCACGTTTTCCATATCTAATAATTGCGCTAATGTTATATTTTTCAAGTACTGTTCGATATGATTTGATAGTGCACACCACAGATCGTGAGTTAGGCACATTGTACCACCTTGACAGTCACCGCGTCCTTCACACTGCATCGCGTTTACTGACTCATCAACCGCAGATATGATGCTCATCACATCTATCTCATTCAATGGCTTAGCGAGATGATAACCACCTGCCGCACCGCGAATACTCGTGACAAGGCCGCGTTTGCGGAGTTTAGAAAATAACTGTTCAAGGTACGAGATTGAAATCGATTGCCGTTTGGCGATATCGGATAATGATACAGCACTGTCTTGTTGGCTGGTCTGTAATGCCAAATCTAATAATGCGGTAACAGCGTATCTGCCCCGAGTAGTCAAACGCATGTGTTATCTCCAAACTTGATGTCATTTATGTTTAACAACGATCTTAGCAAAGGTTTGAATTAGCGCTCATAAGATAAAAAGAGCAACCAATCATACGTCAGCTAAGTTTTGTCTTATCGTTATTGAACAACAGATGATTAACCCGATGTGTGCAACGATTAAGGTAATTATACTTAATCCCGAGTAATTTAGTCAAGATTAAAGTGTGGTTCAATGGTTAATCAAGCTTATTGCTGTAATTGATAAAAACAATGATGTCTAGAAGAGATATATGAGTGAGACATAAGTAGCTTAATTCGTCTGCTACAGATATATTTGACTAAGTAAAAAATAAGCGTTCAATATCTATAGAAGACATTGAACGCTTATTTATAGGTAATTCAGCGAACCAAAACTAATTCATCAGTAGTGCGATGACTGAGCCGATCATAATGACAAGCGCAACAACAGTGACAATCATCAACGTTTTTTGCTTGCTCTGAAGCTCTCTCACGGTTGTTTCAAGTTCACGGTTTTTAATGGTCAAGGTATTAATCTGTGTTTGCTGCTCTTTAATACGAAGTTTGTAGTTGTTCTTTTTTTCTTCCAAATCAGCTTCTGTAGGTTTGGTTTTGGCTTTACCACCTATTATCTTTTTAATCAGCCCCTGAATCAAGCTGCCAAGCCCAAGTTGCATAATAAACTGTTTAACCAGTTGTACTTGAATCGACTCACCGCGCATCTGTAGCTTTTCAGTGGTTTCGCTATCATGAGTCGTGATGGCATTGATAACTTGAATGCTATAGGCATTGATAACCACGTCAGGTTCACTACGACCAATCGGCAGCTGAGCATCTAGTAACACGCCCTTGGTACTAAAGGTGGCAAATACTTCTACATGTGGTAAATACAGGCGAAGCGCCACCACGGTGCCTTGCTTAGCAAGCGGATAAGCGGCCTTACGCAGTTCAGGATCCAAACGTAACAATAATGTCAGCGCCGACTCGATAAATACTAAAATGATATTAAGAAAAGAGTGAGACAACGTAGAACGCTTCATGTAAGTAATCCGTTTTTTATTTAGCAAGTTTTAGATATTTAGCAAACAGAAGTCTGTATTTGCCCAATACTTGCAGTGATATTTTGCTTATAGTAACGTCTTTATAATAAAAAGTAACGCTAGTTTCTGTAGTGGCTAAACTATTACATTACAATTTAGCAGTCAATAAAGACACTCTTATTTATGACCAGTAATATACAAACTTAATGTATAGCAATGCACAGACGGCAATTGACAAATCTGACAAAGCGTAGAAAATAGGAAAGCCAATCGTCTCAGTTATGCAGAGCCACTTATATATAAATTCCTAACGCTTTGCGTAACATTAGGTGTCAAATACGTAGTGTAGAGCACAAAAATATGTAAAATCGCTTGCGCTCCTTATGCTGCCTTGATATAAAGACGATAACAAAGAAGAACCTGTTAATGCGCCAGTTAGGTAGTTTTTATTGCGTAAGCACCATGAGAGCGTTACAATACTTGGCGTGAGCATTTATTACCCCCTTAAACTTGAAGGAAATTTTATGAATAAGTCAGAATTAATTGATAGCATCGCAGACAAAAGTGGTCTAAATAAAACCCAAGCTGGTGATGCACTAAACGCTGTTATGGAAAGTGTTGGCGAAGCACTAGAAGCTGGCGATAGCATCTCATTAGTTGGCTTTGGTACTTTCAGTGTAAAAGATCGCAAAGCACGCACTGGTCGCAACCCTAAGACTGGCGAAGAGCTAAGCATTCCAGCAAGCAAAGTACCAAGCTTCAAAGCTGGTAAAAACTTAAAAGAGCGCTTGAACTAAGCCGCCTTTTTAAGCGTAGAATGATAGTCGGTGGTCCATAGCTGAGGTAATAAGCTAACCATCGAAGAGAGCACCTAATATTTAGGTGCTTTTTTTATCGCTATAGTTTGTATCATGCGTCGTGAATATTTTGAGTCTGCATGAAAAATCACGTATCATAGGGCGCGCGATAGGTGTGTCATTTAAGTCAGATTTCTTTAGTAAATTTTGTTTTTTACTATAAAATGCATACGCTCTTACTCTTACCATTGCTAGCTTAAATAGTACTGATATTGACAGGTTGCACTCAACAGCTCGTAACAGTATTACAATGGTTTTTCATCAATATAGGTTAATAAAGCAGAGATAACTATGGATAAATTGCGCGATTTCTTAAAAAGCTGGCCAGGTCGCATTTTATTGATTTTATGCCTATCGCCGCTCGCTCTCTTGGGTGTCGAAAGCTATTTTGGCGGCAACGTCGATCCCAACCAGATTGCGCAGGTAGGTGAGGCAAGCGTAGGACTGTCCGAGTATCAAACTGCTGTCAATAGCCGTCGTTCCGAAGTACTAGAGCAAGTCGAAGATGCCAGCCTGTTGAATGAAGATGTGCTTCATGAGCAAGTATTAAAGGGTCTAATCGACCGTACGTTATTAGAGCAGCAAGCAGGCAAGCTTGGTATGACAGTCTCTGACGACACGATCAATCGTCTGCTGCGTCAAGAAGAAATATTCCAAGATGCAGAAGGTAACTTTTCAAACGATCAGTTCTCAAACTTCTTGCGTCAGCGCGGCATGACGAAAAACCAGCTATTTGCAGAATTTCGCAATCAGTTAAGCTTGGATCAATTAAACGCTAGTATCGTTGGTACGGCCGTCTATCCTATGCAAGCGGTCAGTCAATTGATTGACTTGCAACTTGAGTCGCGCAACGTTTGGGTGCATCGCTTTAATTGGCAAGACTATGCTGACAAAGTTAAGCTTAGCAAAGCAGACATTCAGTCCTACTATGATGCTAACAAAGACACATTGAAAAGTGCAGCGATGGTTGACTTGGCGTATATCCAGCTTAGCCCGCAAACTATTAAGGTTGATGAAGTAACGGCAGAAGAATTGCAGCAACAGTATGAAGCTTATAAACAAAGCATCGCGGCTACTGATGAGCGCAAAGTCAGTCAGATTCTGTTTACTGGTAAAGATGCTAAAACAAGAGCAGATAAAGTGAAAGCACGTCTGAATAAAGGTGAAGCGTTTGCTGCGCTTGCTAAAGCAGAGTCGGATGATCCATCAGGTGAAACAGGTGGTGATATCGGACGCTTTAATCCATCAGTGTTTGGCAGTGATGCAGATACTGTACAAGAGGCACTAGAAGGGTTGAGCGTTGGTGATGTAACTGCGCCTATCAAAACCAGCTTTGGTTATCAGATATTTACGGTTACTGAAGACAATGGCAAAAAGATTCCAAGTCTAGACAGTATGCGTGAAGAGCTGACTGCGAAAGCAAAAGAGTATAAACGTCAGGAAATCTATGCTGACAAAGTGACGTCAATCAACGATTTGGCGGCAGATGGCTTCAGTATCGAAGATATCGCACAGCAAGAAAACGTCAGCCTCAAGCGTATCAAAGATTATCGTAAAGTGAACAACAAGTCTGCACTGCCGCAACCAGCAGTGGTTAAACAGGCATTTGATGAGTTTACTATTCAAGATCAAGCGGTAACGGCAGGCGTGGAAGTTGGTAACGGTACCGTATGGTTACAGCCAAGCAATTATCGTCCTACTAAGACGCTTGCTTTGGCAAATGCAACTCCAAGAATCACTCAAATACTCCGTCAGCAGAAAGCGACAGCATTAGCTTTAAAAGACGCTAAAGCATTGGCTGCTGGTATCAAGACGCCAGCTGATATCAGTAAGCAGTCGGTAAGCTTCCAAGCACTGGGTGAGATTAACCGTCAAACGACGCAGCTAACAGACAAAGAGCGTGGATTGGCATTTAGCCAGCAAGCCGCTGATAACGGTGTTGTCGCGATCGCTAGTGAGACTGAGATGGGTGCAACGCTACTGGTTGGAGACCGTATTAAAACTGAGCAGCAGTCGCCACTGTCTGATATGCAAAGAGCGCAAACAGCCAGTATTATCCGTGACAATTTAGGCCAAGACCAGCTGCAAGACTATTTAGATTATCTACGTATGGTATATACGGTTGAGATTAATGAAAGCAACATGGCAAATGCGCAAGGACGCTAAGTATGTGCTAGTTTATTATTCTTAGCTATTAAAAAAGCCACTGTATCGATTGATGCAGTGGCTTTTTTTTGGGTGATGCTTTAACGATAATTATCACGAATACTATAGAAGCTGAAAATTAGTCGCAGTAATAAATACAATTGCTGTGACTAATCCCAGTCTTAAATTAATAGGTGATTGTTTAATGGCGGAAATGGCGCATACCCGTGAATACCATCGCGATACCATGCTCATTAGCAGCAGCAATAGTCTCGTCATCACGCATAGAGCCACCTGGCTGAATAATAGCAGAGATACCTACTTCAGCAGCATTATCGATGCCATCACGGAAAGGGAAGAACGCATCTGATGCCATAACAGCGCCTTCAGTTGCTAGTCCAGCATGCTCTGCTTTGATAGCAGCAATACGTGCTGAGTTAACGCGGCTCATTTGGCCTGCGCCAACACCAATAGTACGTTGGCCTTTTGCATAGACAATGGCATTAGATTTAACGTATTTTGCTACGTTCCAGCTGAACAGTAGATCTGCCACTTGCGCTTCAGTTGGTTGTACATCAGTGACGATTTTTAAGTCGTTAGCAGTGATTAAACCAAGGTCTTGCTCTTGTACCAGTAAACCACCGTTAACGCGCTTGTAGTCAAGTTGGATATCACGCTGATCTGGTGCTGGTAGCTCGCCGCATACCAATACACGTACGTTTTTCTTAGTAGCTGTCGCTTCAAGTACACCGTCTTCGATACTAGGTGCAATGATCACTTCTACGAACTGATTGTCGATAATGGCTTTTGCCGCAGCAAGCGTCAACGGACGGTTGAATGCGATGATACCACCAAAAGACGATTCAGGATCGGTGCTAAAAGCAGTACAATAAGCCGCCACTTGGTTATTATCAACCGCGACACCGCAAGGGTTGGCATGCTTAACGATAACGCAAGCAGGCGCGCTGAAAGCTTTAACGCACTCAAGCGCAGCATCGGTATCAGCGATGTTGTTATAAGACAATGCTTTGCCTTGTAACTGTTTAGCCGTTGCGATTGAGGCTTGTTTGCTTTTCAAAGGCTGATTTTCAGTATAGAAAGCCGCGTTTTGATGCGGGTTTTCACCGTAGCGTAGGTCTTGTGCTTTTTCAAGCTGTACATTGAATGTACGTGGGAAGTTTTCTGGTTCTTGAGTGTCGTTGAGACGGCTACCTAAGAAGTTTGCAATCATACCATCGTACTGTGCAGTATGCTCAAACGCCTTTACTGCCAAATCATAACGTAAAGCAGTCGTTAGTTCAGTACCACCGTCTAAGGCGTTAAGTACACGGTCATAATCAGCTGGATCAGTGACGATACCCACATGAGCGTGGTTTTTTGCCGCTGAACGTACCATGGTAGGGCCACCAATATCGATGTTTTCGATAGCGTCGTTCATAGTCACGTCAGCACGTGCGATCGTTTCAGCAAATGGATATAAGTTCACGACGACTAAGTCGATACGTTCGATCGCATGATCACTCATTACTGCATCATCTGTACCACGGCGTCCTAGGATGCCACCGTGAATTTTAGGATGCAGCGTTTTAACACGACCATCCATCATTTCAGGAAAGCCTGTGTAATCTGATACTTCAGTCACGTCGACTTTGTTTTCTGTGAGCAGACGATAAGTACCGCCAGTAGATAATAAACCAAAACCTGCTTTGAGAAGGCCTTGAGCAAACTCGACGATATTAGACTTATCGGAGACCGATAGTAGGGCAAGTGGGGTTGAACTCATAAGAAATTTTCCATAAAAAAAGCCTGACGTAAACGTCTGGCAAGGTGATGATGACAACGGTATGCCGTATCATGATAGATAAAGCGGGGAACATTTAATTGCCATACATAATGATAGTCAATGATGATGGGTAAGCTCATATAACAATGCTACATTAAATCATAGGTTTTCATTTTTTTGCGCAAAGTGCCTCGATTTAGGCCTAATATCTGAGCACATTTGGTTTGGTTGCCTCTTGTTTTTTCTAGGACGACAGATAAGAGAGGCTCTTCGACTTGCTTTAAAATTAGCTCATATAAATCAGTGGGCATCTCATCTCCTAGCATCGCAAAGTACTGACGTACCACACGCTCTACATGAACTCGTAGAGGTTGCTGCGCATTATTTGTATAGTTTTGACTAGCAAAATCAAAGCCGTGCGTAGGTGATTGGTATTCGTCTTTATTATAATCGGCAGGATGCTCAGAGCTTTTAGCAAAATGATTGGCATTATGCTGTGCATGAGGTGCCATAAAATAATATCCTTGAGATGAAGAAAAATTCTGATTGTAAGGGGTCAGAACCATAGTATATCAAATTAATATCGCCTAGCGCTGATAGATTCATCGTTATCTTGGCTATCACGGTTTAATTGAAAATGAATTTACAGTATGTTTTCTACTTACGCTTATCTATATATGACACCCTAATTTAATAAAGAGCGGTCATAGTGATTTCGCGAATTTGCGCATTAGCGACAGGGATAGTAAATAATAGCTGTCTATCTGTATTGGCAGCTAACTGACTTTGCTTGCCTAATAAATAATCGTTTGGATCTGCAATAAACTCTCCAATAATCTCATCTTTACCATAAACGCTTATTTTTACATTGGGGTATAATTGTGCCTGCGGGCTCCCATTACTTAGAGTAGCGCCTATATCACTAAATGTACCAGCAGTTTTAATCTGACTGCTTCTATGAAAGGTATTGTTGATGGTAAGCGCTGATAAGTCTGCACTGGGCAAGCTGCAGGCAGCGACAGAGCATATTGCCTGGAGACGCTGAGCATAAGCTGGGCTTTTGACTAAGTTTTCTAAGTTAAAAATAACATACTGAGCCGCGAGTAGGAGTGCTAAGACCAAACAACCTAATATCCATAATAGTGATGCAATGGAACGTGTCGTTTGGGTTGGTGCAAATGGTAGCTGTGTTTTTCTTAAGCGATCGTCGGCAGCAGGGTCTTCATCTTTAACGGGTACTCCCATATCAGAGAGAAGCTGTGATAAGTCTGTATCATCTGGTGGTGTTTCTTCGTCTTGATTTTGTTCTTCTAATAGTTTTTGCAGCCATGAATTGTTATCAGTACTCTCAACATTAGCATGAATATCATTGGCCGCTGCCGAGCTAAGCATATCCTGTGTTGATGAGGATGCTGATATTGTACTAGTAGATGGTTTCTTGGTTGATGAATTAGAGCTTTTGATAGTTTCTTTAGAAAGGGGCGCTTTTGGTTTTTCTGTGGTTGCTACGCTAGGACTGGTATTACTTGCTTGAGTCAACCATGCATCCATACTATCTAATGAGTCATACTCTTGAACGTTCTCTTCTGGATCGTCTATATCCATATCATCATAGATTAAGTCGTCATGAATCAAAGTATCAGATGGTTTTTTCTTATTGATTGAAGATGTAGGGCGATTTGGCACATTTTGAGGTTTATGCTGATTACTATTAGTAGACGTTTTTTGCTCGTTTGATATTGGTTGATTTTGAGCTTTTTGTTGAGCAGGAATGTTTTTTTGTGGTGTTGGTTTTTGAATAACCTCAGAATTTACCACAAGATGCTTATTGACCAAAAAACTTTGCTGGCACCGATCACAGCTGATGGTAGCATTGACTTGATTTAGTTGAGTTTGTTTAACGCTATAGCAAGCTTGGCAATGGGGGCATTGGGTTTTTATTGGCGTGGTCATAGAGGCGAATCCAAAAAAGTATGGTTATCAATACCGCTTAGCCACTCACCAATAGCTGCCCGCAATACTCATTTTACTTATTTAATTTCGATGAATTATGGGCAAAGACAGAGTGGCGTCAAACACATAACATTTGACTGCCCTCTATCGTAACAGATGTAATTAAATGTTGCTAGCTAGTAAATGTACCTGATAAACGTTGCCAATGTTGGTCTTCTTGTGCAGTAAAAGCATGCTTAGGATCGAGTGCAAAATATGGCTGATAAGCTTCAGTGACTTGCTCGGTTTGCGACTCAATCAAACCTGCCAAAACGATACGGCCCTTTGGCGCAACCAGTGTTGCAAAGTAAGGTGCTAAACCAATAAGCGGCTTTGCTAAAATATTGGCAACAATCACTTCTACAGGCAACACATCATGTTGCGAGCAGTACTCTGTAAATTCTTCTGGTAGAAATGCCTGTAAACGTTCGCCTACATTGTTGCGTACCGCATTCTGATTGGTAGCAAGTACCGCCTGCGGGTCGATGTCGACTGCATATACCTGACGTGCACCCAATAGTAAAGCAGCAATCCCTAGAATGCCTGAGCCACAACCATAATCGATAACCACTTTGTCTGTTAGGTCTTGCTCTGTTAGCCAGTCTAGGCATAGGCGAGTCGTAGCATGATAGCCAGTACCAAATGCCAAGCCTGGATCCATAATGATATTGGTGGCTTCAGGGTTAGGCGGCGTTAGCCAGTCAGGCACAATCCATAAGTCATTAGCACATTCGATAGGATGATAGTTGCTCATCCACTCGCGCTCCCAATCCTTATCATCAACAGCCGTTAACCAAATACGAGTAGCCTGTACTTGTGCAGCAATTTCATGACTTAATTGCTCAACCGCTTGACGACTACCAGCATCCGTAGTCGCATCAAACAATCCTGTTAGTATCACCTCATCCCAAAGCGGTGATTCACCTGGAAGTGGCTCAAACAGAGGTTGATCGCCAGCATCGTCTAAAGCGATTGATAATGCGCCTGCTTCTAACAAAAGCGCTTCAGCTAAGTCGACGTTTGATTTTTCACATTGTAAATGCAGTTGTTGCCATGCCATAAAGATAACCTTAAGCGGAAATAAAAATAAGTGTAGGTGCTAGGGGTTGCCCTAGATAAATCTACATACAATGAAATGTATAATATATATAGAGGTTTTAACTAATGAATCTAAAATATGTAAATATCAGTTATTAGCGTAATGCTTGTTTTGCTTCATTGACCACGCGTGAGTTACCCTGAGCTTGTCCTGATTGCAATATAACCTGCCATAGTGCTCGTCTACGACTGCTATCTTGAGAGACGCTAAGACCGCGACGTGCCATCGCTTCTGCTTTACGAGGCTGGTTCTTTTTTAATGCTACTTGTGCCAAATAGAAGTATACCGCCGATGATTTGGGCGCTAGACGCTGTGCACGGGTAAAGCTGCTCTCGGCATTGGTTAGATTGCCAGCTTTCAACTGACTGATACCTACTTGCATCAAATTGCGAAATGCGGGCAGATTGCTATTATTGCTGGCAGATTGTTGAGTACGTTGCTGCGAGTTTCTTCTAGCGTGCTCTAGTAGCTCATTATGCGACGGTACCGATGGCTCGGAGATTATATAGTCGTTACGAGAAGGCGCAATGATAACAGGATCAGGCTGCGTCACTTCTGGTGCAGGAGGCGTAAATACAGGTGTCTCTTGCGTTAATGGATTTAGTGTTTCGGACTGTTCAACTGTAACGTAAGGCTCGGTTGGATAGTTGCTTTGATCATTTGCTTCCGTGATAGGCGCTTGAGCAGTTGTCGTTGATGGCACGGTCGGTTGTGATGTTGGTAGTGTTTGAACAGGCGTGGTTTGCACTGTGGTCGATGTGCTAGGTGCCGTTTGACAAGCACTTAGGCTTAATATACCAACGACCGCGCTGCCTGCAAGTAAGGTATTGCTTGACGTAATTTTATTACGCCATAGCACTATGGTTTGTTTTACTGAAGTAGTTGTCCGTAAAGATGACACCATCATGTTAAAACCTTTTTTAAATATTAAAAGCTAAATATCAAAAACACTATTAGTGCCATTCAACAGCTAGAACCATTCAACAGCGCGGTCATACCAAGTATCAGCACGGTCGTCATCACCTTCACTTTGCTCGCTGTTACCTTCTGCCTCATCAGACTCCACAGCTTCGCCATTTGGAATCTCTAAACCTTCGCGGCGACGTTGTTGATTGATATCACCTTGCTGGTTCTGAAACTGTGTTTGTTCACGAGCGCGATCTTGCTGATATAGGCTTAGCGCACAACTGCTGGCTTCTTCTGGTAGATGAGCTGATATTACTGGTAAGTAGCGAGCGTTCGCACAGCGTTCATTAGACAGTTTGCCTGAGTTATTCTCTAACCATAACCACTCAATACCTTCTGGCTCTGGTAGAGCAACTGGAGTCAGCTTTAGGCGTTTCATATAATCTACCCAAACTGGTAAGGCGCCAGTACCACCACTCAAACCAATCGGTTTATTATCATCACGGCCAACCCAAACGACACTCACATAGTTGCCACTATAGCCTGCAAACCAAGCATCGCGATAGTCGTTTGTCGTACCTGTTTTTCCTGCTAGGTTTAAATTGCTGCCGAGCGATTGGGCGCGTCTGGCCGTACCATTTGAGACGACTTGCTGTAATGCATAGTTGGTCAAAAAGTTGGTCTCAGGTGGAATACTGCGCTGAGTGTTAAGCCCAGTACGTTGTAAGATACGGCCGCGATCATCAATGACCGTACGGATACTGTGAATAGGCGTGCGGAAACCACCAGTGGCAAATACTTGGTAAATACCAAGCATATCCATCGGACTCAAATTAACTGAGCCTAATAATGCTGATGGGTAAGGTGGGATTTTTTCTTTGATACCCATACGCTGTAATTGCTTAGCAAAGGTATTAACGCCGAACTCCATACCTAAGCGTACTGCCGCTTGGTTGTAGGATTGAGACAGTGCCGTGGTAAATGGTACATAGCCATGATCACGGTTGTCGTAGTTTTTAGGGTTCCAGTCAGTACCGTCGTTTAGATTGACCGTAATAGGGGAGTCATCTACTGAACTGGCCAAATTATAACGACCGCTCTCAAGCGCAGTCATATAAATGATAGGCTTCAGTAGTGAGCCAACTTGGCGTTTGGCATCTACCGCGCGGTTAAACCCTGTAAATTCACTACCACTACCCACGACAGATACTAGCTCGCCAGTCTCAGGGTTGGCACTCACCAACGCGCCTTGTAAATCCTTAGTTTTGCTACTGTTACGGCGCAGTTCACCAAGTTTTCTATCAACGGCTTTATCTGCGGCCAATTGAGCGATAGGGTCTAGGGTACTGATAATAATCAGACCTTCGTTCTTGAGGTCGTCAGAATAATAGACGGTATTTAGCTCACGTTTAACAATATCTAAGAAGTCAGGGAACTGGCTTTTGCCTTCAGCAGGCTTATCCACGATACCAAGCGGTTGTTTTAAGGCTTTGTCGTAGTCTTCTTGGCTCAGTGTACCCATGGTCAGCATGTTGTTAAGCACCACATCACGGCGTGCTTTTGAGTCATTTGGATTGCGACGTGGGTTGTAGATACTTGGGCCTTTTGCCATACCAACCAGCATCGCTTGCTGATCTAAGCGCAGCTCATTAAGAGGTTTGTCAAAATAAAACTGTGATGCCAAACCAAAGCCATTGATAGAGCGATTGCCATTTTGACCCAGATAAATCTCATTCAAATAGGTCTGTAAAATTTCATCTTTGCTGTAATGCAGCTCAAGTAGCACGGCCATCAATGCTTCGTTGGCTTTGCGTTTGATAGTGCGATCTGAATTGAGGTAAAAGTTTTTGATCAGCTGCTGGGTGATGGTCGAGCCACCTTGTCTGGCACCACCAGTAAAGTTATTGATTACGGCACGGGCGATACCACGTACCGATACCCCTTTATGTTCATAAAACGCGCGATCTTCGGTAGCGATGAGAGCATCAATCAACGGCTGAGGCACTTCGTCCAAAGACACAACCATCCGATCTTCATTGCTGTCGGGATAGATACCACCGATATTGACAGGCTCTAGACGAATGATACCGCTTTTGGCTGGCAGAGTACTCTGGATAGATTCTACTTTGTTGCCAGAAATCGTCATTTTGATGACTTGCTCGGCATCTTTATCATTAGCACTATACGTAAAGCCGCGCGTGTGAATAAAGTAAGTATTACCTGTTCGATGATAGGTACCTGTACGATCATAAGCTTTGTTGCTTTGATAATTGAGCAACTCTAGCCATGTCTTCATTGTATCTCTATCGACATTGGCACCTTGATACAGCTCAAGCGGCTGCGAATACACTTTGGCTGGAATATCCCAGCGCTTACCCTCAAACTTATGAGTAATGGTGCGATCAAGTTTGATTAAATACAGTGCCAATAGCACCATGCCTGCGATAATGATAATTAATAGCAGACTACTAAAAACCAAGCCGCGCTGCTGCGAGGGTAGCGTGTGCATAGCAGACTTAGATGACGCTGATAACTTGGTATTTGGTAACTTGTAATTAGGTTTTTGCACGGATGTCGCACCATTTTTGGATAAAAAACTGCCTCATAATGACGCAAATTGACAAATTTTTCAATCTATCATCGTCAACGCAGGCATTTATTGGTCGTAGACCATGAGTGATGGTACTGCTCATAGCGATGGCTTATAGTATAATCCCTATTAAAATACCGATACTTGTAATAAAGCGTCAGTCACTTTCAATCTGGTAGATAAACGCCATATAAGATAACAATTTACGATTGCCCTCACGATGTATTTTGTATGAATTCGCTGTTGCTAATTGTTTGCTATTAGCCGTTTGTTATTCATACTATGCTACTCACAGTAGTGATATTTATGTGATTAAAAACGGCTCTATTGCATGACGTACAGTACAGTCAATACGAGCAAGTTTGCTTTAAATGAATGCATTTTGAGCAAGCCTGTCAAAGGAAGTAAGCGCGACTATGTCTAGTATCCCATCATCAGTATCATCTGCTATCAATCATTCTTATGAAGACACTTCTATCATCGAAGGCTTAGTGCTCCCGCTGGCTGACCACTGTTTTCACTGCGGCGATCCTGTACCTCAGCCACCGTTTTATGCTGAGATATTAGGTCAGTCACGAGAGATGTGTTGTATGGGCTGTCAGTTAGCTGCCCAAAGCATAGTAGAGGCTGGTCTTGAGCAGTATTACCTTGATCGTTCAGAGATTAACCGTACAGCAAGTTTGCCAACCCAGCTGACGCGTCTCGAGGTCTACGATCATGACGAGATAAAATCGCAATTCGTTTACGCGCAAGATGGCATGTCAGTAGCAGAGCTGTCTGTTAATAACTTACGGTGTGCTGCCTGTACTTGGCTGATTGAGTCGCGTCTCGATGAGCTAGAGGGTATTGGTAAATGTCAGGTAAATTTGACCAACCAACGTATGCGGGTCATTTGGGATGAAAACAAATTACCCATCAGTCGCATTTTAGCGGTCATAAATGAAATAGGCTACGAAGCCAAGCCTTATCGGCAAGATACTCACGAAGCCATGCTGGCACGTCATAACAATCAAATGCTATTGCGTCTAGGCATCGCTGCACTAGGTTCGATGCAAGCGATGATGTATGCCGTCGCACTTTACTTTGGCGAGTATAGCGACATGTTGATATTCCAACGTGACTTTTTGCGTTGGGTGTCTTTATTTGTTAGTACGCCTGTTTTCTTTTATGCCGGTATTCCTTTCTTCACATCCGCATGGTCAGCGATTCGTGCGCGCCAGGTAAATATGGATGTGCCTGTTAGCCTTGCGTTGATTATCACATTCTTTGCCAGTCTCTATGCCACCATTACGGGACAAGGGGAGACATACTACGACTCGGTTAGCATGTTTATCTTCTTTTTGTTGGCAGGGCGTTATATCGAGCACAACGCACGTCTAAAAGCCGCGACTATGGCTAATGATTTGGTAGTGGTTGAGCCGGTATTAGTACAAAAAGTCGCTGAAGACAAATCAGCAGCCGAGCGTATTTTACAACTGCTGAAAGAAAATGAGTTTCAACAAGATGAAGTTATCGAAAATGAGGCTCAAAAGGCATTAGACGCGACTGAAGTCATGCCTGATTTTATGCAGCGTATGGATGTCAATGTTTATCAGCTTACATCGCGTATTGCTCAAGATTGGCAGCAGTCACGTAACCAACCGAATACGCAATCACAGCCCGAAGGCGATATAGAGTCAAAGCAAATGGTCACCGCTCATAGTTTACAAGTGGGCGACATCATTTTGGTTGAAGCGGGTTCAGAGATTATCAGTGATGGCATCTTGCTAAGTTCTACTGCAACAGTGTCGCAAAGCCTACTGACCGGTGAAGGTGATTTAATCATCAAATCTCAAGGCGTTTATATTGTTGGCGGTGCACAAAACGATAGCCAGCCGTTCGAAATGCTCGTCACCGCCTTACCAAAAGACAGCCAGATAGGCTTAATTGATCGATTGATGAATCGCGCCATGAGCGAAAAACCCAAATTGGCGCAGCAAGCGGATAAGCTGGCACGTTGGTTTGTCGCGCGTATTTTGGTTTTATCCGTCTTAGTATTTATCGGCTGGTATCTCGTTGATTCAAGCCAAGCGATTTGGGCAACCGTGGCAGTCTTAGTAGCTACTTGTCCGTGTGCATTGTCATTGGCGACGCCGATTGCCTTGACCGTCTCAACCAATCGTCTGGCCAGCTATGGTTTTTTGACGACGCGTGGACATACATTACAAACGCTAGCTGAAATCACACATGTTGCCTTTGACAAGACGGGAACACTGACTTATGGCAAACCAAATCTATTAAATATCGAGTTAATAAAACCAAAAAGCCAGACCGAATCTGATGGTTTATCATCAACGGCGCAAAAAGATACGCTGTTGGCCATTGCAGCTGCACTAGAAGTAGGAAGCCGCCATCCGATTGCCCACGCTTTACTGACGGCAGCCTATCAGTTACACCTGCCATCGACGCAAGCCGTACAGCATTATCCAGCAGGCGGGGTGGAAGCGGTGATTGATGGCACTGTATATCGAATCGGTCATAAAGACTTTGCGTTAGACAGAACAGATAATAGCGCCAATGATATAGATGCAAATGATGATTTAACCATCGATCTGGTAGCTCAGCGAGCTAGCTCAGCAGTAGTATTGTCTTATCAAAATACTGATAGCAAAAAATGGCAGGCGCTGGCATGTTTTTATTTCAATGACAAGGTACGTGATAGTGCGCAGTCGATGCTCGATACGCTCAAAGGACTAGGTATCGAGTCTGTCATGTTGACAGGTGATCCAAGCCCGCAAGCGTTAGTGATGGCTGAGAACTTGGGAATGCAAGCAGCATACAATGGACTATCACCAACTGATAAGGTCAATCATATTCAGCAGTTGCAAGCTAACGGTGCTGTGGTATTGATGGTAGGTGATGGTATCAACGATGCGCCAGTGCTAGCAGCGGCAGATGTGTCGACCTCGATTGCAGGTGCGGCAGATTTAGCACAAGTATCTAGTGACAGTATTATCTTAAACGGGAAAATCGAGGCCATCACTGCGGCTAAACGCATCTCTGATAAAACGGAACGTATTATCAAGCAAAACTTCCGTTGGGCACTCGCTTACAACAGTATCGTCCTGATACCAGCGGCTTTAGGCTATGTACCACCTTGGCTTGCTGCGATTGGTATGTCGCTCAGTTCGCTATTTGTCGTGTTAAATGCATTGCGTCTAAAACGTGCTTAGTCTCTTTAAAAAGCATTTAATATAAACAGGTCTGTAAATTTTGCCCATAAAAAAACCGCCTTCCATAAATGAAAGGCGGTTTTTTCTATACAGAGATACTGTTAGGTCGCTCTTACAATTAGTCTTGTAGATAGCTTAATAGACGCATAAATTCGATATACATCCACACTAGGGTCGCAAGAATACCAATACTGAACAACCATTCGTAATCTTCAGACACACCCATCGCAACACCGCGATCAATATTATCGAAATCTAATAGTAGAGTGAAAGAAGCGATAACGATGACAAATAAGCTAAAGCCAATAGCAATAGCGCCACCTTCAAATAGGAACGGTAGTGATGAACCAAACGCTAGAGAAAGTACCCACTGTGCGACATAGACAAGCATAATGGCAATAACCGCCGAGGTCACGATAGAGCGGAACTTTTCAGTAACCTTAACTAAACCTGAACGATATAACCCAAGCATAACTGCAGCTGTGACGAAAGTTGCGCACATTGCAGTAACTGGTACTGTTGGATACATTCTCATGAAAAATAATGAGATACCGCCCAAAAATATACCTTCTAACAAGGCGTAAGGAACTGCCAAAGTCTTGGCTTTTTGCGGCTTGAAGGTAATAAAAAGAGCCAGAACAAACGCAGCAATCATGCTACCGAAGGCTGCCATCGTAATAAAACCTTGCGATAAACCTGCCATAAGCGCATAAAAGAAAAAGCCCACACCAGTAATGGCTGATAAACCAAGTAACAAGCTGGTCTTTTGAATTACGCCCTTGACCGTCATTGGATTACCGCCGATCGCAAGTTCTGCGCGACTGACAATAGGATTGGCCATACATAAGTCCTTAATAATAAAATATAAAAATAGTGATGTTAGTTACTTTAGCAAAACCGCTATTATTGTCAACTGTGTTTGCGTGACAACTGCTTCAGTGCAACCTCAGGCTGCTCATTGGCTAGCGCATCAGGCTACTGTATCGCTCAATACGCTAATTGAAAAACTGAACAGAAAGATCTGACTAAGTAAAACATTCGATAGCTTTTATATGGGGTCAGTTACGACAGTTAACAACGATAATTAATAAACATGCTAGTCTAAGCGCGCATTTATCGCTATCATTACCTTGTACTTCACCGTTATACCGAGTCGTTTTATGGAAAACTCAGCGCAGTCAGCAAGATTGCCACACTTACATGAATCAGAGCTATTCCACGCTATTAAAAACCCCGCCTTTAGGCGTATTGGTCTAATGGGCCGTGCTGGTAAACGTAGTGTCACCCAAAGCTTGGTACAGATTGCCCAAACCGTCAATGACATGAGTTTGACGTTAATAATGGATGTACAAACGGCCAATTTACCAACGCTTGACCTCACAGACATAGAAAGAGTCAAAATCGTCAAACGTGGTTTGATTGGTGAGATTTGTGATTTGGTTATTGTTGTTGGCGGTGATGGTTCGATATTACATGCTGCTGAAGCGCTAGCACGCTACCGTGTACCTGTATTAGGGGTTAACCGTGGTCGTTTAGGGTTCTTAGCAGATGTAAAACCTGATGAAGCTGCGTTTAAGTTACGCCAAGTATTGATGGGAGACTATCAACTGGATCATCGGTTTTTATTGACGATGGAGATACGAGAAGGTCGCAAAATTATCCATGAAGATATGGCGCTGAACGACATCGTACTGCATGCTGGTAAATCGGTACATATGATTGATTTTCAGATGAAAATTGATGGACATGACGTTTATAGACAGCATAGTGATGGCTTGATAGCGGCAACACCGACTGGCTCTACCGCTTACGCCTTATCAGGCGGCGGTCCAATCATTCATCCGAGTATGGACGCTATTTGTCTGGTGCCGATGCATCCCCATACATTATCTAGCAGACCGATTGTGGTCAGCGGTAATAGTGAGGTCTGTATTCGTATCCACGAGGACAATCGCACCCAGCCAATGGTCAGCGCCGATGGCAAACCAAGCGTACCGCTTGAACAAGAGCAACGCCTACATATTCGTAAGCATCCTGATAAGCTTACCTTGTTGCACCCGCCTGGGTTTGACTTTTATGAGGCCTGCCGTACAAAGCTGCACTGGAACGTACATGCCGAAGAATTCAGTCTTGATGTCGATGATGATATTATAGACGATGAATAAGCGTATCTATTAGACCAATATATGATACAAAAAATGGTAGTGGAGAGTAGGCAAGATGGATAAACAAACAATACTAGCAAGTCTAACGCCCGAAGTGGTTGATAAATTTCGTATGGCGATTGAGCTAGGTAAATGGCCTGACGGTCGTAAGATCACCGCTGAGCAGCGTGAAACTTGTATGCAAGCAGTGATGGTATGGGAGCATGAGCATCTGCCGCCAGCCGAGCGTACAGGTTATATTCATAAACCCGTAAAAGATGATGGTTCTGTCGTTGGTGCTGAATGTGACGTCGAGCACGAGCATCACTATCCTAATATGCCGAATCCTAAAGGCGCGGTACAGCCTGTTAAGTTTCGTGATAAATAGATCTATAAATAAGTTGTAATAGTTGTTATAAAAACACTCATCATAAAAAAGCCACGCTATATAGCGTGGCTTTTTTTACTTTACCGATAATTAAATTATCAGAAATAGCTTAATCATCATAAATGATTAAATAGCAGTCGTATCGACACTAGGACGAACTGTTAGCGGGTTCTTCTGCATCAAAAATCCTTGCCAGCCCCAATGTAAAAAATTGCGGATATTGGCATGATCGGTACCGTTAGGCGTTGCTTGAACCTTGGCATAATGTTCGCCAAATAGTTTAAGCGTGTCCAATTGGTTCAGACCATGGTGTTTAGCAAAACCAAAAATCTTTGCGCTACCTTCGTTCTCACCTGCTGCATTATGTACCATTCCATTTACGAAAGGAGCAGGCGCATAGCGATAAAAATCATCGATAAAGCTGATGACATCATTGAATCCAATGGCTTTTTTGTTCAAACCATTAAGTAATGCCGATACATCTGATTGGCGGATACTCATAAATAAATGACCTCAGAGCAGATTAAAAAAACAATATAATATTTATGTGTGCTCAATGATGATAGTAGCCGTTGAGCGTTCAGCATTATAATTTAGCTAGCTTAGCGATTAAAGTAGTCTTCGTCATCAAACGAAGGCGAAAAGTTGCCTTGCTCAAGATGCTGCATTTGCGACTGTACAGAACGCTCATGCTGAATACGTTGATAAATCTCTTCGCGGTGTACTGCAATATCTTTAGGTGCGTTTACACCGATACGTACTTGATTGCCTTTGACGCCTAGAACCGTCACACTTACTTCGTCGCCAATCATTAGCGTTTCGCCCACGCGGCGTGTCAAAATTAACATGCGTCACACTCCTTATGTCGCATCAACAAATTATTACTCATCAGATTACTTCTCAATTGCAGAACATCACCGCAGCACCAAACATGCAATATAACCATTATCACGATGCTCAATATCGTGCCAATAGCGGTAATGATAGGTAGATTCATTTAGCCCAAATGAAAGCCCCATTATAGGCGGCATAACAGATACTGTCACGGTTTTTCACAAAACTATTAGGTAAATGCTCATTTCAACTATGCTAAAAAATAAAAATAGGACCTAAAAAGATCCTATTTTATTTAAGTACTGTATTTATTTAGATGCTATTAATTCAAACGCTATCAATTTAAATGCTGTTTATCT
>NZ_JASDCS010000004.1:27131-141241 GCF_030407815.1 Psychrobacter sp. APC 3281
GTTTATCTACATACTATATAAAGTATAAAGTCATTAATAGCGGTTAATAGATAACCATAAATCTTAATGCCATATTTTAACAGTTTTTATGTCTTATAGCCCAGCGATTTTGCTTTCGCCGTCTTCACGATCTAGGCCAAATGCCGTGTGCAATGACTTAACAGCTTTTTCTAAGTGTTGATCTTGAATCAGAACCGACACTTTGATTTCGCTGGTTGAAATCATTTGGATATTGATGTTGTTTTCAGCCAGTGTTTGGAACATAAGGCTAGCGACACCTGCGTGTGAACGCATGCCAACACCAACCAATGATACTTTGACGACTTCACTGTTACCTAGTATTTCTTTGGCACCAATTTCATCTTTCACTTCTTCGTTAAGCACTTTTAGCGTCTTATCTAAATCAGTGCGGTTAACTGTGAAAGTAAAGTCAGTGGTACCGTTATCCGAAAGATTTTGTACAATCATATCGATTTCGATATTGGCACGACCAATTGGGCTTAAGATAGCAGAGGCGATACCAGGATGGTCAGGCACGCCGCGTACTAAGATTTTTGCTTCGTCTCTGTTGAACGCGATACCTGAGATGATTGCCTGTTCCATATTGTCTCCTTCGTCTATCGTAATTAGGGTACCAACGTTGTCTTGAAATTCTTGGTCAAAGCTACCGTCTGTGTTTTCATCAAAGCTAGAGAGTACACGTAGCGGCACGCCATATTTACCAGCGAATTCTACTGAGCGAATCTGTAGAATCTTAGAGCCAAGACTTGCCATTTCAAGCATTTCTTCAAACGTAATTTTTTCAAGTTTTTTGGCTTTTGAGGTCACGCGAGGGTCAGTGGTATAGACACCATCGACATCGGTATAAATTTGACACTCGTCAGCGCCTAAGGCCGCAGCAATCGCCACACCTGTGGTATCAGAACCGCCGCGCCCTAATGTGGTCGCGTTGCCTTCTTCGTCAATACCTTGAAAACCTGCCACAATAACGATATTGCCAGCATCTAATTGCTCGCGTATGTTTTTGTCATCGATGCTTTCGATACGGGCTTTATTATGGGCGTTGTCGGTTTTAATCGCGACTTGGCGACCAGTCATTGAACGGGCACCAATACCAAGCTCTTTAATGGCCATAGCGAGTAGAGAGATAGAAACCTGCTCACCTGTTGAGACCATCTGATCGTATTCGCGAGGATCAGGTTGCGTGCTAATTTGGCGAGCTAGATCAATCAAACGGTTGGTTTCGCCGCTCATAGCTGAGACCACGACGACCACTTGATGACCATTGTCATGCCAGCGTTTGACTCGTTTGGCGACGTTTTTGATTCGGTCGATACTGCCCATCGAAGTGCCGCCGTATTTCTGTACTATTAACGCCATAAAAATCTACCTATTTATTCAATAATGACTTTTTATTGTCATTGATGAGAGTCAATGTGATACTCGCCAATGCTTGTATAGATAAAGCCAGATGATAAGAGTTATGCCTTTAGGTTTTGCATTCTTCTAATGGTATCTATCAACCTTATGGAATGAACAATATGCCCAAACGTTGACCTTTATACCATATCTACCGCATAACTTTAAGCCTCAGGAGCGCTTAGATGTATGGCGATTGGTTATAGTAGTTATAACCAATCACGTATTCTATGCGTAGTAGAGTAAAGCTATGCGATAAATATAAGATACATTGTGGAGCGCTAAACCAGTATATTCACGAGTTTAATATTCGCTAGTTTAGATAAACTGGGTTTCAATCCAAGCAGGTAGAGCACTAATAACCGCTGCACTGTTACCAGACTTCGGTGCGCCACCTTGTGCGTAGTCAGGCTTACCGCCACCTTTACCACCAAGCTCACCTGCCAAGTGACGAATAATATCCCCAGCTTTCACTTTAGCAGTGACAGATTTTGCGACGCTCGCTGCGAGTGCTAACTGGTCATCTTTATCACCAATCAATACAATCACACTATCAGGCAGTTTTGATTTGATATCGTCCATCAGCGTACGGATGGATTTACCATCGATACCGCTTAAGGTGCTGATAAGAACGGGCGTACCTGCGATCGTTTGTACATCATCAAGCAAGTTGGCTGCTTGAGCACTGGCGATTTTTTGCTGCAAGCGCTCTAGTTGTTTTTCTAGGTCACGTTGCTTATCAGCCATAGTACGGACGCGCTGCGCCACTTCAGGACGTTTTACTTTCAGCTGACTTGCCAACTCGCTCAGTTGTTGCTCGCTTTGCTGAATATTTTTGACCGCATTCATGCCAGTGACAGCTTCAACTCGGCGGATACCAGCCGCAATACCAGACTCACTGGTGATTTTTAGCACACCGATATCGCCCGTACGCTGTACATGCAAGCCACCACATAGCTCGATAGAAAAAGGCTTGCGCTGACCATCAACGATACGATCTGTACCCATGGTTAGGACTCGAACGTCACTACCGTACTTTTCGCCAAACAGTGCCATAGCGCCTTGGTTCATCGCTTCGTCAATCGACATGTGCTCGATACGGGCAGGGGTGTTGGCTTGGATTTGCTCATTAACGAGACGTTCGACACGCATGATTTCAGCGGCGCTGACAGGTTTGTCATAAGCAAAGTCAAAACGTAGTACTTCGCTTGAGACTAGTGAGCCTTTTTGCGTGACCGCGTCGCCCAGTACTTCTCTTAGCGCTGCATGCAATAAGTGAGTAGCCGAGTGGTTTTTGGCACTGGCTGCACGTATACTAGACAGTACTTGCGCTTCAGCGGTTTGCTTAGTGCTGATATCGCCCATGGTCACGACACCATAATGGATAATCGCCTGACCAGATTTTTTGGTATCTTGTACTTCAAAAACGCCAGATGCCGTACGGATTTCACCAAGCTCACCCACTTGACCACCACCTTCGGCATAAAATGGGGTGCGATCTAATACCACAACGCCTTCCATGCCTTCTGTTAAGCTGTCTGCTGGGTTACCGTCTTGATAAAGTGCGTCAATAGTCACGCCGTCTTCTTCAAGCTGCTCATAGCCGATAAATGTCGTTGGTGTTTCTACTTGGATGACACTGCTGTAATCGACGTCAAACTTGCCAGCATCACGCGCACGCTCACGTTGTGCTTGCATATGCTCATCAAATTCCGCTTCATCAATAGCAATACCACGCTCACGAGTGATATCGGCGGTCAAATCAAGTGGGAAACCATAGGTATCATAAAGCTTAAATGCCGCTTCACCAGATAGCGTATCGCCATCTTGTAAGCCTTCAAGTTCGCTGGCAAGTAAACGTAAGCCTTGGGCCAATGTTTTAGCAAACTGTGCTTCTTCTTTTTGAATAGCACTTTCGATGACGCTCTGCTTGTCTTGTAGCTCAGGATAGGCACTGCCCATTTCAGCGACAAGCGGCGCAACCATCTTATAGAAGAACTCGCTATCAGCGCCAAGTTTGTTGCCATGACGTACCGCACGACGAATGACACGGCGCAATACATAGCCGCGACCTTCATTACTTGGCGTGACGCCATCAGCAATCAAAAACGCCACCGCACGAATATGGTCGGCAATGACTTTCAATGATGATTGTTGCTCATTATTGATTTCTAGGATTTCAGCTGCTGCATTCATCAAATGGACAAATAAATCGATCTCGTAATTGCCATGAACGCCTTGCATGATGGCACTAATACGCTCAAGCCCCATGCCTGTATCGACGCTAGGTGCTGGCAGTGGCAATAGCGTGCCGTCCTTTTGACGATTGAACTGCATGAATACGCAGTTCCAAATCTCAATATAGCGATCGCCGTCTTCTTCTGGCGTACCTGGCAAGCCGCCTTCGATCTCAGCACCGTGGTCATAAAACACTTCGGTACAAGGACCACAAGGACCAGTGTCGCCCATTGTCCAAAAGTTATCAGAAGCGTAAGGAGCACCTTTGTTATCACCAATGCGAATGATGCGCTCACTCGGAATGCCGATATTTTTATTCCAAATCTCAAAAGCTTCGTCATCAGTTTCATAGATAGTGACGTAGAGACGATTTTTATCAATCGCTAACCACTTATCTGAGGTCAAAAACTCCCAGATATACTCGATGCCTGCTTGCTTGAAATAATCACCAAATGAGAAATTGCCAAGCATTTCAAAGAAAGTATGATGACGTGCGGTATAGCCGACATTATCCAAATCATTATGTTTGCCGCCAGCACGTACGCACTTTTGAGAGGTTACCGCGCGTGTATAGTCACGTGGCTCCATTCCCAAAAATGTCTCTTTAAACTGATTCATACCGGCATTGGTAAATAGCAATGTCGGATCATTGTGTGGAATCAAGCTAGACGATGAAACTTGGGTGTGCTGCTTGCTTATGAAAAAATCGATAAAGGCTTGGCGAATATCGGCTGAGCGAAATGGCTGGCTCACAGCGGCTCCTTACTGACGGATAGAATTGAGTAAATGACATAAAATAATTTTGCAAGCGATTTTAGCACAAACGCCCAAGCTCTTGGTACAAGAGTTATAACTACTAGGTTATTATACGTATGCTAGTCATTGCCTAATTTGTAGAGTATGCAGACTAATTGGTCAAAATTGCCGCATCCGTTTCATCCAATTTGTCTTGTGTGGTTGGATTGGATTCAATCACTTGTACGGGTAGATAGCGTAGTTGGAGCTTGATTGGCAAGTACTCTGGGAAATTCTCTGCCATATCTTGAGTAATGAGCGTTTCAATCTGGCGTACGTCATATGAGCTCGGTAAAGTCTCTCCACGTACGATTGCCCGCACCACTTGGTTCTCTTCTGAGGTATCAAACTGTGTATTGGTCAATACATTGCCTTGATCGATAAAGTAGTTGTTGATGGCTTCTTTGACACTACTCTCAAATACTTGCTGCTTGGCATTGGTCTGTAGGTTGATGGTTAAGTAGGCACCTAAGCCGCCAAGTAGTAATAAAGTCACGGCGTTCCGCTGCAAAAAGGTCAGATAGGTATTGGATTTATAATCGTCATCGACCAAACGACGGAACCCTAATAACCATAAGACAAGCGCATTGGTAAACTGGATAGCAAGAATGTTGGTTGCTGCCAATAACAGGGCACCAAGTCCAAGCTGCATCTCGCCATTAGCGAGCAAGATACCACTAGCAGCCAGTGGTGGCACCAAGGCTGTGGCAACCGCAACGCCAACAACAGCGACTGAAAGATGCGGAGATACCATCGCGTACGCGCCAGCAGTACCACCTGCTAAGGCAATCATCAGATCCATGGAAGTAGGCTGGGTACGTGATAGGATTTCTGCCGTTAGCGGTTGATCCTTATGTAGCCAACCAACAATAAAGCCGACCAGCACCACTAATGAGACACCGATGATGACGGTAAAGAGCGACTTACGTAGCAGTGGCATACGGTGATCGATAATCGCTAGCGCTATACCCGTGATAGGGCCTAGCATCATCGCAACCAACATCGCTCCGATGACCACGGCTGCTGAATTGGTCACTAGACCATAACTGGCAATGATGGCAGACAAAATGTTCATGATGAAGTACATCTTGCTAGGCAGGGCGTTTGCCTCAATCCTAACCCGTACTTCTGGGTAATCTACTTTTTGATTACTAAATTGTTCGGCGACAAATTGCTTGTAAGACTCAAGTTTGGCTTCTTTTTCCTCTTGAACCTCATCTTCGTCACTCTCGTTTTCTACATCACTATCTTCTACATCGGTGTCTTTATTTTGGCTTTTATCTTCTGAGTCATTATTTTGATGGTCATTATTGCGACTAGATGCATTTTTTGTCTTTTGTTGAGTGGCTGTTTTGTTATCTGATGACTGTGCTGCGATGTTTGTGTCATCAGCAGGGTCATTAGCAGAGTCGTCTTCTGCTTCTACCGTTATTTCAGCATCACTATCGTCTTGAGCACTTTTTTCTGTTGTTTCTGCCGTATCCGACTGAAAGAAATCGGACTTTTCTCTCGCTTCTATAGATTCTGACTCTACACTCTCTGATGCTTCAGTATTTGACTGTGACTCAGGTTCTGTCGATTCTAAGGTTGCTACGACCACATCGTCACTGATAGTTTCCATGGTTATCTCAGCGTCAGGTGGCTGCGCACATTCAGTGTCTACTTCAGTGTCTACTTCGGAGTCTATTTCGTCATCTGTATCAGTCGATTGTTTATGTTGATTGTCTTCGCTTTCATCATTGACTACAGCGGCATCATCAACTACTGGGTCACTTGTTGCGTTTTGATTGTGAGAGGCGTCAGTAATGATTGGTGAATCATTTTGATCCACTGAGTTAGGCGCAGTATTTTTTTCAGATGAGGACATAGCAGATAGCGTTCTTAGTAGATAAAGAAAGTCATTATTGTAATGATAAATAGATAAAGATATAGGGGATTCTTGAAAATATAAAAAAGAGTTGAGAGAAAATGGGAGTAGAAACTGATGTTTCTTATGATTAAGTCTAAAACCTTAATAATAGCATGGTTTTTATTCAAAAGTCATTCAATATAGATGCTACAAGGGTTTACGGTAAATACTTACTTTTTTTGTGGGTTTAAGGTTAAATATATTATATCCACAATAAAGATAAGGAATAACTTATGAACTGGCCATTATTTTCTGTCATCTACTCAATGACAGCCACCGTGACTATCGGACTTTTTATGATTGGTGCTCTCATTACAGGGTTCGATGAGATATTTCATATTCAAATAGCGGTTGGATTGGGTATTTTGGCTTCGATACCTGCAGGATTATTCTTTACCAAAAAAATTGGCAGTATTACTGGGAATGAGGAAGGCTATAAGACATAAAGGCGAACAGTAAGACATAAAGACAAGCAGTGTTATCGATGTGAAGAGGGACCGCCCATCAGCAAACAAAAAAGACCTCAATATTGAGGTCTTTTTTATCATTAAAAATATCTGCTAACTAGCATCGAAGCTAGATTCAATAAAGTTCTATTTATTGAAGTTCGACAACTGCGCCATTTTCGATATTGGCATAAACTTCTAACACATCCCAGTTGGTCAAACGAACACAACCTGCTGAGCCTTGACGACTGATACCTTCAGGTACTGGTGAGCCATGTAAACCGTAAGAAGGCTTAGATAATCCCATCCAAACGACACCGACTGGGTTGTTTGGTCCTGGTGCTATCATATGAACTTTCTTTTGAGCGCCTTCACCAACGGTTGATTTATACCAAGGCATCTTCACTTTATTGATAATTTTGAACGTGCCTTTTGGAGACGGTGTGGCATCGCTACCAACAGTCGTCGGATAAGTAGCAACCAGTTTGTCACCATTATAGGCATACAATGTTTTGTCGGCTTTGTTGGCAACCACGCGATTGATACGTTGGTTCAGCTTGTCACGAGTATTTAGCACTGTGATAGTCTCGCCAACAGCGTACTTTTTGTTTTTGTTGAGTTTATCTAAGTAACGTACATCCATATGGAAACGTTCACCTAGCATCTCTTTAATATCTTGATAATAAAGACCTTTCATTTTTGACTTCGCTTCTGAGCCAGAAGGCGTGGTCGCAAAATTGGTATTGATATCTTCTGCGGTCAACGTGTAAGTGACCAGTACAGGTTTATTCGCAGGGATGTTTTTAACCAAGGCATCCCAAGTTTTCTGATCCATTTTACCAGTCGCTGGCAAGCCTTTCATCGTTTGGAAGTTAACGAGGGCTTTTTTGCTGTTCATGCCCCAACCGCCATCGATAGGACCAGGAGAAGCATGGTTCCAATCGAGCAGCGCCTGCATTTTGATGGTCATCGCTGAGTTGACTTTCATATTAGGTGACCAGACAGCACCGTTCACTTGCTTAGCATAGTTCGACAAGTTCAGCGTTGTGTGCTTCTTGCCATCTTTGTCTTCGATGTTTTTGATGGTCGGATCATCGCTAAAGTCTTGACGCTTCTCACTTTCTGGTAACTCAAAAGCGAGTGGATCAGACGAGTCGATAGATGATAGGTCGCTAGGCGCAGCAACGGCTTGACCCTCACTAATGTCATCATTGCGGTCAGCTTGCTCATCTTTACGCGTCAGTTCTGCTGCGCTCATATTGTCAGCAGCTGGGGCTGGCACGTTTTGACTGGCTTCTTGCTTGTTGTTGATAAGCTGGTTCATGCTGTCGACTGGTTTCGCTTTCTCTGTATTCAACTGTACAGTAGCAGCGCCATCTGAGCGACTACGGTTCTCTTGCACATTCAGGCTAACCTTTTTGGCAAGACCTGGCATAGCGTCAGCCGTGCGTACTGGTAATGTGCGAGTACTATCGGCAGGTGCAGCAATTGCGGCTACACTAGCACTTACAGCTGCGATAGATATGGCAGTAATAATTGGCTTTATTTTCATCATATTGAGTCACTTGTGGTTGCTACTAATGCGGCTATTATGCGCATAATTTGATTGCATCGCAAACTTTTGACACATCTTTTTGCATTTAAGACTTGCCAAACGTCAACTGCTGACGTATTCGCTACAGTTGGGTAATAATTTAACCAAGGTGTGTATGGCGTCGTGCTCGATTCTTACGCAAACTGTTCATTATTCGCACTATTTTTTGTGCAAGTAAAAATGACAGTTATTGGCGCTACTAGAGGTTTACGTCTATAATGTATGACTGAATTTTATTTAATATAACGATTTTTAGTAAAAAGCAATTTAACCCGCTAGCAGTTAATCCACAAGGTGCGATATGTCAGAAGACCAAACAATGAGTGCAGAAGAGTTTCAAAACCAATACTTCAATGATGAGTCTGAGGGCTTAGACGGTGAGATGGAGTATGATTTAGAGACTGGACTTCTTGGTGAGCACGATGAATTTGCTAACTTACATGCAGAGCTAAACGAAGCACGTGAGCAGCTCGTCAGTATTCGCGACTTTATTCGTTTTTCAGTCACGCAGCTGCGTAATTATGACGTCGTTGTTGCACAAGGCACGACCGATGAGTTTGCAGAAGCGTCAGCCATTGTCCTGCACTCTTTGTCTCTCGATTGGTCTGCCAATGAGCAGATTTTAGACTGTCGTCTGACCACCTCTGAAAAGCAGTTGGTACTAGGACTGTTAGAAGAGCGTATCGCTGAACGTAAACCACTCAGTTATTTGATTAACTTGTCATACTTCTGCGATTTGCCTTTTTATGTTGATGAGCGTGTTCTTATCCCGCGTTCACCGATTGCAGAGTTGATTCGTCAGCAGTTCCATCCGTACTTTGAAGTTACTGACTTGGCCAAACCACTGGGTGTCAGTCCGAACGAAAAGTCAGCGGTATTTTATGACCATGGCCTAGATGTGAAGCAATTGTCGCAGCCTGAGCGTATCTTGGACTTGTGTACTGGCTCTGGTTGTATCGCT
Organism: Psychrobacter sp. APC 3281; assembly: GCF_030407815.1. GTDB lineage: Bacteria > Pseudomonadota > Gammaproteobacteria > Pseudomonadales > Moraxellaceae > Psychrobacter. Next base: position 36,494 of record NZ_JASDCS010000004.1, read on the forward strand.
ATCGCGCTTGCTACCCGTTTCGTTGATGCGTTGGTCGATGCCGTTGATATCGATAAAGGCGCATTAGAAGTGGCAATGGTCAATGTCGATCATCATGACCTTGGCCATCAAGTAAACGTAATCGAGTCTGATTTGTTTGCCAAGATACCTGCTGAGAATCAGTATGAGCTTATCGTCACCAATCCGCCATACGTAGATGCTGCTATCATGGCAGATTTGCCGCCTGAGTTCTTATATGAGCCTGAGCATGCATTAGCAGCTGGCCAAGATGGTTTAGATTTGGTACATCGTATCTTATTTGAAGCGCCAGATTACCTTAGCCCAGATGGGTTGCTGATCTGTGAAGTGGGTGACAGCGAATGGGCGCTAAAACAAGCCTATCCTGAAATCCAATTTGATTGGTTGAAGTTTGCACATGGCGGACATGGCGTCTTTGCGATTACCTATGATGAGCTAGTTTCAAACCGTCAATTGTTTGCCTCTTATGTTCAGCTATTAGATAGCCTTCAATAGACAGATATTAGGTTAAATAGACGTCGGCTTCATGAGCCGAAACTATAAGCAACAACTACAATCACTCATTATAAGCAACACAAGCAATCATCATAAGTGGCATGAGTGATTGGTCACATAGTCATCAGTAGCGTTTACTTGTTTAAGGACAGTTATGGCAGGCAATAGTATTGGGCAGGTTTTTACGGTCACCACTTGCGGTGAGTCACATGGCGCAGGCCTTATGGCCATCGTTGATGGCGTACCACCAGGTTTAGCATTATCTGCAGACGACCTACAAGTAGATTTGGATCGTCGCAAACCGGGTACGTCTAAGTATTCAACCCAGCGCCGTGAGTCTGATGAAGTTGAGATTATCTCTGGCGTATTTGAAGGTAAAACTACAGGTACGTCTATCGGTCTATTGATTCGTAATACCAATCAAAAATCTAAAGACTATAGCGATATCAAAGATACTTTCCGTCCTGGACACGCTGACTATACTTATAGTATGAAATATGGCTTCCGTGACTATCGTGGTGGCGGTCGTTCGTCAGCGCGTGAGACGGCTATGCGAGTGGCTGCTGGTGCTATCGCCAAGAAGTATTTGCAAGAACGTCTGGGTGTTCAAATCCGCGGTCATGTGACTCAGATTGGCAATGAGCATAGTAATGTCTTAGACCCAAGCCAAATTGACTGGGAGTTTGTAAATAGCAATCCGTTCTTTTGCGCAGACAAAGAAGCGATTGGCCGTTTTGAAACCTTGATTGATAATTTGCGCCGTGAAGGCACTAGCTGTGGCGCGCGCCTTGATATCATTGCGAGCGGTGTACCAGTAGGCTTAGGCGAGCCAGTATTTGATCGTTTAGATGCAGATATCGCTCATGCGATGATGAGTATCAATGCGGTCAAAGGCGTCGAGATTGGTGATGGGATGGCGGTGGCAGGTCAATTCGGACATAGCGCTCGTGACGAGCTGACCCCAGATGGGTTTGCAGCCAATCATGCTGGCGGTGTCTTGGGTGGTATCTCATCAGGTCAAGATATCCGTGTGAGTATTGCTCTAAAACCAACATCTAGTATTACTACTGCTGGCAAGAGCATTAACACTCAGGGTGAAGCAGTCGATATGCTGACTAAGGGTCGTCATGATCCTTGCGTTGGTGTGCGTGCTACGCCCATTGCCGAAGCGATGCTAGCGATCGTACTGCTTGATCACTATCTGCGTCATCGCGGTCAAAACACTGATGTGAAGCCGCCAGTACAATCGATTACTTAGTATTTTTGTCGTAGAGTAATCAGCCCTTTGTTGTTTCCAGTAGTTTAATACTAGAAATAACAAAGGGCTTTTTTATGTCCAAATAAAATACAGTTATTACCTAAATACAGTTAATGTGTTGAGCGAACAAGATATCAGGCTGCCAGTTGATACTCATCAATAGCCACACACTGCTGATGTCGAAATACCAATAACAACCGCTGACTAGGAATCGCTAGCCAATGTCCAAACTCAATACTATCGACGCCTTGGCTTGATAAAGTTTGTGTACAGTGATGACGGCTAAGTCCGATTAGGCTCTTGATAATAGGGTTATCCGTTAATTGATGTGACATAGATTTTCTACTCCTAATTTACTTTACGAATTTGACGGTTCAATAGATCCTAGTGCTATCGTAAAACAAAGAAGTAGAAATCCTGTGTAGTCATGATGGAAAGTTGATGAATCCTTATATAGTCATTCCACTATAAAAGTATTACAGCGTTAACCTCGCTTGAAGTATCACATATACATCTGCACTCGGTTGCCTTGTACTACTCTTAAATTGAATCGACTACAAGTTATTATTCTAAAGCTAAGGGCAGGGTGATACTAACCATCACACCAGAACGCTGGTTTTTACCAGTATCAGTGTTATCAGTGGCTTTATCATCATTGGCATGGACATTATTAATGGCTACCTGACCACCATGATGTTCAATTACTTGCTTCACTAGTGTTAGACCAAGCCCAGTGCCTTTTTTAAGTGTATTACTACTATAGTCAGTCTGCCTTGGCTCAGTCGTCGGATCTGCCGACTCTGTATATAGATCATTGTTGTCTGTGCGATTCGTTGTTTGAGATGATGGTTGGCTTTGATGAGACAAGCTAAAGTAACGCTCAAATGCTTTTGCGACAGCATATTCGGGTAGCAGCTTACCATCATTGAATATATCGATAGTGACGGTTCGAGTAGTGCTATGCAATGAAATATCAACGGTACGATTTGCAAAGTGTATCGCATTATCAAGCACATTTTGCAGTACTTGTATTAACCAAAATTGGTCAGCATACACGCTGGTCGATGCCAATATTTCTGCTGGCAAGTTTGCAATGTTGGTCACATTCTTATTATCAACATGTATATCGATAGGGTATAGGTTCTGCTGTTGCTGCTTGGCGGCATTATCTCTGATCAGAATTTGCAATAATGGTAACAGGGGAGTCAGTTGTCGGTTAAGTTTAAAGGTAGGCTGTTCTACTTTAGCCAGCAACAGTAGGCGGTCGATGAGCTGTTGCATCTTTACGCTTTGCTCACCAACCGTCTCAATAAGCATTTGACGATCTTCATTATCCAGTTTATTGCCATCTAATCCATCGTCCTCTAGTAGCTCGCTACTGGCGCGTATCGCGGTTAGAGGGCTTTTTAGCTCGTGGGTCAAAGTATGGACATAATCAGTCACATAAGCACGGTTTTCGAGTCGATGCTTCATAGTTTCAATCGTATCCGTCAGGCTATTTAGCTCATGACCCAGATAAAAATAGGGCTTTTTGGTGTCTTCTGCCAGCGCACTGGTATATTGAGTCACTAAAGTGATGCTTTGCTTAAGCCACCATGCTACGAGACCTGCTAAAATAAGGGCGGCAATGCTAATGAGTAGCGCTGTGATAAGCATACGGTTACGTGTGTCATCTAAATAAGGCAATACGCTAGCGACAGGCTTACCGACACTGACCACACCGATGATATCTCCAGACGGGTTTTTGATGGGCTGAGCCACATACATGACCGAACCATCACGTCGCTGATAGTCTCGCAGCGTGCTTCTTGCACCGTATTGTCCTTTTAACGTGAGATAGACATCATTCCAGCGTCCATAGTTCTGCCCTTCATTATTATCAGGTTTGGGCAGGGAGTCGTAAATGACTATGCCGCTACTGTCTGTCACGTATACGCGAAAGCTACTGTGGCTTTTGGTTTGATCGACAGGACTGAGTATTTCATCCATCGCTGGCATGCCGACAAATGCAGCATCAAGTTGCGCTTGATATTCCTCGTCATATAACTGTCCTGTAGATAACGGCACCTGTAGACTGGCCGCGAGTAATTTACTGGTGTCTAGAAGCGTGTCTTCGATGACCTGCTGCGCGGTTGGCTTGACGTAGCCAAACAACTGAGTAAACACGACCACGCCGCATATGACGAGCACCAACGCAACTGCTAGCCAAATTCTAAAAAATATACTTAAATTGAGCAGTCGTTTACGTTTAGGAGCTTGCTGAGCAGTACCAATAGGGTGCAGTTTGGCATACCAATTGCTTTGGTCATTATGAATATCATTTTCAGCAGGATTGGTTTTATTATTCATAAACTAGCAGCCACTGTTAAGCGGGACATAGTGCATAACCCAGTCCGCGATGCGTATGGATGACATCGACATTAATATCTACCATAGCGAGCTGTTTACGAATTGACTTGATATGACTGTCTATAGTGCGTGCCAAGCGGTGGTCAGGATAGTCGCTCACTGCGCTAAGTAACTGCTCACGGCTAAAGACTTGATACGGCGCTTGTAATAATGTCAGCAAAATTTTGCGTTCTGTATTACTAAGCTCAAGCTTTTGCTCTTGCCACGTTAATGAATAGTTCAGCGGTTGATAATGCCAAACGCCAGATTGATTTTCAAACATTAATGCTTGTCCTGATAGATTATTCGAGGAAGTATTATCAGTACTGTTATCTGAGTTTATGGTATGAGAGCCTGACTGTTGAATCAGCTGTTCACGTCGCCAAATGGCTTTTAAACGCGCGACCAACTCACGTGGACTAAAGGGTTTGGCGCAATAATCATCACCGCCCATCTCCAATCCTAGAATACGATCGACCTCATCGCTACGTGCAGTCAAAAATACGATAGGTAAGTCTTTTAAGGCATCGATATCAGGTGTATGACGTATTTGTTGACATAGGCTCAAGCCATCACCATCTGGCAGACCGACATCCATAATGATCGCCGATAGATCTTGTGCTTCATGACTATGCAGCATGGGTAACACGCTACTGGCATTATCTAGCCAAGTTATCTGCCAGCCTTCGCGCTTGCAGGTAACCTTAAGCGACATCGCGATCGCAGGATCATCTTCTACCAGTAAAATATGGGTCATAGTCTCTACATCGTATTATAAGCTTAGTAAATTATCGTAGCACAAAAGAGTAGGTTGCTCTTGCTGCCACGAGTTAAATGGTGTGAAAAGTTAATGGAAAAGTAGGGTGCTCAGTAGATAGTTTGTGATGTAATCACCTTAATACATTCAACAAAAAGGCCAGCTCAATAAATAGGCTGGCCTTGGTAACGAAGATTAAGCATGACTGTCTATTAATAGACTAAGTGAAAGCCTATTTAAGACCTTTGCAGTTGGCATAGTAGCTCACCGTAGCGGGCCAGTCTGAAAAAATGCCTTGAACACCGACGTCCTGTGCTAGTACGTCAATATAATTCATCATATCACCATCATTGTTGATAGCATCATCAAGACCGCTATAGTACCAATCGCCACCATCGGTTAATGGTCCTGAACGCTCTATCGACCAGGTAATGATTTTTAGACCATTGGCTTTGGCTTGTTTTGCGTATTCTGATGGTTGCATATTTCCCTTACCATCAGTAGTGACTAGCAACCAAAGTGCTGGAGCAATGGTGTTAATGCCGCGTGCTTTGATATCAGCCAATGAGTGCTTCCATGTGCTTGCGTCATTTTTATTAAATGTTTTACCCTTAGCGGTCTCATTACTGTCATCGATTAGATAGACGGCATTAGCACCATAAGCTGGCTCGTTTTTGATCCAGTAATCCAGATCTTCTATATTGAATGACTGGGCAAATACATCGCTTGCAGGTACATCCGCTGCCTTATAAGTATCTATCAGCTGTTGGCGATAATCGTCCAAACGATAGCCGTCAAACGGCATAGTCACTACAGGTGCTTTTAGCTCAGGCGTGTGCTTCATACCCAGCTTGCGAGCCAACGCGATATGCTCTTTCAAGGTTAACACTTTGCCGTTTTGCGAGTATAAGTCCGTTCGCCAAGGCGCGGTTGCATTCATATATTCACTAATACTGGTTGCTTTTTTATTGGCAGCATCCATCTTACCCGTCAAGGTTTTAAACTCAGTAACGCTAATGTCTGAGGTTCGGCATTCGATACTTTCGGCATTGGTAAGTTTGCCTTTAGCATCTAAGATGGGCGGTACGGTACATTGCTTGGCCAGCGGCGTGGCTAATATATTAGTAGTGGTGTGCAAATCGTTTTGGGCATGACGACAGACAAGCTCACCATCATTGGTAAAAGCGACATCACATTCCAAGATGCCAGCACCCATTTGTGCTGACGCCACGTAGCTATCATAAGTATGTTCAGGGAGCTGTAATGGCGCACCTCGATGTGCAATAGAGAAGTCTGTCTTACTTGGCAGTTGCCCCCTGCATGCCTGTAGCTCTTCTTTTAGTGGTCCTTCGTCCATATCGTTTATCAGATAAAACGGACGCACTCCATAGGTATATGCGACAGGTGAGGACAATTGTGGCTGTGATTGTGGTTGCGCTGTCGATAAAGGGGCTTTTGATGTGAGCACTGAGCGGCTGTCAGTAGTGCAGCCTACTATCAATAATGAGCTGATCAGCGTTAAAGGTAAGGCGAGATTAATCTTATTAACCTTAGCCGGCATCTGCTTACTCAGCTCAAGCGCTGATTTATTAGAAATTGTCATGTAAAATGTTCCTGCAAAATTATAAAAAAATCCCATCGGACGTATGGATAGGAATTGAAAAATTAACGTTTGACTATTGGTTGCTACTTGCCAAAAGAAGCTAAGGGTCGTGCATTCTTATAAGAACTTAGTTTGGTAAGAGCTTAGTCTTGTAAGAACTTAGCATTAATGCGGATACAATTGTAGGCACATGTACTAAAGAATAGACAGCTGACAGTATTTGAGCTTTATAGTTTTAAGCTTGATAGTATTGAGCTTATCGGTCGTAAAATCATACGTGTCTTCTTATACTGTTCACATTTTTGCTATTGACCATTTAGTACCTCACTATTGACCATACTCTCAAACTAACAGATGATATTGACCATATAATGACACACACATTATTTCGGCAAAAAATACAAAAATGCTTAAGGCATATCTCACTACATTATTAAGGATAACTATGAGTAACTATTTAGACGCCGTCGTCGTTGAGCACAATCCCTCTCAAAAAAAGATAGATCGCGCAGTGATTTGGCTACATGGCTTAGGTGCTAGCGGTCATGATTTTGAGCCAGTGGTACCGCAGCTTGGCTTGGCTAATGATATGGCAGTACGTTTTATCTTCCCACATGCACCTAAACGCCCAGTCACAGTAAATGGAGGCATGGTGATGCCAGCATGGTACGACATCATAGAGATGAGTCTGGAGCGTAAAGTAGATGTGGCTCAGATTGAAGAGTCTGCTCAGCAAATACAAGATTTGATCAGTCGTGAGATAGAGCGCGGCGTATCACCAGAGCATATCGTTATTGCAGGATTTTCGCAGGGCGGAGCAGTGGCATATCACGTGGCACTTGGTTACCCAGAGCGCTTAGCTGGCTTGATGACGCTCTCTACGTACTTAGCGACCAATGATAATATTGAGTATAGTGCTGCCAATAAAGACATGCCGATTCTGATTGAACATGGTTCTCATGACCCAGTCGTGCCTGTTATCCTAGGTGAGCAAGCCCAGCAGTTATTGTCGGCAAAGGACTATAATGTGTCTTATAATACGTATCCGATGGCACATCAGGTCTGTATGCCGCAGATTCAAAATATCGGTAAATGGTTAAACATTGTTTTGGCGTAAATTATTAAGCTGTAACGTAATGTAATGCAGGCTACTTATAGGTTGAAACCTAACCGATATCTCCTATATAATAGCCAGTCTTATTGGGGATGTTCTGGCTTCGACGCTGGTGATGAAACTCAATGATGCATGTCGAGAGTGTATGTCCTCTCGTTAATCAAACATATATTGTTATAGTCGCAAACGACGAAACTTACGCTCTAGCAGCTTAAACCCTGCTTACTTAGTTGCTGATCACCTACAGTTGGTTAACTAAGTTGAAGCGTCCGCATGTAGGCTCGCCACAAGTGATTGTCTCAATTGCTTGGGTTCAAAAGTAGAGAATCGTCCAATCCATCCTGACTGTCGGATCGGTGCGGATTAAAACTAAAGACAGAAACTAAACATGTAGATTCATGAGCGTAATGCTGGCGGACGCGGGTTCAACTCCCGCCATCTCCACCAAACATTAAAAATCCGATCACTTAGGTGGTCGGATTTTTTTTGTCTAAATTTTATGGTTAATTAAAGAAACAATGATACCAATAAACTTTTGATGAGAAAGTAAAAACTATTTATATAGAGTAATCATCAAGTCTTTGAAGTTGAATCACAGTTTTTCGTCGCCTATGGAGAACATAATATTAACTTGTCTTAAAGAATAATTCTGATTATTCTTAGTTGAGGCCTATTCTTCGCATCAGGCAATGCAGTAGCAAGAATAAGCGGACTTTCAAATAACTACAGGGAATGTATTATGTTAGGAAAAATGATGTATCAGCCATTGCTGATCAGTGGTCTAATCGAACACGCTGCCCGTTATCATGGCGATACGGCGGTTTTGTCCAAAGAAGTCGATGGACAGATGACTCATACCAATTGGCGTACTGTCTCAGATAACTCAAAACGATTGGCCAATGCATTGGCTACACTGGGTCTTAAATCATCAGAACGCATAGCAACTTTGGCTTGGAATAATCGACGTCATTTAGAAGCTTGGTATGCCATTTCAGGCAGTGGCATGGTTTGCCATACTATCAATCCACGTTTGTTCCCTGAGCAGCTTAGCTACATTATCAATGACGCTGATGATCGTGTACTATTTTTTGATACTACTTTCCTACCGCTAATTATGGCAATCAAAGAGCATATCAAAGGTGTTGAACACTTCATTTGTCTAAGTGATCGAGATGATAGTATCGTCGAAAAACTGCCTAATGTACTGTTCTTTGATGAGCTATTAGCAGAAAACTCGACTGACTTTGACTGGCCTCAATTTGATGAAGCAACAGCCAGCTCTTTATGCTACACCTCAGGAACTACCGGTAACCCTAAAGGAATTTTATATACGCATCGCTCTTCTGTGCTGCATGCGATGGCATTGTGCATGCCTGATGTCTCCGCGCTCTCTGCACAAGACGTTTTGTTACCCGTAGTACCGATGTTCCATGTCAATGCGTGGGGCACACCTTATGCAGCTGCCCTGACTGGTTGCTCTCTCATACTTCCTGGTCCAAATCTCGATGGTGACAGCCTAGTATCTCTCATTGATGATTGTCATGTTACGGTTGCTCTAGGGGTTCCAACGATTTGGCAAAGTCTATTGACCGCTGCCAAAGCCAGAGGTAGTAAGCTTGATAGCATGACGCGTACTATTGTCGGAGGAGCCGCATGTCCACCATCGGTCATCAAAACGTTTAGAGAGGATTTTAATTGTGATGCAGTACATGGTTGGGGCATGACAGAAACCAGCCCACTTGGAACGATGAATCAAATAAAAGCCAAGCATAAATCGCTGAGTAAAGATGAGATTAATGAGTTGCGTAACTCTCAAGGTCGTCCACCCTACGGCGTTCAGCTACGTCTCATAGATACTGACGAGCCGCTACAGCGAGTCGAAGAAGATGGTATGTCTCAAGGTCGTTTACAGATCAAAGGGCATTGGATCATCAACGATTATTACACCGAGAACCCTGATGCGATAACTGGAGATGGTTGGTTCGACACAGGCGATATTGCAACCATTGATGCCGATGGCTATATGAATATTCGGGATCGCTCAAAAGATTTGATTAAATCTGGTGGGGAGTGGATATCGTCAGTAGAGCTGGAAAACATCGCAGTCTCCCATCCACAGATAAGAATGGCGGCCGCTATTGCTGCAAAGCATAAAAAATGGAGCGAACGTCCAGTACTAATTGTGGTGAAGGAGCCAGATTCAGAAATTGATGAGTCGCAAGTACTGAACTTTTACGAAGGTAAAATCGCCAGCTGGCAAATACCTGATAAAGTTATATTTGTAGATAACATCGTGCTAAATGGCGCTGGGAAAATGGTCAAAAAAGATCTGCGTGATGACTATGGCAACGTATTGTTGGATAGTTGATTTAGCTGTTAAAAGCAAAAATTGACAATGCTACTTGCAAAACCAAGTGTGTAGTCTAGTTAGATTTCTCTAAGAATAGTGGTATAGGTGAATAGAGCGTTTGAAGTGCTCGTCATCTATATCGATTGTTATGATCATTATTTTAAATGAGCACTGACAGGTTAAGGTACATCAGATGCATGGATTGGGATAGGTAGAGCAGGATAGTATAGAACGCCAGATACAACAAAGCCCCTGATATCAGGGGCTTTAGCTGTTCTATAAGATAGTATAGGACTATGTAATGGTACCCGGAGCCGGACTTGAACCGGCACGCTATTGCTAGCGAGGGATTTTAAATCCCTTGTGTCTACCAATTTCACCACCCGGGCAAAACTTGTTTTATCTAAAATGTGAACTAGTTGATAGACCATCTAGTTACTAGATAAGTGGTCGCTATTATAATCGGTTGTGATAATAATGCAAGCCAAAATTAACGTAAAGTTAATAAATAATTGGAGGCTGGAGTCGGAATCGAACCGGCGTTAACGGAGTTGCAGTCCGCTGCATGACCACTCTGCCATCCAGCCAATCAAGGTCGCCTATATTAGCAAAAATATAGTAAATTACAAGTCCTTTTTTCATTAAAAACAGCTTATTTATTATCTTATCTATATTTAGCCCCAATTTAGAAGCGTTTATACTGTTAATAGGCTTTTTCAAACTATTAGTAAACCAGTGTTTGATGATGATGGTTTAAAATATAGTGCGCTAAACTATATCTCTATTGTTACGTTTGGCACTTTTCACATCACGATAAGTGGCCGTGCAAATTAATACGAGTACGCCAAGAGTAATGGCGGGCCAAATTAAGATATATAAGCCGTAGATAAAGACGTTGTCCATGATATCTCCTTATAATATTGCTAAGTAAGTAGCGATTAGCCAGATACTCCTGACTAATCATTACTCGGATAAAGCGACTTTGGTTTAAGATTTAAGTGACGATGGGATTTCCGACTTTTTATCGTAATTGCCCACGCGCTGCTTAATTAAATCGAAGTCGAAGTGTTCATCCCCCATCAGGCTGATAATCACACAGACGACAGTACTAGCGCCGTAAGCTGTTAGAGAAGCTAGCAGGACCATATATTGACGTAAGAAGCCAGTAGCGAAGATAAGCATCAGCACAAGCGTGATAGCTGCGGCGACCATGCCAATCTTACGACCTAAGAATCCAAAGACCATTAGCCCAATAACAACCGCTGCACCGACACTGGCCAGTATTTCAAAGAATAGGGCGGTGACACCAGTGATTGGGAGTAATTCGAAACGGGCAACGCAAAATAAGAGTAGTCCGACGATAACTGCTGAGGTAAAGGCAGTGTTGGTGACGCGATTCCAAAACACACTGGCGATGACAGGGAAGACGATAGCGCCCCATAGTGCACCAACAAATACTAGCATGACGAGAATATCGAGCTTAAAGCTCGCAAAAATTAGTCCAGCTGCTGTCGCAACAATCATCGTGCCGCGACCAATTAGCATCATTGTTTTAGGTTTAACATGGCCTTTTTTGGCGATGTTTTTACCATAGACATCGGCCATCATAATGGTTGATAGCGCTGATAAATCTGAGTCAGCGGTCGAGGACAACGACCCAATCACTAAGATAAAGAATAAGGCGATAAAGACAGGATGCAGATAAGTACTGACCATTTGAGGAATGAGGTTATTCATATTGCCATCGAGTGGCTCGACGCCAATCGTCACAGCCATTAGTCCAATCATACCAAGACCAATAACGATACCAGCATAGCCGACTGTAGCAGTGATAAACGTCGCTTTAATCTTGGTTTTATCAATCGCGAATAATCGCTGAGTGATGGTTTGATTACCGATAGCATATGCTAATACAGCGACGAAGTAGGGCGCACCTTGTTGAAAGAATGCCTCAGAGGAGAAAAAGTTCTGCTGCTCTAACGTCAGGTTCGACAGCCCGCTGACCATAACCTCAGGGCCACCCATGCCAAATAACACGGCGGGAATAATGACAATGCCAATGGCCATTAGAGCGACCAACTGGGCGAAATCCGTAAAGACAGATGCTCGAAACCCTGATGTCAATGTATAACTCAGGACACCGATACCTGCGACCATTACCCCTGTTTGGAACGATAATGGCGACAGGACTGACACCAATGCCCCAGCAGCGGTAAAGTTGACCATCAAGCTAATTAAACTGCCCATAATATTGGATATGGCTAAGATTAATTGGCTTGATGAACCGTGGCGGGCATGAATCAGTTCACCTAGTGTATGGCCATCTGGTGCCAATTCACGAAAGCGCATACCAAAAGGGTAGATGAATAAAATCATCAATGCACCCCAAAAGCCATAATGTATCGGCCCTGATACGCCGTACTTATAGCCAGAGGTGGCCGCAGCGTAAAATGAGGCTGCCCAAATCCAAGTGGCGGTCATGCTGGCTGCACCCATACCAAAGCCAACACCGTGACCTGCGACCATAAATCCAGAAGTGGTCTCTTTATCTTTTTTGATTAATAAGGACAGTAAATAGGTGCCGCCATAAAATGCTAATAATAATAAAATAATCGTTAATGATGAAAATTGGAACAATGACTCAGTTTTCAAACTCAGACCTCGCAATTGTTAGTTGATGAATAAAGTTCAGCAAAAATGAAAGATACCAAACCATTAGGAATACAGCATAGCCTACACAGTCCTCATACCGAACGTATGTGGCTAATATAAATAGCGAAAATACCAACTGCAGTGGTAAGCAAATGCTAAGTGTTACGCCCAAATCTTAATGAGACAGATACTGTCAAATCAAAAAGACAGGGACTACTTTCAATAGGCGTCAGTTAATGGGTAAACCATCACGCTATTAATAGGCATACACAAAGGTAGCTACATGCTAAAGAAAACTCATGTGATGAGTGTCTATAGCGGAATTACGAATAAGCACTAAGCCATGATAAAATGACCCGAACTCGATTTAGACAGCCTTATCAGCTGTAATAAACAATAGCTGAGAAATCTCTACTCATCTATTGCGATTGATGTGTTACTAAGCGGCATTAATAAATAAAACTACATATTTGTTAAGTGCCTGTAACATATTTGCGGGATAAGAGTAACCTATTATGTCATTAACCTCAAACATTATCCGATATTTACCAAACAATGACCGAAGATGATATATAAGTATTTATTTAAAGAGATTTAATAATATTTTTAATAAAGCATTGAAAGATAAGGTTTTATTATTAGTAGCATCGAGTGATATATCGCTATGAGCTAAGTTATAACCATGAATGGTTAGCTGAAGCTTTCATTAGAAAAATAGATAATGAGCGATAGATGATGGTTGCTCTCAATGAACAAGTAGAAGTGAATTTTTATATATTATCTTGTTTGGTATAGTAAGTGACTCGGTTATCACGTAAAAATCCAGCCAATCCAAGGCCATAACGCTCAGCCACGCGCACTGCTGTACTGGTAGGCGCTGACATGCCAACTAGCCACGGGATTTGACTTCGAATAGACTTTTGAACCAGTTCAATAGAGAGACGCGAAGTCATAAGCACACAGCTAACGTCTGCTTTTTGGCGTAATTGCCAACCGATGAGTTTATCAAGTGCATTATGGCGGCCTACATCCTCGAATAAATGTAGCTGCTGATTATGTATCGTCGCTGCGGCATGTACCGCACCTGTCAGTTGATGCGTATGTTGCGCGGCATCCACTTGTTGACGCAGTGCCAATAGGGAGTCAAGACTTGGTGCGCTCGTTTGAATGCCATTTATACCTGTCTGTCGGTTATGTTCATGGTGTAAATGGTCTTGTGAGTAAGTACTTAAATCAGGCAAAGCTTGCGTTAGTCCAGTAATACCGCACATACCGCAGCCTGTACGCCCTGCGAGCTGCCGCTTTTGTGCCTGTATACGTTGATGGCAGCGTTGGCTCAATACCAACTCCACGACATAGATATCGTAATCTTGAAATTGTTCTAAGCTTTGTTCAATTGATACTGAATCAAAATCTTCGTCATTCGAATCTTGAGCAAACTGCTGATAGCTAGCTAGATCTGCAAGATGAGTCACTTCCCAGTCGAGTAACTCGTGACTGTATTGAATTAAGCCTTCGCTAAATAAGAACCCAACCGCTAAATACTCTAACTGATGAGGACTGGCCATCAGCACAGCATAATGAATCCCATTAATAATGATAGAGACCGCAGCTTCGACTGCTAAGCTGGTGGTCTGAGATTCGATTTGAAGGTGAGAGTCATTATTAGGGTTGCTAATAACTGACGGGTAATGATGCTTTTGTGCTAAGTGACTACGAGCAAGTGGTGTCTCTGACAACCTATTATCGTTAGGTGATTTAGGTACAACTCTCTTAATGTCGGTTGAGTTATCTATCATAGCGGGGCCGATAAGAGCCTCACTTTGTTCAGCATTATTTTCAATGGTTATCACGATTTATTATGGCCTAAAATTATGAGTGTGCTTATAGTCATATAGAGGTAGAGCCAATGAAAAAGTCATTCTCATTAGCTCTCCGCAGTATGATTTACGCAGGCGTAGCTATCGATGTATTTGCCTCTACGCGCTCTAAAACGACGGTCGTCGATTTGTACGCTGGGATATGAGAGTCTGGCGCATGTGTCTCTAAATCAAAGAGGTCGTTGCACTCAGGATAGTAAGCAGCGACAGCGTTAGAGGCAATATCCATCTCGCTCAATACCAATGGGCCTAATACGCGCGGTTGCTCTAGGCTGTCTTTGGCACGCTGGCGAGTGACCATAACACGGTCACCTTTTTGCCAACCTAAACGACTTATTTCATCAGGGTGCATGAATAGCACATCACGGCGATCCGTCTGACGATAGCGGTCTTTAAACCCAAAAATCATAGTGTTGAATTGGTCATGGCTACGGACACTGGTCAACTGCCAAACTTTTTGTGCTGTATCTGCATGCTCATCGATATCGTTTGCGGCTGCCATTTGTGCTGCGACAAAAGTAATCGGATATTGCGGTACTTCAAACTGAGCTTTGCCGCTCTCGGTATTCCATACACGATGACGCGCCGCATGATACAAATGAAAGCCACGCTCAGAGGTGCGAATACGCTGATTAAAGTCTTCAAATCCGTTAATAGCTTGAGCGATATAGTCTCGAATAATATCGAAATCCTCACTCATCGCCAACCAAGGAATAGACGAGTCGGCGCCGAGTACATGAGTCGCGATATCCGCTACGATTTGCGCTTCAGATTTTAGAGTATCACTAACAGGTTTGAGCTTACCTTGAGTAGGTACGATCTGACACATAGAGTCTTCGATAGTGGCAAACTGCTCACCCTTTGTTGTGACAATACGCTCGGTACGGCCTAAGCAAGGTAGGATCAAATTGTTAGCACCTGGGTATAGCATGGTCTCATTGAGCTTAGTACCGACAAATATATTAAGCTGAGTAGTGGTTAAGGCTTGCTCAATAGCGCTGGTATCAGGGGCGGCCACTGCGTAGTTACCACCCATACCCATAAAGACTTTTAGTTTACCTGCGATAAGAGCCTTGGCACCTGTGACGACATCGTAGCCATGCTCTTGCGGCATAGGGTGCTCAAACACACGCTCTAAACTGTCTAGTAGGCTTTTGCTAGGTCGTTCATGGATACCCATGGTGCGATCGCCCTGTACGTTGGAGTGCCCACGCACTGGAGATGCACCAGCGCCATCGATACCAATCATGCCCATCAGAAGGAGCAAGTTGGTAATCATTGCGACATTGTCATCACCCTGTACGTGCTGAGTAATGCCCATGCCCCAAGTGCAAATCGTTGCTGGACTATAGGCCACGAGTTCAGCGAGATTAATAATATCTGTCTGAGAAATACCGCAGCCAAGTGTGATATCTGTCCATGATTGCTCTGTCAGCCACTGTTTTAGAGGTTCAAATCCTGAAGTATGAGTGGTAATAAACTCATGGTTGATTTTATTGTTCTCGATTAGCCATTTGGCAATGCCCGTTAATAACGCTGCATCACCACCGATTTGAATTTGAATAACATCATCGACCATGTCAGCACTTTGACCGGCGGCCATGTGTGTTGGTTTTTGCGGATTTCTAAACTTACTCAGGCCTTGTTCACGCATCGGGTTAATTGAGATGATTTGACAGCCTTGCTCATGCGCATGAGCGAGCATCTCTAGCATACGTGGATGGTTAGTCGCTGGGTTTTGCCCAAACATCAATATCAGCTTGGCCTGCTCAAAATCTTCTAGCATTACGGTCGCTTTACCAATACCTAGCTGTCTGCTTAGCATTACTGAGGTTGGCTCGTGACACATATTTGAGCAATCAGGCAAATTATTGGTACCAAAGCAGCGTACGAACAATTGAAATAAGAAGGCAGGCTCATTAGTCACACGGCCTGACGTATAAAATAATGCCTCATCAGGCGAATCTAGCTGTCCTAACTGCTCAGCGATTAAGCTGTAAGCGGCTTCCCAAGGGATAGGAACATAGCGATCTTGCGCCGCATCGTAATACATCGGCTCTGATAAACGACCACTGTGCTCAAGCTCGTAACCAGTCCAGCCCTGTAGTTCAGTAACGGTATGCCTTGCAAAAAACTCGGCATCTGCTTTGTGGGTCATGGTCTCACTGGCAATGACTTTAATGCCGTTTTCACAGACATCGATAGCTTTGTGTGACTTATGGTCAGGCCAAGCACAGCCTGGGCAGTCAAATCCGCCTTGGGGCTGATTGCTTTTAAATACGCTTATACCGCCGCGCAAAAATGTCTTATAGTCCATTAGCTTTTGGGTAGAGGAGATCAGCGCAGGCCAACCAGCAGCAGGGTGGGAGTAGATAGGAATTTTGCGCATGACAGACCTCATATAGTAAGTGGCAACAGCGAAGCTTTGTTAGACGACAACTATATAATGGTCAGTAAAAAGTTTATATGATCATTAACTATAGATAACAAAAAACCTCCAAGAAAAATCAATTTTCTTGAAGGTCTTTGAAGTTATCGGAAATGGTTATATCCGACAGGTACAAATTTATAAGTCGTAAGTCATGGACAGCATTAGCTCAAAAACTTAGCTCAAAATCAAACTGTCGTCTTCAACTTTTTCGCCACGTGTTTGCTCGAACATATCGAGTAGATCATGTACGGTCATGCCTTTGCGAATGTCACCAGCCACATCCAACACGACTTGACCTTGGTGTAGCATAACGGTGCGTGTGCCATGTGCTAAGGCTTGTTGCATTGAATGGGTGACCATCATCGTAGTCAGCTTATTGTCCGTGACAATCTTATCAGTCAATTCTAAGACAAACGCCGCAGTCTTAGGATCGAGAGCTGCAGTATGCTCATCAAGCAACAAGATTTTAGAGGGCTGCAATGATGCCATTAGCAGACTTACCGCTTGACGTTGACCACCAGAGAGCAAGCCCATACGATCGGTTAGACGATTTTCTAAACCTAATTTTAAAACGGATAGTTTTTCTCGAAACAAATCGCGGTTGTTCTGGTTCAGTGCAAATTTCAGACCGCGATTACCACCACGTTTGTAGGCCAAAGCCATATTTTCTTCAATCGTTAGCGCTTCACAAGTGCCCGCCATCGGATCCTGAAAAACACGAGCAACCCAATGCGCGCGTTGATGGGCAGATTTTTTGGTCACATCAATGCCATTTAGCAAGATTGAGCCACTATCGACGCGTGTCGTACCGCTTACTGCGTTCAAAAAAGTAGATTTACCTGCGCCATTGGTACCGATGACAGTGACAAATTCACCATCAGCAATATTTAAGCTGATACCACGTAGGGCAGGGTTTTCGATGGGCGTGCCTGGGTTAAAGGTCAACCGTAAATCGGTGGCTTGCATCATAATCGTTATTCCTTATTGTCTCTTCAAGCATCGCAAGTATTATAAATACTTGCTTTGACTGTCATTAGGCGCGAACCTTGCGTGATAAAAACTTGGTTTTTGCTTTTGGCAATACCAAGGCTAGTACCACGAGCAATGCGGTAATCAAGTTCAAATCCTGTGGTCCAAAGCCGATGCTACGTAGCGTATCGCTTGATAGTGCGACCTGAATAAACAGTTTGTACAATACCGCGCCGACAACAACGGCAAAGGTGATCAGCCAAATACGCTTGGCAGGAATGATGGTCTCACCGATGATGACCGCTGCTAGACCAATGACGATTGTACCGATACCAATTGAGATATCTGCACCACCCTGAGTCTGGACAAACAGTGCACCTGCTAGGGCAATCAAACCGTTAGAAATCGCCATACCGATGATGGTCATCCACGAAGTATTGATACCTTGCGCCTGTGCCATTCTTAGGTTTGAGCCAGTAGCACGCATCGACAGACCTGTCTCAGTGCTATAGAACCAGTTCAAAAATAACATGGCAGCTGCGACAACGACACCAATAATTAGGCAGCGCATCCAATAACCATTACCATCGGTCACCAAGGTGCTAAACACTGTGGTTTCGCCAAGCAAGGGTAGGTTTGGCGCGCCCATGATGCGTAGGTTGACAGAATATAAGGCAACCATGACCAAGATACTGGCAAGCAGTTGCAAGATGCCAAGTTTGACATGCAACCACGCAGTGACGATACCAGCGACTGAACCTGCTAACATCCCAAAAGCACAGGCCAACCATGGGTTGATACCAGCGATGATAGAAATACCAGCGACTGCGCCACCTAACGGAAAACTACCGTCAGCGGTCAAATCAGGGAAGTCGAGCGTACGAAATGAGATAAGCACACCGAGTGCTACTAGGCCATAAATCAGACCACTTTCAAGCGCACCAAAAAAAGCAATTAAAGACATAAGAGATCAGTAAGTCATAACCAAGTGTCTAGCGTATGGTACCAAGATAATTAAATGGCAATTGCCAAAATCATCTACCTGCTAAACAGCTAAGCGGTGAATTTAACAGATTAAGCAATCTGCGGTTAGGGTAAACCAAAACATATCACGATTAACAGCGATCATAAGCTACCTTGGTTTGAAGCGATGGTTTAAGGCACTGCAATGCAATCAATAGACCTATCATCTATTTAACAAGTATCAGATAAATGGCCAGACAAATACAGCACTATTAAGCACGCTTGCAAAAAAAAGACTCTGTTTAGACAAGAAGCCCAGCCTAATGACTCATAGCTGGGTTTCTTGTTTAATTATTAGCCGTATATTTTAAGGTAGACAACACAGTATTGATTCGTGTCGCTTTCCTATTTATACCTGCTATTTTGAGCCAAATACAAAGGTGCGTTATTCTACCACTTCTTTTGCTTTATCGATAACCGCTTGTGGCAACGTGATGCCTTCTTCTTTAGCGTGTTTTGGACTGACGTATAGATCAAGCGCTTGTGGAGTGTAAACTGGGATAGCACCTGCTTTTTCACCGTTTAAGATACGTACGACAATTTTACCAGTTTCGCGGCCAAGCTCATAGTAGTTCACGCCTAGAGCAGCAACAGCACCGCGTTCAACTGAGCTAGTGTCCGAGGCAATTAGAGGAATCTTACTTTGTTTGGCGATTTGATAAAGTGATTCGTACGCTGATACTACGTTGTTGTCAGTTGAAGTATAGATCATATCGACCTTACCTTCGAGACTACGGGCTGCCATCGCGATGTCGTTACTACGCTGTGCAGGTGCTTCTAATACATTGATACCGAGTGGTGTTAACTTCTCTTTTAGATTTTTTAAGATAATCGTTGAGTTGACTTCACCTGGGCTATAGACATAACCGACGTTCTTTAATGATGGAATGATTTGACGCATCAAATCAATTTGTGGCTCATACGGTAGGGCATCTGATGCGCCTGTAACGTTGGTGCCAGATCCATCTAACTTAGGTACCAGTTTTGCGGCTACTGGATCAGTAACTGCTGAGAATACCAATGGAATGCTGCTAGTAGAAGCGGCAACAGACTGCGCCGACGGCGTTGCGATAGCGACGATAACGTCTGGTGCATCAGCGACAAATTGCTTGGCAATCTGACCAGCAGTAGCAGTGTTTCCTTGTGCGCTTTGGAAGTTAACGGTTAAGTTTTCACCGTCCTTGAAGCCTGCTTCGTTTAGCTCGTCGATGACGCCTTTACGTACATCATCAAGCGCCGGATGTTCGACGATAGCGGTAATAGCAACGGTCTTCATAGCTGTCGCTGCATCACCACTAGCGGCAGCATCCGTGGAGCCATCATCTTGCGCTGATTGGTTACAACCAGTCAAGATAGCAGTACATACACCGCCTAATAATAAAGCCTTACCAAAATTAAAACGACCAAAACGATTTTGAGACAACATGGGTCTTACTCCTAAAATAATAGTGTGTCCGTACACTATATAAATAATTGACGAGCTAATAGATAGCTTACTACTTTTTATTTGGTTTCGGCATCAATATCAACATTGATGGCGTTTTTTAGTAACTCTGCTGGCAAGCTGACACCTTGTGTTTTGGCGTGCTTAGGACTGACATATAAGGTCAGATCATTCATGACTTCAGGTTTGATGGTGTTGACCGCTTCGCCATTTAACACACGATATACCATCTTGCCAGTGGTACGACCAAAGTCATAGTCATTAACACCAAGCGCAGCAGTCGCGCCGCGTTTTACACTGAATTCATCAGACGCGATAATCGGTAACTTTAGCTCATTTGCTGCTTGGGTCATGGCCTCAAAGGCAGAGGCAACATTGTTGTCAAATGAGGTATAAATAATATCTGCACGTCCTTGCAAGCTGCGCGTCGCCATACCGATATCCGTTGGACGATTGGCAGGAATGTCTAATAGTGACAGACCTCTTGCTGGCAAAGCTTGTTTTAAATTTTCACGCAATGATACTGAGTTTGCCTCACCTGGGCTATAGACATAACCAATGGTCTTTAAGTTGGGTTTTATCTGCTGTAACAAATCCAACTGCGGCTCTAGCGGCAACTGGCTTGAGAGTCCAGTCAAATTGCTTTGAAAGGGCTTGCCATCTGCCGTGATGAGTTTGGCACCTAGCGGATCTGACACAGCAGTGTAGATAATAGGGATAGTGGTGGTCGCGGCTACCACTGACTGCGCAGAAGGCGTTGAGATTGCTACGATCGCATCAGGGTTGTCTCCTGCAAATTGCTTGGCAATCTGTCCTGCAGTCGCTGTGTTTCCTTGCGCACTTTGAAAGTTAACAGTTAGGTTTTGACCTTCGACATAACCGTTATCTGCCAACTCATCAATAATACCGCGGCGCATATCATCTAATGATGGATGCTCAACGATTTGAGTAATGGCAATAGATTTGGCAGGTTTGTCTGTAGCCGTGCTATTTTCAGCAGTCGCTGCGGTCTCGGTAGAGGAGTTTGAGCAGCCGATTAGTCCCAGTGTGCTAATGGCGCTAAGAGCAACGCCATATAGGCTTAAGCGTAGAGTAGAAGCGATAGTCATTATTAGGTTAACTCATAGGTTATATCAATCGCAAAAACCAAGTAGATACGGCCAGACTGACTGAGCCTACTAATTTATATAGTAGTCATTTTGCTCATCTGTTTGGTGTACTTTGGTTTTTTACCATGATATTGAAGAATGCAGATTAGCCAAGTCAATGCTATGTTGATGCTAAGATAGCAGGCTAACAATTAAATAAAGTAATCGTTCCATCGATTATTATGTTCATATTATGACAGTAATGTAAGTTATCGCAATAAGAAATTAATGTGTAGCGGTCATGGTGATGGATAATAAAAAAATCATCACTTCTTTTTATCTTATCAAGACGCGTGATGCATTGAAGCTCTTGTGTAGATCTGAATATAACAGATGCCGCTAGAGTACTTTTGTTTGCTGAAAACATATGCAAAAGGCTTACATCCTAGCAACGCATCTATTACGTACTCACTTCATAATTAACGTAAGCTAATTTTCATACGAGAAACACGATAGGTCTAAGGATAATCCAGTCATTTTGGTGACATTGTGCTGAATAGTGGATATGAAATATACGCTATTATTTATCTAATTTTTCGAATGACCATTTTAAGGATAATATTATGAACACTGCTAATCTTAAATTATTAACCATCGCCGGTATCACTGCTACTTCTTTGATTGGATTGCCTGCTATGGCAAAAGATGGTCATGGAAACGGGCACGGTAATAGCAAAGGTAACTCTGCCCATGTTAGTAAAAACTATAAGCATAGTGGCAACGCCCACCCAAGTATTAACGCTTATCGCAATGCTAGTCCTAACGCCTCATTTAAGCGTGATCTTGATAGATACGGTTATAGAGTAGTCGGCAAGATTGATAGAAGGGATTATGACCGCTCTGTCGTTTTAGATCGTTATGATGACCGTTACGTTCGTATTCGTACGCCAGAAAATAACATTGTGACGGTGATTAATGATACTTTACAGATTATCGATATTTTGAGTAGATAAGTATTTTGAGTAGATAAGTATCAGGCTTGGTTTTTAGCCATTTGCTAAATCAGCCATAAAAAAAGATGCCGCTTAGGGCATCTTTTTTTATTTTTTAATCCTAAAAATAACCTTTATGCCAGTACGTCGCCAACAACACAAGCATCTGGCAAGGTAACGACAGTTAAGCCTGTCTTTGGCTCGCCAGTTGACAATACCATGCCTTCTGATACGCCAAATTTCATCTTACGCGGGGCAAGGTTGGTCACGCAAATAACCTTTTTATTAATCAATTGCTCAGGCTCATAGAACTTACGAATACCGCTAAACACATTGCGAGGTTTGTCTTCGCCAACATCTAGCGTGAACTGTAGTAGCTTATCAGCACCTTCGACATGGTTACACTCTAAAACGTGTGCGACTTTCATCTCAACTTTGGAAAAGTCTTCGATACCAATATAGTCAGTCTGCTCGGCATCAGTACTAGCATCTGTTGCAGATGCTTTATCTTTTGCGGCAGGCTTACTATTATCAGTCGCGGCAGGAGCGTCTGCTTGAGTTAATGATGCTTTAGAATCTTCTACCATCGCTTCAATATCTTTTTCTTCGATACGTTGCATTAGTGGTTTGAATTTATTGATTTTATGACCTAGTAACCACTCATTACGACTGGCAAAACTTAAGTCATCAAGGTTTAAAAACTCTTTGGCATTATTAGTCAATTCAGGTAGCACTGGCGCAAGATAAACCATTAATTGACGGAAGATATTGATAGCGACCGAGCAGACGTCTTGAACTTCTTGCTCAGTACCCTCCAATTTCGCTAGTGACCATGGTTTTTTGGCATCGATATATTCGTTAGCTTTGTCCGCACATTGCATGATTAGGCGCATAGCACGCGAGAATTCACGATTCTCATAAGCAGCAGCAATCTCATCGCCCGTTTTGGTGATGTCTTCTAATAGCTCTGACTCGACGCAAACTTCTGACAGCATACCGTCGTACTTCTTAACCAAGAACCCTGCACTACGACTGGCGATATTGACGACTTTACCAACCAAGTCAGAGTTGACCTTTTGCATAAAGTCTTCTAAATCTAAGTTGATGTCTTCAACTTTATCAGACAGTTTGCTGGCGAAATAATAACGCAGGTATTCAGGATGTAAGTGCTCAGCATACGTCTCGGCTTTGATAAAAGTACCGCGTGACTTACTCATTTTTTCGCCATTGACCATCAAGAAACCATGGGCAAAGACGCCAGTCGGCGTACGCAGTTCACTACCTGCTAGCATCGCTGGCCAAAACAAGGCATGGAAGTAAACGATGTCTTTACCGATGAAGTGATAAACTTCAGTTTTGTGCTCGTTTTCTTGTGCCCAGTAGCGGTCAAAATCAAGCGCTTGGTCTGTTCCTGCACGCTTATCACAGAGGTTTTTAAAGCTTGCCATGTAGCCAACTGGCGCATCTAGCCACACATAAAAGTATTTGTCTGGCTCATCGCTTGGGGTATCTGGGATTTGGAAACCGAAGTAGGGTGCATCGCGTGAGATATCCCAGCTGGCAAGTCCTGCCTCAAACCATTCTTGAAGTTTGTTGGCGACTGACGTTTGCAAACGGTTGTCACTGCGCGTCCAGTCTTTTAGGAACTGTTCAAACTCTGGCAAGTCAAAGAAATAATGCTTAGAGGTTTTGAGCACAGGCGTTGCATTAGACAGTGTCGAATGTGGGTCTTTTAGATCCGTTGCATCATAAGTGGTGCCACATACTTCACAGTTATCGCCGTACTGGTCTGGTGAATCACACTCTGGACAAGTACCTTTGACAAAGCGATCAGCTAGAAATAATTGCTTTTCAGGATCAAATAACTGCTCGACATCCTTTGTGCTGATATGACCAGCATCATTGAGACGACGATAAATCAGCTCAGAGAACTGTTTGTTTTCTTCTGAATGCGTGCTGTGGTAGTTATCAAAGTTGATAAGGAACTTTGAAAAATCCGCTTCATGTGAGGCTTTAACTGAGGCAATTTGTTCCTCTGGCGTTACGCCATTGGCCTCTGCTTTGAGCATGATTGCCGTACCGTGTGCATCATCCGCGCAGACATAGGTGACCTGATGGCCTTGCGCTTTCATCGCACGTACCCAAATGTCAGTCTGAATATATTCTACAAGATGCCCCAAATGGATATAGCCATTGGCGTAGGGCAGCGCACTGGTTACTAGAATCTCACGCACAAAATCACCTATATTTTTATATAAACGGGTTAGTTATCGAACATCTTAAGCGGTTCATCGCTCATCGATGCGACATCGTTAATGCTAAAAACTTCTAAAAATAATAAAAATTCAAAAAGTGTGCCTATGATACCGTAAATCAAATAAATTTGTGATATTCCTTGGTAATTACTTCTCATTTGGCAAGCACTTATTAACCATAAACAATAGCCTTGCATCGTATTTGATAGTTATAGAATAGTTATCAATCAGCCATGAAAAAACCCACCAAGCAGTATGCCGAGTGGGTTTTTTATTTATCCATTATTCACCTAGATACCAATAGTTAGTCACAATAAATAGCTAAGCGACTAAGTTAGCTTAGAATGAACCGAACATCGTACCTAAGATAATCACAGCGACTACAGCGACCAACGGAATGACCATTGTAACCATCGCCAAGTTTAAATAAGACTGCTTATGGGTCAGACCACAAATGGCTAGCAAGGTAATGACAGCGCCACTGTGCGGAAGCGTATCAAGACCACCTGCCGCCATGACGGCTACGCGATGCATTAGCTCAGGGTCGATGCCCGCATTGACGGCCATGCGCAGATAATCTTCACCCAAGGTCGACAGCGCAATACTCAAACCACCAGACGATGAGCCTGTGATACCAGCAAGCGTGGTCATCGCGACGGCTTCTGAGATCAGAGGGTTGTCAGGGGTAAGGTTTAAAATGCTATCACGAATGATAAGGAAGCCTGCGAGCGACGCGATAACTGCACCGTAACCCACTTCTGATGCCGTGTTAAAAATCGGCAACATCGAATCATAAGTACCACGGTTGATGGTTTTTTGTAGGTTGTTCCAGTGTCCAATACGTAGCAGAATTAACACCACACAAGCCACGACCAACGAGATAATAATTGACCATAACCCAAGTGAGCCTGCGATATTCAAGTCTGGGAACTGAGTTTGTAGACTACTGAAATCTATCGACGGGAATACCACATAGGTCAATATAGCGTTCAAACCAATGACCAATACCAGCGGAATCATCGCAATGGTAAAAGAAGTGTGATGAGTGTTTAATACCTCAGCTTCTTTTGCCGCCGCACCAATGCTACCTGTATCCTCTTCATCATGCTGACCATAGCCTTCGCCCGCTGCATTGGCTTTTCTGGCACGTGATTGCAGCCACATCCAACCACAAATAAACATGATCGTACCGCCGATGATACCCAAGATAGGGGCGGCAAATACGTTGGTATTGTAGTAAGGAATGGGAATAGCGTTTTGAATGGCTGGCGTGCCTGGCAGTGCAGTCATCGTAAACGTAAATGATCCTAGAGCAATCGCTGCTGGAATCAAACGTTTTGGGATATCGGCTGCTCTAAACAAGTCTTTGGCGATTGGATAAATAGCAAAAGCCACAACGAACAACGATACGCCGCCATAGGTCAAAATAGCACAGACCAAAATCACCGCAAGGATGGCCTTGCTAGCACCGAGCTTTTCGACGACCGTATTGGCAATGGCGGTTGCTGCGCCAGAGTCTGCCATTAGGCGGCCAAATAGTGCCCCTAGCAAGAATATAGGAAAAAACTTAAGCAAGAATCCACTTAACGCGCCCATAAAAACATCGGTATAAGCGGGGATGGTGTTTAAGAAGTCACCTGATAGTAAGACTGCCAGCGTCGCCATAATCGGTGCTAGGATCAGCACAGAATAACCGCGATAAGCAAAAAACATGAGTAATAATAGGGTGATGACAATCGCAAATGTACTAAACATGATAGCCCTCCTTGGCAAAATTAAGACAGCGAGTATGTCGCGCTTATCGATATAGGTCAATAAAATTAATCAAAATAAGCCTATTCAGTCTGTTTTATCAAACATAAATCTAGACTCATAGACTCATAGACTCATAGACTCATAGACTGCTAACCATTAATATCTCGACAATTTAACTCCCGCACAGCGTTGACTCACATGCGCTGATGGTTATTTTCTAGTCGCTACGAAAATAATATGTTAAGTTAGCACAAGTGTTTCACGCATGATATAGCGATATAAAATGTATTGGTATGGATGATAATATAAAATACAATGTTTTCCATTTATTAGGTGCAGTAAATAGTAATTGCTCTCAAATATGATAATCGTTCAACATAGCTCTAACTATAATTTTTAAAACCAAACATCAAATTTACAAGGAATGTGAATATGTTTAGTGCCATCACTAATGCGAGCGTACAGTTAGTCAACCGCTATCTACCATCCCCATTCGTGTTTTCGATCGTATTGACCCTCATTGCATTTGCTGTAGGACTGGCAATTACTGGCCAAGATATGATTGCGATGGCAGGGCATTGGGGCAATGGACTGTGGTCACTGCATAGCTTTGCCATGCAAATGGCATTGGTTTTAGTGACAGGCTATGCCTTTGCCAGTGCGCCATTCATTCAACGCTTATTGGACAATCTGGCTAGTCGTGTTCACTCTCCTACGACCGCCATTATCGTATCGACCTTGGTGGGATTGGTTGGTTCATGGATAAACTGGGGTTTCGGTCTGATCATCGGGGCTATCTTTGCCAAAGCCTTGGCAAAAAAAGTGGCCAACGTCGACTATCCGCTATTGGTCGCTGCCGCGTATTCAGGTTTCGTGATTTGGCATGGCGGTTTTTCAGGTTCGATACCGCTGACACTTAGCTCGGGCGGTGATACGCTACTGACGCTGTCAGGCAATACCATGACCGAAGCAGTACCTTTATCGCAGACGGTATTTGCAGGCTACAACATGCTGCTAGTAGGTTTACTTATCATTATTTTGCCTCTGCTAAATCGCTTTATGCATCCTAAAAACCCTACGGTTATTGATCCTAAGCTGATCAAAGAAGAGATCTACGTCGCGCCCCAAAGAGACACGCCTGCACAAAAGCTAGATGATAGCCGTATTATTGCTGTCATCTTATTGGCCTTAGCACTGATGTACTATATCAGCGAGTTTGGTAGTAACGGTTTTAACCTAGGGCTAAATATCGTCATTGGGCTATTCCTATTTATAGGTTTGCTATCGCATGGCACGTTAGAGCGTTATTATCGTGCCGTACACTCGGGGATAGGTGGCATCACGGGTATTGTGCTATTGTTCCCGTTCTACGGTGGCATCATGGGCATTATGACGGGAGCAAATGCGGATGGTATCTCTATCAGTACGCAAGTGACCGAATTTTTTGTCAATTCTGCTTCCGCAGACAGCTTTCCGATTTTTGCATTTTTAAGTGCTGGCTTGGTCAACGTCTTTGTACCATCGGGCGGTGGGCAGTTTGCGGTACAAGGCCCTGTTATGATTCCTGCTGGTATCGAACTGGGTGTTAGTCCAGCCATTACTGCGATGGCGATTGCATGGGGTGACGCATGGACCAACATGATTCAGCCGTTTTGGGCGTTGCCATTACTAGGTATCGCAGGTTTGGATGCACGCGCTATCATGGGCTACTGCTTGATCGTACTGGCAGTATCGGGTGCTATTATCATGAGCGTGTTTTGGCTATTGGTATAGTCATTCCACTATAAAAATATTACTGCGTTAACCTCGCTTGAAGTATTTAATATACATCTACACTCGGTTGCCTTGTACTATTTTTAAATTGAATCGACTATATGGCGTTATAACGCTCAAAAGAAAAATAAGCATGATGAATTTTCAATGTTAGGTTTTATTAAAAGCAACAATCAAACGGATAATTGAGACATTTAATTCAGCATTAGTTTATGCAAGGATTAAAAATATAAATAACAATCATAGGAGACAAGCATGAGTCAATCAAAAGTATATAACAGTGCCGAAGAAGCGCTAAAAGGTGTCGTCAGTGACGGGCAAACGCTAGCGATCGGTGGCTTCGGACTATGCGGTATTCCAGAAGCATTAATTGCAGCATTGCGCGATAGCAAAGTCAAAGAGCTGACTTGTATCAGTAATAACGCTGGTGTCGATGACTTCGGTCTTGGTCTGCTACTACAGACACGTCAAATCAAAAAAATGATTTCGTCATATGTGGGCGAAAACAAAGAGTTTGAGCGCCAGTACTTAGCAGGCGAGCTAGAAGTTGAATTGACGCCGCAAGGTACATTGGCTGAAAAATTGCGCTCAGGCGGTGCTGGTATCCCTGCGTTTTATACTGCAACAGGCGTAGGTACATTAGTTGCCGAAGGTAAAGAGACACGTGATTTTGATGGTCGTACTTATGTGTTAGAGCATTCATTACGCGCGGATGTAGCACTCATCAAAGCACAAAAGGCCGATAAAGCGGGCAATCTAATATTTAATAAAACCGCTCGTAACTTTAATCCAGATTGTGCGATGGCCGGTAAAATCACGATCGTTGAAGTAGAAGAAATCGTTGAGACAGGTACGTTTGATCCAGACGAAGTGCATCTACCGGGTATTTTCGTTCAACGTATTGTGCTGAATGCTAGCCCTGAAAAACGTATCGAAAAGACCACGACTAAAGCTGTAGAAGGCGCGTAAATAAAAACGTGGTCGACGCTTAATCGTATGTGACATTAACAGTCAATTTTAGATTGATAATAACTTAGATAGCCAATTGATTAGATAACTGGCTGTCTAAATGAATAAAAATAGAATATCGCAAAAAACAAGGAAATCAGCATGGCATGGACAAGAGAACAAATGGCGCAGCGCGCGGCAAAAGAGCTACAAGATGGCTACTATGTGAACCTAGGCATCGGTCTACCAACGTTGGTCGCCAACTATATTCCTGAAGGCGTAGACGTATGGCTACAATCAGAGAATGGCTTGTTGGGTATTGGTGAGTTCCCTACAGCAGAAAACGTCGATGCAGACTTGATTAATGCGGGCAAGCAAACCGTGACTGCAGAAGCAGGGGCCAGTTATTTTAGTAGTTCAGAGTCCTTTTCGATGATTCGCGGCGGTCATGTCAACTTGGCGATATTGGGCGCGATGGAAGTCTCAGAAAAAGGTGACCTTGCTAACTGGATGATTCCCAAAAAAATGGTCAAAGGTATGGGCGGTGCGATGGATTTGGTCGCAGGCGTACAGCGCGTGATTGTATTGATGGAACAGGTCAATAAGCATGGCGATCCAAAAATCTTAGCCAACTGTGAGCTACCATTGACGGGCAAAGGCGTGGTTGATCGTATCATTACTGAGCTTGCCGTATTAGATGTTACTGACAGTGGCCTAAAATTGGTTGAATTAGCAGATGGTGTTAGCTTTGACGAGTTACAAGAAAAAACGCCAGTCAGTATTGCTCAATAGGATTTATCTTCTGATATTTATAGATCATAATAAGGAACCTATATGGCGACCCAATTAGAACAAGATTTGACAGGCAAAGTAGCGTTGGTCACTGGCTCTGCAAGCGGTATCGGACGTGACATCGCTGAAACTTATGCAAAAGCAGGCGCAGCGGTTGGTATTGCCGATATTAATCTCGAAGCGGCACAAAAGACGGTTGATGCTATTGAATCTGCTGGTGGACGTGCTCTGGCGATTGCCATGGATGTTACCTCAGAAGATGCAGTAAACGATGGTGTACAACAGCTAGTTGATGCTTTTAGCAGTATTGATATTTTGGTTTCTAATGCTGGCATTCAGATCATCGACCCTATTGATAAAATGGCGTTTAGGGATTGGAAAAAAATGCTGAACATCCACTTAGATGGCGCTTTTTTGACCACTAAAGCCGCGATTAAGCATATGTATAAAGGTGATAAAGGTGGCACAGTTATTTATATGGGCTCTGCGCACTCGCATGAGGCCTCATTATATAAAGCGCCTTATGTGACCGCTAAGCACGGACTACTAGGACTGTGCCGTGTGTTAGCCAAAGAAGGTGCAGCGCATAAGGTACGTTCGCATGTGATTTGCCCAGGATTTGTCAAAACGCCATTGGTAGAAAAACAAATCCCAGAGCAAGCAGCTGAAAAGGGCATCAGTGAAGAGTCGGTTATTAACGATATCATGTTGGTCAATACCGTAGATAAAGAGTTTACGACAGTAGAAGACATTGCCCAATTGGCGCTATTTTTAGCGGCTTTCCCAACCAATGTATTCACTGGACAATCTATCGTTGCCAGTCATGGTTGGTTTATGAATTAATATATATGCCATTTGCATATACCACAACGTCAGACCTACTGGCGTTGTGGTTTTTTTATGCGTCCAATTCAGCTACACTGTCACGATAGAAGGTTTGGCTAATATACTCATTAACGCTATCAGCTGTAAGATACGCAATGAGACGACTTGAGCGATTTGCCAGATCTACCCACTTGTATAGGCCATAATAGTAGCTATGTTTAACTTTATGAAGAAAAAAACCACAAAAACCGAAACGCCTCAGCAGCAGGCAGAGCGTGATAGTGCCGTCGACAAAGTCCTACTTGGATATGAGATAGGTGCTGTCAGTATTGCCACGATGGTCACAGGGCTTGAGCGTGATGGCGAAGCACTTACGTTAGACCTGCGTTTGCCAAAAGATAGCAATCCTGAAGTTATCCAGCAGGAGCTCGGGCAGTTGCTACATCCGCATGGTATTACCACGATTCATATGAACGTGCGTCTGCCTGCGCCAGAAAAGGGTTCAGGTTCAAGCTTACCAAAGCAGATGCCAAAGACAACCAATGCGATGGAGTCTCAGCCTTCATCTGGCGTTAATAACAATGCTAGTAACGCTAACGCTGAGCCACCGATTACGAAAGCTGCACCTACGCAAGCATCGTTGGCCGCGCATCCTCGTATCCGTCATATTATTGTCGTGGCATCAGGTAAAGGCGGTGTTGGTAAATCGACAACGACAGTCAATATCGCGTTGGCATTGCAAAAGCTTGGTAATCGTGTTGGTGTGCTTGATGCTGACATTTACGGCCCTAGTATGCCAACCATGTTAGGCGTTGCTGACGTAAAACCGCAGTTAGAGAACGAGCAGTTCGTGCCAGTTGATGCGCATGGTATGGCAATGCTCTCTATCGGTAGCTTGCTTGATGGGGACAATACACCTGTTGCATGGCGTGGACCTAAAGCGACCGGGGCATTGATGCAGTTATACAATCAAACCAACTGGCCGCAGCTAGACTATCTAGTAATTGATATGCCACCCGGTACGGGTGATATACAGCTGACATTGGCGCAGCGTATTCCAGTCACGGGTGCTGTCATTGTCACGACTCCGCAGCATGTTGCCTTACTCGATGCGCAAAAAGGCGTTGAGATGTTCAATAAAACCAATATTCCTGTGCTGGGTGTGGTTGAAAACATGGCGCTACATACGTGTAGCAACTGTAATCACACCGAAGCAATCTTTGGTACGGGTGGTGGTGAGTTTATCGCTAAGCAGTATCAGGTACCGCTATTGGGTCAGCTACCACTTGCCAGTGGCATTCGTGCACAAGTTGATAAAGGTGTGCCAAGCGTCTTAGCTGATGATGAGTTTGCACAATATTACCTAGATATTGCCAAAAACATCGAAACCAATATCAATAAATTTGCAAAGCCTGTCGATGATAAGCGGATTTTTTGATAATGGAGAAGTAGCCTAAGCTAGCGACTTTTAAAGTGAATGTATTGTCTAAAAAGAGGATATTTTGAACTTATCTATTTATCAAAGCCATTTAGACAATACTCCCAAGCAGTATAGAGTCTTACGATTATTTCGTCCGCCGATATACATCATTGAACTCTCAAACAATCAGTTGAGTGCCGTTTGCTACTATAAAGACGGTAGTAGCAAACGCTATGAAATTTATGCTGATTTTAGCAATCGCCGTCTGCTATTTATAGACTTTTCTACTGCTACACAAGCGATAGTAGACTTACTATATAAATTTCCCAAACACTCTTATGGGGTCAGTGGTATTGCGGTAGTTAATGTGAGCAAAGAGCTATTGGATGGATTAACGCCTGTTGAAACTAGGATGATAATAGAATTGATTCATGTAGCCTCCAGTAAAGCAAGAAGAAGTATTCTATGTACTGAAGTTCGCTATCAAGGACAGATAGTACCCTTAGGAAAATTTGGCTAGGATGCCGATATCATGAATAAAAGCCACGACAAACCGTATACTGCCGCCAACTTAAAACTGGCAAATCTCGAATATCTTATCCAAAATGGTCAGCCTGTTTTTGGTGTTTTCTCCCAAGTCAAAAGTATCAACTACTTAGACTATTATAGTCATCTCATTTCACAAAAATCCTTACCTAACTGGCGTAAAGAACTAAAAGCCAACCAATTCTGCTTCATTCAGATACTCCAACCCCCTTATCGAGTGTGCCTCGCGCTCGCAACGATTAAGCTTGCGACTAGTGCTTTCGTTTACATTTATAATGAGGATACTCAGCAGCTGGAAGTCTGTGAGGCGCTACAGCTTTTGACGCATCATACGCACTTAGACGGTGATGGTTATCAAGGGCAGATGACATTTACACATACAAAGCTTAGCGTCACCTTGGATTTTAGTCCTGCTCAGATGAATATTGCGGTCGACAGTCAGTATGTTGCAATAACGGCAGCGTTAGCACGAAGCGCACAACCGTTAGCCATATGTACGCCGACTGGTAGGCGTGGCTGGACGTTTACGCAAAAAGAGCCGTTGACCGCACTATCTGGGCATTTGCTCATTAAAGCCAAGTCAAAATTTCATACTGATACTCCTGATACTCCTGATGCTCAACCTCAAAAAATAACCTTCACCGATGCTACTATTGCCAATCTAGATTGGACGCTCGGCTATATGCGGCATGAGACCAATTGGTTTTGGAGCTGTATCACTAGCTATTTGTCAGATGGTCGACACTTTTTGCTCAATCTGTCTATGGGTGTCAATGAGACAGGAGCCAGTGAAAATGCTTGTTGGCTTGAGGGGCAAATATTTTATTTACCACCCGTTATGTTTGCTCGTGAGGATTCCAATATTCGATCAAGTCAGCCAGACAGTCTTGAGCCAAGTATAGAAAATGTAGAAACTGACGCTAGAATCTCAAAGCCATGGCGTATCTATCATCAAAATCTTGGATGGAGCAATGTCGATATTGATTTGAGCTTCACACCGATTACCGTCTATAAAAAGACCGATAATTTTGGTGTGATAGCCAGTATCTTTGAGCAGTGGATAGGGTTTTATAATGGTGAAATTCGAATAAGAGATGAAGTTATTAGGCTTGATAATGTCATGGGGCTCGCAGAAGATCATTTTGCCAAGTGGTAGCTTCTGAGATATAACATGGGGGTAAATGAGATTATTGGCTGTATTCAGTTTTAAGTAGCCGCTCCTCTATAAATTCAGCCATCAATTCCGTATAATCGTCGCTATTAAATATTTGCTAAGGAACAACAATGTCTATTAAGTCTGACCGCTGGATTCGTAAAATGGCCGAAGAGCACGGCATGATTGAGCCGTACGAGCCAGGTCAAGTGCGCTTTAATGATGCAGGCGAGCGTTTGGTGAGCTACGGCACCTCAAGCTACGGTTATGATGTGCGCTGTGCTCCTGAGTTTAAAGTTTTTACCAACGTACATTCAGTGGTCGTTGATCCTAAAAACTTCGATGATAAAAGCTTTATCGATATCGTTGGCGACGAGTGCATTATTCCACCAAACTCGTTTGCTTTAGCCCGTACTATGGAGTACTTCCGTATTCCGCGTGATGTATTGACTATCTGCCTAGGTAAGTCAACTTACGCGCGCTGCGGTATTATTGTCAACGTAACGCCGCTTGAGCCTGAGTGGGAAGGGCACGTCACTTTAGAGTTTAGTAATACCACCAATCTGCCAGCACGTATTTACGCTGGCGAAGGTGTGGCGCAAATGCTGTTCTTCCAAAGCGATGCTGATGATGTCTGTGAGACCAGCTACAAAGACCGCGGTGGTAAATACCAAGGTCAACGCGGCGTGACACTGCCAAGAACCTAGTCAGTAAGCGTCCGTTTAAAAGCTTATCAGTTATAGAAAGTTAATAAGCCTTTAAATAGTTAATAAAAAAGCTAGTCATATTAAATATGGCTAGCTTTTTTATTGTGTTAAATAGAACTGGTCTACGGTTCTATTTACTTCCAGAATTTTTATTTTAAGACCTTTAAACCAGCTTTATTATCGCGCTTTGGTTTAGGGGTTTTAATAGCGCTGTTGTTAGACATTGGCGCTGAATCGTCTTCTGGCTGATAGTTGTCATACTCTTTTGGATCAAAAAACATCCCTTGCGAGTTCTCTTTAGCATAAATACCCATCACCGCAGTAAGCGGTACCCAGATTTCTTGTGATACACCACCGAAGCGCGCGCTAAAGTGAATATAATCATTTTCCATACTCATGTTGCCAGTAGCACGGCTGGCGATATTTAATACGATACGACCGTCTTGCACATGCTCGGTTGGTATTTGCACATTGTCAGCGGTAGCATCGACCATCAAATATGGTGTCAGAGCGTTGTCTTCTATCCATTGATATAGTGCGCGTACCATATAAGGGCGGGTAGGTGTAATAGAGGTGGTTTCGCTCATCTAATGATTTCCTATACTAATAATTTTTAATAATGAAAAATATCTCGTTCAGCAATTTATCAAATGACAAATGCTAATTAACGTCTATCTTATTTATACTTTATTTTAGGACAGCTTTCGATACTTGTCTAATCAACGCACGCTTTTTTGGAAGCTACTACGCTCAAACACTCTCGTTTGGTATTCGAACAATGGACGGCTAATGGCACGTGGCAGCTCAATCCCCATCTCATCTAATCGCCATAATAGTGGTGCTAATAACACGTCACACCAACCAAATTCATCAGCCATAAAATAAGGCTTATGAGCAAACAGCGGTGACAGAGTAATCAATGAATCACTGAGCTGTTTTTTGGCAACGGCAGCCTGTGCTTTATTAAAGCTATCTGGATGCGTCAGCAGACGTTTGCCAAGCACTAACCAATCACGCTGAATGCGCCAAGCCAATTGGCGAAACTGTGCACGCTCTTGCGGTGTCTCAGGGAGCAATTTATTTGTGTGATAACGCTCTTCAAGATACTCAAAAATGACGTTAACCTCATAAAGCGCAATCTCACGCTGCTGCAAAACAGGCAAGGTATGATAAGGGTTTAGCTCAGTCAAATCTTCAGGGCGCTCAGAATGTAAGCGAGACAAATAGTAAGCGAGCTTTTTTTCTTCAAGTAATAGGCGTACCACATGACTGTCGTAGCCGTCATCAGCATACAAAATTAGCTGACTACTTGGAATGTCATTCGCATCAATCATGAAAGCCTAATGTTAATAGTGAAGGTTGTCATCGTAAACAAACTCGCAACGTTTATCAAGGTAGTGTACGTAAACATTAGCCCTGAGCGACTTATTTCTCAGCTTATTTAGTACTTAAGCTCTATACTAAGGCATAAAAAAGCACTACCGAAGTAGTGCCTTTTTTATTTCTAAAAACTATCTGCTGACTATGACTTATTTAACATCTTTCCAGAACTCTTTATTTAATAAGTAAACTGGTATGAGCAGTACTAATAAGAATAGAATGACGAAGAAACCAATTACTTGACGGTCGTGACGAGCAGGTTCACCCATCCACGCCATAAAGTTAACCAAGTCACCAACTTCAGATTCAAACTCTTCTTGGCTCAACTCTTCTTGCATATTATGCAATACGTGAGGCATCGCTGCATTGGCCAGTACTAAGTTGTTTGCACCCCAAGGACGGCTTGGATCTTCATAGAACGATAGTAGGTAAGTATATACCCAGTCGTCGCCACGTAGACGTGTCTCAAGTGATAGATCAGGCGGCGCTGCGCCAAACCAAGATGCTTGAATCTCAGGATCTATCTCAGCAGTGATGTGGTCACCGATTTGATCGGTAGTAACCATTAGGTACTTTTCGACTAACTCAGGCGGTATCTCTAAATCTTGTGCAATACGAGAATGACGAACATATTTGGCTGAGTGACACCCAGCACAGTAGTTCATAAAGATTTTTGCACCGTTTTGTAGTGAGCCCTTATTGGTAAAATCAATAGGAGCAGTACTACAAGCCAAATGCTCTTCAACGCCTTCAGCATTAGTAAACGTGCCGCAACCACTGCCTTCAGCCATTGCTGTACCAGCAGTCAACGTCAATGCCGCGCCTAAGCCTAGACCAACTAGGGATTTAATTAGCGTGTTCATTAGTGACCTCCGGTAACGCGTTCTGGTGGCTGTTTGCACTTCTCAATGGCAGTGTAGAATGGCATCAGCAAGAAGAACAAGAAATATAGAATCGTAAATATACGAGCCATCAAGGTCGCTGTTGGAGTCGTTGGGGTTGCACCCAAGTAGCCTAGTACGACAAAGCTAATCGCAAATACTGTTAAAGCAATCTTAGACAATATGCCTTTATAGCGTATAGAACGTACTGGTGACCTATCCAGCCATGGTATCAAGAATAGTACGGCAATTGCAGCACCCATCGCGACGACACCGCCAAGCTTATCAGGAACCGCACGTAAGATAGCGTAGAACGGTGTGTAGTACCAGACTGGTGCAATATGTGCTGGTGTTTTCAGTGAGTTCGCTGTCTCAAAGTTTGGTGGCTCAAGGAAGAAACCGCCGCCTTCTGGGAAGAAGAATACCACTGCAAAGAAACAGATAAAGAACACTACGATACCAACCATGTCATGCACAGTGTAGTACGGATGGAATTCGATACCGTCTAATGGTACACCATTTTTATCTTTTAGCTTTTTGATGTCGATGCCATCAGGGTTGTTCGAACCCACATGGTGCAACGCCACAATATGCATAAATACTAGGCCCACGAGTACTAATGGAATAGCAACAACGTGTAGAGCAAAGAAACGATTTAGAGTAATACCAGAGATGATATAGTCACCACGTACCCATTCAGCAAGGCCATCACCAATAACAGGTAACGCCGCAGGTAAGTTCAAGATAACCTGAGCACCCCAGAATGACATGTTGCCCCAAGGTAGTAAGTATCCAAAGAAACCTTCTGCCATAAGTGCTAGGTAGATACCCATACCGATGAGCCAAATAAGCTCACGAGGTTTTTGGTATGAACCGTATAGCAAGGCTCTAAACATATGCAGGTATACAACGACGAAAAACGCAGATGCGCCGGTTGAGTGCATATAGCGAATGAGCCAACCACCTTTTACGTCACGCATGATATATTCAACAGACGCAAATGCCCCTTCGGCACTTGGGTTGTACATCATCGTAAGCCATATACCAGTCACCAATTGGTTGACCAGTACGATCATTGATAGCACGCCAAAGAAGTACCAAAAGTTAAAGTTCTTTGGTGCGTAGTACTTTGACATATGGTATTCATAGGTTTCGGTCGCTGGAAAACGCGCGTCCACCCAATGCATTAACTTTTTACCCATACTCATATTAAGCCTCCCCAACCGTCAAGATGGTACCATCCATACCATATTCTGGAACGGGTAAATTAAGTGGTGCAGGAACGCCGCTATATACGCGACCTGCTAAGTCATATTTTGACCCGTGACACGGACAGAAAAATCCGCCGTACCAATCATTACCACCTAAATCCACCGCGCCCACATCAGGACGGTAGTTTGGTGCACAGCCCAAATGTGTGCAAACGCCTTCGACCACCAATACGGTTGGATCTAAAGAGCGAGTAGGATTTTTGCAATATTCAGGTTGTAGAGACGCATCAGACTCAGGATCGGATAATAGAGGTTTGACTGACTCTAATCCTGCAACCATGTCTTCGGTGCGCTTAACCACATAAATAGGTTTACCACGGTATTTGACGACGATCATTTGTCCATCTTCGATAGAACCAATATCTTGGGTCACTGCAGCCCCTGCAGCCTCAGCTTTAGCGCTTGGGTACCAAGAACGGACAAAAGGTGTCGCCACGGCAGCTACCCCAGCTGCACCAATCGCGGCAGTTGAGGCAATAAGAACTCTACGGCGTTGTACATTAACGCCTTCGGCTTGGCTCATTAATACTTCCTCCAGGTGAATGAAATGGGATTATCCCACACTGGGTTTGTGGCTTAGAAAATATACAATATCAAGCCACTTTAGCTGTGCCTAATTTTGCTAATTGTTGCTATTCTAAGCTATTTCGGTGATAAAATAAATTATTGCGTTAAAAATAAAGCAACCTCAATAGGACATATTAGAAGGTTGAATATGACAATCAAACCAAAACAGTTGGATTATCAACGTTTAACGCTAAGTTTGCTTTAACAAGGATTATGATGTGATGACCTTATAAATAATAAGGATTTTCAGCAATAGCGAATGATACTTGAAATTAAGGTAATGTTCACTAACTTTCACCATCTCACTACTGGATAAAACGTCATAAAACGAATATCACCACTCTATATAATAAAATGGTGATGCTTTCAGAATAATTAATAATGCTTTATCAGACTATCAGAAACTTGTTTATCGAAATACACAATGCAAAGTACATATGCGATATTCTAATAAATGTGGCTAGAGAAGTGCCATTATTAGCCTTCAAGCTCGCTCCAACGCTCAAGCTTACTCATCATTTCATCTTCGATTGTCAATAAACGCTCACTTGCGGCTGTCGCTGCATCAAAGTCGGTATTAAACCAAGAGCCATCAGCCAATTTTTCTTGTAGTTGAGTTTGTTCGGCTTCGAGTGCGGCGATTTCTTTTGGTAAGTTATCCAATTCACGCTGCTCATTATAATTCAGCTTTTTGGCTGCTTTTTTAGGCTTGGTATCTGCGCCAGACTTATTTGTCGCTTTATTACTAGCCGCATTGTTGGCAGGTGCTTTGGCAGCACGTGATGCTTCTTCACGGTTCTTTTGTACGAGGTACTCTTGATAACCACCTACATACTCATTGACCACTCCTTTGCCGTCTTCATCTTCGCCAAACACCCACGTAGAGGTAACGACATTGTCCATGAATGAACGATCATGACTGATCAGCAAAATCGTACCACCAAAGCTGGCGACTGATTCTTCTAACAACTCAAGTGTTGCCATGTCCAAATCGTTGGTCGGCTCATCGAGTACCAAAATATTGGCAGGTTTCAATAACTGCTTGGCCAGTAGTACTCGGTTACGCTCACCACCAGACAGTGCTTTGACAGGTGTACGTGCGCGCTCTGGTGCAAATAAGAAATCTTGCAAGTAGCTCATGATATGTGTTTTGCGACCGCCAACTTCTACAAAGTCAGAACCTTCCGAAACGTTTTGCGCAACGCTTGCTTCAAGATCCAATTGATCACGCAGCTGATCGAAGAATGCGATTTTCAGATTAGTACCTAATTCGACACTACCAGACTTGGTGACTTCATCATCAGACATATCGAGTAGGGCTTTAATAAGCGTAGTTTTACCAGCACCGTTAGGGCCGACAATACCAATCTTATCGCCACGCATAATAGTGGTCGTAAAATCATCTACCAAGACATTGCCATCATACTCAAGATGTAAGTTTTTAACTTTACAGACAAGCTTACCGCTTTTCTCGCCTTGGCCCATGGTGATGTTTACATTGCCCACTTGCTCACGGCGATCGCTACGCTCTTCACGTAAGGCTTTTAGTTCACGTACACGGCCCTCATTACGGGTGCGACGTGCTTTGATACCTTGGCGAATCCAAACTTCTTCTTGTGCCAGTTTTTTATCAAAGTTGGCATTGTTCTTTTCTTCAGCCTGTAACTGTAGCTCTTTTAGCTCTTGATAGCGCGCGTAACCACCTTCACCTTGTGTTACGTCATAACTGGTCAATTGGCCACGGTCAAGCTCAATAATGCGAGTCGAAAGTTTATTGACGAATGCTCTATCATGAGTCACGAACAACAACGTCAAGCCTTGCCAGTCAAGCAAAAAGCGCTCTAACCATTCAATACTTTCAACATCTAAATGGTTGGTTGGCTCATCTAGGAGTAGTACATCAGGCTTGGTAACTAGCGCACGAGCAAGTAACACGCGGCGTTTACGACCACCAGATAGGGATGATAAGTCGTCTTCTGGATTAAGGCCCATGGTCGTAATCAGACGCATGGCATCGCGTTCTAAGTCCCAGCCATGTACCGCATCGATATCATGTTGTAGGGTCGCCATGTGCTCACAGGCATCCATATCGCCATTCGCACACATATCGACTTGCTTATTATAGTTAATGAGCAAATCAGCCGTGCGACGACTACCACCCATAACGATGTCTAATATGCGACCACTGGTCTCGGGAACGTCTTGCTCTAGCATCGCTACACGCATACTACTGTTGGTAATAATCTCGCCACTGTCAGGCTGCAATGAGCCATTGATCAGTTTAAACAAAGTAGATTTACCTTCGCCGTTGCGGCCAATCAAGCACACACGCTCGCCTGTATTGATAGAAAAATCAATACCATCAAGAACAGGCGCGACGCCAAAGGCTAAGTGAATGTCTTTTAAATGAATCAGTGCCATAGAGTATCTTAAGCTTATATAATAGTGAGGTAGGGGTTGTTGCAAAATTGCCTGCAGTATAACATGCCACCGCATCACTGTAGTGGGAGTAAATAGTTTTATCAGTACTATTTATTGCTTTTACTAATGGATGCTATTTAACGACTATTATTATAGATTTATCTCTAATCTACAGTACTCCTTGAACCCCTTAATAATCCATTCTTTCACTTTAATACTTACTATGATCTAGAGAAAAATATGAACCAATCTAAAACTACAACCGATACTTCTACAGTGCAAGATGATCTGCAAGCCCAAGTAATCGATTTGCAAATGAGCCTCGCGCACCTTGAAGTTACCGTCGAACGACTGGATGACGTAATCACGCGACAAGACAAAGATATTCATACGCTGCAACGTCAACTACAGCTGATTTATAAACAGATTGAGGGTCAAGATACGGAAAGTGGCATTGCACCATTCGATGTAATGGCAGACAGACCGCCACATTATTGATAAGTAAGATTTGGAAAGAAAATCTTTTAATAACGGAAAATATATACGTATTTTTATATATAGATACTGTTTAATGACTATGTGGTCATAATATGGGAATAATGTGTTTTTGTAGTTGTTTTAGTGTTAAAAAATCTTTACTATCTTCCACCTCGGATACTGATTACCTATTAATACTGGGTAAAACAGTAAAACAATGCGGATGTTTGGAGATATAAAATGCGCCACACCTTTCATTTAAAAACTCTTGCAGTAGCTATTGCTACTCTTTCTGTTGCTAGCGTCGCTAGTGCTGCTGGCCTTGATCGCTCAGGCCAAGATATCACCGCATTCCTACAAGACGGCACTTATGCAGAAGCTGTCTACACTTATATCGATGCTGACGTTACCGGTAAAGATACCTCAGGTAATAAGATCGATGACATCGCAGAGTCTTATGACTTTTTCCGTTATGGCGTAAAAACAGATATCAACGATACATTCAGTGTTGGTATTTTATATGACGAGCCTTTCGGTGCAGCAGCTGATTATAGTGGTGATAATAACTTTGTAGATGCAAGCGGTGAAGGTACTAATGTAGAAGTACGCACTGAAAGCATTACAGCTATCGTAGGTGCTAAGTTTGGTGAAAATAAAAACTTTCAAGTATACGGCGGTCCAGTGGCCCAACGTGTACAAGCTGATGTAAAGTTACGTGGTACCGCTTATAGTGCTGCTAACGGCTATACGACACATATTAGCCCAGATCAAGATTACGGTTACATTGCAGGCGTAGCTTATAGTAAGCCTGAAATCGCGTTGAAAGCTGCCTTGACATATCGCTCAGAAATTGAACACAACGCACAATCATCTGAAATCTATCCTATTGTAGGTACTGGCGCTATACCAGCTCCCATCGAATCTGCATTAGGTCTTTCAGCACAGAGAAATGATAGTATTGAAATCACTACGCCTAAATCAGTTAACTTTGATTTTCAAACTGGTATCAACCCTACAACCCTAGCAACTGCCAAAGTACGCTGGGTACCATGGAGTGATTTTGCTATCGTACCATCACTATATAATGATGTTAGCAAGGTTTCGACTCGGGATGATAAGGGATTAGCGTTAGTTAGCTATGA
Organism: Psychrobacter sp. APC 3281; assembly: GCF_030407815.1. GTDB lineage: Bacteria > Pseudomonadota > Gammaproteobacteria > Pseudomonadales > Moraxellaceae > Psychrobacter. Next base: position 79,269 of record NZ_JASDCS010000004.1, read on the forward strand.
TGACGACCAATGGCAAGTAGAGCTAGGGTTGGCCAAGCGTGTCGCGCCAGCACTTGCTGTCAGTGGTACTGTTGGTTGGGACAGTGGTGCAGGCAACCCTGTCACTTCGTTAGGTCCTATCGAAGGCTATTATAGCGCTGGTCTTGGTGCGAAATATAATGTGACCGAGAACTGGGCAGTATCTGCTGGTGGTAAATACTTATGGTTCGGTGATGCCAAAGGTCAAATCCCAACTAAGACGATCGTTAGTGATTTCGAAAGTAACGATGGTTTTGTATTAGGTGTAAAGGTATCTTACCAAGCTCAGTAATTCACAACTTAGCTATATAGCAAATTTTTTAAATGTTATTGATAAAAAAGCGACCCTTCAAGAGTCGCTTTTTTTTGTGAACGATTTCTTAATAAAAATATATTTAGAAAGTTTTAAGAAAAGTAAATAGTTGCTTGCTATTAATAAGTATTATATCGAAAATCATAATAGAGGCGAGAAGTAAACGTCAACTTTCTATATATATCTTATTTGTACTGTTCAGTCATAATTGAGAAATAAAGCACTTTAATTGTTGTTTTAGTGTCAAAAAGGCATTAGTATTCAACTTAGGACACGACTTTGATACTCTCAATGTTAAGCGCAGCAATGCTATATATTGATTATTAAAGTAGTAATACAACAAGGACCGTTGGAGATATACAATGCGCACTACCTTTCACTTGAAAACCCTTGCAGTAGCGATCGCTACTCTCTCTATCGCTAGCATGACTAATGCTGCTGGTCTTGATCGTTCAGGTCAGGATGTCACCGCCTTTTTTCAAGACGGTACTTACGCTGAAGCCGTTTATACCTATATTGATGCCGATGTAAGTGGTTACGATAGTGCTAATGTTAACCCTGCTCAAAATGCTTACGAACGTGGTAATAAAACGGGTGATATTGCTGAAGCTTATGACTTTTTCCGTTATGGTGTAAAAACTGATATTAACGATACATTTAGTATTGGCCTGCTATATGATGAGCCTTTCGGTGCTGCGGCTGAATATACTCAAAGCAATTTTGTCGCTAACGATGACGGTATAGTGGCTAATGCTACTACTTTAGGCGGTCAAGGTGTAGATGGACTAACAGCGGGAGGCATAGCCACAGCACAAGACTTTACAGCGGGTGAAAATACCAATGTGGAGGTTCGTAGTCAAAGCCTAACAGGTATTCTTGGTATGAAATTTGGCGCTAATAAAAATTTCCAAATTTATGGTGGTCCAGTTGCACAGCGCATTGAATCTACAACGAAGCTACGTGGTCTTGCTTACGGTCCAGCCACTGGCTATACGTCAAACAGCAATCCTGATATGGACTATGGTTATATAGCAGGTATTGCCTACAGTAAGCCTGAAATCGCATTAAAAGCTGCATTGACATATCGTTCCGAAATTGATCATAGTATAGAAATATCTGAAACTTATCCTATAGCAGCTATTCTAGGAGGCGCTTCTACTCCAGAACAAATAGCAGCTGGAGGAACTCAAGTTAGTAATTATGAAATTACTACGCCTAAATCGGTCAATTTTGATTTCCAAACAGGTATCAATCCTACGACATTAGCAACAGCAAAAGTACGCTGGGTACCGTGGAGTGACTTTGTAATCACCCCACCACTATATAATGAAGTTAGTAAAAGAAATTATGGTCCTGATGGTCTAAACTTAGTTGAGTACGAAGATGATCAGTGGCAAGTAGAGCTAGGCTTAGCTAAGCGTGTTGCACCCGCACTTGCTATTAGCGGAACAGTTGGTTGGGACAGTGGTGCCGGTGATCCAACGACATCGTTAGGTCCTGTCGATGGTTACTATAGTGTGGGTCTTGGTGCTAAGTATAACGTGACTGAAAACTGGGCAGTGTCAGCTGGTGGTAAATATTTATGGTTCGGTGATGCTCAAGGTCGATTACCAACAGGTAAAATTGTTGGTGACTTCCAAGACAATGATGGCTATATCGCTGGTGTAAAACTTTCTTATCAAGGTAAATAGCCTCTTTATATAACTGCTGAACAATAAAAAAGCGACCTATCATAGGTCGCTTTTTTGTGGGTTTTCTATTACCTATTTGACTGTAAGTTCTCAAATATAGATAGAACAGCAAATATAATCTTTATAGTATTAATTCATATAGCACGACTACATTTTATTTGCCTAGTTTAGCTTAGTGTCCATATACAGCAAATACCCTTGCATTTAAGAACCTATACGCACTCGTACCTTACCGAATGAGTTGTTAATAACGTAGCATACTTGAGGTACACAAGGAAAAGATCTAAATAGATAATCAAATGTGATATTAAGAAAAGAAGTATTGTTGATAAAGGCTTACTTCGTAAAAGTGAGCAGCAGTTGGACTGCCAAATAGGCTAGGACAATCTGGCTTAGTATATCCATCACAGAGCTATCCATACTACTGTCTCATTGATCATAAGTTCTCATGGTTTGATACTGTAGTAGATTGCATATATTAAATCGTTACTTATAAAAAAACCTCGTCACTATTGGCGAGGTTTTTTTTATAGCAATAGGCTTAAGACATTACGTAAACTTATTTGTTTAAGTTCAGCTCCATCTCTTTGTACTTAGCAGAAACTGAAGGTCTTGGGCCACCAGTCATGATACTAACGGCAAAGATAGCGATAGTACTTAAGATAAAGCCTGGAACGATAGCATATAACCAGCTATTTAGTGCCATACCATCTACTTGGAAAGGACCATAAATCCATAGGATAACAGTCAACGCACCAACAACCATACCGGCAACAGCACCATTACGGTTCATACCACGCCATGTAAGGCTGAAGATAACCAATGGACCAAACGCAGCACCAAATCCTGCCCATGCGTTAGAAACTAGGTTCAATACTGAGCTATCTGGGTTAGACGCTAGCATAATGGCAACGATAGCAACGATAATAACTGAGATACGACCAACCAATACCTGGCGAGCTTCTGGAGCATCTTTATCAAAGAATAGTTTGTATACATCTTTGGTTAAAGAGCTTGATACAACCAATAGCTGTGATGAGATAGTACTCATAATTGCTGCTAAAATAGCTGCCAATAGGAAGCCTGAAACCAATGGATGGAACAAGAACTGAGTGAATACTAAGAAGATAGTCTCAGGATCATCCAGCGTCATCGCAGTTTTTTGTACGTAGGCACGACCAGCAAAACCAGTCATTAGTGAACCAATAAGACTCACAACCATCCAGCTCATACCGATATTACGTGCAGTCGGTACATCTCTCACTGAACGAATCGCCATAAAACGTACGATAATATGCGGTTGGCCAAAGTAACCTAAACCCCATGCCATTAACGAAATAATACCAATGACACTCATACCGCTAGTAACGTCTAAAAGGGTAGGGTCGATATTTCTAACCGCTTCTGTCGTAGCTGAAATACCACCAAGATCAGTAAAGGCAACGACAGGTACGATTACCATGGCAAACAGCATGATAACGCCCTGTACGAAATCGGTCATAGATACCGCTAAGAAACCACCGAATAACGTATAAGCCACAACCACACCAGCAGTAACCCATAGGCCAGTGCTATATGAGAGGTTAAGTGAGCTTTCGAAGAGTTTACCACCACCTACAAGACTTGCAGCGGTATATACAGTAAAGAATAGAATGATGACCACTGCTGAAATGACGCGTAGCATATGCGACTTGTCTTCAAAGCGGTTGGCAAAATAATCAGGTAGGGTGATAGCGTTGTCAGCCACTTCGGTATAAACACGAAGGCGAGGTGCTACGATGAGATAGTTTAGTAATGCACCTAATGTCAAACCTAGCGCAATCCAAATACTGACCACACCATCGGCAAACATATAACCAGGTAAGCCAAGTAGTAACCAACCTGACATATCTGATGCACCTGCAGAAAGTGCGGTTACTGCTGGGCCTAAGTTACGACCCCCTAACATATAGCCTTCAGTATCATTGGCTTGCTTAAAATAAGCGTAAACACCAATCCCAATCATCACTAAGAAATAGGCGCCGAGTGATATCAGCACGCCACTAGAAACTCCGTTCATATAAATTGTCCTTAACCAACATGGTTGGCTGTAATTATTTTTTAACTATAAAAGTTTTGTCCTGCAAGGCGATGTTCAAAACAATATTTAAAGACAAAAAAAGCCATTAATTGAGACATAATGGCTTTTTTCAGTATCTTCTGTAGTTTTATATGATTGATATTGTTCTATGGCTAGCACTCATATAGAGATAGAGAACAACGGGAACATCGCATTCCACTTATCTATTGTTATTGCTCGCATCTGCTATTTATATATGAGTATTAGCAACCTACATCATCAATCTAAACCATTAAACCTACTGTTAACCATCATATCTTACTAGAAGTATTCAATATATGACTATCAGTGTCCTTGTGGTAAATTTTTGTTATAAAAGCAACGTCAAGCGTATTATAACGCATGAGAGTCACAAATGCGAATAGCTTAATTCTTAGACTGTTATAGTGAGCTCTTTTTATTCAATAGGCGCAAGTAAGTCTAGTAGGGCGGTCACGCTGCTAGATTGAGTTAATTTTGGATTGATAACCACACCTAAATAGCGTTGTAATTCAATGTTGTCGGCCATATCGATACGTTCCAAGTCTTGACTGACCATAGTTTGCGGAAGTACTGACCAACCCAGTCCAACAGAAACCAGCATCCTAATGGATTCAAGCGGATTGGTACTCATCGTGGCATAAGGTTTTAGGTTATGTTTGGCAAACTCAGCCAAAGTAATCTGACTGGTAAAGGTATTAGCAGAAGGTAAAATAGCAGGATAGCGTGCTAACTGCTCTAAAGTGACATTAGACTTGGTTGCCAAAGGTGACAAAGTACCCGTCATAAAATAAAGTGGATCTGACCAAAGCGTGTGATAGGTCAGGCGTTTATCGTATACAGGAGGTAGCGTGACAAATGCTAACGATAAATCACCATCTAATACGGCTTTATGTGCTTTTTCTGAATCGACAAAATGAACTTCTAACTGAACAGCGGGATAAGTCTGAATAAAATGCTTAAGCACGGGTGCTAGATGATGCAAACCAATATGATGGCTCGTGCCGATCACAAGTTTGCCAGAGACGATATGCTGAGAATGCTGCAAGTTAATCTTGAAGTTCTCATAATCTTCCAACCAACGTTTTGCATGCGGCAGCATCTCACTGGCCGCCTGCGTGGGTACAATCCCGCGGCCTACAGTATCAAATAAAGTAATGTTAAACTCATCTTCTAAGTTTTTGATGCGCTTACTGACGGCAGGCTGAGTGATGAACAGCTTTTCTGCGGCACCTGAAATACTGCCAGTGTGCATAACGGTAACGAATGTCGTCAAGTTTGTGGTGTTCAAACGGATTTCCTTAGCTACTTTGTGAGCTATAAATAAAAGTGGGCTGAGCCAATTATAACGTATTAGAAATAAAAGTTTGCATCTGGTTAAAAATCATCAATTATTATTATAGGATTTGCCTGCTATAATCACAAGACATCAAGGCGTATTGTCACATATTTATTCTTTTAAGTTGATTATTTGCAGTCTCAAGCGTGTTTTCAGGCACTAATTACAGTCATAAGTCTAAAATTACTAATGAATAATATTTATACTACACAAAATATAGCAATTCTAGAATATATATTTCAATATCATTGATTAAGTAGAAATTATTGCAAAGTGATGCTTTCACACAAATCATAAAGAGCTATCATGCGGTTAAATATAACATTATAGATAAATCTAATGGTTAATTGAACAAACAGAACCTTAGCTTACCAATAGGTGAGCAAGCGAAAATCAAGTCAGTAGTAATTAATAAAGGATAGCATCATGGCCGGTCAAACTTTATATGACAAACTTTGGAATGCTCACGAAGTCACCAAGCGTGACGACGGTTCGAGCTTAATTTATATCGATCGCCATCTGTTGCATGAAGTGACGAGTCCACAAGCGTTTGAAGGATTGGAGCTTGCCAATAGAGCACCATGGCGTCTGTCTGCCAATATCGCCAGTCCTGACCACAATGTGCCAACAGTCACCAAAGAGCGCTCAGCAGGTGTCCCTGGTATTAAAGACAAGGTATCACGTCTGCAGGTTGTCACATTGGACGAGAACTGCACCAAATTTGATATCGCAGAATTTACAATCAACGATGCGCGTCAAGGCATTTTGCATGTCGTTGGTCCTGAGCAAGGTCTTGTATTGCCAGGTATGACCGTTGTTTGCGGTGATTCGCACACAGCGACACATGGTGCACTTGGTTGCTTGGCACATGGTATCGGCACTTCTGAAGTTGAGCACGTATTGGCAACGCAGTGCTTGATTCAAAAGAAATCAAAAAACATGCAAATCCGCGTCACTGGTCAACTTGGTGCGGGCGTGACCTCAAAAGACGTCGTGCTGGCTATTATTGCAAAAATTGGCACGGCAGGTGGCACAGGACATGCGATTGAATTTGCAGGTCAGGTGTTTGAAGACATGAGTATGGAAGGTCGTATGACCGTCTGTAACATGGCAATTGAGGCTGGTGCTCGCGTAGGTATGGTGGCTGTTGATGATACGACGATAGATTATGTCAAAGGTCGTCCGTACGCGCCAAACGAGTCACAGTGGCCACAAGCTGAAGCCTACTGGCGTACATTGTATTCAGATGATGACGCAGTATTTGATACAGTGGTTGAGATCGATGGTAGCCAAATAGCACCGCAAGTATCTTGGGGTACTTCGCCTGAGATGGTCGTTGATATCACCCAATCGGTACCAACACCTGACCAAGCCATTGATGAAGCGCAAGAAGAGGGTTGGTTACGCGCTTATACCTATATGGGCTTAGAAGCTGGCCAGAAAATCACGGACATTCAGCTTGATCGTATATTTATTGGCTCATGTACCAATTCGCGTATCGAAGATTTGCGGGACGCTGCGGCAGTTATCAAAGGACGCAAAGTGGCTGATAATATCAAAGAAGCCATCGTTGTTGCAGGCTCTGGACAAGTAAAACTACAAGCAGAGGCTGAAGGTTTAGATGCTTTGTTTACCGAAGCAGGTTTTGAATGGCGCGAGCCGGGTTGTTCTATGTGTCTTGCCATGAATGCTGACAAACTTGAGCCGCAAGAGCATTGTGCATCGACCTCTAATCGTAACTTTGAAGGTCGTCAGGGCAATGGTGGTCGTACGCATCTGGTCAGTCCAGCGATGGCTGCTGCAGCAGCGTTGGCAGGTCATTTTGTAGACGTTCGTACGTTTTAAGACTAATAATAAGTAGCTGACATCATGCTTATATCAACGATAAATATATGAGCATGGTGTCAAAACGGTAAAAATTTATTTACTGTTTAATACGCTTATCAAGATCATCAGCCAGCAAAAATATAATTGATAGGAAATTTTATGCAAGCTTATAACTCCCAAACTGGTATCGTTTGCCCACTTGATCGTGCAAACGTCGATACCGATCAAATTATCGCAAAACAGTTTTTGAAGTCTATTAAACGTACAGGCTTTGGCGTGAATTTATTTGATGATTGGCGCTATCTTGATGAAGGATATCCGGGTCAAGACAATAGCACACGCGTTATCAATCCAGACTTTGTATTGAATAAACCCCGCTATCAAGGCGCTACTATATTGCTAGCACGCAGAAACTTTGGCTGCGGCTCTAGTCGTGAGCATGCACCTTGGGCGCTTTCTGAGTATGGATTTCGTACGGTTATCGCACCAAGTTTTGCTGATATTTTTTACAATAACTGCTTTAAAAATGGCATGTTACCGATTGTATTAGATGAAGCGATTGTGGATACCTTAATGAAGGCGACTGTTGCCAATGAAGGCTATGAGCTGACGGCAGATCTTGAGCGTCAGGTAGTCATCACGCCAACAGGTGAAGAATATGCTTTTGAGGTCGATGCTTTTCGCAAACATTGCTTGTTAAATGGATTAGATGATATTGGTTTAACCTTGCAGCAAAGCGATGCTATCAAAAACTATGAGCATAAAATGATGCAAAAAACGCCGTGGATCTTTAACGACGTACGCGCTTAGGTAAGGACTTTATGATCCACTGCTCACAAAACTGCTGGCCAGTCGCAACGCAGCGTTGAGTTATGGCGGTGAACTGGCTAAAATGAAGGGTAGTTTTTACCATACTTTATTATCTCTCTTATGAATAGTAGCCGCCATTATGAATAAAAAACGTTATGCTCTATCGACAAGTACGATTGTTGCTGCAAGCTTATTTTTGTCAGGCTGCCAGCTATTGACGGGCTATCAAAAAATAGATGAGGCAGAAAGTGCGAAAGCGTGGGTAGGTAAGATTCAACCCGTTGCTGGCGAAGTGAACATCGCGTGCGTGGGTACTTATCACTGTGAAATCGTGCAAATAGATAAGACACTGGTTGTGTCTCCTGACAATCATGAGCCAGTTAATCCTCAGATTGTAGCGTCTTTACCAAGTTATAAAGGCGCTGCAACGCCCCAAATGAGCATAGAGATGACACCGCTCATGAGTAAAAACTCTATAAAGATAGTGCCATTAGCCGCATCTAGTATGCCAGGGTTGACCAACTATTATGCACGGGTGATGCCTGCAAAACGTGAAGTCCATGTCAATTTTTATCCAGAGAATAACATGGGATACGTTGAGCGTTTTGCGATGATTCATGATTTTGCGGACGCAGGTACTTATCAGCTGCGCGCTTATCAAAAGAAAAGCAGTGAAAAATCTGGCAGTTTATTGGATACAGCGTCGCCTGAGCCTCTATGTATTGATCTATTACAAGGTAATAAGGTGCAGCGCCGATTCTGTAAGCAATTAGGGTCTGAGCACCAAGGTGAGTTTGTAGAGACAGGCATGGTCAAAGCAGTGACGTCAGCATCTAAACCTAAAACAACCACAGCGTAATAAAAATTAATTGATAAAAATATATCCAAAAGGATTAGTATGGCAACGATTTTAACATTAGCGGGCGATGGTATTGGCCCTGAAATCATGACTCAAGCCATCGACGTGCTCAAGGCCGTCAATGAGAAGTTTTCACTTGATTTGACATTAGAGTCTGGATTGATCGGTGGTGTGGCTATTGATGCCACAGGTGAGCCTTTACCTGATGAAACGTTAGCGCGTGCACGTGCAGCAGATGCTGTATTATTAGGCGCTGTCGGCGGCCCTAAATGGGATGCGATTGAGCGTAGTAAGCGCCCTGAGCGCGGTCTGCTTAAAATCCGTGGTGAGCTGGGTTTGTTTGCCAATTTACGTGTGGCAAAGCTTTATCCGCAGCTAGCCAATGCGTCAAGTATCAAGCCTGAAATTATATCTGGTTTAGATTTGCTGATTGTTCGCGAACTGACGGGTGGTATTTATTTTGGTGAGCCACGTGGTATTCGCACACTAGAAAATGGTGAGCAGCAAGGCTATAACACGATGGTGTATAGTACCAGTGAGATTCAGCGTATCGGTAAAGTTGCTTTTGAGTTAGCAAAAACCCGCGCCCAAGCCGCAGGTACAGCGGCCAAAGTATGTTCAGTAGACAAAGCCAACGTTTTAGAAGTGACTGAGCTTTGGAAGCAAACAATGATTCAGATGCAGCAAGCAGAGTATAGCGATGTGGCGTTATCGCACATGTATGCTGACAATGCTTGTATGCAGTTGATTAAAGATCCTAAGCAGTTTGATGTCATGGTAACGGGCAATATGTTTGGTGATATCTTATCTGATGAAGCGGCAATGTTGACTGGTTCTATTGGTATGTTGCCATCAGCGAGCTTAGATGAGTCAGGTAAGGGTATGTACGAGCCGTGTCATGGTTCAGCGCCTGACATCGCAGGACAAGATAAAGCCAATCCATTAGCGACTATCTTATCTGTTGCTATGATGCTGCGTTATACCTTTAAGCAAGAAGATGCGGCACAAGCAATTGAGCAGGCAGTTAGTGATGTGCTTGATGATGGTCTACGTACGTTAGATATTTTAGATAGCAGCGAAGCTGGACTTAAGCAAGTAGGTTGTAAGGAAATGGGTCAAGCGGTCTTGGCTAAACTGATATAAGTTAACTTGCGTTTAAAGGCTATTCCTATATAGCATTTTCCACAGTCTCAGTTTACGTGTTATATACCCATAAGCTACTAAGTGGCTTATGGGTTTTTTATCGTTTATCTGTTAGCAAAGCTTATCTACAAGCATTGTATTAACAGAGACGCTGTACAACAAAGCTCCTTTTAACACAAAGCTGTTATATGCTCACAAGGTAATATGACAATATTAATAGCTTATAAAGGAGCTAAAATATTTTGCTTTTAGCAGAAATATAAGAGTAAGCGCAAGATTAACAAAAGCAGATTATATAGAATTTAAAAACTGAAAATAAAAAATAGAATTTTTTAAATGAGGAGTGTTACATGTATCAATTAACAAGAATCAGTAAAGCATTAACAGTGGTTAGTCTCTCTAGCTTGCTACTGATGGGACAAAGCATTGCAGCAGAGACAACGGATAGTGTGAACGCAAATAATAGCGTCAAGGCTCCGGCAGAAGTCAGTCCAGTGACTAATGGCGTAAGTCAAAAATTAACAGGAGATAGTAAAGCTGCGACTTCATTGAATAAGCTACTGCCTACTATTAAATACACAACCGAGAACCTATCTGACAATTCAAAAAAAGTAAACAATGTCACTTGGACGGCAGATGCAGAGATCGATCGTAATATAGGAACCAAGCTGCAGGCTCTATTGAACTGGCATCATAACGGAGTAGGGCCTGTCGATGGCTACTGGGGCAAAAATACTCGCAAAGCCATGCAGGCGTTCCAAAAAGCGAATGGTTTAGACGTAACCGATACGTTGAACAATGAGACGTGGCAAGCGCTAACCAAGAATGAGAAACTCACAACTCAACCAGTGCTAGTCAGTTATCAGCTTACGGAAGCAGACGTGAATGTAAAAACCACAACCATACCTGCTGATTCTGTTGCCAAATCCAAGCTTGAGGGAATGTACTACGAAAGTCTTACTGAGGCGTTGGCAGAGAAGTTTCATATTAGTGAAAAATATTTAAAATCGCTTAATCCCGATGCCAGTTTTACTGCTGGTGAAATTATCACGGTATATAACCCTGGTAATCCTAATACTAAGCCAGTGCACCGCGTTGTCGCTGATAAGGCCACTGAAACACTCTACGCATATGATGAGAACAACAATTTGATCGCTAGCTATCCGACGACAGTGGGCAGTACAGCGACACCATCACCAACAGGTACTCACACTGTCAAAGTAAAGGTGCACGAGCCCAACTACACTTATACGGCCAATGATGGTAGCAAGTCTATCATTCCACCAGGTCCTAACAATCCAGTTGGTTCAGTATGGATTGGACTTAGTAAACCAACTTATGGCATTCACGGATCGCCAGATCCTGCTCGTATCAGTCGTCAGGCATCAGCAGGCTGTGTGCGTTTGACCAATTGGGACGCGCTTAGTTTGCTAGGAGTCATTAAAAACGGAGCAACTGTTGAATTTAGTTAAATGCGATAGTACTAAGTCATAAAAAACGGACAAAAAAATACCGCTAAAATCTAGCGGTATTTTTTGTGGTAAGCAGAAACAGTCAATACTAAATAACTAAAATATTGATAGGCAATAATGAGCAGATTAGCATTTTCATTATTATTATCAGTTTCACTACCCAAGCGTCATATCAGCTATCAGCGATAACGTAGCTATTCAGTTATTGACTGTATTTTACCAATGCTAATACTTCCATAACCATATTGGTCAGTCAGTATTTAGTTTTTACCACGGTAGGTGATACGGCCTTTAGATAGGTCATAAGGTGTCATTTCAACTTTAACCTTATCACCTGTCAAGATACGAATATAATGCTTACGCATCTTACCAGAGATATGCGCGATGATTTCGTGCCCGTTTTCTAAACGAACTTTGAACAAAGTATTAGGAAGGGTATCAATGACTTCGCCTTCAAATTCAATAATATCGTCTTTTGCCATAATTTGTATCAATCAATTAAAAAATAAGCCCATATTATACGTAAGTTAGTGGATTAAAGCAATACGAACCTGCTTTTGACTTGACAGCATGTAAGTGATATGTATGCCAAACTATAACGCTTAATCAGGCAAATTTAACCAGACAGGCGTTAACGGTGCATTTGGCAATAAGCTCTGAAAACGTTCAGGATAATAGGCATTGATAAAATACAATCCATCACCTGAAGCCGTAGGTGGTGCAATCGTTCGATCTTTTTTCTGCAAAATATTCAAAAAATCTGCTGGCTCTAGCTCATGTCTACCAATGGCATACAATGTACCCATCAAATTGCGAACCATGTGATGTAAAAACCCATCTGCTTGTATATCAAAAACGATAAATTGGCCATGAGCAAAAAGGTTTGCATGGCTAACCGTGCGCACTGGCTGATTGGACTGACAGGCCGCAGCACGGTAACTGCTAAAATCATGTGTACCGACGATATCAGCTGCTGCTTGCTGCATGGCTCCCAAATCAAGCGGTTCGTAGATATGAGTTACTTGGTGATTTAGTATCGCAGGGCGCTGTGCTTGGTTGAGCGTAATATAACGATAGCGACGAGCAATAGCACCAAAACGCGCATGAAAGTCAACTGGCATGGGTTGTATCCAGCGTAAAGCAATATCATCAGGGAGTAGGCTGTTCACACCGCATAACCAGTTATGAGTAGGGCGATACGCATGAGTTGTAAAATGGGCAATCATATTACTCGCATGGACGCTGGCATCAGTACGCCCAGCTGCGATGACTTCTACAGGCTCGTTAGCCACTTTGCCGATAGCTGTCTCTAAGGCTTCTTGTACACCTAAAACCTCTCGTTGCCGTTGCCAGCCATGATAATGAGTTCCTAAGAACTCAATAGCAATCGCTAAAGTATAGGTTGGTTCAGTTTCAATAATTTCAGTCTCAGACATTAGGGTTTCTAAACTTATAAAATGGGAATTAATTAAAAGTCGCTTATCGCTTTTTGATGCTAGTGCCAGTTTGATTGACATTATTCAACCAACGCTGTCTGCGTCTTGCAGGACTATCATAGCGAATTAACAACCATAGTAACCGGGCATAAATAGCAGGTATGGTCAAACGTCCACCAGCAATGACATGATGCTCGTACTGCCAACTGCCTGCCGCATAGCTATCGCTGACGCCACCAAATGGACATTGGCTGGCTGATATCACCATATGTCCACGCTCATAAGCAAGGGTCAGTGTCTCTGCTAGTGCAGCTGAATAAGGGATGTTACCGGCGCCAAATCCCAATAGAATAATGCCACATGGTGGCTGCGACAATAAAGCTTGTAGCTGGTTGTTTATCATTGAGGCGTCGTTAGGTAGGCAATATAGCGCATGAACACTCGCGTTTTCAGCGCGTGTTTTAATACTAGATAGTAAGTCTTGTTGGTCATCGAGCCAATGTTGCCTACGCGTGTCAGGTAGATTTTTTATATAACTATTGGCTGGGTAAGCGGCGCGAGAATGACCAGTGAATGCCATCAGATCATGACTGTGAATTTTTTGTACCGTTTGAGCAGGCCATGCTTCCCCGCCAAAACTGACCTTCACGCCTGATTCACCAGCAGCTGCTAGTTTTAATGAGTCGTTGAGATTGCCCCAAGCATCGCTATGTTCATCGATGTTATAGGAATGCAATATCTCACTGTCTAATAATGGACGCATACTTGCGGTCAAAATAATACAGATATCACTACCTGCAAACGCTTCTGCTAAAAATGCGCCTAAGTAACTCAACGTATCCGTGCCAGTGATGAGTACAAACCGTCTATCACCTTTGGCATAAGCATTCAGTAGTAGTTGATAGAAATGCGTAAAATCGCTAGGAGTAAGCTGGCTGCTGTCTTTGATCAGGGTGTTTTCTAACCATGAGACTGTTGGTAAATTGTTTGTACTGTCTTGTGCAGACAAAAGATTCTGTAGAGTAGGCAAAAACACTTCTGCTGATAATGGCGCTAAAGGTCTGCCATAGCTACCAAAGGTACCACCAGCATAAATCAGTTGAATAGGATCGGATAGATTTTTGAGCATAACAGAAGATGGCATAGTATCAACACAGTAAACAAGTATGGAAGAAAAGAGGTGCTGGAGAATTGAGCAACGATGGCTAAAGGGTTCAATAATAGATAGTATTAGAGTTAAATGCAAAAAAAATCAGCAAGCATCCCGTGATTCGAAAGTACTTGCTGATAAGAGACTAGACTATTAACTACGCAGTACGTTCGAGTAATAGCTGTGCTTGCTGTTTCTGTTCACTATTACCTTGAGCTATCACCTCATTGAGTAGACGCTTTGCACTGTCATATTCACCCAGTTGCAGATATTGATCTGCCAAGTCTAACGTCACTTGATTACTGTCTAATGACTTTACGAAATCAAAGTCTGCTGCGAAACGTGATGAAAAATCTTCTGCTGATTCAGCCTCTTGAGGCGTGATAGAAGTGTCACTCTCAACTGGCGCAGCTGTAGAGACTGGGGTAGTGGCCGATGGAGCGTCAAATAGAGAATCAGCATCGTCAATATTAAAATCATCGTCTATCAGTGTATTGTCATCAAATCTCAATGGTGCAGCAGGTGCGATATTCGATTCTTCAACAACGCTAACATCATTAACCTCGATATCATCATTGAGTAATGATTCCTCAAGATTAGTATCTGCAAAGTTGTCTTCTTCAAGGGTCGTACTCTCAGAAGCATTATTTCCAAAATCAGTATTTTCCAGAATGAAATTATCGAAATCACTGTTGTTTTCAGTCGTAGATAGGTCGTCATTGGAGACAGTATCGATGTCATCTAATGTATCTAGACTGCCCAAAGATAAAGAAAAGTCATCTTCACTGTTTTGAATAGTATCAAAAGAGTGTTGTTCTGAATTCGTAGATATGTCATTAGTGACGACGTTGTCTTTGTCTGTATCGGCTGCTAAATCATCGAAATCTAAGATAAAATCTTCTTCTAGTGCGGCTTTCTCATTATCATCATATGAGAGGTTAGTGTCTATAGATGATTCATTCGAAGTATCATTAAATGAATTAAAGTCAAACTCAAAGTCACTGAGATCGTTATCTTCGTTATTACTAATATTATCGTTAGCGGAGCTCTCTAAAACGTCGTTATTTACATTGTCCAATAGTGTGACAGGCGTTTCACTTGTCGTATTAGGCGCATCGAAATCATTCTCTAGATCGCTGAGAGTCAGATCAAAGCTATCATTCGGATTTTCGGTAATAGAACTAACATTGTCGACTTTATCTGATAACTCTAAGCTGTCGATAGGATCATTTATTGCAGTCTCATTTAGTGCAGTATCGTTATTACTTTCTTCAATTGGCTGATGAGCTACTGCATTAGTACTATCATTCTGACTAATAGGTAAATCGAAGTCGATAGCGCCAAAATCGTCTTTGGTATTGTCTGTGGCTAGCGTTTGCACAGCGGCAGGTTCTAATTCCTCAAAAGATAGATTTCTTATTTCGTCTGCTTGAGCGATAGTCTGACTATCGTTATGAGCTCTTATAGACTCATAAATATGGTTGAAATCTTCTGGCTGGTTTATCGTCGCGTATATGCTGAGTAGTTTAAGAGACAATGCACTGTTATGAGGTTTTTCACTTAAACCACGTTTAATAGTTTCGATCGCCTTGTCATAGCGCTGCTGATCCATAAAACGCTGTGCAATAGTGATATGGTCAAATTTATGGCTGTTGCTGACATTAGTGTGGGTAGGAGTACCATAATCTACTTTTTGTGATGGAGTAGACGTATTTTTTCTTGCATTAATAGGCGATGATGACGATTTCTGCGCCTTGTTTTTGCGCAAGAATAAAGCAGCCACTAACAAGATAAGCGCCAATCCGGCGATGATATATAGCATATTGTCCATAGTTATTCCTACGCCTGTGATCACAATCTAATGTATGAGTCAGTTAGGCAATTATTGATTGCGTAATTTTTCGAGACGAGCCTGCAGCTCAGCCAATTTTTGGTTTTGTAATTGAATTTTTTTAGTATAGCTACTAAGAGTGCTACTGGTACTTGATAATCGTTGAGCCTGTGATGCTGCCTGCTGCCGCGATGCCTTAAGTGTCTCTAATATATCTGTACTCAAACCATTCCCTGTGTTTGATGCCGCTTTCGCTTGAGTGCCATCTGCATTGCCATCTCGCCCAGAGGCAAGCACAGAAAATTGTGCTTTTGATAAAGTCTGTGTTTTAGTCGTAGTGGCTTTTTCAGGGCGTTTGGCCGCTTGCGTATTTATAGAAGGTTTTTTAAAAGATCTCTGAGCTGTTTTTTGCATCGCCGCTGTATTTGCTCTGCGAATATATTGTCTTTGTGCATCGATAGCCGCTTCTAAATTTTTCTGTGATGGTATGACATCATAACTAGGTAAAATAAGCTTAGCATCTGCTTTTAATTGATCCGCGTCTTTATTGATAAAAGCATCAGGGTTTTGTGATTGAATTTGCTTCATCACGATGGAAGTATCTAGATTGTTTTCTTGCGCGATCTGCTGAGCAATAATCCATAGGCTATCGTTACGTTGTACTTGGTATTGATTAACTGTCGAGCTATCTGTTGCTCTATCATCTGAAGGCACATTACTAATAGCGCTCTTAGGGGTTTTCGAAGTTGCATTGCCAATAGAAGCTGCCAAAACGCTAGTAGCATTTTTCTCAGTATTGCTTGCTATGATGCTAGTAGTCGGAGTAGATACGGGTGATGTGTCAGTATCTGTTTTTTTACGACTCGGCTGTATCTGCCGTGTGACTTGAATATTTAGAGTGTCGAGTGGTTTATCAATTAATACTTTATCTAAGATTGGAGTATTTTTAACACTTGCCTTATTGCTATCATTGGCAACAGCTTTCGTAGTTTCAGTGTTGTTATTTGCATTTAAGAAACTGCTATCTAAACGGTTCGCTGAATTAAGGCTATTATCAGTCTTATTTGCATTACTGCTAGTGTTTTTTATATCAGAGTCGCTATTTAAGCGCCCATTATCAAGACGACTAGGCGCGTAAGTAAGGTTGCTAGTCCGCGAAATAGCTGTCACTGTCTGTATGCTAGACACTGATCTAGAAATGGAAGAATCAACTGCTGCTATGTTTGCTAGATCTGGTTTATTTGTAGCAGCGTTAGATACTGATATTAGTGGCGGCGGCGCACCTTTTCTTACGGTTAACGGTTTTGCAGTGCTTGCAGAAACACTTGGTAAATTGAGTTTCTGAGTGCCTTTGACACTATTCTTGGAAGCATTATTAATCGGTAGACTATCGTTTAACGGCATTAATAATGTTTTTGGTACGACATTTTGCTGCCCATTATCATTGATCGATAAGACCAAATCAGCGAAAGGCTTGGACACAGGCTGTGATGTGCTGATTAATACCTGACCACTGGTCGCTGAAGTTGCTTGAAAGCGCACCTGCATTGAGTCAGTCGGCGTCAAGCCCATCTGTTGATAGATAACTGGATTGGCCAAGCTCGCTGAAAAGTCAGCTGCTCGTATGTCAGTAACCACGATACTTGCGCTCAAGGGTTCATGCTGGGCTGAGCTAACCACTGTCTTACCGATAGTTGCCGCTTGCGCGCTTGGAATAATAGCGGCCAAACCTACAGAATAAAGTAATGCCATCGATACCGCGCGATGTACAGGAGTCAAGCGACGAGATAAATGACAAGACATGAGCAGTCCTTTACAAGATAAGTTATCTTTGCTGTTATAACAAAATACGGTTTAGTTTACCAGTTTATTTCACAACTGTTGCATCCAATACATAAATGTTTATTTAATGTTTAGCTTATTTTCTTATCAAGTAACATCGCATCGCCATAGCTGAAGAATCGATATTCTTTTTCGATAGCATGTTGATAGGCATGTTCAATCGCTGCTTTTCCAGAAAAAGCTGATACCAACATTAGCAACGTCGATTTGGGTAAATGAAAGTTTGTTAACAGTCGATCAATGACACCGAATTTAAACCCTGGATAAATAAAGATGTCCGTGTCCCCTGACCAACTAGAGAGTGCTTGTCCATTAATAGCTGTTTTTTGATACGCCGTTTCAAGGACGCGAGTTACCGTAGTACCAATCGCGATGACCTTATTACCATTTGCATGCGTTTGATTAATTAGCTCAGCAGTTGCTTGTGGCAGATGTGCATACTCACTGTGCATAGTATGATTGAGTAGATTGTCTGTTTTAACTGGCGCAAAGGTACCAGCGCCAACATGCAATGTCACAAAAGCAGTATTGATGCCTTTTTCTGAAAGTTTATTAAGCACCAAATCATCGAAATGCAAACTTGCTGTCGGTGCAGCGACACTTGCAAGCTTAGTGGGATCATGAAATACCGTTTGATAACGAGTATTATCAGTGTCATCGGCATGACGTTCAAAGTAAGGCGGGATAGGTAGCTCACCATAAAGTTCTAAATCAGGCAAAATTGGCGCATCAAAGGCTAAAATAAACAAGTTGTCCTGACGACCAATCATCGCGCCACTCATATGATTATCGGCCAGTTGAAAACGTTGTCCAAGTTTCAATGCTTTGCTGGCTTTTACATGGCAAAGGGCAATATGTTCTTGGTTGACTAACTTATTATCTGAATCTTTTAAATGCAGTGTTGCTATATCTAAGTCTGAGATATTAACCAATCGCTCAATCAAAACCTCAAGTTTACCACCAGTGTCTTTTTGACCAAATAGGCGTGCCTTCATCACCTTTGTATCATTAAATACAATCAGGTCTCCAGCGTCTAATAATTCAGGCAACTCAGAAAACAAACAGTCCTTTACAGGCGTAGCATTCGTTTCAGTGTGAGCAGGCAAGTACAAAAGTTTTGCAGCAGAACGCTGCGCTAATGGATATCGCGCAATCAAACGATCTGGCAGGTCATAGTCGTAATCTTCCACGCTTAAATAATCTAAGACGTCACTGTTGTGATTGGTATCAAGCAGGGCATTAGAATCGGAAAATGCAGTGTGAGCATTGGTCATAATCAGTCTTTAAATGGATAGAAATTTTGGCATAATTGTAGCAGAAATACTGCTATAAAAGGTTGCTTTACTAAGTAGTCACCGTGCACAAAACATATTTGAATCACTTAAATAGCCTAAGCGATAAGCTTTTAACTGTCCTAATGTTTATTATGTTAGTCTTTGCTTATTTTACTCAAATAAATTTAATTGAAGCAATAGTTGGGCTGCAGGTGCCAATGACGAAAAAGTGACCCCGACTAATCGGATAGGGAGCTGGCGCGGAATATCTAAGAATAACTTGTCTAACCAGTAATGTGCAGATTCAGCGCTACTAAAAGCGGTGGTCAGCGTGTGCGTACGAGTAATCTGAGTAAAATCGGCATACTTAACCTTGAGCGTTATAGTATGAGCGATGAGATTTTTTTTGTGCAGTTGCGCGAAGGCATCCGCATTTTGTTCATAGATTTGTACACGTAACGCCGTGTCATCGTTTAGGTTTTCTCTAAAAGTAGTCTCCGAACCAACAGACTTATGCAGGCGCTCAGGTTTGACAGCGCGTTCATCCCGACCATGAGCGATGTCATGATAAAACTGTCCTCGCTTACCAAACTCATTAATCAATACTTCGGCTGAAATACGGCGTAGATCAGCACCATTAGTCACGCCCATCGCATGTAATCGTCTTGCCGTTGCTTTACCTACCCCATGAAATCGTTCAATAGGCAGTGTACTAATAAAAGCATCAGCGTCTTCTGGTGTGATAATAGCGGTGCCGTTAGGCTTATTGATATCAGAGGCAATCTTGGCCAACATCTTGTTGAAGGACACGCCAGCAGAAGCAGTCAATCCTGTATGTTGCAATATTTGTGCTCTTAACCAATTTGCCATTAATGTCGCTGAGCCTTTATGTACAGTAAGACCAGTGACATCGAGATAAGCCTCATCTAGCGATAACGGCTCAACATGAGGCGTTAAGCTGTACATAATATTGCGAATATCGCTGCTAACAGCTCGATATACTTCAAAACGTGGTCTGACAAATATGACTTCTGGACAACGTTTGCGAGCCTCATAACAAGACATAGCTGAGCGCACTCCAAACTGACGAACCTCATAGCTAGCCGCTGCTACAACACCGCGACCATTTGGGTCTCCACCAACCACTAGTGGTTTGCCCCGTAATTCTGGGAAGTCACGTTGTTCTACACTGGCATAAAACGCATCCATATCTATATGAATGATTTTACGTGGACTGGATGCTGTAGGAGTTTTCATGGTTGATATTTTACATCACTCAATACTTCTGTTTCAGTATCGATTATTAAACTATAAAGAGATTTTTCGAATATAGAACCATAAAAATATGGCAATATGCGAATAATTTATATATCAATAATTAAATATAGTGTAAGGTTAATAGTCAGAGATATATGGCGTTAAAATACTAATAGATTAAATATGGTTAACATATGTTCACTAATATATATTCTGTATGGCGCATACCTCAAGTTTTTCAGATTTTCCATACCGCCTGTCTGAATATTATCGCCTTCCATCATGAATATTATAGTTGTATGTTACAGTTCTAATGCTATCGTTTTACAATATATTAACCACGATAATCAATAGTTATGAAAGTAATAAATGGTCTTTTATAGGAATTGTATTTACCTGATAAGACATTGTTTATAGCTCATACCAAACTTATGAATTGAATACTGGTAAATTAACTTTCTAAAAAAATAGTAATGAGAAAGTTCAAGATAATTAAGGAGCTGATAATGAGTCATGAATTAAAAGGGAGCGATTTGACAAGAGCAATGTTAGCGCGCGGTGATGAAAATATATGGTGCGCGGTTTGTGATGAAAGCGATGAACAAGCGATGATGGATCAGTGTGGTAATGATTTTACCGCTTATATTGTGTCATTTAATGATGGGTATTTTTATTGTAGTGCTGGCATGCCATGGAGTTATGCGGTACCGATTAAGATAAGCGCTGTCATGCCATTTGAAGTATCGATATAAACAAGCTAGGAATTTGTTAAAACAAATATAATAAGCACAAAAAAACCTCCGATAAAGGAGGCTAGTTTGTACTAAATATTGGTACCAGTGGTCGGACTCGAACCGACACGCTTTTAAAGGCAACGGATTTTGAATCCGTCATGTCTACCAATTCCATCACACTGGCATGTTAGGTGATAATAGTTATTGACTAAATATTATCTAATTGGGCTACAGTGTTGACTGTATAGGCTGCGTATTATAGCAGCCTATTTACTTGCGTCAAGCATTATTTTATACAATTTTTCATTTGTTCTAATGATACTAAATAGCATCACTCTAGCCGACAAAGGCACGCTCAACTGCGTAATCTGCCTGCACACCCATACGTGGTGAAACAGTCAAGCCAAAATCATCTAAAATAGCAGAAACCTCAGCATTAAATGGCATGCTGCCACAAAGCATGACGCGGTCGTCATCTTTATTCATTGGCGGTAAACCAATATCTTCGAACAATTTGCCTGATTTCATCAAATCAGTGACACGTCCTTGGTTTCTAAACTCTTCACGTGTAACGGTTGGATAATAGATGAATTTTTCGCGATACCATTCACCAAAGATTTCGTCATTAGGCAGCTCATTTTCAAACATTTCACGATAAGCCAAATCATGAACGTGACGTACGCCATGTACTAAGATGATTTTGTCAAAACGCTCATACACTTCAGGGTCACGTGCTAGTGACAAGAAGGGAGCAAGGCCAGTACCAGTAGAGAGCATGTACAGGTTCTTACCTGGTAGCAGATCGTCCAATACTAGTGTGCCCGTTGGTTTTTTACTGACTAACAGCTCGTCACCTACTTTGATATGCTGTAAGCGTGAAGTTAACGGACCATCTTGAACTTTAATAGAGAAGAATTCTAAATGATCTTCATAGTTAGGGCTGGCAATTGAATAAGCGCGTAGTAGTGGCTTGCCATCAACAACAAGTCCAATCATCGCAAATTCGCCATTACGAAAGCGCAAGCCATCGTCACGAGTGGTTTTGATACTAAATAGAGAATCATTCCAGTGATGAACCTCTGTGACCGTTTCGGTGCGAAGTTTTGACATAAAGTCCTCGTTAATAAGTTGTTATTTGTGTGTTAAGTTTGAATAAGTATTAAATCAGAATGTTCAATGTTAGATTGAACATTATAAAAACGTATCAGTCTTTTAATCGTTGTCGACACTGCTATTTTTATGAACGAGTAAATGATGAGTAAGCGCAATAGAGCCAGTCTATCAGCTTATATACAGCCAGCTATTACGTCATTAGACATAGTAAATTTGCGTCAACGATGACAGCATTATCGGTCATATCGCCCAAATGTAAATGACTCTCATCAAATTTCTTGCTCATAATACCAAACTTTAAAATAAAAATCCGTCTAGCAGTGTTTGTCTAGCATGATAAAATGGAATATCGTTAGTGAGTAATTTTGTATCATTTGGCAAAACTGCTTTATCAGGGCAGTTTTGTATTACTGGAGTTGGTCTATGCTTGATGAGAATTCCCTATTAGATAACTACCATCAAGCTCCTGTTATTGGCTATCATCGTGCGCCGCTTTCACAAAAATTTGGTGCGCCGCGCCAGCCAAACCTGGTCGCTCTGACTAGTGTCATTGAGATGTTAGCACCATATGATATGCCAGCTGCATTTGATGGTTTGGATAAGTTTAGCCATATATGGGTGAGTTGGCAGTTTCATCATAATTATCGATATAAAAATAACAATGAAACCAGTACTAGTTTTCGCGCTCAAGTACGCCCACCAAGATTGGGCGGTAATCAAAAAATAGGGGTGTTTGCCAGTCGCAGTATGTATCGGCCTTCAGGGCTAGGTTTGTCTGTCGTCAAGCTCGAACAAGTCAAAATAATACAAGGCCGTGTATTATTGATTATCAAAGGTGCTGATATGATAGATAGCACGCCAATCATCGATATAAAGCCATATGTGGCCTATAGTGATGCGCTGATTCAGGCAGAGAGTGGATTCGCACCAACCGCTCCAGAATTATTAAACGTAACCGTGACCGATGCTGCTAACGAACAGTTTATGATGCTAGTAAGCGCAGGCGAGCCTAGTAATGCTAATAATGATGATACAAGTATTAAAGACGCAAACACTGGATCGAATAGTGCGACAGTTGCGTCTACGATTCATCGTATACAAAATCAATTAGTAGCCTCAGATATGAGCATTATCAAAGAATTAATTGCCCAAGACCCGCGTCCAGCTTATCGTCGGACAGAGATAGCCACGCCATTTGTTATGCGTTATAAATCCGTTGATGTGAGTTTTCAGTTGATAGAGTCAGGGCAGCTACAGATAACTGCCGTAGTTGCAATCTAACGGGCTTGCATTGATATCATTTTTGACAACACATTTTAAAACAATAGAAGAAGAGAGATATGTCTGCTCAACAGTACTCGATAGTGATTGATTTGCGTTGGTGTCTAGATGAGCTATTGGCAGATAAAGTGATTGACCAACGCGGCTATAACCTAGTCATTACTAGCCGTCGCGACAAAGCGCAGCACCCTCTACTAACGATTAGTGAATTTGGCTTGCCTAATGGCCATGCGACGGACAATAGCACTGAAAATAAATTAACTTTGGCTTGGCTCAACCAATGGTTGGCGGCTAAAGCAGACATGTCTCTCGTTCGTATTGACCCTCTAAAAGTTGATGTCCCTGCGGTCACACAATTGATGTCATTTGAATATGCACGTTCACAGCATATTTTACCGATTGAGGTCGCTGTAGACGAAGTGATTATTGGAACGGATCAGCCTTTTTATACTGACTGGCACTCAAGTATTGAAAAACTGATCAAGTCAAAAAGCTATCGTACGGTCTATATCAATCCTGAGCAGATTAAACGCTATCGGCAAGAGTTCTATCAAGTCACCCAAGCGATTGCAGGCGCAAATAGTGTCCATAAGCGTGCAGCTGCCGATGTGACCAATGTCGAAGCATTATTGCAATTGGGTGACAATACCAACCCTGATGCCAATGACCAGCATATTGTCAGAGTTGTTGACTGGCTGTTGCAATATGCCTTTGAGCAACGAGCTAGTGATATCCATTTAGAGCCACGTCGTGAGACAGGTAAGGTACGCTTCCGTATTGATGGTGTGCTACATACGGTGTATGAGATGCCATTGGCAATCATCGTCGCGGTGACCGCACGTATCAAAATTTTAGGGCGACTAAATGTCGCAGAAAAGCGTAAGCCGCAGGATGGCCGTTTAAAGACGCGAACGCCGAAGGGACTAGAGACAGAGCTTCGTTTGTCGACTATGCCAACCGCGTTTGGTGAAAAGTTGGTCATGCGGGTATTTGATCCTGAAGTACTGGTGCGCTCCTTTGCTCAGCTTGGTCTATCGGGTAAGCAGCTTGAAACGTGGCATGAATTGACTGCTCATTCAAACGGGATTATTTTGGTCACTGGGCCTACAGGTTCGGGTAAGACCACGACCTTGTATAGTACTCTCAAGCAGCTAGCGACTGAACAAGTCAATGTCTGTACCATTGAAGATCCTATTGAAATGATTGAACCTGCATTTAACCAAATGCAAGTAAATCCAGGCGTTGATTTATACTTTGCTGACGGCATTCGCTCCTTGATGCGTCAAGATCCTGACATCATTATGGTAGGGGAGATTCGTGATGCCGAAACAGCCAATATGGCAGTACAAGCTTCATTGACAGGGCATTTGGTGCTCTCGACACTACATACTAACGATGCGCCAAGTTCAATCACTCGTTTGCATGATTTGGGTATTCAACCGTTTTTGACATCAGCGACTATCTTAGGTGTGATGGCACAGCGTTTATTACGTACACTATGCCCGCATTGCAAAAAAGCGGTAGACGTTGTGCCAGACAGCGAGGTTGCCATTCAATGGCAGGAGTTGGTACAACCTTGGCGTGCGCCTGCCCCAGCACAAGTTTATATGGCTCAAGGCTGCGAGCATTGTCGACACACTGGTTATCAGGGACGAGTCGGCCTATACGAGATTATGCCATTGTCTAACGAGTTAAAAAAACTGGTCGCAGCCGATACAAACTTAGATGTACTCAAACAACAAGCCTATCGCGAAGGACTACAGCCATTACGTTTATCAGGCGCAAAACGTATTAGTGAAGGCGTGACAACCATAGAAGAGGTGATGCGAGTCGTGCCTCTTAATTAGTCTTATGTATTAGGACGTGCATTAGTGGATATTATTTTAAAAATAGGAAATACGATGCCACTTGAAAACAGCGCACCTCACAGCAATCAATATAATGAAAATTTCAATTTTTAATTCCCAGACTTTTAATGGATAAGTTTTTAACAACGAGATTATTTATGTTTACAGATACTCATTGCCACCTCAACCGTTTAGATTTGACGAAATACGATGGTAAATTATCTGGCGCGATTGACGCCATGAAAACTGCTAATGTTACCCGTGCGATGGCGATTATGTGTGATTTTGCAGAATACGACGAGATTGCCAATATTGTGAGCACCTATGGTGACGAGACGCTAAATCTAGGGATGAGTGTAGGAATCCATCCTTGCGAAGATATCGATGTACTGAAATCAGCGACGGTTGAGCGTCTAATAGAGACTGCTGATAAAGACCATGTATGGGCAATAGGCGAGACAGGGCTAGATTACTACTGGTCTACAGAAAATAAAAAAGAGCAGCAAGCCAGTCTTGCACGCCATATCCATGCCAGTCAGCAACTAAAAAAACCGCTTGTCATACACATGCGTGACGCAAAAGAAGATACGATCGATATCTTAAAAAGTGAAGGCGCTGAGCATGGTATTATTCATTGCTTCACTGAAGACTGGGAGACTGCGAAACGTGCTTTAGATTTAGGATTTTATATCTCCTTCTCAGGTATTGTTAGCTTTAAAAGTGCCCAAAATATCCAAGATGCTGCAAGGCACATGCCTAGAGACAGAATTTTGATTGAGACAGACAGTCCATATTTGGCGCCTGTACCTAAGCGTGGTCGTCCCAATGAGCCTGCCTACGTACCTTATGTCGCCAGCTTTATCGCAGATATGTACGGTTGTGATAGTAACGAGGTTGGAGCATTAACCGCAAAAAACTTTGAAAATTTACTGGCACAGTATCGCTAAAATGGTTATGCTATGACCAGTCAGTCATTTATGTGATGATCGTATAGTTTAATCCCCCTTAGTATTCGATTTACTAAATGTAAATATATGATTATCAATGACTATTTGTAAATATAAGCATATCCCTTTTATGGTATTTCAGCAGTTCTTGTATAGTTTTATACGCTCATTGCCAAATGTACGCACATAATTGATGGTCATATGCTTAATCTTGTCATGTTTTAGGAGAGATTATGAGTCGTCAGCACCAGTTCAAGGCACGAGAAGAGAACATCTTAGCGATGGCAGAACAATTGCTACTTGAGTCAGGCGATGGTGATATCACTTTAGACAGTTTGGCAGATCAGCTCGATTTGGCTAAAGGCACCCTGTACAAGCATTTCTCCAGTAAAGATGAGCTTTATCTGCGTATTATTATTCGTTACGAAGAGCAATTGTTTGAGATTAACCGCATTGATGACTGCCCGTCGGCAGGCGTTGCCCGTATGATTTTTCAGCAGTTATTCAACCCGCAAAAAGCCATGCTATTGAATCAAATTGAAGAGCGTCTGGCAGCATCAGTGACTGGTCTCAATCGTTTGTTTGGTGAGTTATATGATATCCGTCGCCAGCGCATGAAGCGTTTGATTGATATCATCAGCGCATACCTAAAAGATGAGCACAGTAACTTGAGTACTCGTGATTATCTATCGTCTATTTGGGCAATTGGTCAGGGCGGTGCAGGGCTCTTAAACTCAAGCTTTTACCAACGCTATTTAGGTCGTCGTGATACGCTGCGTTATGCCTTTGTTCAGCAAGTGCTAGAATTGCCAAGTCATTATCCTGCTGACGATGAAGAGGTCATGGATGAGGATATGCAAGAGCTGGTAGAGCAAATCGATACTGAATCAGAAGAGCACCGTAATACCAACTATTAAATTAGTTATCGGTAAAGTAGCTCTTAGTAAAGTAACTATTAATAAAGTAGCAAGTAATTTTTGGGTTGTGAACCTTTTTCGGCTTTAATAAATCGTGTTGCAATGTTTACTATTGCAGCACGAATTCATATATCTTCTACATTCTTTAAAACTCTTTCTCATTCTGCGACAATAAAAATTGGGCTTATAGGTGCAATATGCCGGTCACTGTCAAGACTCAGTCCAGTTCAGCGGCTATTTGCTCTTTTACTCTAATTAGTCAAACGTCTCAATCAAGCTGCTTAGATACAAGACCTATAGACCATTGTCGCAGCTGCGTCTCCATATCAAGTGATGCTTATCACTTATCATCAGTCTCATCAATAAACAGTCGGACACAGACTGGTTTTACATTGGTAGAAATCGTGGTGGTAGTGGTTATCTTATCTATATTTGCTGGCCTAATGAGTTTGTCTGTCGGTAGCAGTGAATCCCGAAAAAACCGCGCTTTTTATGAGCATCTGACCGATTCGTTAAGCTACGTTCGCCTATTATCGGCTGAACGTATGCAGCCGATGGGTTTGCGTATGCAGGCAGATAAGCAAGGTCAAGTAGAGCCAGTCATCGTTACCTTAACAAATCCATATGTCGCGTACCAGACAACAGAGATGACGTCAGATAGCACCGACAGTCAGCCTAAGAATGCTATGGAGCTGTCGGCAGAGGTGGCTGGTCTATCAGGCTCTACTAATGAGAAAAAACCAACGCCAAGTTGGGAGGTTGAGTCGGGCATCAATTTGCCTGAACTGCCTACTGGCGTAAGTATTAGAGTTCAAAGTTTGGATTCTAGCGGTTTACAGAATACGGGACGAACCCAAACGTTACAGCCTTGGTTTAGCGATCAAAACGTACCGCAGGTATTGTGGTTTGGTACGGGACAAGCAACGCCCGTCACCATTGAAGTACTTCACGATTCGCGTTTAGTAGGCGAGGTGATTACCATAATGCCAGATGGCAGCATGCGAATCGGACAGGGGTTATAGTGACTAAATTATATAAACCTCCTATGACAAGCCAGCCTATGTCACCAAAATCTATATCACTCAAGTCTGGGCGCGAGAGCGGCTTTACCCTTATCGAAGTGATGGTTGCTCTGGCTATTTTAGCAGTGGTAGCAGTCGCGGCGAGCCGTGCCAGTAGTGCATATCTGAGCTCAGTTGATATATTGCGTACTCGTACGCTTGCTCACTTTGTTGCCCAAAATGCCGCCGCTGATTTGCGTATTCAAGAGACGTGGCTGACAGCCAACCGCACCCAAACCGTGAATGCTCAAGGGCGTGATTGGCAAATAGCAATGACAGTCGGCGACGCCATCACACCTGCCCTAAAAGAAGTAAATATCGCAGTTGCGCCTATTATGGATGGGCAGACACGCACATCGATCACTGATATCACTGTGATGCTAAGTAATGCTGAGCAAGATACGGGCAGTCTGGATTTAAGTGGTCTAAGCACAACAGGTAATAGCGAGCAGGCAGGGGGCGGTCTGTGAGACATCAGCGTGGTTTCACATTACTTGAGCTAATGGTTGCCATGGCAATATTTGCGATGCTAGCCGTTGCAGGCTGGCAGGTATTTGATGGGGTCAACCGTGCTCGTGAGCGCGCACAATTCCATGCTGACAATCTGGCTGTCTTGCAGTACGCTTATTTACAGTTACAGCAAGACATGGGTCAAATTATCCCTTATCAAGCGTCGACTACTCAAAGTGTCAGTGCGGCGAATAACAGTCCAAGCGATAGTAGTAATACGAACAACAAACCTCAATCAAGCGAGCAAATAAACGGACAAATAAATAAAATAGCGCCTGAGCCCTTTATGAGCTTAGATGGCGAGCATGTCAGCTTTGTACGCTTTGCCGATCCTGATCCACGATATCAGAATAGCAATAGCCTCCAACGTATCGAATATATTTTTGCAGATGAGCGTTTGATACGTCGCCAGTATACCAGTATGGAAGGCGGGCGTGACAGCGTCAGCTTAGACAGCGTATTGCTCGAAGGTGTCACAGCAGGACGCTGGCAAGCCTATCTACCAGAGCTAAGTACCAGATTTCCGAGCGATGACATTAACAGTGGCAGTAGTGCAAGCGTAGCAGTAGTACAATCAGCGAATACAGCGAATTCCAAGCCCACAGCTGTTCTATTGCCGAAAGGAGTCGCGGTTAGCTTTACATACCAAGATATGCCAATCACTTGGCAATGGGCACTCGCCCCGCAACCGATATCGCATAGCAATAGTCAAAGCACAGTCAATAATACAGATGGTAGTAACAATGATAATGCTAATAATGACAACAGCGGTAGTGATGGTAGTGACAATAATAGCAGTGCGGGAACGAATAATTGAGAAGGTAGTGGTTAAAATGCATCAATTGCTCAACAACAAAGGCTATGTATGTCGATGACTGCGAACTCTCAACGCGGTGTTGCACTGCTGACTATCTTATTATTGGTAGTAAGTATTACTGTGGTTGCAGGGTCGATGCTTGCTAGCCAAAAAATTGCAATTAGGCGTAGTGGTCTGTTGTTCGATCAAAATCAGTTGCTGCAAGATATCGATGCAGGTCAACAGTTGGCAGTGACGATGATTCGCGCTGATAGCAACCTCAATGATACGGATAGTGCGCAAGATATCTGGGCGCAGCCCATACCACCTTATACATTGGCTAGTCACAGTGTCAGCATTGAGCTACGCGATGAGTCTGGTCGTTTTAACATTAATAACTTGTATCAAGATGGGTCAGCCAATACCACTGCTTTAGCAGTACTCCAACGACTACTCACGCAACTAAATCTAGAGCCTGATATTGCTATTGCTATACTGGATTGGCAAGATGCAGACGGCGAGGTATATCAAGATGGCGGTGATGAAAGTACGGTATATGCGCAGCAGTCAAATGCTGTAGCAACAGATGCTTTGCCAAATCAGCCTTTTGTCAGTATCGATCAGCTACTAGAAGTGAAAGGGGTAAGCGCTGAGACATTAGCAGTATTACGGCCTTATCTTACCGCAGTGCCTTATTATGTGCTTATTAATATCAATACTGCCAGTCCTGCATTGTTAGCAGCACTAATTGATGGTGCTAACAGCCAACAGATGCAAGCACTGGTAGATATGCGCGCACAGCAGGCCCTGACGTCTATTGATGCAGTATGGCAATTACCGATATTCGGCAGTCTAAATGATGAGCAACGAAAAGCCTTAACACCCATGCTTGCCGTTGATAGCAAAGCATTTATGGCGCTTATCACAGCGACTGATAATGCAACTGTCGGTCAAGCTAGAGAGCGTTTTGCCACAGTCTTGATTAGTAAAACTGTCGTTGATAATAATCAAGCAGTTAATAATAGTCAGACAGCTAATGATAATCAGGCCGCTAACAGTAGTGAGGTAGACGGTAAAATGCCCAAGGAAGTCAAAGTAGTGACACAGAGACTATGGGCATTTCGTCCGAGCTTTTAGCAAATGGTGTTGAGATCTTATTTAGTCTTTTAGGCGTGTTTCTTCGCTAGACTTCCAATTATAAGCCCCGTAAAAAAGCATCTGTGCTTGACGAGTACAGTTATGCAGCATCAGCTGTTTGTTTTCTTCGATTTCGTTTAGATCAATCTCATCATCATGATCTTCCGTGTAGGTCAGCTCTAGCCAATCAATAATCCAAGAGAAGAACATATTCACACCAGCCTCAGCCAATAGACGACGGTCATAAGCGTTGATATGGGTAAACGCTGGCTGCAACGCTAAGTCGTCGGCCAACCCTTGAGCATGTATCTTAATCAACTCATTGATGGCTTTGCGTACTGCTTCTGACCCACCATAACGCTCACTGACCAAGAACTGCCAGTAATAAGGCTGATCGCTGACCATGTACAAGAATAGCTGAATGCTTTTTGCGATTTGACGATCGAAACTACGTTTACGTCCAATCTGCAGGCTATCACTTAACGTGGCTAACGTACCGCCTAATTCCTCAATGACCAAAGCGCGCCCGAGTGACTCCATATCATCAAAATGGCGATAAAACGCAGTCGGCACAACGCCAACCTCGCGTGTTACTTGTCTGAGACTGATAGAGCTAAAAGATTGCCCTGTCATACATAGATCGAGCACAGCATTAAAAAAGGCGTGCCGAGTTTGAAGTTTTTTTTGTTCGCGACTGCTCATAATATTTCAAAATTGTCCGGTAGGTGTTTATCATACTCATTTCAACGCATAAATACGACTGAAATACGCCATTCGTGTTAATTTACTAAACCTGCACTGGTCTTTTAAACCACTGTGCCCCAATGGCCTTGCAATTCTTGCGCCAGTCGATAAGCTTCATGGTCATTCATACCTGTAATAAAATCCAAAATATTTAAGACATTATGATAGATATCGTCAGACAAGATGCGGCGATGTTCGTCAAGATGAGGCTGTAACAATCTTAACAGACGTTGCTGCTCAAAAGACATCGGCGGCTGCATAGTAGCAGATTCAGAGCCAGTCCAAGCGAGCGGCATAAAGGCATTCAATAGGCTATGCAAGCATTGATTGGCCATCAGCTCCATTCTTACTTTGCTCGGATGGTTAAATATTTTTTCGCGTGCCAGCTGCTTAGCTTGATTGATACCATTCTGTACGCTGGTATCGCAATGGGCAAATAGGCTGCCTTGTAATGTGCCAGCTAGCAATGCATCACTGTTGGCTACAAAAACATCGGTGACGGTATTGACCAAACGCATCATGGCTCGTGCCCGCAGGGAGGCAAGACTTTGTCTGACAGACATATGCGCTGGCAAGTTTACGCTACTTGGACGTTCACCAATCAGCTCATAAAATATCGTGGCGACTTCGCTATAGGTTAGCATATTCAGATGGATGCCATCTTCTAAATCGATTAGCGCATAACAGATGTCATCTGCTGCTTCTAGCAGGTAAGCCAATGGATGGCGCGCAAAGCCATCGTGTTGCTCTGAGCGTGGCAAATGCAAACACGCAGCTAATTCCTCCAATTGAGACGCCTCACTATAAAAGCAGCCAAATTTCTGCACGGTATAATGGTTGTCATTGACATCATTGCTGTGAGTCGCCAACCACGGATACTTCATAAAGGCGCCTAGCGTGGCACAGGTGAGCCGCATACCGCCCTTATCAGGGTGATGTTCATTACGTGCCAATAGGCGAAATCCTTGAGCATTACCCTCGTATGCCAGTAAGTCTAATCGCTCGTTGCTGCTTAAATTTTGCAAAATCGCTTGCGGCTCAGGCTGCCTAAACCAATCACGAATCGCATACTCTCCAGCGTGACCAAAAGGCGGATTGCCAATATCGTGAGCAAGACAAGCTGCTTGTACGATCACACCGACGTCTGCAGGTAAAACTCCTGCTGGTAGGCCGCTACCTAATGCGTCATGGATTTTTTCGGCAGCCATCATTCCCAAAGAGCGACCAATAGAAGACACTTCTAGCGAGTGAGTCAGGCGCGTATGAATACCGAGCTGATTGGTCAATGGATGGACTTGGGTTTTCTGATTTAACTGGCGAAAAGAGTGAGAAAATACCAGTCTGTCATAGTCTTTGTGAAACTGAGAGCGAGTACTGGTATTGGCGTTAAATTTTTTGGAAGCACCAAGACGTTGTGAGTTGAGAAGATGTGACCATTGTGTGGTAGGGGACGATAAGGAAGTTGGTTTATTTAGCATATTGAAACATCCGGAACCAAGGGAGCCTCTAGCATAGCAAAATAGCGCCCTTGGTACAGCTATATAGTCAGGGAACTACTAAACGGCTACGGCGTTACCTTCCTTAGAGCTACTATTTGTACAATCTGCAGTCGGCGGCCTTGTACCCGTTTGACTTCTTTGACTAGAGTTAATGCCCTATAAATTGGATACGGTGCCAGTTTTGCTTAGCATACTATTGGTAGTGCTTTGACTCGCCTTGCTTGTATTCAAATTATATTGAATCGACTATATTAAGATGTCTGACAGTTAAAAATTACGTCTTCCTTGTCGATAGCTACATCGCTGTCCAGTGTTTTATTAAGCAATGTCGCTTTGTCTCCATTTACTTGCCATATGATGCCGTGGGTATCGTCTAATCCAATATCACTGGTATAGATGCCCTTATCAGTTTCACTATTAGCAGTAGCTGTTAAATCGTATTCGATACCATCGATGAGCAAATGCGCTGTCTGCGGTGTACTGTCGCTATGATAAGAAACGCCGATAGTAGCAGTAGGCTCACAAGAGAAAGGAGTGCTGTTGTTGGCATGAGCTGCATGATCGTGTCCTGCGTGCGCATGTTCTTCGTGGCTATGGCTTTTATGATCATGTCCTTCATGATTAGGCCCTTCATGACCGTGTTCCATATCACTATGCTCTTCGTGGCCGTGATCTTCATGCTCTTTATCATCATGCATTTCATGACCTTGTTCATGTTCGGCATGATTATCTACTGTTGCTTTTTCAGATACCGCTGCATCGGTATCGCTGTTTGGCTGACAACCCAGTAAAGAGCCTGCCATCACACTACCTAGTATCGTAATACCTGCAAGTCTAGAAAAAGGAAAAGAAAAATAATTAGTCACAGTATGAACCCTCAAATAAGCAAAAAAAGATATGTTATAATATAACAATATACTGAAAAAATAAAGCCGATGATGGAGAATATCCAACATCGGCTAATTAACTTTAAATAAGCTGTACTATTTAAAGTTACACGTTAAATCTAAAGTGCATAACATCGCCATCTTGTACGATGTAAGTTTTACCTTCTAAACGCGATTTACCAGCAGCAGCAGCGCCTTTTTCACCGTTGTATTCGATAAAGTCATCATACGCAATGACTTCAGCACGAATAAAACCACGCTCAAAATCAGTATGAATCACGCCAGCTGCTTGCGGCGCTGTCGCACCAATAGCGACAGTCCAAGCACGTACTTCTTTTACGCCAGCGGTAAAGTAAGTCTGCATATCAAGTAAGTCATAGCCACCACGGATTACTTGGTCAAGACCGGCTTCTTCCATGTCCATTTCAGCTAGGAAGTCTTTTTTATCATCTTCATCGAGCTGTGCAATTTCAGATTCGATCTGATTGCATAGCGCGATGACGATAGAATCTTCACCAGTGGCATAGTCACGAACAGCGTCAAGATATGGGTTGTTTTCAAAACCATCTTCAGAGACGTTAGCGATATACATGGTCGGCTTTAGCGTAATTAAACCATAGCTTCTGATCAGTTTTTTCTCATCAGCGTCTAGGTTAGCAGCACGAGCCGCTTTACCTTCTGCTAATAATGGTTCAACTTTTTTGAATACATCAAGCAATGCTTGCGCGTCCTTATCACCACCTTTAGCCTTTTTGGTTTGGTTGTGAATTGCGCGCTCAACAGCTTCTAAATCTGCAAGTGCCAGTTCAGTGTTGATGGTTTCGATATCATCAATCGGGCTAACGCGGCCATCAACGTGTACCACATTGTCATCATCAAAACAGCGTACAACGTGAGCAATTGCATCGGTCTCACGGATGTTGGCTAGGAACTGGTTACCCATGCCTTCGCCTTTCGACGCGCCTGCGACCAAACCTGCGATATCAACAAACTCCATGGTCGTTGGTAATACGCGCTCAGGATTGACGATATCAGCCAGTTGTTTTAGGCGTGGGTCTGGTACTGGTACGATACCCGTGTTGGGATCTTTGGTACAAAATGGAAAGTTTTCAGCGGCGATACCCGCTTTGGTCAACGCATTAAACAAGGTGGATTTACCCACGTTTGGTAGGCCGACGATGCCGCAATTAAAACCCATAACATTCTCTCAATGTATTAATAAAATCAGTTGGTATAAAGTTTGGTTAAATGATAAATCAAAATTGGGCACATTGTAGCAAATTTACCTGAATAGGGGTGAGGTTGTTACGGTATATGCTCAGGTTTTTACCCGATGACAATATGCATCTTTACGATAAAAGCAGGTCATATTAGAGGCTTAAAAATGAACAAGGCTAACCAATAGGAGTGACGCATAGCTTATGTGGGTTGGTAATCACTATTCTTTAATATGGTAAACTGTCACGTATGAATAAGGGCTTAAAGTTCACGTAAATTCAGCACATATATTCTGCTAGGTTTAGCAAATAATACTTATTCTAAAGCTATAAACAATCAGACATACGCTGATAATATCGCCAAAATAAAATGTAAGGCAATTTTAGACAATGACAACCTCGATTTTTGACACACGCCACTATAAATACCCGCAAAACTTCCTTGAGATGAAGCCTAAACTGTCTCGACTTGAGCAGGCTATTAAAAAACTAGAGGCAAATTTAATTGATACGGCTGAGCCGACAAACCTTAAGTTATTAAAGCAGAGACTAGATAGCGGGTTGGGGTTAAAGGTCGATTATGCCAGTGAGCTAAATCCCGATCAGCTAATGGCAGCGACTACGATCGATGGCAAAGTATTGGTCATTGCTGGTGCAGGTTCGGGCAAGACCAAAACTTTGACCTATCGCACCAGTTATCTATTAGAAAACGGAGTGTCGCCTAAAGAGATTTTGCTACTGACCTTTACGCGTAAAGCGGCAAATGAAATAAAAGATCGAGCTAAATCCTTGCTAGCTAGCAGTCTTTCAAATCAAGAACTATCAGATGAAGAGTTGGCTGAGGATAAGCTGCCAACTGATAAAGCATTAAATAGCATCACTAGTGGTACTTTTCACTCGTTTTGTAATATGTTACTACGTCAATATTCAGGGCTACTCGGTATCAATCCAAGGTTTACCATTTTGGATACTGGCGATAGTGAGGACGCTATCGACTTGGTGCATAAAGAAAAAAAGTATCCTGCTCAAACCAAGGCACAAGCCTTTCCGCGTAAAAAAACGCTGCAAAATATCATCTCGACGTCTAGAAATAGACGTATACAAATTCGTGACTTAATCGAAAGTAACTACCCAGATATTGCCGTGCATATTCCTATCATCGAGCAGCTGGCAGTTGACTTTCATGAGTATAAGCGCACCAATCACTTATATGATTTTGATGACATAATTAGCCAAGTAGTGCATCATTTAAAAACCAATGACACCTTTCGACAGCTGCTGCAAAGCCAATATCGTTACATTATGGTTGATGAATACCAAGACACCAATATCCCGCAAAAGCAGCTAATCGACTTAATATGTGAGTCTGAGTCGGTATCGCTGATGGTAGTTGGTGACGACAATCAAAGTATTTACGCATTTCGCGGTGCCAATTATGAAAACATTCTTCTATTCGGCGAGACTTATCCTCATGCCAAACTTATTAAGCTTGAGCAAAATTATCGCAGCTCGCCATCCGTTTTAAACTATATCAATGCGTTGTCCGCGCAAATCACGCTAGGCTATCAAAAGCAGCTGTATTCTGATGCGCCAATAGAAGGACACAAGCCAGTATTTCGACGACTCAGTGATGAGCCAAAAGAAGCGGGCTATATCACTGATAAGATTGTCGCGCTTAAGCCAGAGTATGACTACAACGACTTTGCGGTATTATGCCGTACGTCTTTTCAGTCCAATTACGTACAGCTAGAGTTTATGGCGCGCAATATTCCCTTTATCGTGGTGGGCGGTATCAAGTTCATTGAAAGACGTCATATCAAAGATGTATTGGCCTTTGTCAAAATACTCTATAACCCAAATGACACGATTGCTTGGCATCGTATTTTAACCTTGTTTAAAGGGGTGGGTGCAGTGACGGCGACGCGCTTAACCCAAGCCATTACTGCTGACAATAATGCGTTTGAATCTTTACTGGCAGCGCCATTTTCGAAAAAAAGTGATCAGCTAGAACCTCTATATCATGCGCTTACCAAGGCACAGCAAGCTGAATCGGTTGATACAGCTATTGAACATATTCTTGAGTTTTATATTCCAGTATTAAAGCTGATTGAAGAAAATTGGCGTGAGCGTACCGAAGATTTTCGGGTATTGAAGAACTTAGCGACAGAGCACACAAGCCTTGATAGTTTTTTAGAAAATCTCGCTTTAGACCCACCCAATGACTCGGTGGCTGTCATGGGCAATTCGGATAACGGGCAAGACAGTAGCAATGACAAAGTCACTATCTCGACCATTCATAGTGCTAAAGGGCTTGAATGGCCAGTAGTATTTGTGAATTCTTTAGTAGATGGCATCACGCCGCATCATCGTTCTTTAGATGACTTTGAAGCATTAGAAGAAGAGCGTAAGCTGTTTTATGTTGCCTGTAGTCGTGCAAAGACACAGTTGTATCTGACAGCACCGAACTACTTTTCTAGTTATTCTGGATATTTTGACAAGCCGTCACGTTTTATCGCTGAGCTATCTGCGGACGAGGTAACGGTTGAGACGACAAGGAGAACCATGATAGAAGACGATGATCCCATTTGGTGGTAATACGCTATGTTTAGTTGATTATCCAATCAATTAAACATAAGCTAATAAAACCGTTCAGTAATATAGATAAGTGAGCTTTCGAATACTTGAACGTTTTATAACTAAAAACATTGGATAACTTGACGCTATTTTCATCAAATTTGTTGCTAGATTATTGCTCGAAGCCAATATTATTCCTATCAAAAATACCTTCTCAAAAACCCCATAACCAAAAGTATATGACGCGAAAATATTTCTCAGATAAGGGTTTCAAATTTATCCTAATGCGTTACTATTACCACCTAATTCTGTTAGACCCTTATATTTGATACTCTGTATTAACACCCTAAGAAAAGGATAGGTTATGCGCTACGAAGTTATCGTTATCGGTGCAGGTATGGTTGGCACGTCAATCGCGTGGCATCTACAAAAAAATAACTCAAATGTATTATTGTTAGACAAAAAATTGCCAGGGTCAGAGACCTCATATGGCAATGCAGGATTGATTCAGCGCGAAGCCATTCATACACATCCTTTTCCTCGTCAGCTGACAGAAATGATCAGAGTATTGCCAAACCAAGGGACCGATATTCGCTATCGTATCCCGGCCATTTTGCGTTATCACCAAGCACTGCTTCAGTACTGGAAATACTCTACGCCAGCATCCGTCAAAAAAATTGAATCAGAGTGGCAGACGCTGATTGAGCATTGTACTAGTGAGCACCAAACCATGATTAGCGCTTCTGGTGCTGACGAGCTCATTACTCGTGATGGTTGGTTGCAATTGCATCGCTCAGAAGAGACGTTCAAAGAAGCGCAAGTATCAGCTATCGACGCACGTAACCAAGGTGTTGAGCATAACGTACTAAACCTTGAAGCGCTCAAAGCAATGGAGCCTAGCGCCAATTTTGAAGGTTTCGTTGGCGCGATTCATTGGAAAAATTCTTGGCAAGTATCGAACCCAAGCTCACTCGTGAAAGCTTATGCAAAAAACTTCCAAGATATGCAGGGTACGATCAAAGAAAGCGATGTGAAAGAAATCATAAAAGACGGCGAAGGTTGGAAAATTATCACTGATAACGATACCTACTATAGTGATAAATTGGTTATCGCAGCAGGCCCATGGTCTAATGATTTGATCAGACCACTTGGCTATAACTTGCCATTGTTCCCAATGCGCGGCTATCATCAGCATTTCAAAGTGACAGAAAAGAACACCATCAATCACAGTATGTTTGATATGGACAAAGGTTTTGTGATGGGGCCGATGCAGCAGGGTATCCGTATCACCACTGGTGCTGAGATGACCACGATGAATGCGCCAAAGAACTTTGGTCAGTTAAAAACCGTATTGAAGCTTGCTAAAAAAATCTTGCCATTAGAAGATGCGGTTGAGAGTGAAGCATGGGCGGGCTCTCGTCCTTGTATGCCTGATATGAAGCCAGTAATCGGTCCTGCTGACAAGCATGACAAACTATGGTTTGCATTTGGTCATAGTCATCAAGGCTTTACCTTAGGACCAATGACAGGGCGTCTGGTCGAAGAGATGATTCACGACAAGCCGACATTGGTCAATCTTGCACCATTTAGTGCCCAGCGTTTTTCTAACTAAGCGCGTATCTGATATATAGTTGATCCAATTTAAGAGCGGTACAAGGCAACCGAGTGCAGATGTATATGTCATACTTCAAGCGAGGTTAACGCTGTAACGCTTTTATAGTGGATTGACTATAGTTAGCACAGAATTAAATTAATAAATAAAAGGTATAGACATGATTAAGAAGCTACACAGCAATCAACGTATGAGCAAAACCGTAATCCATAACCAGACGATCTATTTGTGTGGTCAGGTAGGTAATGCAGAAGACGATATCAAAGCGCAAACATTGACTTGTCTAGAAAAAATTCAAACGTTGCTAGAAGAGGTAGGTAGTGATAAATCAAAGCTACTATCAGTCACGGTTTGGATCAAAGACATGGCTGACTTTGCTGCTATGAATGAAGTTTATGACCAGTGGTTTGAAGGTATTCAGCCACCGGCTCGCGCTTGTGGTGAGTCAGCTTTAGCACGTCCTGAGCTATTG
Source organism: Psychrobacter sp. APC 3281 (assembly GCF_030407815.1). Lineage (GTDB taxonomy): Bacteria > Pseudomonadota > Gammaproteobacteria > Pseudomonadales > Moraxellaceae > Psychrobacter. The sequence goes on from NZ_JASDCS010000004.1 coordinate 118,977, forward strand.
GTTGAAATGATCGCTATCGCTGCTGAGTAAAGACTGCTCATAGTACCTATAGCACCTGTATTAAATAGAAATGAAAAAGGCCATGATAATGATATCGTGGCCTTTTTTATGCTTGGCAATAAGCAAATTTAATTAATGCAAATCGGTATGCTAGTTTTCTGAACTAAGCATATTCTGTATGATATCAGCTAAGCAATATAATGATTATTATTATAGGAGTTAGCACCCTTTCCATACCGCTCGGCGCTTCTCAATAAATGCATCAATCCCTTCGCCCACATCGTCTGCCATCATATTGCCCGTCATTACTTCACTGGCATAGTCATACGCGTCTTCGATGTTCATATCCAGTTGTTTATAAAACATATCTTTGCCAGTTCTTACTGCTACTGGAGACTTGGCAGTAATCGCCGTTATCAATGACTGTAATGTTTGATCAAGTTGCTCTGCTGGCGCAACTCGATTGATCAAGCCATATTGCAAGGCAGTATGCGCATCGATAAATTCACCTGTGATTAGCATTTCAAACGCTTGCTTACGAGGTAGATTACGGCTGACGGCTACAGCAGGTGTGGAGCAGAACAGTCCAACGTTTATCCCAGAAGTAGCAAATTTTGCATTATCAGCGGCAACGGCTAAGTCACAAGCGGCGACCAGTTGACATCCTGCAGCGGTAGCAATGCCTTGTACTTTTGCGATAACGACTTGCGGCATACGGTTGATGGTAAGCATCATTTTGCTACATTGCTGGAATAGGGCACGGTGAAATGCTGCATCTGTATGCGTGCGCATTTGTTTTAGATTATGACCAGCACAGAATGCCTTGCCTGTCGCTTGAATAACCACGACTCTGATCGTATCGTCTTGAGCGATACTGTCTAGCTCTGTTTGCATAGCAGACAATACTTCAACGGACAACGCATTGAATTGTTTGGGTTGGTTTAAGGTGAGCGTGACAACGCCATTTTCTTTATTGTCTTCTCTAATAACCAACAGGTCATCTAGGTCTAGAGTAATATCAGACTGTGTCATTTATCATCCTTGATAATGGGTTGTTTGGTTTGGAAAATATTATTATTTATAAAGCTATATAAAGCGACTTAAATAGTAGCATGGCTTATATTCTATACAATAGTTTATTAATATAGAGCGCTCAAAAAAATAGCGCACTCAGATGATGAGTACGCTATTGGTTTGTCAGTCAGATATCGCCTAAATCTATACTAAGCTTAAGCTATACTGAATTTAGTATGCGCCTTCGCTATAAATAAGCTCATAACTGTGGCTATATATCTCAACGATGTTACCGAACGGGTCTTCCATATAAATCATGCGGTAAGGTTTTTCGCCAGGGTAGTAGTAGCGTGGTTTTTCCATACGCTTTTTACCGCCTGCGGCAACCATACGCTCAGCCAGCGCTTCAACGTTTGGGTCTTGGACGCAGAAGTGAAAAATACCTGTTTTCCAGTATTCAAAGTTATTTTCAGGGTTTTCCTGATTTTTAAATTCAAAAATCTCAACACCGATACGGTCACCAGTAGATAGGTGAGCGATCCGAAAGCGGCCCCAACCAGCACCGAATACTTCAGTACACATCTCACCAATCGGGCTGTCATCTTCGACAATCTCAGTTGGTTCCATGATGGTGTACCAACCCATCACTTCAGTATAAAATTTTACGGCGGCATCTAAGTCAGGGACTGACAGACCAATGTGCGAAAAGCTTCTTGGATAAACGTTGTTCATAGTTTGTTCTCCTGTTTGCTGTACTCTTGTTTAACGTGAGGCCAGTATACAAACGCACCGTTATTATGTAAAATTATCAAATATTATATAAATAAGTATAAAATGTAATGATAAATGTCACATTGTTACGAACTTTCTGTACGCTTGCTGAAGTTGGGCACTTTACTCGTACCGCTGAACGTCTATATATGACGCAGTCTGGTGTGAGCCAACACATACGTAAGCTAGAAGAGCAGCTGGACACAGATTTGTTAATTCGACAAGGAAAGCAGTTCTCATTAACCAATGCAGGTGAGCAGCTTTATAAAGAAGCAGGCGAGATATTGCAGCGATTATCAAATTTAGAACAGCGCATCGGTGAAGATCCACCTTATGAAGGATTGGTGCGGTTGATGTCACCGGGTAGTGTGGGACTGAAGCTGTATCCGCAGCTTTTGACACTACAGCAGCAGCATCCAAAACTAGTGATTGATTACCGTTTTGCTCCAAATTCTGATATTGAGCGGGCGCTTGCAAATCACGAGATTGATATTGGCTTTATGACGGATATCTCAGATGATGAAACGGTTAGTTGCAAACCTATGGCACAAGAAGCATTGATACTCGTAACCCCTGCGGCTACAGTAGCGCCTAGCTGGGAGCAGCTTATCGATCTTGGATTTATCGATCATCCGGATGGCGCCCATCATGCAGGCATGCTACTAACTGCCAATTATGAGCAATTTCAGCATATCAATGACTTTGAGAAAAAAGGATTTTCGAATCAGATTGGCCTGATACTAGAACCCGTCAGCAGAGGAATCGGCTTTACTGTTTTGCCAGCACATGCAGTGGCTGCCTATCCGAAGCCTGAGCTGATTAGCAGTCATCATTTACCAGTTGCCGTTAGCGAAACGCTATATCTTGCTGTCAGACGACAGCAGGCACTTTCTAATAGAGTGCATACGGTCATTGATGAAGTAAAAAAATGGCTATAGACATGTTGAGAATGATACATGCACAGCTGACAAAGGGCTAATAAAACGCTCGATAGCTGTGCACTTAGTGGAGGATGCTATTGATAAATTGCGACTATGAAAGATTGCGGCTATTTTAAAGTCTGCCCAAGTTTGATACTTGCAGCAATATTAGCAGCAGTAGTTTCAATATTGTTATAAGCAGAGCCTAACACGTTATCAATCGTGTCTACTTTTTGGATACTCGGCATGACCACATCGAACTGACTGGTCTGAGCAGGTTTTAGTCCATCGACGCTGCCGCAGATAGCGATGACAGGTGTACGGCTAGCCTTAGCGATTTGGCTGATACCGCCTGCCACTTTACCCATGGCGGTTTGCGCATCAAGCTTGCCTTCGCCAGTGATGACGAGATCTGCCTCTGCGATATGCTGTGACAGGTGAGCCACTTCGGCAACCGTATCAAAGCCTGACTTTAGCTGAGCTTGAAAGAAAGTCATCATCGCATAGCCAAGACCGCCAGCAGCGCCAGCGCCTTCAACGTATTGACAGTCTTCATAGCCATGCTGTCCACATATGGTCGCAAAGTGACTGAGTGCCTTGTCCAAAGTATTAACCTGCTCTGGGCAAGCGCCTTTTTGTGGCCCAAACACTGCGCTTGCACCCAGCAGACCGCATAATGGATTGGTCACATCACAAGCAACTTCAAATACTGTGTCTGATATCCTTGCATGCAGGCTAGTATTATCGAGCTTATGTAGGCTGGCAAGTGCGCCACCACCATGAGTGAGTAGGCTATCATTGATGTCATGAAATGTTATGCCTAACGCCATTAGCATACCAAGTCCTGCATCATTGGTTGCGCTACCACCCAGACCAATGACGATACGCTTAGCACCTTCTTCTAACGCATCTTCGATCAGCTCCCCAACACCATAACTACTCGCAATAACGGGATTACGCTCATCAGCTGTCAGTAGGTGCAATCCGCAGGCTTGAGCCACTTCGATAACAGCAGTCGCGTCAGGCAATAACAGATACTTTGCCGTAATCGGTCTCATTAATGGGTCATGTACTCTGACTTCTTTCCAGCGCCCGCCCAATACATAAGACAATACCGCTGAGGTACCTTCACCGCCATCGGCCATTGGCAGTAGCTTGTAGTCAGCATCTGGAAACACTTGAATAAAGCCAGATTGAATGGCGTGGCACACGTCCAGTGCTTCTAAACTTTCTTTAAACGAGTCAGGGGCGATCAAAATTTTCATATGGCTCTCTTTGAATATCTTAATGACACGATCATTGCGATAGTGTCATGTTTTAAAACGTTTATTTAACGATCATCAAATAAACGTATATAGAAATACCCAATTTCATGAACTAGATAAACACTAGAGTCAACAACCAGATAAATACGATGCTAGTCACACCTTGGATACCAGTGGCCATTGAATGAGCTTTGTACGCTTGTGCGACGCTCATGCGACTAAACTGGCTAACAATCCAAAAGAAGCTGTCATTGGCATGTGAGATGGTCATGGCACCGGCACCAATTGCCATCACGCAGAACACACGTCCAAGTTCGCTGTCTAGGCCAATCTGACTCAATAGTGGGGCAACCATTGCAGAGGTTGTGACCAATGCGACCGTGGTTGAGCCTTGTGCTGTTTTTAGCGCAGCAGAGACGATAAATGGCATAAAAATACCCAATCCTAAGGCAGATAGCGTCGAACCTAGATAATCGCCAATCGGCGTCACTTTTAGCATGGCACCAAATGCGCCACCAGCACCAGTGATCAATAGGATAGGGGCTGCTACTACCAAACCTTGCGAGATACTATCGCTGATTTCTTGCGTTTTTTGGCTTGATTTAATCAAGAAAAAGGATAAGAACAAACCGATAAGTAGTGCAGTAAGCGGATTACCAATGAATATCAAAATCTCCGCTACCATGCTACTACCAAACGGTGCGCTTGGGAAATTAGTAACCGAAGACAGGCAGATTAATATGATAGGAACGATAATCGGCAAGAAAGCCATTGTCGCTGAAGGCAAATGGCTGTAATCGTCACGAGTTTTCATTCCTTTAGGCATTGCTGCTGGAGCATCTGCCGCATTGATATTGTCAGGAGTAGCGTTAAGGAAGCGATTAGACCACCACCAGCCAGCCAGTACTGCAACTGCTGTCACGACCACACCGACCATGATGACTAAACCCAAATTTGACTCTAGACCTAAGTTACCTGCCGCTGCGATTGGGCCTGGCGTAGGTGGGACAAAGGTATGGGTGGCATATAGACCAGTTGCCAAGGCAATGCTCATCGCGACACTTGATACATGTAAGCGCTCAGCTAAAGACTCTTTTAGAGAGTTTAAGATAATATAGCCAGAGTCACAAAATACAGGGATCGAAACGACCGCACCGACGATAGACATGGTCAAAGTAGGGAAGCGTGGTCCCAATACTTTGATGACTGACTCTGCCATTACGATAGCAGCACCCGTTTTTTCAAGGATTAAGCCAATAATCGTACCAAATACAATCACTAGGCCGATATAGCCTAAGATACCACCGAAACCATCAGAGATCGTTTTTGCGACAGTATTAAGCGGTACTTGATAAAATAGCGCGACCAAAAAAGCAGAGAGAATCAATACTAAAAAGGGATGCCACTTTAGTTTTGCGGTAGCGAAAATAATAAAAAGAATGGTCAGTACAAGCCAAAATACAATCATCACTGTCTCAATATGGTTTATATCTTAATTGATTACCAATGCAATACAGCCAATTATATCGAGATTAAATACGGTATATAGCTTGCTAATTCTACTTTGCGTAGTGCTTGCAAGTGCCTTTACCATGTTTACATTTAAACGATATTGGACCAACTATCTGCATCACTAACGATACGAAATTTTAAAGGGGCATATTTTATAGCAAATAGACGCCGCTAGGAAATAGATTCGTTAAATAGTTGGCGCTGTTGACAAAAAATTGAGAGATAATTAATTTTAAAATGACGGAAATCAGTAAGAAAACGTCGAAGACGTGTGTGGAAATACTTGTATAACTAGCAATTGCTAATACTTCAAACCAAAAAAAACTGGCCATCTATAATGACCAGTTTTTGTCTAAACAATATTTACCTACCTGAGTAATGATTATTTTTAGAATAGGTATTCTAAGGAGTGCCCTGATTGACAGTTAGGCAATCTTATCAAAAAAAGCTTTGTTATTGGTAGCAGTTGCAGTATCAAAGCTGACGTAAATGCCTTGATCATCCAACGTGGCATACCAATGATCATCATTGCCACTGGTCAGCAGCTGAAAGTATTTGTCATTGACTATTCTGCCAACTGTATACACCTCACCTTCGGAGTAGTATGCATTACCTTGAGTACAGATAAGCTTGTCATTGGTATGAATGTTATGATTTTCTTTCATGTTCTTGCGCCCTATTAGTACATTAGATAGCAGTAGATTATCAATTCTGCTAATAGTAATAAAGATGATTATATAGGCAGTATCTTGTTGTTTGGTATAGCGTTTTTAAGGCAATTGTTGCATTTAGTTACTACAATATTGCATAGATAACACCGCTATCATAGCAATAGATTTTTTGAGAATCCTAAGCTGTTTAGGAATATATAAAATCCTAATTTGTCGAGATAAAGGAGTGCAAGTTAGCGTTATAAATTGTCTAAATATATAAACTCTAATGTCAAAAAGGACGCACGTAAAAAAGCCAGCAACCTAAGTTGCTGGCTTTTTGCAGACTGAGTCTAACTATATAGAAGATTACTCTTCAGAATAGTCTTCTTCAGCAGCTTCTTCTTCAGCTGAATCTTCGTTGTTACCATCTTCAGAAAGAATAGTAACTAAGATGCTAGCAGTAACGTCATGGTGTAGCTGAATATCAACATTGTATTCGCCAACTTGACGTAGAGTGCCTTCAGGTAGCTTGATTTCAGCACGGTCTACTTCTAGACCTGAGTTAGTCAATGCTTCAGCAATATCGCGAGTACCGATAGAGCCGAATAGCTTGCCTTCGTCACCTGATTTAGCACGCATGATAACATTAACGTCAGTTAGTGCATCAGCACGCTCTTGAGCAACGGCGATCTCTTTTGCTTCTTCAGCTTCAAGTTCAGCACGACGTGCTTCGAACTTTTCAATGTTAGCTTTAGTAGCAGGTAACGCTTTGCCCTGAGGGATAAGAAAGTTACGTCCGTAACCTGGTTTTACATCGACAGTTTCACCGAGTTTACCAAGGTTGACGATACGCTGTAACAAAATAATTTGCATGAGTCATTCCTAGTTAGCGGTTAACCTTGATGGTTATCAGTGTATGGAAGTAGCGATAAGTAACGAGCTTGCTTGATAGCAGTCGCTAATTGACGCTGATATTTAGTAGATGTACCAGTAATACGGCTTGGTACGATTTTACCATTATCACTAATGTACTGTTTTAGCAATTCAACATCTTTATAGTCGATGTGAGTGATGCCTTCAGCAGTGAAACGGCAGAATTTGCGACGGCGATAGAAACGTGCCATGAGTATTCTCCTTTAATTAGTCTTCACTGTTGTCGTTGTCGTCATTATCGTTTTCACGATTGTCTGGACGACGAGTAGTTGCTTTGCGTGCGCGTTTTTCATCGGCATTCTTGGCTAACTGCGACTCTTCAGTGACAGCTTCGTCACGGCGCATAACTAGACTACGAATGATCGCGTCGTTATAACGGAATAATTCTTCAAGTTCAGCTAAAGTTTCACCGTCAGTTTCAATGTTGAAAAGAACGTAATGAGCTTTGTGAATCTTGTTGATTGGATAAGCCAGTTGACGACGGCCCCAATCCTCTAGACGATGGATAACACCGTTGTTGTCTTGAACTAACTTGATATAGCGCTCAACCATGCCGACCACTTGGTCGCTTTGGTCTGGGTGTACAAGTAACACCAGTTCGTAATGTCGCATTATGACTCCTTACGGATTAGTAGCTATTAACCCTATGTTAATAGCAAGGAGATTTATAAGGTAAGCCCAATTCTAGTCATATTTTATAAAAAACAATCAAGAATAAGCTTAGTTTATAAAGCGCCGTATTATAACAGTACTCGGCAACTAACACAAAGGTTAATCACCAAGCTACTGCCAATAAAATATAAAAAGAGGCTAAATAAGCTTTGCTAAATAAAAAAGCCGCGATAGTACGCAGCTTTTTTAATTATAACGAGCTATAAAACCAATAACCAAACCAAAATACTGTTATTCAGATTTTGACTTCTTTACCAGTTGGCTACTGTCTGCTTTGACCACTAAGGTTTTGGCAAGTTTGTCATGCCAACCAATATTTTCAGGGCTTTTAGATGCCATATAGTAATGAATGGCTAAAGGTATCAGTACTATAAATGAAGTAGAAAGGGGGATATAAAGTAGTGCTAGAAAAAGAGTACGTATCACAACCAATCTAAGAAAAGAAGGTAAATGATGGGTGGTTTGATCTACAACACGAATTCCCGTAATCAATTTACCTAACGACTGGCCCCGCAAGATAATAAAAAGTAATTGCAAAGCGATAAGGCCGAAAACCATCGCATTGGATATTAATTGTGTCGCTTGCGGAATACTTTCAGAAAGACTAAAAGAATATTTAATTACTGCTTCCATATTCTGTAAGTCTGTGGGCATGTCTCCCAACTTTCTCATAGCTAGCATTAATGGAAGAAACGCCATTATTAGTAGCAGCCAATCAAGCGCGGTTGCCAATACGCGTGACATGATTGGCGCAAGTACCACGTTGCCGACGACTTTATCATTGTCTGCAACAGCTTTTTTGAGAGTAGACTTATTCAGTGAGACATTGTTGTGCGGCGTTTGATGACGATTGGTCGTCATGTCGGCTTTCACGTTTTTAGGACGTTCAGGCTTGCCATATAGTCTGTCTAACGATACTGACTTATCATCTTTCGATTTATTAGTATCTTCAGGGAAGACGGTCACGTTATTGATGATAGAGTCATTTACTTCAGGCGTGTTAGCACTGGTCGGGCGATAAACCGTTTGGTTATTGGTAAGATCACCTACGCGCTGCCACTGAGCTAAGCCTTCATGCCACATCAGATCATCAAGCAATACTTCACCAGATGCCAGCATGATATTCAGCTGCTCCAACTGATATGGGCCAGCTTGTACGTTATTTCGAGCAAGGAAAATCTGCATAATTGCCTGCATAGTTAGTCATGTCTTAGGACATTATATTAGGGTCTATTTGAAAAAATCAAATAGACCCTAATAGTGGTATCTTTAATGACTGTGTGAATGACCGCTGTGACTAAACGTAGCGGTTTACTTCGCTTCTTCACCAGCTAAGAAGAACCAAGTATCTAGTACTGAGTCAGGGTTCAATGACACTGAGCTGATACCTTGCTCCATTAACCAAAACGCTAGATCTGGATGGTCTGATGGACCTTGACCACAGATGCCGACGTATTTGTTTTGCTTACGGCAAGCTTCGATAGCCATAGACAATAGTTTCTTAACAGCAGGATCACGCTCATCAAATAGATGTGAGACGATACCTGAGTCACGGTCAAGACCAAGCGTTAACTGAGTCAAATCGTTAGAACCGATTGAGAAACCATCGAAGTATTCTAAGAACTCTTCTGCCAATAGCGCGTTGGTCGGTAGCTCACACATCATGATGACGCGCAAACCGTTTTCGCCACGTTTTAGACCATTTTTCTCAAGTAACTCGATGACTTCTTTGGCTTCGCCAACAGTACGTACGAATGGAATCATGATCTCAACGTTGGTCAAGCCCATGTCATCACGTACACGTTTCAGTGCTTTACACTCAAGCTCAAAACAGTCACGGAAGTTATCAGACACATAACGGCTAGCACCGCGGAAACCAAGCATTGGGTTTTCTTCTGATGGCTCGTATAACTTACCACCAAGCAGGTTAGCGTATTCGTTTGATTTGAAATCTGACATACGAACGATCACTGGCTGATCCATAAAGGCAACAGCTAGGGTTGAGATACCTTCAACCAATTTATCAACATAGAAGTCAACAGGTGACGCATAGCCTGCGATACGCTCTTGGATTGCTTGTGAAATTTCACGTGGCAAGCTGTTCATGTTTAGCAAGGCTTTTGGATGCACACCAATCATACGGTTGATGATGAACTCTAGACGTGCAAGACCAATACCTTCGTTTGGCATTTGGGTAAATGAGAATGCGCGATCTGGGTTACCAACGTTCATCATCACTTTGAATGCTAGCTCTGGCATAGATTCAACAGAGTTAGTCTGTACTTCAAAATCAATCTGGCTTTCATAAATGAAACCAGTGTCACCTTCAGCACAAGAAGCAGTTACGTCTTGACCATCAACCAATAGCTCAGTTGCGTTACCACAACCAACGATAGCTGGCACACCTAGCTCACGCGCGATAATCGCAGCGTGACAGGTACGACCACCACGGTTGGTGATGATAGCAGAAGCTCGCTTCATAACTGGCTCCCAATCCGGATCAGTCATGTCTGATACGAGTACGTCGCCTTCTTCTACTTTGTCCATCTCGTTTAGGTTGCTAACGATACGCACTTTACCTGAACCGATACGTTGACCGATTGAACGACCTTCACACAATACTTTTGCGCCAGTCGTGTCGATGACATAACGCTCCATTACGTTGCTGTCTTGACGGCTCTTAACAGTCTCAGGACGTGCTTGAACGATAAAGATTTCGTTAGTATCGCCATCTTTTGCCCACTCGATATCCATCGCTTGGCCATAATGCTGTTCAATCGTTACCGCTTGCTTGGCAAGTGAGGTTAGCTCTTCAGTAGATAACGAGAACTGCATGCGATCTTGTTTTTCAACATCAACGGTTTTAACTGATTTAGCCGTGCTGCCTTCATCACCATAAACCATTTTCTTATGCTTGCTACCTAGGTTACGGCGGATAACTGATGGCTTACCGTTGGCTAGCAATTTCTTAGAAATATAGAACTCATCTGGGTTAACCGCACCCTGTACAACCATTTCACCTAGGCCATAGCTTGAGGTGATGAATACCACTTGATCAAAGCCACTTTCGGTATCTAGCGTGAACATAACACCAGCAGCACCAGTCTCTGAACGTACCATACGCTGTACGGCAGCAGATAGTGCAACACCTTCGTGCTCAAAACCTTTGTGTACACGGTAAGAGATTGCACGGTCGTTATATAGCGAGGCAAATACTTCTTTAATAGCAATTAGGACGTTATCAATACCGCGAATGTTCAAGAAGGTTTCTTGTTGACCGGCGAATGACGCATCTGGCAAATCTTCAGCAGTAGCAGAAGAACGGACAGCAACAGCGATGTCTTCGCCGCCACTCATGGTCTCAAATGATTGACGTACTTCTTGCTCAAGATCTTTTGGCAGTTCTTGTTCAATAATCCAAGTACGAATCTTTTTACCAGTCGCCGCAAGCTTATTAACATCATTTACGTCTAGTGTTTTTAGCTCGCTGTTAATTTTGTCAAGCAAGCCGGTCTCAGTCAAAAAGCGGTTGAATGCATTTGAAGTGGTGGCAAAGCCGCCTGGAACACTAACGCCTAAATCAGAAAGATGGCTGATCATTTCGCCAAGCGAAGCGTTCTTACCACCAACCATTTCGATGTCGTCTTTTCCTAGCTGATCAAGATTGATTACAAGTGCTGTAGATTGCGCTGCCATGATAACTCCAGAAAATAAGGTTATTTAGTAAAGATTATAACGGTGAATTATACCGCCATATTAGGACAATTTCGAGGGTTTTCACCAAAAAACTTGTTAAAAATATACAAATTGTGGGGTTTGCTACATAAATTAGGGCCAGTCCCATCAGGTTTCGTATTTACTCAGATGGAAAACATCATCGTTAGTGACGATATTATGCGCTTATAAAAGCCAATTACTGCATAAAATAGATGTATTCCAATAAGCCACATTTAGAGTATTTCCATAATTTATGTTTCAATCTTATGTGTCTATATAAAAGAAGCATAGAAAAATGCCTTAATGAGAGGTGAATTAACTATTACGACAAGATGAAAAACAATGTTGGTGCTAAGTGTACGCCTGTAACATTGATTTCTATTAATAGGCTAATATGCGTATAATGTAGCGCATAGATAGTTGATGCACATTGCATGTTAAATGTGCGGTATAGGTACCGAAAAGGCTCGTTTTAAGAAGGCGGTTATAAAGCCTAGTTATACGAGTTATAAAGACGACTATAAGAAGCCAAGTAAAATTCACGCTATTAATAGTCAATAACTGCTAAACGTTTACCAAGTCTGAATTATTACTCAGATCTATACCAAAAACTAAATGAAGGTCACTATTGAGTTTTCAACCGAGGTGTCAACGATATGTACTCAAGCAATCCATCTGAACAAGTTAAGTCCACTATCCAAAATCGCCATGCGCTAAACTTGGACAGCTCACAAGCCATTAGAACGGCGTTTTTTATCTCAGATGGCACAGCGATTACAGCTGAGACACTTGGACGTGCTATTTTGAGTCAATTTGCCTCAGTTCCCTTTGAAACAAGAGTATTGCCATACGTCGATAGCTTAGAGCGTGCGGAAGATGCGGTTGAACAAATCAATATGGCGTATCAGCGCGATGGTTCGTTGCCATTGGTTTTCGATACGATCGTCAATCCTGAGATTCGCGAAAAGATTAACTCAGCGCATAGTTGTAATTTAGATATGTATGAAGGTCTGATTGGCCGTGTTGCAGAAGAGACTGGTGTAGAGCCAGATGGTCATTCAGGGCATGCGCATGATGATGTCGACTCTGAGACCTATAAAGAGCGTATCGATGCAGTGCATTTTGCTTTAGACAATGACGATGGCGCGCGTACTCGTCACTACAATGCAGCCGATATTATTCTGGTGGGTGTGTCGCGCTCTGGTAAGACGCCGACTTCTTTATACTTAGCATTACAATTCGGTATTCGAGCGGCTAACTATCCTTTGACTGAAGATGACTTGTACGACAATCAGTTGCCAAAAGCATTACGTGAGCACAAAGACAAGCTGTTTGGTTTGCTCATCGATACTGATCGCTTAGTAAAAATCCGTCAAGAGCGCCGTGCAGGCAGTCGTTATTCTAGCTATCAGCAATGCCAGCAAGAGCAGCGCGCGATTCAGGGTATTTATATCACGCACGGTATCCCAAGCTTAGATGTATCAGAGATGTCTGTTGAAGAGATTGCCACGCGTATTTTGCAGATGACAGGTCTCAAACGCCGTATTGGATAATGAATATCAGCTTAAACAGTATCTGTTCAATCGGTATTAATAAGTGCTCAGGCAGCTTTAATAAAAGCGCAAAAAACACTAATAAACATACATCATTTCATCCTAGATAATTATCATATAGAGAATACTATGATTTCAGCCTATCAATCTATAAAGCCATCGTTGTTGCTGGCAGGTTTAATCAGTGCAGCGACTTTATTGAGTGCTTGTCAAACATCACCATTTGCAAAGGATCCAGTACCTGAGCCGCGCTATATTCCAAGTATTGTATTGGGAGAGGCGCAAACACTGACCGTCATGCCAAACCGTGTAGCTTGTGCTTCAGAATTGCCAATGCAGTGCCTGCTTGCTAAATCTAAAGACGGTAGCGTGTTTCAGATTCCTTACGACTGGATCGATGACTTCAAACCAACCCTTGGTACAGAGTACATTATTAGCGCCCGCCCGCAGATTGATGAAGGGCAACAGAGCGCCACTGGTCATTGGACATTGCAAAACATATTGTCACAACGTATGGTGGGCATGCCTTAGTAGGGCGGTATTCATTTATCTACATGATACTAACTCAGCTACATATTGATTCATTTATATCTCAAACATTTACTCGATAAATAAATATAAAGAGGACATCATGGTAAGTAAAAGTGCAAGCGACGAGACCAACGATACTGGTAAAGATATTCATACCGAAGTATCAAATAAATCTAGCGGACACGTGCCAAGCCCTGAACATACCGAAGGTAAGAACAAAAAAGAAAAAATAGAGCAGACCCACGAGCAAGTGACCGATGATGTCATGCATCATCCAGACCTAGTGAATCCGCTCGATGACACACGAATCGATATTAAATCTGGCTTTACCAAAGACTCTCGTCGTCTAAAAAGCGACGATCATGAGTATGAGTATGATGCCGTTGTTTTAGGGGCAGGCCCTGCTGGTGAAGCCGCGGCCATGAAGCTGACTAAATCTGGTAAAAGAGTTGTTGTCGTTGATCCGCGTGATCAAGTAGGGGGTAACTCTACTCACGTTGGTACGATTCCAAGTAAAGCACTGCGCCAATCTGTATTTAACTTGATTAATTTCCGCCGTGATCCAATGTTTACCAAGGCGATGGAATATAAGCAAGTACCGCTAAATGAAGTACTCGCCAAAGCGCGTCAAGTTATTCGTCGTCAAGTCAGTACCCATACACGTTTTTATGAGCGCAACCGTATCGAAGTCATCCAAGGCTGGGCAAGTTTTATTGACGCACATACGCTACGTATTGAAGTCGATGAAAATGTTTATGAAACCATCACTTTCAATAAAGCCATCATTACTGTCGGTAGTCGTCCTTACCGTCCTGAGATTTTAGACTTTAACCATCCACGCGTTTTTGACTCTGACAAAATCTTGCAAATGGATTATGTGGTCAAAAAAATCATCATTTATGGTGCAGGAGTTATTGGCTGTGAGTATGCGTCTATCTTTACTGGTCTTGGCTACAAAGTTGATCTAATCAATAACCAAGATCAATTGCTTAATTACTTAGACAGCGAAATCAGTGATGCCATCGCGCATGACTTTAGACAGTTCGGTGTGCTTATCCGTAGTAATGAAGAGATTGATCATCTTGAGACTCATGATGATTATGTGGTCTTGCACCTAAAGAGCGGCAAGCGCATCAAATCTGATGCCATTCTTTGGTCAAATGGTCGCTCAGGTAATACTGAAGGCTTGAACTTAGAAGCCATTGGGCTAAAAGCAAATGGCCGTGGTCAGCTAAAAGTAGATGACACTTACTGTACGGACGTCGACAATATCTATGCTGCTGGTGACGTAATTGGTTGGCCATCACTAGCTTCTGCTGCCTATGACCAAGGTCGCTGTGCCGCTGCCTTTATGGTTGGTGATAGTGATGCCGAGCCAGTATCTAGTGTACCGACTGGTATCTATACAATTCCTGAAATCTCTTGTATCGGTAAGACAGAGCAAGAGCTCACGGATGAAAAAGTTCCATATGAAGTGGGTCAGGCGTTCTTTAAACATCTGGCACGTGCCCAAATTATCGGTGAACGTTCGGGCGTATTAAAAATATTGTTCCATCGTGATACGTTAGAAATTCTAGGTATCCATTGCTACGGTAACCACGCTTCAGAGATTATTCACATCGGTCAAGCAGTGATGAAGTGTAAGAGCAACAACACGCTTGAATACTTTGTAAATACGACTTTCAACTATCCAACGATGGCAGAAGCCTATCGCGTGGCGGCATTGAATGGCTTGAACCGAGTGTTTTAAACCACCGCTATTAATATCGTATAAATAAAAAAGCGCCTGCTACTATATTATTAATAGTGCAGGCGCTTTTTTATGCTCATAGATTTCATTAATTTGAGGATTTATAAATAGGCTTTTCTTTGCGGAATACGCTTGCGTAAGAATAGCAATAAAACAAAATAGAGCAACCACAAGCCAGCCAACGCATAAAATCCTATAGAGACTTGAGAGACACTGGCACCCATTTGATTAAGCTGTACAGAGGTATTGATTGCAGGCGTGGTCGGTACCAGCCAACGTATTGCTTGTAATACTTGAGGCAATTGGTCAGCTGGCCAAGGGTAGCCGCTTAAGAAAAATATCGGTAAGGAGATAAAAATTAAGATCTGCATACTGCGCTCACGCTGCCGGAACCATAATCCGAACACGCAGCCGAGCGTTGCGACTGTCGGACAAAATAGTGCCAAAAACAGCAGCGTACCAAGCATGTTTTGTCCACGTGGATAATGATGTAGCTCAAACGCCCACCCATAATAAAAGCAGCCAACGATAAAACTAAGTGAGCTCAAAGCCCCAATACGTCCTAGCCAGCCACGTATACTGGTACTGTGACGGCGCTGCTCATACCATGTGCCAATCAGCATCGCAGTCGCCATTAAAAGTGTCTGCTGTAAAATAATAACAGAGACAGCAGGTACGACATAAGCACCATAGCCCTCGGTTTGGTTATATAGTGGCATAATCCGTAGCGGTACAGCTTGCGTGTTCTGCGCTGCGGTAGATGCATAAGCGCCTTTCGCAATGCTTTTCTTTACCTTAATGCCTGCCGATACCGTACCTACTGCTTGAGAGAATCCCAATTGGACGTTCTTATTTAAAATAAAATAACCGCCATTACCCAGTACACTGACGTGTGCTTGCTCTCCGGACTTAACTTGTTCTTCAAGACCAGTTGGAATCACCATATAGCCTGCAATTTGATCTGACCATATGGCTTCTTTGGCAGCCTGCTCATTGATAAATCGTTCAGTATCTAGGTATGGGCTAGCACTCGCATAGCGAACGAGAGTACGCGATAAGTTGCTGTTGTCATGATCAATGATACCTACTGGCACATGATTGACTACTTCAGATGAGTAAGGCCAAGGATAGAAAAACCCATAGATAATAGGGGCAATAATTAACATCAAAAGTACGCCTTTGTCGCCAAAGACGTCTTTGAAAGTTTGAATAAAGCTAGTCCAAAAACTTTGTGATGCCGGCGTGATCGTTGATGTAGCTTTTGAGTGTGTATTATTTGATTGTGCAGACATTAGCGTGCTCCCCAACGTTCAGGATGCGCCAATGCGCGTTTGGTTAATAGTGCTGCAAGTAGCAGCGCTATTATGACCGCAAGTATGAGGCCATAGACGATAGGTAGCGATATAGCGATCGGTGCTTGCATTTGTAACTGTGCAATATGGAGTTTGAGATAATGCGTTAGCGGCAGGGCATTTGACCAATATTGCGCGCTATCACTAATCGCAATATAAGGAAAAGTAACACCAGCAAAGGCATAAGAAGGCGCTGAAATAAATCCAGTAGTCGATAGACCCATACGTAATGAAAAAGAATTTAAAGTAAATATAGCACCCAGCCAAAACGACAATACCATTAGGCACAAAAACCCAGCGTAGACTGCCAGAAGAGACATGATGTTGATATTCTGATTGGACGTTGCTAGCCATAATATCAACGCTGACCACAAGCTATAAGCTAGTATTGGCCAAAAATATTTACCCAATAGACCAAATACTAAAACTGATAGGCTGACCGAATTGGGCACTTTTGCGCTTGACGATGATGCTTTGTTATTGCTGCTATCTTGTTTGGTTGATAGCGAAGATGTCGTTTTTGAAGGTGTAGATAAGGTTAGATTAGGCTTGCCTGTATCAATAAAACGGTACCAGCGACCGATATTCTTATCACGTAACTCGCGGCCTATCGTGGTTGCGCCAATGACCATTGCCAATATATGTAATAAGGCAGGTATGACGGTCGATGCCAAAAACTGCTGATAATTGGTCGCAGCATTGAATAAGCTAATACGCTGCACACTGATAGGCGCGTAAGCTGTCATTGCTTGTGATGGTGCTACGCCTTGTTTGACCAATCGCTTAATCTCTACACCTGCGGATAATGTACTAGCGACCGCTTGGACACCTGCCTGAATAATACCAGAGTGCGTACCGTACTGTGCATTGACTTGTAGAGTCAACGGAGCAGGCTGGATCGATAATATATTACGAGAAAAGTCCTCTGGAATAATGACGACAGCGTAAATATCGCGCTGTAAAATCGCAGCTTCAGCATCCGCTTGGGAGTAATAAAGCTGTCTGACCGTCAAAGTAGGACTGGCCTCTAAGTAACGAACGGCAGTATTGGCAACAGCGCTGTTGTCTTGATCGATGACTCCGATAGGCAAATCGGTAATTTGAGTCTGTGAAAATATCCACCATATTAGCAGCACCGTTGCCAGTGGTATCCATACCACCATGCTAAAGTCCCAATGATTTTTTGCCAAAAAACGGCGCTCGTAGGCTGCACTGCGTAAAAAAGCCTCACTTAACTTAGTCAAGTGCATGGCTTACTCTTGGTTCTGATTGACAGGAGTAGGATTGATACGTACGACCACACTCATACCTGAGCGGATACGGGCATCGGGCTTAGATGGTCGTGCTTTCACCTCAAAAGTACGCACATCAAAACCATCATCGTTATTGGTCGGACGCCAAGTGGCAAAGTCTGATAAGGTCGATGTCGCATAGACGGTAAACTGTTTTGTATAAGGCTTATCCGCTGATGACAGCGCTGGGATAGTACCGGTAAATGTCTGACCAATAGCAAATTGATTTAAATAAGACTCAGTGACGTTAAGTACCACCCATTGGTCGTTGGTATCCACCAACGTCAAAAGCGGAACCCCTTGACCGATGACTTCTCCAGCACTCACGATGACATTATCGACGATACCAGCGATAGGACTTCTTAGGTTCGCTTCCTCTTTTGCTACTAGCGCTTCATCGAGTTTTGCATCGACCTGTGCGACTTGTGCAGTGGCCGCTGACTTATCTTCAGTACGTGCGCCTTCTAGCGCCAGATCATACTGCAAGCGGGCTGCTTCGGTTTGGTCTTGAGTAGCGAGATATTGCGCATACGCCTCATCGCGCTTTTGTCGCGCCATCAACCCTTCTTCGTAAAGGCGATTGACACGCTGATAGGTATTTTCTGCCAAGTCAGACGCGGCTTTATTGGCTTGCCAAGCGGCTTTTGCTTGGGCGATTTCTTGCGGGCGCGCACCATTTTCTGCTTTGTCTAATTGGCTTTGCGCGATTTGCTTACCAGCACGTGCTTGATTAATCTTGGCATTAATCTCAGGTGAATCCATCTCCACCAGTTGCTGACCTGCTGTTACCGTATCACCCTCTGTTACCATAATTTGAGCAATGCGCCCTGGTACTTTTGCAGCGATAGACGTTTGCTGCATCTGCATTTGCCCTTGTAGCGTAATAACTTCTGGCTCGCTATGCGCATTACTTTTGTATAAGCCGTACGCAATCGTACCAAGGACAATCAGTATGAATAGGGCAAGTAGTGCTTTTTTCATACGTGCAGATTTGTCAGTTTTAGAGGCGTCACGATTATAAGTAGGTGTCGGTTGCTCTGGTTCAATATCAGACACGTCTTCTACAGGATCGACTGAATTTTGTGTATCTTGAGAGGTCAATGACTCGGTTGTATCAGCTGATTTATTTGAGTCGTCTGATTCGCGTGGTAATTCTGTCATGACAATGAGATTCCTAAAGCAACAAAGTTGAGAATAAAGGGTTTATTACTAGTACACTCGAAACGCATAAGGCTTGGCGTTGTCTATGGTTTCAGAATTAGAAATAGCACCAAGAGCGACGATAAATGCTGAATAGTAGAGCCATAGCATAATGACCACAGCAGCTGAAAGCGCGCCAAACTCAGCACTATAGTTATTAAAATTTTGCACATAAATTGAAAATAAGATGGACAATATAATCCATAAAACCGTTGCCAGCGCAGTGCCTGGTATTAATTTTTTGAGGGCAACAGCATCACGATTTGGGGCTAGGCGATAAAGGCCTAAAAAGCTTAAGAATATGATACCTGTCAATATGGGCCACCTGCTCCAAAGCGCAATCGTCTTTGCTATCTGAGGGAAAGGGAAGTAGGCTGCTCCCAAGGGAATAACCGCGATAGAAGAGACTGCGATAATCAATACGACTACTGCTGCAAAGGTCAAACCAACTGCGCGGATCGTGCTTTGTACAAAACTACGCTCTTGAGTAATATGGAACGCAAGGTTAATAAGAATAATTAAAGACTTAATACCTTTAGAGCCCGCATAAAGTGCGAGCAAAGACGATATAAGCAAGCTGAAAGTCAGGGCAGACGTAGTCGTAGAAACCAATTCGCTCAGACGGGAGTTGAGCACTTCATATACTGTATCAGGTATAAATTGACTCAGAAGCGAGATTTGCTCTTGCATCTCGGCAGGAGAAAACGCAAGACCGTAAAGCAAGACAAACACAGCCATCACTGGAAAAATTGATAAGAATCCAAAGAAACCTACGCTTGCGCAATGCGCCCAAACATTAGAGTTATTGGCAATACGCCACGTTTCTAGTAACGTCTGTAGCCAGTTTTTTATCGATTTAGAGGTCAATTCTTTCATAAAAGCAGCTGTTCGTAATAGGGTTGGTAATAGTATTTTCGATGACGGCTTTATGGTAATACAAAGCGTTTATCAGCACGATCTATGGTTTCTCACGTTATATCATTGCTCAGTATATAAAGTAGGCAATTGAATGTCAGCGGCATTGAGATAAGCATTAAAAGCAAGTGGCGTACCACAGCTTTGCATAAGGGCAGCCAGTGACTGTACATAGTCATTAGCAGCCTGTGCTTGCTCGGTACGTGCCTTAAGTGATTGCGTTTGTGCTTGCACTACATCAACGGTGGTATTTACACCTTCTTGTAATCCTAAGCGACGTAGTCGTAATACTTCTGCTGCCAAATCAACATTACTTTGTAATGCTTGATAGCGTGATTGAGCATTATTGACATCGTGCCAGTTTTTTTCTACCAGTAGCAATAAATTGTCACTGACTTCAATCTCAGAGAGATCGGCCTGACGAATTTTCGCATTACTGGATGCTAATGATGCGGTTTTATCGAGTCCGCCCCATAGCTTCCAACTGGCAGATATACCAGCGACCCAGCTTGGATCTTTCTCTACCTGACCATAACCGTATAGCAATACCGTAGGCTTGTAGCCTGTATCTGATAGCGCATGTAACTGCTGAGCCTGTGCTCGCTTGGCGGCAACTTTTTGTAGTCCGGGATGGTTATTTAGTGCCAAGTCCTGAAAGTAGCTCACATCTGGTAGGGGGCGACTAGAGACAAACAATGGCGTGGTTGGTTTAATACGGTAGTCGGTACGTAGTAGACGCTGTAGCGCAATCATAGCTAGGCGCGCGTCATTATTGGCATTGACGGATTCACTCTTGGCATCCGCAAGCGCAGACTGTGCTTCTAGTCTATCGACACGTGAGATAAAACCTTCTTCAAACAGACGCTCGGCCATATGGTCGGTCTGTTGCAATGTATCGTAAGCATCTTCTCGTAAGTAAGCAGCGATAATCGCTAACTGTGCCTTAAAATAACGCTCAATTAACGTATTATAAAGCTCATTTTTATCCAGTACACTATCAGCCATCGCTTCTTGCGTACGTGCATCCGAGGCACCAGTCAATGCGTCTGTACGTCCAGCAGTATAAATAGGCCAAACGACTCCAAGACCTGCACCCGACGTAGAGCCTGAGCGCTTGAGGTTATAAGAGTCGGGAATACGCTCACCGACCAGCTCACCAAAGTCTGGTAGGTCTGCCGTAGGAGGGACTATGTTATCTACGCCATTGTTTACTTCGTTGACGATACCGCTTCTGAGAGAAGATAAATCTATATCCTCATCTAAATGATAGGCACTGGCAGATACTCGAGCAAATACGAGCGGATTGTCGATAGTTCTGAGCGCGTCAGTTTGGTATTCGCTGGCAGCAATCGCTGCTTGATTGGCAGCGATTTTAGGTGATACTTGTACCAGAAGCTTCTGCGCTTGCTCTAAACTCAAAAAGCTTGAAACGTCTAATGCGTAGCTGTTATCGACTGTTTTATGTGTGATAGGGTCAACAAGCGTAGACAGTGCTTGCGACTCAGCGTTTTGAGGGTTTGGTACTGTATGAAAAGGCGCTACAGCTGGTTTATCATTATCAGTCGGACTATCAGTATCTATGATTTGTGTCACAGCCACTGGTGTAACATCATCTGACGCTTCTATACTGTCAGCGTCAGTGCTCGCGTAAGTCATGACAGGCACACTCATGACTGCAACTGTCATCATAGCAGTCGGTAGCGCTGATAAAATGAATTTCATAAGTCACATAAGCCATTAATTAGAATGTAAGGTATTATAAAATAAGGAACAGCACCGATAGATCTCATTGCTCAGGATATAAAGTTGCTGAACTATTATAGACTATTTGCTAGCTAGCGAAAGAATGATGCTTAAATAAATC
Organism: Psychrobacter sp. APC 3281; assembly: GCF_030407815.1. GTDB lineage: Bacteria > Pseudomonadota > Gammaproteobacteria > Pseudomonadales > Moraxellaceae > Psychrobacter. Next base: position 140,891 of record NZ_JASDCS010000004.1, read on the forward strand.
ATTCATATTCTAATATGAAAATACGTCTATATTGAAAGCGCTAAAAAGCGGTCATTCGTCATAAGAGGTACACTGTAGAGCCACAATGGTGACGGGTCAATGCTCAGTATTTTGCTGTTTCCTATTGTGCGACCAGTAGCGGTATGATAGAGGATTGATTTAATTTTTAAATATCTGTTTATAAGTAACAACATAGCCAACAAGACGTTTTCAATTCAAGCAATTTATTTTTAGTTAGATTTTGTTTTTAATCTCATTATGAAAAATTTAGGCAGTAATTAACAAATAGAAAATGCTCAATCAGTCAATCAGTCAATCAGTCAATCAGTCAATCAGTCAATCAGTCAATCA
>NZ_JASDCS010000006.1 GCF_030407815.1 Psychrobacter sp. APC 3281
GAAAACCTTGAGAAAATGGTGTGATATTTAATCCTTATCTACTACAGCCCCAAAAAATATATTATTTATCCAAAAATAATTATGTAAATAAAAAAGCAGAGACTCAAAAATAGAGTAGCTGCTTTTTTTATTATCTTTAAAACTGATTGAAAACTATCTCGTTGGATACTTATTCAAATAATGATGATAGCGTTTAGTGAGTTTATTTATTCGTATACGATCAGAAATCAATGAGAAAACTGGTAAAGCATTTGGTTTGGGATATTTTCCTTGCCCCATACGCTGTAATTGTCGCTTGATGACGGCCATTGTAGCAACTGCACTTAAAGTTTTATCTTTCCAGCGTACCACAGGATTATGAGCACTAAGCGTACTGTCATTTTCCCAGTCATTCGGTAGAGCAGGGCTCATGGCTAATGCGGTTCCCATACCAACCACTTCAATCCCTTGTGCCAGTACATCTTCTGCGACAGCCAATCGCCTAACGCCACCTGTCGTCATGATAGGCATGGTAGCAACTTGGGCAATCTCTTTTGCAAAGTCTAAAAAGTAAGCTTCTCGTTGCAATGTGCGACCATCTGCTGTGCTGCCTTGCATGGCGGGACTTTCATAGCTGCCACCTGATAGTTCAACCAAATCTACCGCCAATTCATTCATCGCTGAAATAACCACTTTGGCATCATCTGCATCAAATCCTCCGCGCTGGAAATCGGCTGAGTTTATCTTCACAGCGACTGCAAAGGTAGGCGCAACTTGAGCACGAACGGCTTTGATTACTTCGATTAATAGTCGCATCCGATTCTCAATCGAACCGCCATATTCATCTTTACGTTTATTGGTAAGCGGTGATAAAAATTGAGAAATTAGATAGCCGTGGGCGGCATGAATTTGTACACCATCGAAGCCAGCTTGCTCTGCTTTTAGTGCACTATCGGCAAACCGCTGGATCAATTGTTCAATATCTTGCTGCGTCATCGCACGCGGTTTACCAAATAAATGAGAGTGCTTGCCTAAGTCGATCGCCACGTCAGAAGGTGATAGCACATCGCCACCCATGGCAGCATATACTTGACGACCAGGATGATTGAGCTGCATCCAAATCTGCGTATCGTTGTGCTTAGCAGCATTTGCCCACGCTCTAAAAGGCGCTATCTCACTGTGTTTGTCTAATACGACCCCACCAGGCCCTGTCATAGCGCGGCCATCGACCATCACGTTTCCCGTGATTAACAGACCTGTCCCGCCTTCTGCCCAGTTTTTGTATAGACGGAGCAGAGTAGGGCCAGGGACTTGACCGACATCAGCCATGTTTTCTTCCATGGCAGCTTTCGCTAAGCGGTTGGGTAATGTAGCGCCACAAGGAAGCACTAAAGGGGAGAATACAGGTGATGTCATGATAGTGGCCTAGAAATGGTTGTTTTGTGAAGCATGAGTTCTACTATGGGTTTGGCTATAGACATATGGTTTAAATGACTATAACCTTATAGCTAAGATATTCGCTATCGGCAATTGACCATTATCATCACATTTTTTTGGCACAATAGCACCTAAGGTAAATTACTGGTGTGTCGATATAATTATCTATTGAATAGGAAGACCTCTGCATTGAATGTACTAACGCAGGATTTGACAGTCCCAGTAGAATCTAAACGTGAGCTGGCGAAAGCCAAGACTCGGCGTGCGTTATTAAAAAGTGCCTTGCGGTTGTATAGTTTGGAAGGTGCTCAGGGCATGAGCATGAATAAAGTTGCCAAAGGTGCAGGTATTGCACAGCCCAGTTTTTACAATCATTTTGAGAGTCTAGAGGCGCTACAAAACGAGCTGAGCACCCAACTAAAAGATAATTATCTATCACCGATGCGACTGGCATGGGTCAATATGCTCAAAGATTATGATGTGCTGAGTAAAGATCAGTTTAATCAGCAATGTCGACAATGTCTGATTATGATTTTTGATTCTGCATTTGAGAATATTGCGCTGTTTCAGCATTTGCTCGAAGACCGTCCTAGATTTAGTGACAGTATAGAAAACCAGTCATCATTGAATAATGGACTGGGCAATCTGATTACCGAAATACAAGAAGAATGGACAGAGATATTTATTCAGGGATTGCAGTTATCCAATCGTACTTGCGAGCGCAGTGCTGTCAATCTATGCGTCGATATGGCGGCGGCACAAGTACATGAGTTGATATTGGGCTGTCATCAGCAGCGTTACTCAAGACAACAAGCGATTGCCACGTTGAGTATCAGCTTTGATGCACTGTTCGCCAATTTTTTGCACGGAAGCAATACTAGTCAGTAGTGATAATAAGCAAAAATTATTGTCATGAAGTCTAGAACAAAAAACACAACAGGGAGAGTGACTATGGCCATAACCACGGCTGCACCAACGTTAGGCGAAACGCAAACGCATTTTAGAACTTGTACATTGTGCGAGGCAATGTGCGGCGTTGAAATAAAACATGATGGCGAAAAAGTCTTGTCGATTAAAGGGGACAAAAACGATCCCTTTTCGCAAGGCTATATTTGCCCGAAAGCCACCGCTTTGCAAGATTTGCACGAAGATCCTGACCGTTTGCGCCAGCCGGTAGAGAGAACGGTAGACGGTTGGAAAGCTATTAGTTGGCCAGAAGCGTTAGATAAAGTCGCCGCAGGTATTCAATCCATACAGCAAAAGTATGGTCAAAATGCGTTGGGTGTTTATTTGGGTAATCCTAACGTACATAACATGGGCGGTATGTTGACCATCAAACAACTGCTTACCAGTTTAAAGACGCGCAGTCGTTTTTCTGCCACCTCTATTGACCAGCTGCCACATCATATTATTAGCATGCATCTATTTGGTCACATGCTGCGCATTCCAGTTCCCGATGTCAATAACACACAATATATGCTTATTATCGGTGGCAATCCGTTGGCTTCTAACGGCAGTATCATGACTGCGCCTAACATGCGTCAAAAGCTAAAAGATATTAAAGCGCGCGATGGTAAGGTGGTAGTGGTTGATCCAAGACGTACCGAAACTGCAGACATCGCTAGCGAACACCACTTTATTCGTCCAGCGACGGACGTACTGCTGCTATTAGCCATGCTCAATGAAATCTATACGCAGGGTTATGCCAAGCTCGATACTAGAGTGGCAGCCTTGACACCTGAGATCGATCGACTTGCTTTGTTTGCTGAACAATACACGCCTGAGTCAGTGGCAGGTATCACGGGTATTACCGCAGCCGAAATAAAACGTATCGTTAAAGAGTTTTGTGAAGCGGAAAGCTCAGTTTGTTATGGCCGTATGGGCATCTCGGTGCAAGAGTTTGGTTTGCTCAGCCAATATCTATCTATGGTCATCAATATCGTCACGGGCCGTTTAGATGAAGTGGGCGGACTCATGTTCCCAAATCCTGCCGTCGATGTTGTAAATAGCTCTGGCCCAGGCTATCTGGGTAAACGTCATAGCCGCGTCGGCAACTTGCCAGATTTTAATGGTGAGTATCCAGTGGTTGCAATGGCAGATGAAATGTTAGTCGAAGGGGAAGGCCAGTTAAAGGGATTCGTTACGGTCGCTGGCAACCCGGTTCTGAGTACGCCAAATGGTGAAAAATTGGACGAAGCATTATCTCAGTTAGAATTTATGGTTTCGCTTGATTATTTCGTGACTGAGACCAGTCGCCATGCCAATATTATTTTGCCGCCTGTATCACCATTAGAGCGCGACCATTATGACATTACTTTTAACGGCTTTGCCGTGCACAATGTCGCCAAATATTCGCCTGCTTTGTTTGATAAAACCGACGATACCAAGCATGACTGGGAGATTTATTTAGGACTGGCAGAGCGCTTAGACAAAGATGCGCCAGAAGCAACGCAGAAAGAACGTGCCGCGACAAAAGCATTTGGTCCTAAGTTCTTGTTAGAGCAAGGCCTAAAGTATGGACCTCATAAAGAGGTGACATTTGAAGCCTTAGTCGAAAATCCGCATGGTATCGATTTAGGTCCGCTGCATCGTATGTTGCCAGAGGCCATCAAACATGCCGACAAACAAATTCATCTTCATGTCGATTTTTATCAGTCAGATTTGGCACGTGTTAAAGAAATGGTGCAACAGTACAACAGTAATGAGATTTTGCTAATCGGTCGTCGTCATGTACGTAGCAACAACTCATGGTTGCACAATAGTCATCGATTGGTAAAAGGTAAATCTCGCTGTACATTGATGTTGCATCCGCAAACGGCAGCGCAACATGGCATTGTAGAGGGTCAAGATGTCAGAGTAACTTCTCGAGTGGGTAGCGTGGTCATTGCAGCAGAAGTGACGGATGAGCTGATGCCAGGAGTGGTCAGTATTCCGCACGGCTTTGGTCACGGACGCAAAGGCGTTAAGCAAAAGATTGCGCAAGCGCATGCAGGTGTCAGCGTTAATGATTTGACTGATGAAACCTTAATTGATCAGTTGAGTGGTAATGCCGCAGTCAACGGTGTGCCTGTACAATTAGAAGCATTGGATATGGGTGTAGATGGTTTATCTACTGCTACAGAGACTGTAGCGAAAGGTGCACTAGCATAAAGTTAATCGCAAGTTCATAGACATACAAAAAAGGCGTTCACGTAAAGTGAGCGCCTTTTTTTTGTAATCTAAATACATCACTGAGCCGATCAAACGCTCATACCGATAAAATCAAAATCGACGTTGGGCGTTTCACCTTGGATTAGCAAACTAAGGGCTTTTGCAGAGCCGCAAGAGTGTGTCCATCCCAAGGTACCATGTCCTGTATTTAGCCATAAATTGTCGAAAGTCGCTGAAGCGTTATGACTACCATGTTTGACTTGACCACAGTGTGCGCGACCAATCAAAGGTACGTTCGATGGGGTCATCGGGCGCAGTCCTGTCCAATATTGCACCGAGTTTGCGATAATACCTTTCGGAAATAACTGCTGTACACGCCGAGTGATGGCTTCACAGCGCGTGGCATTTAAGTCTAGGTTATAGCCATTAAATTCTGCGGTTCCAGCAACACGTAATTTGTCACCCAGTCGTGAGGTAACCAGTTTAAATTCATCATCAATCAAACTGACAAAAGGCGCTAAGTGCGGCGCCCGTGGATTTACCGTATAGGTAGCCGAATATCCCTTCGCAGGGAAAATAGGTACGTGGATGCCCAATGGTTTTAGTAGAGATACACTATAGCTGCCAAGCGCGACCACATGACTATCAGCCGTGAAGGTCTGCGCGTTTTCGCCTTTTGGACGGATAGTAATACTATGTACATGCGGACGCGCAGAGTCAGTATCAGTATTGAGTGCTAAAATTTCGGTATCATATAAAAACTGTACACCAGCGTCGATGCAGCGCTGCGCCAAACGTTGGGTAAACAGGTGCGCATTGCCAGACTCATCACGGCTGGTATAGGTTGCCCCAGTTAGCTTATGCGCAATTGGGTAGAGCGCTGGCTCTAAATTGACGGCATTGTTAATATCAATCACATGGCGCTCACAACCAAGCGCTTGCATACGTTCAGTTGGTTCGATAGCCGCATCAAACTCTGCCTGATTGGTATAAAAGTGCATGATACCGCGTGTTTGCTGCTCGTAGTCGATACCAATATCCGCGCGCAGCTGTTGTAAGGTATCTCTTGAATATAGACCTAAGCGCACCATTTGCACAAGATTGGCATCGGCTCTATCGGCGCGGCACTCTTGCAGAAACTGCATGGCCCATTTGAGCTGCGCTTTATCCGCACGCAAGCGATACAGTAGCGGAGCATCTTCTTTAAACAACCATTTGAGCGCTTTCATTGGGGTCGCAGGATTGGCCCAAGGCGTGGCATGTGAGACAGAGATTTGGCCGCCATTGGCAAATGACGTTTGCATACCTGCTGCCGGTTCGCGCTCAATCACAGTCACATCATAGCCTACTTGACGTAGATACCATGCGGTGGTCACGCCCACCACGCCTGCTCCAAGTACCGCAATATGTGTCATAGGATTCTCTATGCTCATGTTAGTCATGATGGTAGATATATAGTAAACTACCATCACCTTCGCTACGTCGCTTGCTTGATTTGATTTCTATTTTTACTTAGGACGCGCAACATCTATCTGTAGTGCAGCTGGCAAGTCCAATATGCTCAAATCGCTTTCTGCCAATTGCTCAGGACGCGCCACCACCAATGCGATAAAACCCTCATCGGTTTGCATGCTGTTGACCACTTGGATTTTGTCTAGCTTTTCGCCTGCCGTGGGCACATCGCCAGTACCTTTCACATAATGCAAAAATGCTTTGGGTGCAGATTTAAAGTAGATGCGAGCGATGACTTCCTGACCTAAGTAGCAGCCTTTATCATAGTCCATGCCGCCGCGCTGATGTAAACGCAGCTCTTGCGGTTGAAACTCACCTTGAGTTGCAGCCACAATCCAATAATTACCTGTGGCTATACTGCACGCCATCCAAGCCTGCGTATCCTCAGCAGTATTATGGTCGTCTTTGTGGCTAAAAGTTGGCTCATCTGCTAGTACGCAAGGAGAAATCGCTGCTGGTGCACTGGTCTCAAATTTAGAAAACGCCCCGTACTTATTAAGATGTGCCTGAAAAGACTCAGCACAGTCGCTACTGATGACCACATCATAATGTTTCTCTGCTTGTTTTTTGATCCAGATGCCAAACTCAATACGACCTTTTAGGTTACCGATGGCGGCTGCCTGATAGCTAAGCCCGAGCTTGGTAACGTCACAAGTTAATTGCCCTTGCAAGAATTTTTCGGCGTCTTCGCCTTGGATAGTTAATTGCGAAAACTGCAGTACGGCTGATAAATTTGAAGACTGAGTCATTGTTATTATCCTTCTGATGAGAGCTTACTTAGTAATAATATAGAGGGTAAATCGAAGTGATAAAAAGTCATATGGGCGCTTTTATCATTGACAGTATTTGTACACATAAATCTAAATGAAGCTAAGAAGAGTACCACAAAAAACCCTGTCATAAAAAACGTCATCAGTAAGCGATGAGTTAAGTGTTAAATTGGGCATAGCGTTTGATTTTCAAGCGTACAAATTGGTTAAAGATGGTGAGTTACGGTACAATATCAGCTCTACAATTAACCTAATGTACGATGGCTGCCGAGGAAATAATGAGCTTACCAAATTGCCCTAAATGTGATGCTGAATATACGTATGAAGATGGTGCGTTACTGGTATGTCCTATGTGTGCTCATGAATGGACGGCGGCTGAGACTGATGCAGCGCAAGCTGAAGACCAAGACGCAGTCATACGTGATGCCGTTGGCAATGAGTTGCAGGACGGTGATGCGGTGACGGTCATTAAAGACCTAAAAGTCAAAGGCTCTTCAATCGTGATTAAAGTAGGGACAAAAGCGAAAAGCATTCGCCTGTTGCCAGATGCTACTGACGGTCATGATATCGACTGCAAACTTGATGGCTACGGGCCAATGAAGCTTAAGTCTTCTGTGGTCAAAAAAGCTTAAATTGTAAAAACTTCTTGAAAGATTCAATAATAAACAAATATAAATTAGACGCTCAATCAAAAAATACCGACGCTATAAGTAGAGAATAATTATGAGTACTAAAAACGAACAGCTTTTTGCGCAAGCACGTAAACACATTCCAGGTGGTGTTAACTCACCGGTTCGCGCCTTTGCAGGGGTCGGTGGTACGCCAATCTTTATGCACCGCGCCAATGGCAGCAAAATTTATGACACCGAAGACAACGCCTATATTGACTATGTTGGCTCATGGGGCCCAATGATTTTGGGTCATGCGCACCCAAAAGTCATCGATGCGGTAAAAAAAGCGGCTGATGATGGTCTAAGCTTTGGTACGCCCACACCGTTCGAGACGACAGTTGCAGATAAAATTTGCGAAATCGTACCAAGCGTTGAGATGATTCGTATGACTAGCTCTGGTACAGAAGCGACCATGAGTGCGATTCGCTTAGCACGTGGTTATACTCAGCGTGATAAAATCGTTAAGTTTGAAGGTTGTTATCATGGGCATTCAGACAGCCTATTGGTAAAAGCAGGCTCTGGCATGCTTGATATTGGTGAGCCAACATCAAAAGGTGTGCCAGCAGATTTTGCTAAGCATACGATTACGATTCCTTATAATGATCCGCAAGCGATTAAAGACTGTTTTGAGAAATGGGGCGAAGAAATTGCCTGCGTTATCTTAGAGCCTATCGCTGGCAACATGAACATGGTTATCCCGACACAAGAGTTTCATGATACGTTGCGCGCAGAATGTACTGCTAATGGCGCAGTATTGATTTTTGATGAAGTCATGACGGGCTTCCGCGTTGGTCTTGGCGGCGCGCAAGCCCATTTCGGTATCGACCCTGATTTAACTTGCTTTGGTAAAATCATCGGTGCTGGCTTACCCGTCGGTGCTTTCGGTGGTAAAAAAGAAGTCATGTCTTGCATCGCGCCACTTGGCGGTGTCTATCAAGCTGGCACGTTATCAGGTAATCCACTAGCGATGCGCGCTGGTATCGCTATGTTTGAAGACTTAACGGCAGACGGTTTTTATGACGAATTAGCAGCGAAAGTTGATCACCTAGTAGACGGTTTCCAAGCAGCAGCCGACAAACATGGTATTCATCTACGTACCAATAAGCTTGGCGGCATGTTTGGCATGTTCTTTGTCAAAGACAGCGCAACCGAAACACCAAAGAACTTCGATGACGTGACAGAGTGCGATATGGACGTATTTAATACTTTCTTCCACGGTATGCTAGATCGCGGTATTTACTTGGCACCGTCAGCTTATGAAGCAGGCTTTATGTCTATCAAACATAACGATGAAGATATTGATGCGTCAATCAAGGCGGCTGATGAAATATTTGCAGAAATGGCGAAAGCATAGTTTAGCCATGTAAGTTATTAGCTAACTAAAAAGTTGCAGTTTAAAAAACCAGCAAGATCGTCCTGTGATCTCTGCTGGTTTTTTTGTTTATCGACATCTTATTTATAATAATGTTGGGAATAATATAAAGTTTGTCATTTAATTTATATGACGACTAAATTTATCGTGCTTTATCAAACTTGCGATCTCTCAAGCTCAGATTGCCTCGTAGCACATCGCTATACATACGAAAATCGCTGACAAAGCTTTTCAATGGAAACTTAAAAGAAGCGGGCGTGTTTTTTTCAAAGAAAAAGTGTCCAACCCATGCACAGGCATATCCAGCAGCGATGCCCTTTACCAAAGGCTTAGCTGAGCCAGTTTTGACAGACTTTGCCAGTCCTAATAAGCCAAAGCTACTACCTGCGAAATGTAGGCGGCGACAGGCCATGTTTTGATGCTCATCTAAGTAAAAATCATAAAATGCTTGTTTGGGCGAAGTTTCAGTTTTTACCATGTCTTTTTTAGCGCTACTGATGGGAGTTTCAGTATTTTGGGTTGCGTCTTTTGTCGTGGTCTGATTCATGTGACTAGCTTCCTTGCTGGTGGGTTTGACAACTACTAATTGCGGATGGTTTTTAACCGATTAGCTGGTGATTTTTGAAGTAAATTATACAGATAAAAGGTTTATAAATAACGGTTTTTTACCATGATGTTGATAGCTTTCAATGTAGCAAACCGATATGAGTAACACAAGCGCTAGATGCTGAGCCGACACCTGTCAGTTTATAGGGTGGTCGTCGATATCCCTGCTACAGTTTTGCATCGCTTGCGAGTGTTTGGCATAAATGCTTTAATGATAAAATTGCCCTGATTTTTGTGGTTACTACTTTTTTCTATACATGTGATTTTATAACTATATAGCACGTGATTTTGGTAAACTATCCACTCTCTCTAACACGGTGACGACTTGTCCTATGCCTATTGACTACCTTACGAATCCGCCAATTGGCGATGATGAAATGATGGCAGCCATCGATATTGGTTCCAACAGTTTCCATTTAGCTATTGCTCGTCTTGATCATGGGGAAGTGCGAAAAGTAGTCTCGATGTCTGAAAAGGTACAGCTCGCTGCCGGTCTGGACGAAAATAATATTCTAAGCGCAGCCGCTGAGCAGCGCGGTCTTGATTGTTTAAGCCGCTTTGTGGCGCGCTTGGATTCAGTACCGCCAGAGCGGATTCGTGTGGTCGCGACCAATGCGCTGCGTCAAGCCAAAAACGCCAACGACTTTATTTCCCGTGCCAATAAAATCCTGCCAAAACCTATTGAGATTATCGCGGGCCGCGAAGAGGCGCGATTAATTTATTTGGGCGTCTCGCATACCAACGAGAGTAGTGATAAACGCTTGGTTATGGATATTGGCGGCGGTTCGACAGAGTTTATTATTGGTCAAAATTTCGATCCATTATTGACTGAAAGTTTACAAATGGGCTGTGTTTCTTTTACCCAAAAATTCTTCGCTGACGGCCTGATTACTAAAGAAGCTTTTAATAGTGCGATTTCGGGTGCACGCAAAGAAGTCTTAGCCATCAATGGTCGCTATCAAAAGACAGGCTGGAGTAGCGTGGTTGGCTCAAGCGGTACAATCAAAGCGGTGCGTAATGTTTTAGTATCAAAAGGTTGGGCCGATGAGCAAGAACGCATTACTTACAAAGGTGTCAAAAAATTAGAGAAATTGCTGATTAAGATTGGCAATATTGATGATATCGAGTTAGAAGGCGTCAAAGAACATCGTAAAGCTGTATTTCCTGCTGGTGTGGCAGTGCTGCGCGCGGTGATGAAAGTGCTGGGTGTTGAGACCATTACCTACTCAGATGGTGCGCTACGTGAAGGCGTTATGTACGATATGCTTGGCCGTTTTGCTAGTGAAGATGTGCGTGACCGCAGTGTATTAGCCTTAATCAAGCGTTACTCAGGGGACAAAAAGCAAGCCAAACAAGTGGTAAAAACCAGTCGTCATTTATTTGAACAAGTAAAAGACAAGCTTGCGCTGTCCAATGATGATTGCGACTTGCTCAGACGTGCTGCTTTCTTGCATGAGATAGGACTGGCAATCAGTCATAGTAGTTATCACAAGCACAGCGCATATTTACTTGAATACTCTGATATTCCAGGATTCTCGCAAGTCGATCAAAAACGCATGGCGCAGCTGATGCTTAACCATCGCCGCAAGCTTAAAGCCGATATGCTAGAGCAGACTTGTCAGATTGGTGGTGATCAGTTGGTTTATCTCTGCTTATTGCTGCGCCTCGCCGTACTGGCACATCATAGCCGCAGTGATTATGCGCTACCAGAGCTAGAACTAAAGGTAGTCGATGAAAACAGCTGGCAAATCACTTTAGCGGATAGCAGTGAGCATTATGCGTTCTTGCTCGCAGATTTGCGTACTGAGATTGACCAGTTTGCTAAGTGGGGCGTGCAGCTTAGTGTGATTGAAGCCCAAGAGGCCGAGACTCCAGAGGTTGAGCAGTTACCATTGTAAGTATTGAGTTAAAGATTAACATAACAAAAGCGGTGTTGTCGATAATGTCATGCTATTTAAGATGTGCTACTATAGCTCCTATTGAGTTTACAACTGTACTTTCATTATCTGAATACGGATAACGATATTATTCTTAAACATAAATACATTAAGTATAATTATTAAAGGGAAGCGTCTATGAGCACTGTCTGGGATAGTGTGCAGCTTGCACGACACGCCAAGCGTCCATTATTTATGGACTATGTTAATCAGCTTTTTACCGAATTTGACGAGTTGCATGGCGACCGTGCTTTTGCCGATGACAAAGCCGTTTTAGGTGGTCTTGCGCGTTTTGATGGTCAGCCTGTGATGGTAATTGGTCAGCATCGTGGTCGTAGCACTCGTGAGCGTATTGCTCATAATTTTGGTATGGCCAATCCTGAAGGCTATCGTAAAGTGATTCGTTTGGTCAAAATGGCCGAGCGCTTTAACATTCCGGTGATGACCTTTGTAGATACCCAAGGTGCTTATCCTGGTATTGGCGCAGAAGAGCGCGGACAGGCGCAAGCGATTGCAGAAAGCATCGCTGTATTCTCTAGTCTGAAAGTGCCTGTAATCGTGACTATCATTGGTGAAGGTGGCTCAGGTGGGGCATTGGCAATTGGTGTTGGTGATAAAGTAAATATGCTACAAAACAGTATCTACTCAGTTATCTCGCCAGAAGGTTGTGCTTCTATCCTATGGAAGACCGCTGAAAAAGCACAAGATGCTAGTGAAGCACTAAAATTGAATGCCATTAACCTTTACCAAATGGGTTTGATTGACGCTGTCATTGAAGAAGGCGAGGGCGCACATGTACAGCCACAACCTGTGATGAATGCCTTAAAAGCTCTGATTACTGAGCAGCTTGACGAGATTAAAGATTTAGATCCTCAAAAGCGTTGTGAGCTACGTTATGAAAAGCTAAAGTCTTTCAACTCAGAAGTGATGTTGCCTGCTTAATTGGTTGCTATGGCACCTTTATTGTTAAGTCGCTATTATTCAATAATAGGTTTTTCATATTAGCGTCTGAGTCTTAATGCTAAAATAAAAACGTGTCATTTAATGGCGCGTTTTTTTTTGGCTGTTATTATATGAAGCATCTAAAATAACGAAAAATAAGGCTGACTATGACCAGCAGCGCAATCATCTCACACCCTATTAAATCAATTGGCGATTTGCCAGTTGATGAGACTCTGGTGACAGCTTTCTTGAGCAGTATGTCTGAGTATAGTGATCAGTTGCATGGTCGCCGTCTTTGGTTAGCATGTAGTGGTGGGCGTGATTCATTGGCACTTGCGGCGCTGTGTGTACAGCTCTATCGACAAGGTAGATTGCCATGTCTGCCGCAGCTATTACATGTCGATCATGGGTTACAATCGGATAGTCAGTATTGGGCTAAGCATGTCGCCAATTGGGCGCAAGCACAGCAGATACCTTGTCGCATTTTACAGGCACAAGTGAACGGACATGATGAGCAGGCCGCTCGGCAAGCACGCTATAACATCATGCGTGCTCATATTAACCAAGGCGATGTATTGCTATTAGCGCATCACGCTGATGACCAAGCTGAAACGGTGTTGATGCGATTGATTCAAGGAGCTGGGGTTAACGGCCTGTCTGGTATGCAGCCATGGCGAGTGCAAACGCAGGGCGTACAGCGCAATATCCTGTGGCGACCTTGGCTCACGATACGACGAGCCAATATTAGCGCCTACGCCAAGCGTCTACAACTGCCTTATATAGATGATCCTACCAATGACAGCGGTGACAATGTACGTAGTGGGCTACGCCGCGATATCATGCCAATACTGGCTACATACAATCCTAATGTCATTGACAATATTGCTCGTAGTGCGCAGCTATTAAGTGATGCACAGGAAACAATCAATGCTCAAGCTATGCAGGATATGCAGCAGACGGAGAGTACAGACCTGCAACTTTTACCCGCACAGCGCGTGCTAAATATCGATGCGTTGCAAAAGCTACCCATGTATCGGCAACGGCAACTATTGCACTATTGGCTCGGTCAAGATGAGCCGTTACCACCTGCTAAGCAACTCGTCGATGATGTGCTAACTCTCAGTCAACGTGATGACCAAGATCATCAGACAGAACTGTTTTGGCAAGGTCGTAAGGCATCTTATACTATTCGCCGCTATCGTCAGCAGCTCTATCGTATGAGCAGCAAATGGCTGTCTTGGCTAAACGTACCGCTGACCGAGCAGGTACTACCATTATCCAGACTGTCTTTATCTAGTAACTCATCTAGTGATTCAGCTAATAATTTAACATCACTCACTGTGCGGAGCAGTAGTCGTTATACTTGGCAGTTGCAAGTAAAAGCAAATGCGCTGGTACGATTGTTAGAAAATAGTGTAGACGGAATAGCACAGCAGGCAGTGTTAAAAATAGCACCGTTAGACCGTCAGCAACGGCTAAAAACCGAGATGGCTGTGCGCCCACAAGCAGGCAAAAAACTGTATCAAACGCTTGGGATTCCACTATGGCTACGAGACAGCTTAATGGTAGTCAGCATCACTTTTATAAAAAAATCTGAAGTTGGAAGTGATATAAAAACTGATATTCCTCTACTACTAGCATCGCCATTTGAGAGTTGGCTTTTGAGTTCCGAGCAGACCGATAGCGATGTTAAAAGCAATCAATTGGCTGAGTACATTGCAAGTGATCTTAGTCTAAAATAAAAAGTGTCAAAAGTTTAATATCCGTTGGCTGACTCATTGATTTTTATCAGGTTGATGTCAGGCGTGACATTTTGAATTTATCAAACGGTAATAGTGGCAGTATGATAAACTGAGTGTCGTTTTACATATCAGTATGTTAAGTTGAATACCTTTGAATTTTGTGACTAGGAGACAAGTATGTCGGTATTAGATAATAAAAAAATCAGTTTTATTGGTGGCGGAAACATGGCACAAGCGCTCATTAGCGGGCTTGTGGGTTGTGGCATCAAACCAAATCTAATCACGGTCGCCGATCCTAGCAGCGATGCACGTGAGCAATTAGCCGCCAAAGGTTTAAATACTGTTGATCCAATGGCTGATCCAAAATCTGCTGTGATCGGTGCAGATATCGTGGTACTTGCAGTCAAACCACAAATGATGAAAGTAGTGGTAAGTGCTTTTGCAGATGTATTAGACACTCAACTGGTCATTTCAGTGGCAGCAGGTTTATCGACTGATCTTTTATCAAACATGTTGGGCGGCTATAGCAATATCGTCCGTGCAATGCCAAACACGCCTTCTATGATTCAAATGGGTGCGACTGGCCTCTACGGTACAGACAATATCTCAGCGGAACAGAAGCAGCTAGCAACAGCCGTTATGGAAGCATCAGGTTTGGTCATGTGGGTCGATGATGAAGAGCATATGCATGCCGTTACAGCGGTATCAGGTTCAGCGCCAGCGTATATGTTTTACTTTATCGAATCGATGGTCGATGGGGCTGTTGCATTAGGGCTAGATAAAGAACAAGCCTCAGCGCTTGCTATGCAGACCATGTTAGGTGCTGCAAAAATGGCGATGAACAGTGATGATGCACCAGCTGAGCTACGTCGCAAAGTCACTTCACCGAACGGTACTACTCAGGCAGCGGTTGAGTCAATGCAAGCCAATGAGATTGGTCGTCAAATCGGCGAGGCCATGCAAGCTTGCTATGATCGTAGCCAAGCGTTAAGTGAAGAGATGAGTAAGTAAACACTGACAAGGTGTGCTGTAAGTTACCACTGACGACACACCTTATGTAATCATCAGCATCTGATAATGACATTTGTCATCCTAGAATCTGTTAATAATGTCACATTGAGTAGCACTTCATGAACAACATGTTATTTCAAATTTTTGATTTGGTCACCACATTCGCTATGATGCTGGTGTTTATTCGTTTTATGTTGCAGTTTGCAGGGATGGATGCGAGCAATCCGATGATTGCACCTGCTTATAAAGCGACGCATATCGTCGATGTGTTTGGGCGTATTTTCCCGACTGTTGCACAGGGTCGTATTAGCATTGCCGCTATCGTGCTGATGTTCTTGATTCGTCTAATCGATATCTCTGGAAAGGCCGCATTAACGCATAAAGGTATTGCGCCTGTACCGCTATTCTTTACGGGCACCACTAGCTTATTGTTAGACTTTTTACGCATGTGTCGCTATCTAGTAATTGGTTCTATCATCGTCAGCTGGATTGTGGTGTTTACCAGATCTGAGCATCCGATTATTGGCATTATCATTAATTTGGCTGAACCTATTTTGGCCCCGTTTCGTCGTATTACGCCGAATTTAGGTATGCTAGACTTATCGCCAATGGTTGCTTTCTTAGCATTTTATTTGCTGGAGATATTTATTGGTGGTTTGGCTGCGAGTGTGTTGCCAACGTTAGGTTAAGTCTAATAGAGTTAAATTTAAAGACTGTCATAAAAAAGGCGTTCTATAAAAATATAGAGCGCCTTTTTTGCGTCTGTTACTTGGGTAAGCTATGACTTTATAAATATGCTAAAAACGAACAAAGCGATTGGGTATGAGCTGAGCTTGAGTATCGTCAGGATGCGGTGCATCAGCTGCCCGCAATGTCTGGGTAATCCAACTATCTGCCGCTTGTACTGCGTCGATGAGAGCGTCGCCCATTGCCAAGCGTCCAGCGATAAAGCTGGCGAGTGAACATCCTGAGCCATGGAACTCGCCGTCTAAGCGCGGCAAAGTACTTTTATGGACCATTTTCCCCTGTATATATAAGTACTGCTCGATATCACCACTATCAAAATCATGTGAAGTTTTTACGAGTACAGCATGAGCGCCTTGAGCACATAGCTTTTTCGCACCGACATGTAAGTCTTGCTCACCACTAAGCGCACGTAGCTCATGAGTGTTTGGAGTGATTAAAGTGGTGTAGGGCAGCAATTGTCTAAAGGCGTTAACCAGAGTTTTTTCATCGCCCAAGCTGCCACCGCTATTTGCGACTAGTACAGGGTCTAAGACAAATGGCGTATTATTATCGATAATTTGATCAGCAAATAATTCGGTCAACATTGCGATATTATCAGTGGTGCCGAGCATACCTGATTTGATAGCACTAACAGGCAAGTCATCAAGAACCGCAGTAGCTTGGGCTTTTACCAATGATGCTGCACAAGCCTCAAAGCCAAACACCTGCTGTGAGCTTTGGATAGTGACCGCCGTACAAGCGATGGTGGCATGTGCCCCTGATTGTCCAATGGCCTCGATATCCGCTTGTAATCCAGCACCGCCTGAAGGGTCTAATCCTGAAAAACACAGTACGACAGGTCGCATAACAGCTCCTTTTGAGATATTTTGAAGTAAGTGACAAATACTATAGCCACCTACTACTAAAAAATCTATCATAGTCTTATGCTTGCGGATGAGGCATAAGACGGTAGAGTGGGTAGACCTAATATTAATAAGCAATTCAATATTCATATTTAGCGATGATATGCCGCAATTTTCCGTATAAAAATGCAATATAAGTACTTATATCTATAATTTTGATAAAAGCCGCATTAAATCTGTAGACAACGCTTGCAATTCGTTTTGGCTTTGTTATAATACTCGCCCACGACATGAGACGTATTGTTAGCATCAATACTATGTTTATAGATTTTTTATAAATGTCTTGAATCGTTAGGTGAAGTGGGTGAGTGGCTGAAACCAGTTCCCTGCTAAGGAACCATACGTGTAAGCGTATCGAGGGTTCGAATCCCTCCTTCACCGCCATTTATTCAGTTGTTATTAGAGTAATAACGCAATATACTGCGTTAAACATTTTAATAATTAATTCAAAAAATAATTTGTTTTAATTAAAAAAGATGTTGACACAAGCGATATTATCTATATAATGACCAACCTAATTTACTGCAAAAGATATTATCTGCGCAGTGGATAAAGTGCAAAATACGCGCCTGTAGCTCAGTTGGATAGAGCACTTGGCTACGAACTAAGGGGTCGGGAGTTCGAATCTCTCCAGGCGCACCATTTGCATAATAGCTTAATTTAAGCTGATAAAACATTAAAATAATCGCCTGTCTTATGACAATTGGCGGTTTTTTTATGTCTGTAGCTTTTACCTTTCTACTTATTTATTCTATGACCATCTTTTGTATGTAGTATGATCGGACAGTCACCTAGGATAATGTACGATAGCCCCACCATTTACGGTACAATAGCGTTACTATTCACTGCTTGCTATGAGCTTGTACCATGTCAAAAAGTCCATCTAAACGTCCGTCAAAAACGACTCGCAAATCAAAGCCTCAATCGAGTGCGCCTGTACAGCGAGATCCTAACGAAGAGCCAACCATTGCTAAGCCTATGATTCGTGTCGTGGCGATTCTCTATGATGGTATGCTGATTTTAGCGTTATTGTTTTTGGTTGGTACTATATTGACTGTGGTCGGCACGCTATTGACTATGGAGACGGGTACTGAATCCTCACAAGCTCAGTCACTGCCGCTTTGGTATCAGAACGCCATTATGACGCCATCATTTGTACTGACGCTCGTGGCATTCTACGGAATATTTTGGCGCCGTGGTGGTCAGACATTGGGGATGCAGACGTGGCGATTAAAAACGATCAATGATTCAGGTCAATGGCTAACATGGGGTCAATCGTTTAAGCGTATCTTGGCCGCTTGTTTGATGCCGCTGATTTTCGGCATTATTGGCAGTCTTATTGATGGATCACGCGCCGCCTTATTGGCCAGCGCGTTTCTTGGTTTGGTATTCAACTATGTGTTCTGTCTGTTCAACCCTCGCGGTTTGGCAGTACAAGATATGCTGTCCAACACCATCACCCTAAAAATGCCGAAAGTGGCATATGAAGGGCTATGGCGCGGTTTTAAAAATCGTAAGAAAAAACCGTAGTCTGATTTTATTGACGTAACAATTTTTATTGAACTAGTAACTCTTATCGACGTAACAATGTAGTTGTACCAATGCTCAGTTGGTTCAGTCTAAACAGTTACATACTAACGCTTTGGATCAGCCATGCGGTGTAGCCCATAAAGAACAACACTAATGTGGCACCTGACGTACGACCGAACTGGCGTTTTGTTTTAAAGGCAAATACGCATAGTGTCACTAGCAATATCGTCAAAACCCCCATCGCCATCACATCACGCGATAGAATCACTGGGTCGGCTGCGATAGGAGCAATGACCGTTGCCAAGCCGACAACTGCCAAAGTATTGAAGATATTAGAGCCGATGATATTGCCAAGCGCCATATCATGTTCGCCTTTACGGGCAGCTGATAAGCTCGATACCAGTTCAGGCAGTGAGGTCCCGACTGCGACAATCGTTAGACCAATGATAAGCTCACTAAGACCCCATAGCGTTGCCAACTCGACAGCGCCCCAAATGATAGCGCGTGAGCTGGCTACGAGCATCAGCATACCGATAATTAAACTGACAAGACCACGCGTTACGCTTGGTTCTAGCTTTTCTAAGCTCTCTGAGTTATTTAAGTGCTCTAAGTTATTTAAGTGCTCTAAGTTATTTGAGTGCTCTAAGTTATTTGAGTGCTCTAAGTTATTTGAGTGCTCTGAGTCAGCACTAGCCACGACCATATCGTCTTCGTGCTCATGATAGCCTTCGCGTATACTCATTATGATCTGTAGTCCTAAAACGGCGACCAACAAAATCAACAATACGATACCATCAGCTTGGCTTAACGTCCCATCACGTAGCTGCCAAGCGGCGATGACAGTAATCAGTAGCAGCAAGGGTAAGTCGCGCTTTACGATGCCTCTACGGATGATAATAGGGCTAATCAATACAGTTGCACCGAGTACCAATGCGATGTTGATGATATTTGAGCCATAAGCGTTACCTAGAGCCAGCTCAGGGCTGCCTTCTATTGCTGCTAGTACTGATACCACCATCTCAGGCGCTGACGTGCCTATACCCAATATTAAGACACCAATTAAGAAGCTAGGCACACTAAACTTCTTTGCTAGTGCTGTCGCCCCATCAATGAAGACATCGGCACTCCAAACTAAAATTGCTAACCCAATCAGTATTGCAAGCGCGGCCAACCACATCATTATGTTTCCTTGTATATGATGAAAAATGTGAATTTGATAAATAAAAGTGGCATAAAAAAAGCCGAATCTTGATTTAGATTCAGCTTTCCCTTTAGCATCGAGATTTTTAGTAATAATAGCAGCTAATTCAAAGATGTAACTTTGTGTTTATCTTAAATTTACCAAAACCTCACTATCCTGTCATATTAAGCAACTTGTACAGGAATGATATTTGCTGTGTCTTTAACGGTGTTGTCTTCGTTGCAATAGACAAGTTTTGGCTGATACGTTGACGCTTCAACTTCATCAAAATGCGCGTAAGCACAAATGATAACGATATCGCCCAAATCTGCCATATGAGCCGCAGCACCATTTAATGAGATAATACCAGAGCCCGCCTCAGCACGGATAGCATAGGTGCGAAAGCGCTTACCGTTGGTCACGTTATAGATATCAATAGATTCATTTTCGCGTAGACCAGCAAGATCTAATAGATCGCCGTCGATACCGCAAGAGCCTTCGTAATGAAGCTCGGCATGGGTAACACGGGCACGGTGTAATTTGCATTTAAGCATATTAAGTAGCATAGGTTGGTTCCTTGGCGTAACTGATATTAATTAACTAAATCAAAAGGTTAATGGGGATAAAACTGCCAAAATAAAAGGTCATTATCATTGAACGACTATATTATTCTGGTAATTTAAAGCCATTAATTTGTGAACGTGCTTTTTCAAGATCACCATCTAACAATAATGGGAGCGCCTCAAAAGCCGCTGTCAGCGCGCTATCAATCGCAATCTGCTCATCAGGAGATGCTTTAGAGAGAACGTGTCCACTAACTTTAGACTTGTGACCAGGATGGCCGATACCCACACGCAGGCGATGAAAATCATTGCCAATATGCGGTGTGATATCACGTAGGCCGTTGTGACCACCATGTCCACCGTCTGTTTTGAGTTTGATACTACCAGCTGGAATATCGAGCTCATCATGAGCAATCAACAATTCATCATTTTTGATGCCATAGAAATTTACCATAGGCACCACTGACTGACCAGATTTATTCATAAACGTCAGCGGCATAAGTAAACGCACATCAGACCCATGAATCTGTCCACGCCCTGTCACTCCATGAAATTTCTTATCAGGGGAGAGCGTGATATTAAACTGCTGAGCCAAATGATGGACAAACCAAAATCCTGCATTATGACGCGTAAACATATACTGCTGACCAGGATTACCAAGACCGACAATAAGCTTTATGGCCATAAAAACACCCTGCTTGAATTTGATAAATAGGGGTAAGGTGTGAAGTACTGATAGACAGTTTATTTTCAAACCTTACTTACAAAAACAGCAGGAGATTTTAATCACCTGCTGTCTTATTGACTAAACGAATGTATCACTAACCAGCACAAAATAATACACTAGTTAGAAATAGTATATTACTCGCTGTCTTTGTTTTCTTCAGTACCGTCGTTTTGCTCAGTTGCTGGTACTTCATCAGCATCAACGTCAGCATCAGCATCAACTTCTTCTACTGTTGGTGGCTGCATGTTAACGATAGTACGGTCATGACCGTCTTCTAGCTCAAGCTCATGAATTACAACGCCTTCAGGAAGTTTGATGTCTGATAGACGGAACAAATCACCGATTTCCATGCCAGACACATCTACTTCTAGGTATTCAGGAAGCTGTGATGGTAAGCAGATAACTTCGATATCAGATACTAGAGTAGATAGTACACCAGCAGCAGCAGTACCAGGCGCATCTTCACGACCAGTGAAATGAACAGGAACGTTCATGTGGATTTTCTGACCTTTTACAATACGCTGGAAATCAGCATGCATTGGGAAGCCTTTAGCTGGATGGCGCTGCAAGTCTTTGATAACTGCTTGATGCTCTTCACCATCAACGTTGATAGTCAAGATGTGTGAGAAAAACGCTTCGAATTCTAGTGATTTTACTAGTTCGTTAAGCTTGATAGAGATAGCTGTTGGCTCTTCGTTACCACCATAGATGATAGCAGGAACTAGGTTCTGCTTACGTAGGCGGCGGCTCGCACCTTTACCTTGTAGTTCAGCAGCACGATCAACGGCGTTTAGTTCAAAATGATTAATGCTCATGGATATAATCCTATAAAAAAAATGATGAAGTGTCTGGTCATAAAAAAGTGGATTTGCGACCAATCCACTAATACGTGATGATAGCTAATATTATCGTTACGAATAAAACTCGTAATGTTTAAGATTAGCCATTTGCTTATAGCCGCGCTCGCTATGATAAATGATAATTACTATAACGATGGTTGCTGTTAAGCATGATCAGCACTTTTGATAGTGCCAGCCTAATAAAAACAACGAAAAGGTCAGCACAGGCGCGCATTATACGTGATTCTGTAGCAATAATAAAGACCTACGCAAAACGCCTACATAAAACAAAGCGCCAAGTAATGTTACTTGACGCTCTGTTTTTTAACTATTTAAGATGTCTTACTACAGTCATTGCTACTAAAAATTACTGCAATAGCTGTTTTAAAAATAACTGTATCAGATTAAGCGTCAAACATCGCGCTAATAGATTCTTCGTTATTGATACGGCGTAAGCTTTCAGCCAGCATCGGTGCAATACTTACCTGACGGATTTTGCTACAGGCTTTGGCTTCAGCAGATAGTGGAATCGTATCGGTCACAACCACTTCATCCAATGCAGATTCGCTGATGTTTTTCAGTGCGTTACCTGATAGGACAGGGTGCGTGATATAAGCTAAGACGCGACGTGCACCATTTTCTTTCAATGCTTCAGCTGCTTTACACAATGTACCTGCAGTATCGACCATATCGTCAACGATAACGCAATCACGGTCACGAACATCACCAATGATGTGCATTACTTGTGACTCATTGGCACGAGCACGGCGCTTATCAATAATTGCCATGTCGGTATCGCCCAGCTGTTTAGCCATCGCACGTGCACGAACCACGCCGCCTACGTCAGGTGAAACAACCATGATATTGTCATAGTCTTGCTTTTGTAGGTCGTTTAGCAATACAGGGGTGCCGTAGATGTTGTCTACAGGAATATCAAAGAAACCCTGAATCTGATCTGAGTGCAAATCAACAGTCATTACGCGATCGATACTAACGATGTTCAGCATGTCAGCGACCACTTTAGCCGAGATAGGTACACGAGCTGAGCGTGGACGACGATCCTGACGAGCATAACCAAAATACGGCATGACTGCTGTGATACGGCCAGCACTAGAGCGACGCAAAGCGTCAGCCATCATCATGATTTCCATCAAGTTGTCGTTGGTCGGTGCACAAGTAGGCTGCATGATAAACACATCTTTACCACGTACGTGTTCTTTGATTTCCACGGCAATTTCGCCATCAGAAAAACGCGTGATGTCAGCTTTACCAAGAGGTATGTGAAGATGATCGGCTACGGTTTTTGCTAATTCTGGGTGGGCATTACCCGTAAAAATCGCCAAATAAGGCATGACAGAAGTCCTATTGATTGACTCAAGCAGCGACCGCTAAGCAGTGTCAAACTGCTCAAATTAAGAAAAGAGTGGTGAAGGTGTTGAAGTATACTATTACAGTAAAAAATGGCAGGGGTAGCTGGACTCGCGAACCAACGGATGTCAGGATCAAAACCTGATGCCTTACCAACTTGGCTATACCCCTGTAATGTCTAAGCTATGAACAACCGATATATAATAGCGACTAAATAGTCGTTCTTGATATGGTGTCATGACCTGTCAGTTATCCAAAAAACGGATAATCCGTTTAAAACATAACTTTTCCCTAGCGGTGTCCATTGCGAACTATACCGAAACTGGGATAACGTTGTCAATGACAATAAGATAAGTGGCTGTCTATAAACCGCTTATACTCGATGTATCTCTAACGCTTCGTACTAAAAAATGGCAGGGGTAGCTGGACTCGAACCAACGGATGTCAGGATCAAAACCTGATGCCTTACCAACTTGGCTATACCCCTATTGTGGCGACCTATTATAAGTAAATTTTCAGATTTTGCAAGTCATTTGCGGCTTTTTCTGGTATTTATTCATCATAGGTTACTGCTGGCGCTATTTTAGCAAATTAAAATCGGCAATCCTACCGTTGTCATTGTTTAGATGATAAGAAATCTAAAGGTTATATGTGCTATTTTAAGTTTCCAGCGAGATATGCCGTACAAGGCGCATCTGCAATCCACTGTACTAGAATTTTCTTATCAGTGGCTACGCTCGCATCTAGAGGTAAAAACACGGCACTACCAGAGCCAGTCATTCGTGCTGTGCTCAGTGTTTGCGCTTCTAACCCCTGTAGATAACTTAAGGCATCTGCAACAGCAGGAGCAAGGCTTGTGACTACTGGGGTAAAGACATTATGATAAGGCGTGGTGAGCGTTTGCACATAGTTAGCGTATCGGTTTTGGATAGTTGCAACCGATAGGGGCGCGATATCTCGCTGTAGTTTAGGATGCGCAAATAGTTTGGCAGTATTTACATGAGCGTTAGGCGTCAGTACTAAATATTGCTGGTCAGGCAACTCAATCGTAGTTAGTTCCTCACCAATACCCATCGCAATAGCGTCTTGGCCAAAGATAAATATAGGTACATCCGCACCCACAGTTGCGCCAATCTTTATGAGCTCATCACAAGTAAAGTTAAGCTGCCAAATCTCATTGAGCACTAACATAGTCGTTGCTGCATTAGATGAGCCACCACCCAACCCTGCGCCCATTGGCAAGTGCTTATCTAAAGTGATATGCACTTTTGCTAATTGGTCAGGTAAAGTGTTTGACTGTATGGCAGATGCTAGCAGTGCGCGCGCTGCTTTGAAAATTAAATTGTCTTCTATATTAGTAGTGATAGCCTCTGCACCATCTAGTATCAATAGCTGATGACAGAATTGATTAGCACTTAATTCACTAGCTATAGTAGAAATCACAGCATCATCACTGACTGAAAAATGCAAGTAATCGCCCCAGTCAAGCAGGCGAAATACCGTTTGCAAATTATGATAGCCGTCGGTACGTTTACCCGTGATATGCAAAAATAGATTGAGTTTTGCAGGCGATAAACGAGTAATCATAGAAACAGATGGTTCGGCTATATTTTCAGTCATATTTTTTTATCATAAGGTGCAGTTATAAATAGCTCTCTTAATAAGCAATAATGATTTTTAGCGTAGTTCATATCATCAATCAGTGATGGATTAATGGTTGATCGTCATTACAACTTTGTTGCCTTGTGGCTGTACTGCACTAATTTTACTAGGTAGCTTATCCGTGCCTTTATAGGTAAAGCTGGCTGTCCACTCACCATTGACTGAGCTAACTAAACGATTCTGCTCATCCATTTGTGGCGCACTATCTGAAGGTGCTGGGCGACCAGAAATCCAGTAAGGCATTTGTGAAATTGGTGCTTGCCAACCAGTGGCTTTCTTTAGCAAGGTTTCGGGGTCATCAGCAGTCAATGTGCCCGTCTTTTCGCTAACTAGAGTAGCGGTCTGACCATTGTATTCGATGTTGGTTTTACCAATGCCGAGTGCGCCAATCAGCTCAATGGCAAATCGGTCGTTTTGCTGACCCCATGCATAAAATGCACTACCACCTTGAGTACCTGTCGAATCATTCGCAGGCGTCGTCACCCCAATTTTACCGGTAATATTAAAGCTCTCTAGCTTTTTGGGTTGTTCAGCGTTTTGACCTTGTACAGTCGTCGTTGGCTGGTTAGTCGCGTTGGCCGTTTTTAATGACTGACAACCAGAGGTAATGACCATTGCTGCAGTTATAGCAGTAAACAGAGCCAATTTATTTGGTTTATAAGAAGTGATTAATGCTGACATAATAGTTTCTCAAAATGGAAAGATGAACAAAGATATTAGCTTAAGCGTTATTTGTTGCTCGGTTATGCACGGCTGTTAGCTTCTTATAACGACCTTGTAATTTATAAATGCTTCAGTTTTATAAAGACCTTGTCAGTCATCATATCTCTGTAATCGCAAAGTCCAAAAAGCATATCCAAAACTAGCACTATTAATACAGCTGTATGCGGTCATTGATATTGTGCTGTCCAAATGAGAAGCGCTGCTGCAAATCTGCGAGTAATGCCTCAACTTTTTCATTGTTACCTAAGCCTTGATAGGCGCGCAATAACAGCGTACCTGAGCGCAGAGTTGGCAGCACATCATAAGGTGTCTGTAGATAGTCGATGACCTGCTGATAGTTTTCTTTGGCCAATGCATTGCCTGCCAAGACATTTAAGGCTTGCAGATGTAGGTCGTTATCATAACGTGGATCATCATAGCGAATCTGAATAATCGCTGTCGCTAGTGCCAGACCTTGTTCTGAGCTGCGCTCATTTGCCAGTAGCAACTGTGCATAGCTTAACTGATAAGATAAGTTGCTAGGATCTAAAGCCTGCAAATGGTTGAGCAGGGTACGCTTAACGACATAGTCTTCTTTATCATCTAACAGCTGAGCCCGCGCGAAAAGTAGCATTTCATTGTCAGGATATTTACGAGCGGCACGGGTTAGTAAGCGCAGAGCTTCATCCGACTCGTTTTGTTGCCACAAGATATCGGCTTGCATGACAAAAGTGTCAGGCGCGAATACTGTGAAGTCTTTGCGCAGCTTTTCTAAAGTCGCGATTGCCCCATCGACATCGTTATCGAGTAATTCAAACGCCACTACCTTTCTACGCGCCTCTAATACCAAATCCTCTTGCATGACGCCATTGAGATAGTATTTGGCTTGATCGAACAACTGCTGACGCTCAGCACTGATACCTAGATAATAGTAGGCTTGATCAAGATAAGCTGGACTCTTAGCAAGCATATTGAGTAGCTCATCGGCGCTAGCGTACTCTTCAATATCTAGGCTTACTAAAGCTGCAAGCAGGGTAATTTCAGAATCATCATTGAAACGGCTATGCGCTTCAAGCAATAACTTCCAAGCTTGTTCGCTTTGCTTTAAATCTAATAGATAGCGAATCTCATATAGATATAAGCTTTTGCTATCAGGGTTGCGTAGACGAGCTTGACTGACATAATTGATAACAGTCTCTGCGGTTACGATTTTGCGCAATATATCGGCTTTTAACGTAATAAAGGGCACGTAGTCTGGCTGACGCTCTAGCGCTCGATTGATATGAACGATAGCCACTTCAGGTTCGTTAAACTGATAGAGTAAACCTGCTTTTAATACCGACAATGAGGCATTTTGCTCGCTATCTAGCGGCTGCAACGCAGCAAGAAGTTCACGTTTGTCATCATCATTATTTGGATAAATACCTATGAGGATTTCACTTAAGTCTGCGCGTGGGTCATAGCGCAAGATGCGGTTTAAAGTTTCACCCGCTAATATATAGTCGTGGGCACGTAAAGCCAAATGCGCAACATAAAACCAAGCAGGTACGTGGTCAGGGTTTTGGTCTTGCCATGTCTTGGCAAACTGTAATGAGTCTTCAACCCTTTCGTTACGCAAAGACAGGCTAAGCGCTCTCTCAAACACGGCTGTCGCATCTTCTTTAAAAGACTGTTGCTTATAAATAGAGACCGCGCGGCGTTTGTCATCGCGATCGGCAGCAAACTCAGCATCCAGTAGAGCGTACAAGCTTGGTTCACTCAGCTCAGGTTGCCATAGACTGGCTGGTGCTAGGCCATTAATGTTTTTTACGTTTTCTATGGTGAGCGTATCTTCATTATAAGGTGTATCAATCGCGGCATTACTATCATTCACTTTATTGCCATTTGGCTTATTGGCAGCGGCCGTATTATCGGTAGCAGCGGATACTTTTGGAATTTTTGCTTCTAGCAATACATCGGGATGACTAGCATGAACAGGGGCTGCCAAACATAGGCATACGGCCAAAGACAACGCTAGCTTATAGCGTTGACACAGGCGCTCAATAGCGACATGCAATAAAGCACGGAAGCTAGAGTATTCGCTATAGGGATGTGGTGACCGAAGTAATGACCCAAAAAAAATCATAGATAGCCGTATTCGCCCATGGTTTACCTACACAGATAAGGCAAGTTTGTTTTAATCATTTTAAGTTATATATTAGCAATATGTACCCATGACAAACATTATAAGAGTAGACCGATGAGATAAACAATAGCATCCGTGTTACTCAGGTATTGGCAGGTCTGGCTGTATGAATATGCTACTAGTAGCGAGCACGTTGCCAAAGAACGATACTGAAGATGATTAAATATAGATAGGTCTGTCGAACTGAATATTATAGAAATATAACAAGTTAAGATAGAGTAAGCGAATGATTTAACATTATATTATTGACCATAAGTCAAAACCTAGCTATTGATTTTATAAATCGTATGAGTAGTTGATTTGTTACATTTGCGACCAGATACAGAGATATGGTTATCATAGATGGGTGAGTGTTAATTAAAGCCCGCAATAATGATATAATAGGCGGTTTTTAGGGTCTTCCTTTTTAGCGCTATCGTCAAAAACTGTCTTTTAAAAATAATAAGATAGCGTAAGGGGCAACTGAGCGTCATGTTTATGGTCTATCGATAATGAGATTAGTGGTCATTGGGGTCAATCACAAAACTGCACCAGTCGCTCTGCGAGAGCGCTTGGCGCTTGTGGGTGACGATGTAAATGTCGCACTCAAACAAATAGAAGCCTTTACTGATGGTAGCGTGATCGTCTCTACTTGTAACCGCACCGAAATCTATGCACTAGTGCCGCACACTTCAACGTCGCATCATGCTAATAGCCCATTGTCTGACTCACAATCATCTGATATACAGGATGTCAAAACTGCTGGCCATTCATCATCCAACAATACTTTATCCAACAATGCTTTTAGTAGTAGCATGAATATCTCATCTGCTGCGATTAGTGCGCATATTACCAAGATCAAAACGTGGCTGGCTGACTTCAAGCAATTACCACTCATTGATATTGATCCTTATCTCTATGTACATCGTGATACTCATGCATTGACTCATTGGTTAAGAGTAGCGGCTGGTCTGGACTCTATGATACTGGGTGAGCCGCAGATTCTCGGGCAAATCAAAAACTCTGTGCATCTGGCTCAAGACCAAAAAGTATTGAGTAATCAGCTCGGTTGGATCATCGATCAAGTATTCGCTGCCGCCAAACGTGTGCGTAACGAGACGCAGGTTGGCGCACAGGCCGTATCGCTTAGCTTTGCCGCCGCCAAATTGGTCACTCAGATATTTGATGATTTACCCAGTCGTACGCTTTTGGTCGTTGCAGCAGGCGAGATGAATCGCTTAGTTGCTACCCATATCGCAGGGCTAGGGGTCGGACGAGTCATTATCTGTAACCGTAATCCCGAACGTGCCGAAGCCTTGGCGGCTGAACTGCGTGGCCCTAATCGCCGCGTAGACGTTAGACCCTTACAAGAATTACCGCAAGTATTGGCAGAAGCCGATATCGTTAGCAGTTGCAGTGGTAGTATGGATTTGTTGATTGATAAGACAATGACCATACAAGCGCTAAAGCGTCGCCGTTATCAGCCAATGCTTATGATAGATTTGGCCGTACCGCGCGATATC
The DNA here is from genome assembly GCF_030407815.1 of Psychrobacter sp. APC 3281. Taxonomy (GTDB): domain Bacteria; phylum Pseudomonadota; class Gammaproteobacteria; order Pseudomonadales; family Moraxellaceae; genus Psychrobacter. The sequence goes on from NZ_JASDCS010000006.1 coordinate 29,037, forward strand.
GATTCGACCATTAGCCGCATTGATGATGTTTATCTGTACTCTGTCGATGATTTGCAGCATGTGATTGCAGGTAATATCGAGCAGCGTCGCCAAGCCGCAGTGGATGCTGAACTGCTAGTGAGCCAATTGGTGGTTGAAATAGACCGTCGCTTTCAGGTTCGCCAAGTTGGCAAAGATATTCAGCAATACCGTGCGTGTACTCAAGGTCAAGTGGATAAGCTGCTGCATGAATCTATTGCTAAGCTGCAACAAGACGATGTTAGTCCAGAAGATATCATCACTGAGCTATCACGACGTCTGACTCAAACATTGACCCATGCACCATCGAAATTGATGCGCAAAGCCGCACGCGAAGGTGATAGTGAGTTGCTAGACTTCGTAGTATCAGGACTACAAGATGCTCATCGTGGGCATTGATGCTTTCATCGTGGCTTTATAAATCAAAACTTATCAACCAATACCTACCAATAAATGCTCGATAGCGCAAGTCATATCGTTGCCTGAGCGTATCGTTGTCAACCTTCAGTATCAGTGCTAATATCAAGCTCTCATGGATGGCTTAGGTCAAGATATGTGCTGGTGTTTGCTCGTAATATGACTATAAATATATTAACTTAATGTTAGTAGACCTCATCAGTGTCCGTTGTTTTTTGTTCGTTTAAAGACAACGTATCTCTAGACAGCGCAAGACCTCACCATCAAAATAATAGCACTTGATTATAGTGCTATCTAATCCATGTCGCATATTATCTAACCATACACTAGGAGTGTTCAATGCCTGCATTACGTCAAGATATCGATCCAAACGGCTTATTAGAGTATTCAGTGGTTTACACCGATCGTGCGCTGAACCATATGTCAAAAGCCTTTCAGCAAGTGATGAACGACCTATCTAGTGACCTAAAATCTGTGTATAACGCTGACGCCGTGGTGATCGTTCCTGGTTCTGGTACTTATGGTATGGAAGCAGTCGCTCGCCAGTTGGCAAATGATGAAGACTGCCTAATCATTCGTAATGGTTGGTTCAGCTATCGTTGGACGCAAATTCTAGAAAAAGGCAGAATCGCCAAGTCATCTACAGTGCTCACGGCCAATCGTGCCGATGACAGTGAGTCGCCAAAACCGTTTGCTCCAGTCGATATCGACGTTGCCGCAGCCAAAATCAAAGAAGAAAAGCCAGCAGTTGTATTTGCGCCGCATGTCGAAACCTCATCGGGTATCATCTTGTCAGATGACTATATCAAAGCGTTGAGCGAGGCTGTGCATAGCGTCGGCGGATTGTTAGTCATTGATTGCATCGCCTCAGGCTGCGTATGGCTAGATATGAAATCATTGGGTATCGATGTACTGATTAGCGCACCGCAAAAAGGTTGGAGCAGTACGCCGGGCGCTGGATTGGTCATGCTAAGCGATGCTGCTGTCAAAAAAGTGGACAGCACTGAATCTGATAGTTTTAGTATCGACCTAAAGCAATGGTTAAATATCATGCGTGCTTACGAAAATGGCGGTCATGCGTACCATGCGACTATGCCGACAGATAGCTTACGTCAGTTCCGCGATGCCGTGAATGAAGCTAAAGCAATCGGTTTTGATAAATTGTGTGACGCGCAGTGGGCACTTGGCAAACGTATCCGTGAAGTATTAGAAGCCAAAGGCGTTGAGAGCGTCGCTGCCGAAGGTTTTAAAGCACCTGGTGTTGTCGTCTCTTATACTGATCGTGATGACATGCATAAGGGTAGCGCGTTTGCTGAAATCGGAGTGCAAATCGCGGCTGGCGTACCATTGAAAGTGGGCGAGCCTGATAACTTCAAAACTTTCCGATTGGGCCTGTTTGGCTTGGATAAATTGACTGATATCGATGGCACAGTAGCGCGTTTTGAAACGGCACTTGATAAGGTACTGAGCCAGTAAAAATCGCCATTAAGCGAGCTGATAAAGACAGTAATAGGATAGCTTATTAAGTCTTTTTCACTGCCCTTTTTAAAGCCTTTACAGTACAGTCTTTACAGTTATAAAAAATACTGAACTATTAGTGTCATGCTAGGTTCAGTATTTTTTTACCTTTTTATTATATTTTATAATATAATGTATTTTTATAAATTAATACTCAAGTACGTATTTAATAAACTTAATTAGGTAGTCCGTTATGAGCATACAAATAGACTGGCAAGCATTTACGCCGATCTCCTTAGTTGGGGGTCTAATGCTAGGCGTAGCGACGGTTATCTTACTGCTAGGTATCGGCCGTATAGCAGGTATCAGTGGCATCTTTTCAAGCCTACTAAAACCCAAGCGTGTAGAGATGTGGCAGGTGCTATTTATACTGGGTCTGGTCATCTCACCACTGCTATATCAGTTGGCAAGACCGCTACCTGAGGTAGCTATCAGTACTTCCGTGCCATTATTGGTTGGTGCAGGGTTATTGGTCGGCTTTGGCACGCGTTTAGGTTCAGGATGCACGAGTGGACATGGTATCTGTGGCAATGCGCGTCTGTCTCCACGGTCATTGGCAGCGACCGTCACCTTTATTCTGTTTGGAATTGTGACCGTTTATATCGGTCGTCACGTACTAGGCCTGCTGTAGCGAATTCATGGCAGATTGCCAGATGAAGGTTGATAGCTGGGCCCATACGCGAACGACATATAATGGTTAATAAAAGATAATAATAGCGAGATACGACGATGCTAAAAAATATAATCGGATTGCTAGCAGGATTGCTGTTTGGACTTGGACTACTGGTGTCAGGTATGACCGATCCTGTAAAGGTACAAGGGTTTTTGGATATCTTTGGCGCATGGGATATTTCCCTTGCACTGGTAATGGGTGGTGGCCTGATAGTGGCATTTTTCGGTGTGCGATTGGCAAAGCGTCAACAGAGCAGTTGGATTGGTACACCAATTGATATGCCGAGCAAAACTGTCATTAATAAAAAATTGCTTATCGGTGCGATGTTGTTCGGTATCGGCTGGGGGCTGGTTGGTATCTGTCCAGGACCAGGAATTGTATTGCTTGGTACTGGCCAATGGCAAGCCTATGTGTTTATTCCTGCCATGATTATAGGAATGCTAGTTTATCAATGGCTTGAGCCTAAGCTTGGCTGATATAGTTAGTTCTCTATAAATTGGATACGGTGTCAGCCTCGCTTAGTCTACTATTTGTAGTACTTTCACTTGGCTTCCTTGTCTCCAAATTATATTGAACCAACTATAGTATAAATAGATTAGCATTCGAAAAAAGGTCAGTCACTTATACGTGATTGACCTTTTTTATGAATATTAATTTGTGACAGGATTTAATATATTGTCAGATTATTTTGCACTGGCAGTTACTTTTGGCGTTTCGTGTGCCAATGATTTTGCTGCTTGGCGTAGCTCAAATTTTTGTACTTTACCGGTACTGGTCTTCGGTATTTCTGCAAAGACTACGTATTTTGGCACTTTAAAACCTGATAGGTGCTGACTACAATGCTCCATCACCGTATCACGTTGCAGAGTGCTACCGGCGTGAATCTCGATAAAGGCGACAGGTACTTCGCCCCATTTATCATGTGGCGCGGCGACGACGGCACAGCTCTCAATCGCAGGTAGTTTATACAAGACGTTTTCTACCTCGATACTAGAGATATTCTCACCGCCTGAAATGATGATATCTTTTAGTCTGTCCATGATTTTGATATAACCATCAGGGTACTTAACACCCAAATCGCCTGTACGGAACCAGCCATCAGCGAATGCTTCTTCGGTAGCCTTGCGGCTTTTTAGATAGCCTTTCATCACCATATTGCCACGTAGCGCCAGCTCGCCCATCTCTTCTCCATCAGCGGCGACTGGTTCAGTCGTACCTTGCTTAAACACCTCAAACCCTGCCATCAAGTGAGAAGTCATGCCTTGACGTGATTTCTTTTGGGCGCGTGTGGCCACATCAAGCTCATTCCATTCTTCCTGCTCAGCGCAGACCGTCACTGGCCCATATACTTCAGTGAGACCGTAGACATGCGAGATATGAAAGCCCATCGCCTCCATTGCAGCCAGCATGGTTTCAGACGGCGGTGCACCAGCGACCCAACCTTTGACGGTATGGGTGATGGCTTCTTTATACTCAGGTTTGCCGCCTGCAATCATATTGTGCACGACTGGCGCAGAGCAGTAGTGGCTAACTTGATACTTAGCAATCAGCTGCAATATCAAATCAGCATCAATTTTTCGCAAGCATACATTGACCCCAGCACGCTCGGCGATGGTCCACGGAAAGCACCAACCGTTGCAGTGAAACAGTGGTAGCGTCCACAGGTACATCGGGTGTTTGGGCATATCCCAATCTAAAATATTAGAGACAGCATTGAGAGTTGCGCCGCGATGATGATAGACCACACCTTTGGGCTTGCCTGTCGTCCCAGAGGTATAATTCAGCGCAATGGCATCCCACTCATTTGTCGGCATCTCCCAATTATCCAAGCTGTCTGAACTGGCTATCAATGCTTCATAACTCATGAGCCCAAAGCGCTCGACATCGACTGCTTTGTCCGTTGAATGAATGACGATTAAGTCTGGAAAAGTCTCATTGATGATCTCAGCATGTTCAGCAAATTCGCTGTCTAAAATTAAAACCTTGGCTTCGGAATGCTGCAAACAAAAGGTAAGCGCATTGATATCAAGGCGTGTGTTCAACGTACAGAGCACACCGCCTGACATCGGCACACCAAAGGCGCATTCGACCATCGCTGGCGTGTTCGGTAGCATCACGGCTACGGTGTCGTTTTTATCGATACCTAATTTGCGCAGGCCGTCAGCCAGTTGACGACAGCGAGTATAGGTCTGTTGCCACGTCTGAGTAAGGTTGTTGTGTTCTAGGTCGTCATAAATGATGGCAGTCTTATTGGGATAAACTTGAGCGCTGCGAATGATAAAGTCAATAGGGGTAAGTGGTTGATGGTTGGCGGCGTTTTTGCCGAGACCTGTATGGAAATCTGTCATGATGATAGTCCTTTATCGTATTTTTATAATGCGTCAGTACGTTAACGTCAGTATATTATTTAGTATAGTAATCTAGCATAGAAGTTATAGGTATAAATCGATATTTATCGATTTATACCTTAGTCTAATTTTTAGGTGACATTAAGCTAACGGTATATAATCTACCTCAAAAGTTGGCTAGGTTTTGTGGTGTTTGCTTAACCATATACCACAGTACCGTCTGATACACCGTCCCGCTCGTTATAGCAATTAATATAGTGCTCACTCATCAGTCGCTTGTCTGCATAGCTGACAATAATCGCGGTGTGTTACGATATCGATGATGCTAAACCCTTAGCCCGATTAATTCTAAAAAGCCGTTTTTAAGAAGTAGCCTCATAAACTATTCATAAGGAAAATGATATGTCTGCCAGCCATAGTGCCAATACGATCCAAACCGCTAGCACCAATGAACACTATCCGCATTTATTTGAGCCGCTAGATTTGGGCTTTACTACGCTAAAAAACCGTATGGTGATGGGCTCGATGCATACTGGGCTTGAAGACCGTTTCTATAATTATGGCAAGCTGGCGGCGTATTTTGCAGAACGTGCCAAGGGCGGCGTGGCAATGATGATCACTGGCGGCATCTCGCCCAATCGTGAAGGTTGGTTGTTGCCTGCTGGCGGAACGATGAATACTAAAGCTGATGTTATCAATCACCAGCGCGTCACCCGTGCTGTGCATAAGCATGATAGCAAAATTATTATGCAGATATTGCACAGTGGTCGCTATGGCTATCATCCTTTTGCCGTATCATCCAGCCCAATAAAGTCACCAATCTCACCGTTTAAACCGCGTAAAATGAGCATCAAAAATATCGAGCAGACGGTAAAAGACTATGCTCGCTCAGCCAAACTTGCCAAGCAAGCAGGCTATGATGGCGTCGAAATCATGGGCTCTGAAGGTTATTTACTCAACCAGTTTTTATCAAGCCATGTGAATAAGCGTAAAGACATCTACGGTGGTGATATTCATGGACGTATGAAGTTCGCTGTCGACGTGGTCAAAGCGGTACGCGAGGCGACTGGCGAAGACTTTATTATTCTATTCCGCCTATCAGTGATTGATTTAGTCAAAGACGGTAACGTCATGGATGAAGTCATCACCGTGGCTAAGGCACTAGAAGAAGCGGGCGTAACCATCATGAATACGGGCATCGGCTGGCATGAAGCGCGTGTGCCGACGATCGTGACGAGCGTGCCACGAGCCGCTTTTGTTGATTTCACTGCTGAAATCAAAAAGCATATTAGCATCCCGATGATGGCAGCCAACCGTATCAATATGCCAGAAACAGCAGAAGGAATCGTTGCGACTGGTCAAGCTGACATGATTCAGATGGCGCGTCCATTCTTGGCTGATGCGCATTGGGTCAATAAAGCCAAAAACGGACAGACAGATCGCATTAATACCTGTATCGCCTGTAACCAAGCCTGCCTCGACCATACGTTCGAAAATAAACGCTCGACTTGTTTGGTCAATCCCCAAGCCTGTTATGAGACTGAACTGGTCTATAAAAAAACCAAAAAACCGAAAAAAGTCGCCGTCATCGGTGGCGGTGTCGCTGGTATGTCAGCTGCTCATGTGGCCGCTTTACGTGGTCATGACGTAACTCTGTTTGAAGCTAAAGATGTGCTTGGCGGACAGTTTAACTACGCTAAAGTCATCCCTGGTAAAGAAGAGTTCTTTGAGACTATTCGCTATTATATCAATGAGCTTGAGCATCTGGGTGTTGAGATTAAACTGAATACCAAAGTCGATAAGGACATGCTTGAAAAAGCTAAGTTCCATCATGTCATCGTGGCAACGGGTGTCGTACCGAGAAGTCTAGAAGGTAAGCTCGAAGGGGCTGAGCTGCCACAAGTCATGAGCTATGCTGAGCTGCTGTCTGGCGAAAAAGCAGTGGGTAACACAGTAGCGGTCATCGGTGCTGGTGGTATTGGCTTTGATGTCAGTGAATATCTGACAGCCAATCATGGTCAGTCACTTGATGAGATCGGCCCTGAAGGACTAAAAGATCCAAGCTATCGCCCTGAGCCACAGTCAATCAATGAGTGGCGCGAAGAGTGGGGCGTGACCAACGATACCGACTATCAAAGTGATGGTGGTCTGGTCAGACCAGCAGCGATTAAACCAATTCGCCAAGTTTATCTCATGCAGCGTAGTAAAGGCCGTCTGGGTAGTGGTCTGAACAAAACCTCAGGCTGGGTACATCGTGCGCATATCAAGTCTCACGGCGTGATCCAAGTCGCTGGTGTGCAATATGACAAAATCACCAACGAAGGTATCTGGGTGACTAACCCACAAGGTCAAAGCCAGTTATTACGTGTCGATAGCGTCGTTGTCTGTGCCGGTCAAGAGTCAGTCGTTGAGCTGATGCCAAATGTTGGTGATGCACCAGACGCGCAGTACCACTTAATTGGTGGTGCTAAGCTAGCAGCTGAACTAGATGCCAAACGCGCGATTCGTGATGGTGCTGAGGTCGCTGCTCAGATTTAAACTCTTTAGCATTAATGTTAAATAATGGACGGCGAGGGGGTATCTCTTGCCGTCCTTTTTTATTTAGATAGGCTGTATTTATATGTATAGCTCACCTGCTGATGCTAATACACTGAAATCAGCAGAAACAAAACTTTGCCATATTAAAAGGATTTTACGATGGCTATATTCAAAATATTATTTAAATGGATAGTGCTACCTATCATAGGGCTATTGGTAGTTATTAGCCTAGGTTTGGTGGTGACTGGTAATGCCTATATTTTTCGAGGCATACAGCTTACTTATTTCAAAGGTGAGACCACTGCTAATATAGATGATTACAAGGATTTCGATAATCGGATTATTAGTACAAAAGATCCTATAGAGTGGGATAAGGACATCAACTTCGGCAATATCTCCCTCACACCTGCCTTACAAAATGCCTTAGACACTGACCAAACCGTCGCCTTTGCCATTATCAAAGACGGCAAGCTACTATATGAGAACTACTGGCAGGGCTACAGTGGCGACTCACACACCAACAGCTTTTCTATGGCAAAGACCGTCACCACCATGCTGTATCTAAAAGCGGTAGAAGATGGTTATATCTCTAGTATCGATGAGCCAATTACTAAGCTGCTGCCTGAGTATGCAGACAGTGAATATGCCCAAAACTGTACGCTTGCAGATTTATCGGCGATGACGTCAGGCTATGATTGGACAGAAGATTATTATTTCCCAGTCAATCCCACAGCAAAATCCTACTATGGGAATGACCTAGTAAAGCATATTACTAGCCGACCTTTTGTAGAACAGTGCGGTGGTCAGTTTGATTACTCCTCTGGTGATACTCAGCTGCTAGGTATTGCGTTGTCACGTGCATTAGAAGCGCACGGCTATACGATTTCTAGCTATTTAGAAGAGAAGTTTTGGCAGCCGCTAGGTATGAAAGGTGATGCTTATTGGTCGCTCGATGGCTCACAAAATATCGAAAAAGTGTATTGCTGCTTAAACGCTAGTGCACTGGACTTTGCGAAATTCGGACAGCTGCTGTTGAATGGTGGTGAGTGGCAAGGTGAGCAATTGCTGAGCAAAGCGCATGTTGATTTTATGATTACGCCAAATGCAGCAGCATTCACAAAAGGGCAAGCGCAAATATACGGACACTCGGTATGGACGGATATGGACAGTCCAATTCCATTTTATTCGATGCTTGGTCACTTAGGTCAGCGAGTGTTGGTATTGCCCGAAGAGAATGCGATTATCGTTAGACTAGGCAAGCAAAAAGGCTTACCTACGCCGGTGGAGGGTTTTCATTTAGAGCCGGACTTGGGTCAGTATGTCACCGAAGTCAAAGCTATTTTAGATAGTTTGGCTGATTTAGATGATTCGTCTGAGTTATCTAGTGAGTAATGGGTTGTTGAGTAGAATGTTCCTCTAGCGATCCGAATAGATAAAACGTCTCTATTTCAAACACACTTACGAAGATATCAGGTAACAAAATTATCAGGCAGTCAGGTTAGCCACTAATCCTGCTATCTCTTGTCTTCGCAAGTGTTCTTACAAATTGCCATTTTTAAAAGTTGAAGCAGAATTTTGCTATATTCGAAGATTAACCTTCCATCTCGCCAACTAACCACTGCTCAAAATCACTAACTTGCGCTGCCAATTCAGGTTGCGCTTTTGTTAGGTCATCGAGCTTGTTTTTAATCTCAGGCTTATTATATTTAACGCCAGTCAATGTCTTTTTAAGCAGATCAATAAGCTCAACATTGAGCGCGTCAGAGAAGATAACAACCTCTGTAATTATGGCTTGCTTCACATCCATATGCACATCCATCATGCCCCAATCAAAGCGCTTCTCGATATGATGAGTAAACTCAGGCGTTTTACCAAAGCGCCAATCCCAGTCTGCCATCTGCTGATAGTAAGCGTTTAGTGTGGGCTGCTTAACAAGGCTAGCCTCATCTAATTGCTCAACCTGTGCAGTCTCTCCATGATATTCACAAAACGCTTCGATGATCGCATCAGACAAGGTCTCGTGATTGATAGTCTCATTGAAATCTACCAAGTTTGCCACACGAGCGCGCACAGATTTGATGCCTTTTGCTTTAAGCTTTAGTGGATGCGGGTTTAGATAGTCGCCAAGCTTTTGCATGTTGGCATTGACCAGCAATGTGCCATGATGAAAGCTGCGATCGGCGGCATGTCTAAATGCGCTGCCCGATATTTTGCGGTCGCCGACCTGCATATCGTTACGACCAGACAGCGTGGCGTCTATGCCGAGTTTCTTAAGCGCATTGATGATGACGGTGAAGTTTGCTTCTTGATCGTAAGCATCACTGGGCGATAAAAAAGTAAAATTGGTATTACCCAAATCATGGAACACAGCACCGCCGCCACTCTGTCGCCGAGCCAAAAATACATTGTCTGCTTCCATCTTATCGGTTTTGCACTCTACCCATGGATTTTGCGAGCGTCCAATAACCACGGTCTCAGAGTTACGCCATAAAAATAGGGTATGTGAGTCGGGATTGAGCGTATTGAATATCCAATCTTCGGTGGCAAGATTAAACCAAGGATTGGTCACAGCAGACTTTAGGATGCGCAGTTTCATGTATTTGACTCGTTAATAAACTGGGTTGGTGAGTAGGTTTTATAAATAGGTAGCACCATTCTTACCGATGCAAGTTTGTAATTCAATGGCGGTGTGGTGGGAATAAGTTTTTGAGGTTTTGTATATAGTGATGGATCGAGGTATTTTGATTAGGTTTTAGAGAAGGTAATTTATAGTTTTTCGGAGGAATGGTTAGTTGTTGGAGCTAATCCTGCTATCCGCTTGTATCTCACTTGTTGATGGCGTGCAGACTACTTTGTCTGGTGGTGTTCCTGTTTCTCGATACCGCCACCAACCATAGTCCACACCACCATCTTCGACGTAGGATATACCGCTACTATCAGGGCTAGCAGTGAAAACTGTTACCTTCTATGCATTTATCGTGATTGAAAGTATAGTTATTAGCAATAATTCATAGATTGACATTTTAGCCTATACAATTACGAAAAATAAAAAGCCATGCAAAAAGATGTTTAGACTATAATTTATAAAATAGTTATTACATTTTTATCCAGTTCAACGCTTTTCTAATAGTATTTAGCCAACTTCATTTTTCATAGCATCAAAAACTACATCCAACATTTTTAAGAATGCTTGTATAGAGGCTAATATAAGAGCAAAAGTGACTGCAATGTACGCATCATGTTTTGATACATAATTACTTGTAATACTAGAGCTAACAGCAAGGATGAAAGCTATTGTAAAGTAGGTAGTAGCTTGCCAAATTTCAACTTCGCTTTTATTTTTAGGTGAGAATCTTTCGATTTGTCTCAAAACAAAACTTCCTATGAATTTAAATACAATTAATCCAAACCCAAACCCAAACAGTAGAGGTAATATTATTATAACTGCTACTAAAGCCAATAAAATTTCAATAAACATACTACACCTCAATTAAATATATGTTAGAAAAGAAAATAAAGTTATTCAGTACGTTAGATTGTTACTAATTCAGCGAGTTTGGCGGCAATATTCGTTATTGGATCTTCAGCGGTATTTAAGCCACTTCGCGAACCTAACAAGGGGCTAGCATCGCGAAGTTCTTCATATGTTGTGTCATGTACAATAGGTACGAGCAAGTCAGTAGCTAGAAGTGCTGAAAGCTCTTTATCTGCAATTCCCTCTCCTGCTATCCTATCTAAAAAAGAGGGGGTAACTAACACTATTCCGACTCGAGATTTTACTAGACCTTTATCTATTTCACGAAGCAGATTAGTACCTAAGAGGACATCCTTTTCGCTAAACCAAACTGAAACGCCCAAAGACTCAAGAAGATCGTGTAGTTCCTTTGCTACTCCCTTTCGATCATCCCACGCGTGACAAAGAAATATATCTCTAAGATCTGGCTTAACAGCTCGTCTTTCAATATTTTGACGAACTGGTGTAAGTGTCCGTACTTCAGCTGAGGTGTAAACCACCGATGAACCTGCTTTTGACCAACGTGGTTTTGTGCTGCTAGACCTTCTACTGCTGCTTGACCCGCTAGAGCTACTTCCTAAAGCTGAATATGATGGAGGGGAGTAAGTTGAGTATCCACTTCCATATCCGCGACTACCACCTCTACATGCCGGACAAGCTGCTGCTGCGCTTGCTGAACGATGACCATTTACTGGTGCTGTGCATCTTGCCATAGTACAATTATCCTTTTGATACATTTGTTAGGTATTAATATATTCTGAATTGAATTTTATATAATATCAATGCTCCCCAATTTATGCGCGTCATTTAGTGTCGTGTCTAGATAAAAGCGATGATTTGAACTATGCCATAAGCATATTGCTAGTAACACTCTCAAGTCCTTTTTAATAGAAAGCTGCGCCATACGTTATACGTTGATGCTATCTAGTGTTATTTAGCACAAATCTCCCACTGCGATTTTGTACTAAGATAACATTGCATAACCGCTTTACCAGACTGTGCATAGGCATCACTGACGATACGCTGATTGGTTGGCAGACGATATCTGATGATCGCGGGCTCGTCATTGACGGTGGTCGTCCATCCAGTCACTTCATTACGGTCATTATAGTTTGCACTGGTAGAGGTTGCCATTTTGCCAAACCCTGGCAGGTTATAGGAGACCTGTCTAAAACTATAACTCATCGCTGCACCCTCAGCGCCCTCATACTGACAGTTTAGCTTTTTTTGCAGTTTATCTTGTTTATAAACATAGCAAGTGGTCTCATCTGAGAACTGACCAACCCCGCAAAAACCTGCCGTTGCAACTGATATCATACCGATAAATAACGCTATCCTTTTCATAATCATTCCTCAATAATTTATTAATCCTACTAATGATGTTTGCCATCTATTTTTTGTATTGCCAAATACTAACCAATACCTTGTAGATAGTAGAAAATTAGTAAACAAATATCAACTAATATATTTTAAGTAAAACTTGAATTTATTTATCAGAGCTACTTTTATCATCAGCATTATTAAGAGTAGCTGTTATAGGGTAGTGTTATAAGAAGGGTTTACTATGACTGTGAATCTGTTTTTATAGGTATTGAACTGATGGCTTACTTAAGGATGACTTTGGAGTTCTTTAGTATGTGAATAGAAAGGCGTTGGAATAAGCTAAAGTATAAGAGCTATAGGATCAGTGCTGCTTGCTATATGGTGCTTAATAAAAGAGATTTGTCCAAATTTATAAATTATCAAAAGGTGAAAACCTTAAAACTGTGCTAGAAAAATTAATAAGTGGATAAAAATTCACTATAAATTCTATAAAAAATTACCCATCAAACAATTAAAAAGTTATCATCATGGGTTTTTAATTACATGATAATTTCCCCAACGTACCAGATGCTTATGACCGACACGAGTTGGCAAACGCAGTCTAAGCGCTTAATAGGATTACCCAATGACCAACCGTGACCTCATCATCTTTGTGACGCTCTCTTTTATGTGGTCACTCTCTTTCGTCTTTTATCGTATTGGCGTACCTGAGTTTGGCTCATTGGCATTTGCCAGTTTGCGTGTGATATTCGCCGGATTGGTCATGTTGGTCTTTGTATTGCTCAATAAGAAAAACAGAGTAGGCATCAAGGAGCATTGGAAAATGCTAGCGCTCGTCGGCTTGTTTTCGGCAGCGCTACCTTTTGTGTTGTTCTCGTTTTCTGCGCAATCAGTGAACGCAGGCGTGCTAGCCGTGCTAAATGCTTCTGTACCGATGATGAGTGGTTTTATCGCTAGGGTCTTCTTTAAGGATAGGCTATCGAAAAAACAAGCACTCGGTTTGGTCATCGGAGTGATTGGGGTAATCATACTGATGAGCGAAAGCTTGTTTGGTGGCGGCGAGCCAGGCAAAGGATTGATCGAAGGGCTACTACCGATGGGCTACGCGCTGTTGGCTTGTGTAGGTTATGCGCTTGGGGCTAACATCACCAAAAACTATCTGTACGAAGTATCGCCAGTCGCTATCACTGCAGGCTCGCTCATTATCGGTAGTATCATTATGCTGCCTGTGGCTTTTAATGAGTTCCCATATGGTAAAGATATCAGCATAAAGGCGTGGGTATCAGTGATCTGTATCGGGGTATTTTCGACCGCCATTGCCCTTATTTTTATGAATCAGCTGATTAAAAATATTGGCCCGACGCGCGCCACTAGTATTACTTTAGTCATTCCAATTTTCGCCATTATTTTAGGGTATCTACTACTTGGTGAAGCCTTAAATATCCAAGCCATCATCGGTTCAGTAGTGATATTGTTTGGTACATATCTGTCATTAGAGCTGTCTGTCAAAAAAATGCTACAACCAAAGAATTCCACGCGGGCGACGAGAGTTTAAGCTACGGTAAACTGTCTTCGTAGCCTTTAATTATAAAGATTCGAATATCTAAATATTGGTGTTTCTGTTTGTAAATATTGCTTGGAATAATCGCATTTGCCCCCTATAAAGAACTCGGCTTATGAGTAGCGTACTTCGCAAATTATAGAACGACAGCTGAGTGCTACCTACTAATATAAGTGCTATTTATTACCAATAATAGTAAACCTGATAGTAAGGTTTAAAACAATAAACAGGGCTTTTTATGGCACATGATAATTTATTTGAAACCGTCAAGATGGGTACCCAAACCCTAAAAAACCGCATTATTATGGCACCGTTGACGCGTCTACGTTCGGTTGAGCCAAGTGATGTACCAACAGCATTGGCAAGCGAATATTACTCACAGCGCGCAGGTTCTGGCTTGGTAATCACTGAGGCAACGCAAGTATCTTTCCAAGCGAAAGGCTATGCTGGCGCGCCAGGCGTTCATACCAAAGACCAAATCACTGCGTGGAAAACCATCGTAGACAATGTCCATGCTAAAGGTGGCAAAATCGTCGTACAGCTATGGCACACGGGCTTAGTTTCTCACGAGAGTGTACAGCCAGACGGTAAAGCGCCTATCTCTGCTTCTAACGTTGATGTTGGTGTACGTACCTCGCTACGTGACAGCGATAACCAAGCCATTCGTGTAGATGCAACGCCGCCACGTCCAGCCACGCTTGAAGAAATAAAACAAGTTATCGCTGACTTTGGTCAAGCCACTAAGAACGCCAAAGAAGCGGGTTTTGATGGGGTAGAGATTCATGGTGCCCATGGTTACCTATTGCATCAGTTCTGGGTTGAGCAAACCAACCAGCGTGATGATGAATACGGCGGTAGCCGCGAAAACCGTGCGCGCTTGACGCTTGATGTTATCGATGCGTGTGTAGACGCTTGGGATGCAGATCATGTTGGTATTCGTATTTCACCACTGGGTACGTTCAACAACGTAGAAGCTGGATATAACGAAGACGAAAATATCTGGATGATTGAGCAGATTAACAAACGCGGAATCATGTATCTGCATCTGTCAGAGCCAGATTGGGCAGGTGGTACGCCTTATAGCGAAGACTTCCGTAAGCGTGTGCGTGCTGCTTTTGATCAAATGATTATCGCAGCTGGTGGTTACACTGCTGAAAAAGCAGAGCAAAATGTGAAAGCAGGTTATATCGATGCAGTCGCCTTTGGCCGTGACTATATCGCCAACCCTGACTTGGCTGAGCGTATCCAAAAAGGCGCGCCGCTTAATGAGCAGCATCCAGAGTCTTTCTATGGTGGCGGTGCTGAAGGTTATACCGACTATCCATTTTTAGACCAGGCGTAATAGTTAGATTTTTAACTAAACAACGCAATATAAAAAGGCCGTTTAACTAGCAATAGTTGAGCGGCTTTTTTTAAGCCTAGATTTTTATTATTTGCCGAAAATACCTATTTGATAATCACGAAAGGTTTGACGTAGTTCTTCTTGAGTATTCATGACAAAGGGACCGTGACCTGCGACTGGTTCGCCGATTGGCTTGCCGCTTAGCAGTAGCAATTTGATAGGGGTATCGTCATCGGTAGTTGCGGGGTAGGTCAATTCGATAGTATCAGTAGCAGGTAATGATGGATGTTCAGATTGAGTGCCTACATGATTTCGAATAGGCGCTGAAAACTCAATTAGGCTGCCTGCGCTGACGGCTGTACCGTTGACCAATACTTGACCTTCTTGTACCAGCAGTAGGGTGTTGTGTGTTTTCGGTACTTGTAGCGTGGTTGTACCTGCTGTATGTAGCTCGATATCCCACATATTGACAGGCGTAAATGTCGTTGCGGCACCCGTTATTCCATGCCAGTCACCGGCAATAATGGCAGCTTGACCGATGATAGTTTGCTCGTCGCTATTGTCTATCAGATCAACAATAGGCATATCAGCACGTTTGATAGATTGGTATTTTGGGTCGGTCAGTTTGTGGGCGCTTGGCAAGTTGACCCATAACTGCACCATACTAAATATACCACCACGTTGCCCAAAAGCTTCAGAGTGGAACTCTTCGTGTAGAATACCGCGACCAGCAGTCATCCACTGTACATCACCTTCTAAAATATCGCCGCGCCCACCTGTTGAGTCTGCATGGCTAATCTCACCTGAATAGGCGATGGTTACGGTTTCAAAACCTTTGTGTGGATGCAGTCCAACACCATGCGGTTGCAGTTTATAATCAGGATTGGGTAAAAAGGTCGTAGGCTTACCGTAGTCAAATAATAAAAAGGGATCGGTATGGCTGTAGTTAAAATCAGGATTGTTATCGAGATGGTTGATTAGGGTTTTTACGAAAAACCCATCACCTACCCAATGCGGCTTTTTATCACCATGAATATGCTTGATTGGACGCATGGATTACCTCATAAGTCTAAGTGGCATTGCTATCAATAGGATGAATGCCTTACGTTAATTCTACTATGAAAATAGACTTATGTTGTGTTTATTCTCATCGTTCTCTAAGATTACTGTCTAAAACCATTTAACTATCATCAAACATACTGTCAGCCATTATCTGAACATTGATCAATTATTCAAATCCTAACAGACACTAAAGCTACTATTGTCGCGATAAATAGTGAAGCTATTAAGGTGATTAAACGACTTCACCACTGACAAAACCACTGGCCCAAGCCCATTGAAAATTATAACCGCCAAGCCAGCCAGTCACATCGAGTACCTCACCGATAAAATACAAGTTATCTTGCAAGTTGCTTTGCATCGTTTTGGAAGATACCTCGTCGGTTGTGACGCCGCCGCGTGTGACCTCAGCCGTTCGATAGCCTTCCGTACCAGAGGGCTTGAGCTGCCAGCCGTTGAGCGTAGCACCAAGTTCTGTAAGTCGCTCGTCTTTGATATTAGCAAGTTCTGTATCTTTGATGTCTTCCCACAGATGCGTCTGTAACGCTGCCAATAGCTTCTTGGGTAATGCGTTATCTGTATTTTCTGCCAACACGGTACGAATCAGTTGGCGTGGGTGTGATTTTTTGCGAGCAAGTAAAAGCTGAGTGACATCTATCTCAGGCAACAGATTGATACTGATGGTTTCGCCAGTCTGCCAATAGTTGGAGAGCTGTAGCATGGCAGGGCCAGAGAGACCGCGATGGGTAAATAGGACAGGTAATTTAAAAGAGATACGCTCGTTACTGGCAATAACTGGCAGACTGATACCAGCCAAAGCGCGGATGAGATCGCCTATTTTGTCAGTGAAAGTAAACGGCACGAGACTGGCATCAGTAGGTACGAGCGTATGCCCGAACTGCTGCGCCAACTCATAGCCGATACCACTTGCTCCCATGGTCGGGATAGACAGACCACCAGTAGCGACAACTAAAGACTCACAGCTATAGCGTGTCTGCGCAGATTGAGCACCGCTCGCGATGTCTTTTTTACCAAGCTTTTTGCTCGTCGTTAGATAAAAGCGTTCGCCTTTATCATGAGCAGCAGTTTTAACATGATCAATTTGAGCATTAAGCTTTACTTGTACGCCTACAGCCATGCATTCATCTAGTAGCATAGACAAGATGTCTTGTGCTGAGTCGTCACAGAACAGCTGACCATGTTCGCGCTCATGGTAGGCAATCTTATGCGACTCTACCATGCCGATAAATTCCCAACTCGGGTAACGACTTAGCGCTGATTTGCAGAAGTGGGGATTGGCACCAATAAAATGCTCAGGCTCCACAAAGTAATTGGTAAAGTTGCAGCGACCACCACCCGACATCAAAATCTTTTTGCCAGCTTTATTGGCATGATCCAACACCAATACGCGGCGACCACGGCGACCAGCAGTCAGTGCGCAATACAATCCTGAAGCACCAGCACCGATGATAATGACGTCATAGTGGTTATCAGTAGATTTTTTGGCTGACGATGGATTACCCGCTGATGAATTGCTTGGCTTAACTGGCTTTGCTTGTTTTGGCATTTGACTCATGATGATGACTTATAGAATAGGTTTGGATAGACGATATAAAGTAGCTAATTATACCATGGCAATAATGGCGGTGTTTTTAGGTGAGTAATATAAATAGCTTTTGCCACTTGCTATAAATCATTGAATAACTTTGATTTTTCTATAGACAATAATTCGTAGTTGGTATAATGTGAATATATGAATATTATTCGCTACTACTGCTGCCATATTGATTACTTCCTAAAACGCTAGTCGTTTTGATACAAAGAAAATGAATTTCTTTACAAGTAGTTGATGAAAAAGTCAGTCGATTGAACCGCTTATTCAAACATTGTCACGGATGATAATGTTAAGACAAAAGGGACTTTATGGATATCCTACAACTGCTCATTAGCGGGATTGCTAATGGTTGTATATATGGGCTGTTAGCGCTGGGTTTTGTACTCATTTACAAAGCTTCAGAAGCGGTCAATTTCGCCCAAGGCGACATGCTTATGCTCGGTGCCTTTTTGGGCATATCTTTCATCAATGCCGATCAGGCAAACCTTCCCTTCTTATTAGGCATCACCTTTGCTGCTGTCATCATGGGTGCATTTGGCTACTTACTCGATCGCTTTATCCTACGTGGTATTTTTGGTCAACCGCAATTTGCGATGGTCATCCTTACCATCTCGCTTGGTTTCTTAATGCGCTTTGTCGCTGGTGTTATCTGGGGACATAGCCCAGTCTCACTACAGACACCGTTTTCAGGCAAGATGTTGGCATTAGGCTCACTCAGTATCGCTTATGTTGACATCATTATCATCATATCTACTATCGCATTAACCTCCATTTTGTACTTCTTTTTTGCCCACACGCGGCTTGGTATTGCGATGCAAGCCAGCAGTCAAAACCAAATGGCAGCCTACTATATGGGTATTCCCGTCAAGCGGGTCAATGGTATCGTTTGGGCATTGTCAGGGGTGGTTGCCGCACTTGCCGGCATACTATTTGCGGCCAAAGGCGCGATTGAACCCTCTGTCGGATTACTATTCGGTATCAAGGCCTTTGCCGCTGCGGTAATTGGTGGATTAGGCTCCTTGCCTGGTGCGCTGGCAGGCGGATTGCTAGTAGGGGTGATAGAGCCTTTTGCTGGGCGTTATCTACCGCTAGGTCTTAGTCAAATTGCGCCCTATGTGGTTATGTTGATCGTACTAATCGTACGTCCGGGCGGTATTTTTTCTCAGGTCAAACAGAAAAAAGTATAGAAGCTTTGATCCAAGGCAGCTTTGATTCAAGGATGATAAAGCGGCCTCCAAAACTTTTCAAGGATGAGTACTGCCCATGAAAGCTCAGTTTAAACACAGCTATGATCAAGATATCAATATCTTCGATGACAAAAGCCAACTCATAAAGTATGGCGTGCTTCTTTTGCTACTACTGATGGCGCCTTGGTTATTGAGCAACTATTATATTAGTGAGCTTAGCGCCATATTGATTTGGTCTATCTCTGGACTGGGTCTGATGCTCTTGACCGGGCACACTGGACAGGTCAGCTTAGGTCATGCCGCCTTTATGGCGATAGGGGCATTTAGCCATATGGCACTGATGGCTCGAGGGTGGAATTTTTTCCCTGCTTTGATTGCCTGCGCACTCATCACTGGGGTTATCGGCGCTATCATTGCCAGACCTATCCTACGAACTAGCGGTATCTATTTAGCCATCGCAACCTTAGCGCTTAGTATTATCGTCGAGGACATCGCTATCGTGGCTGAGCCTATTACTGGCGGCATCTCTGGTACCTTTGCTTCTCCCATTAACCTCTTTGGCTACACCATCGATCGTTATATCACGCCAAAAGCATTTTATTACTTATGCCTCGCGCTCGTGGTGCTAGTTACCTTAGGGTATATCAACTTACTCAGAAGCGGCACAGGGCGTTCGTTCTTAGCCATCAGAGACAGCGAAGTATCCGCCCGCGCGCTTGGCGTCAATGTACCGCAAGCCAAAACGCTAGCTTTTAGCATATCTTGCGCGATTACCGCTATTGGCGGCGCTATGTACGGGCATTTTGTGCAAGCGGTCAATTATGAGAGCTTCACCGTTATCATCTCTATCACCATCCTACTGCAAATTGTCATTGGCGGTTTGGGCTCCATACATGGTGCGTTTTTTGGTGCTGTCGTCGTTGTCTTATTGCCACAAGTGATTGCTATCTTGGGCGATATGGTTGGTCAAGGTGCGGGCTCTAGTATCACCAGTATTCCTGGTATTGATACGGCGCTGTTTGCCTTAGTCATTGTCATCATGATCATCTATGAGCCACGCGGTATATACGGTATTTGGATAAAGATACGGACTTGGTTTCAGATGTTTCCATTATATCGAAAAGGACTGTTTCGCCGTTCTAAAACTTATCTTAAGACGGAGCGTATGCGATGAGCTTATTAAAAGTTGACTCCTTATCTATCGCGTTCGGTGGTGTGAAAGCCGTTGATGACATTAGCTTTGAGGTAAACGAGGGCGAGGTATTTACTATCGTAGGACCTAATGGCGCTGGTAAATCTACGATTTTTAACTTAATCAGTCGCTTGTACGAGCCGCTTAGTGGTCGTATTACCTTTGATGACACTGATATTACCAAGCTACCTGCTCACGATATCGCAAAACTGGGTATCGCCCGTACTTTTCAAAACATTGAGTTGTTTGATCACTCAAGCGTGCTTCAAAACCTGCTTATCGGTCGCCATTCGCAGCGTAATACGTCATGGATACAGGACTTGCTGTTTTTGCCAAAGGTGCGCCGTAGCGAGCGCGAGCATCGTTTGCAAGTTGAGAAGATTATAGATTTTTTAGAGTTAGCGCCTTATCGAGATAAGCTGATCGCAGGTTTGCCTTATGGCATTAGAAAGGTGGTTGAGATTGCGCGTGCATTAGCTGCTAATCCAAAGCTTATTTTGCTCGATGAGCCTGCCTCTGGTCTTAGCGTAGAGGAGACGTCCGAGATGGCATGGTGGATCGAAGATATGCAAAAGGATCTTGGCTTGACTATCTTGATGGTAGAGCATGACATGAGTCTTGTGAATCGCGTATCAGATCGCGTATTGGCCGTCGCTGAAGGTAAGTTTTTGGCTCAGGGCACAGCAGCTGAGGTGCAAGCCAATCCACAGGTCATTGAAGCCTATCTTGGACAGGAGAGTGTGTAATGTCAGCTATTAAAAAATCACTATCTTCTGCCGCGCCGGCTACTGAAATGAATTTGGTCGACTCTGAAGTAAAGAACAACGTGCTTGAGGTACGAAATCTAGAATCTGCTTATGGTCCAGTGATGGCATTGAGAGGCGTGAGTCTAGAGGTACCCGAAGGCAAAGTGGTCACGATTTTGGGTGCGAATGGGGCGGGCAAGACGACGCTAATGAAAACCATCTCGGGGGTTATCAATCCTCGCAAGGGCGCAGTATGGTTCCACGGAGAGCGTATCGATGGTACTGAGCCTGATCGCTTGGTCAAAAAAGGACTGTCGCATGTACCCGAGGGGCGCGAGGTATTTCCTTTTTTGAATGTCGCTGAAAACTTAGCGATGGGTGCTTATACTCGGCGTGACAAGTCTGAGATACAGCGTGATGTCGAGATGATATATGAGTATTTTCCTATTCTAAAAGATCGCCGTACACAAGCAGCGGGCACGATGTCTGGTGGTCAGCAGCAGATGCTCGCTATCGGTCGAGGGCTGATGTCACGACCCTCTCTTATGCTGCTCGATGAGCCGTCTCTTGGACTGTCTCCATTATTGGTACAAGAAATATTTGCCATTATTCGACGTTTAAATAAAGAGCAAGGCGTCACGATTCTACTGGTTGAACAAAACGCAAGAGTTGCCTTGGCAGCAGCGGATTACGGTTATGTGTTAGAAACAGGGCGTATTGTCATGGCAGGTTCAGCGGACAAACTCATGCACTCTGATGATATTAAAGAGTTCTATTTGGGACAAACCAAAGATAACACTGCGGAAGCCACTCGGTGGAAACGCAAAAAGACTTGGCGATAATAATCATGACGACCTCCATTGATATTGATGTTAATACTGAAAACAATACTTCACTTTCGCCTGCGGATGCGGCAGACATGAAAGAAAAGTCTGCTGCGCCAGTATCGTCTCAAGACCATTCTGAAAACCATGCTAAAAGTCATGCTGACAAGACTGGTCAACAGATACATAATGCGCCTTTCGATCATGCACCTCAAATCCTAGAAGGGTGCGATACATTGAGCAAACTCTGGCGACAGGTTTGCTTGAGCCGAGGTGATAGGATTGCGCATCGCGAAAAGAGCTTTGGGATTTGGCAGAGTTATAGTTGGCTAGACTATTATCATCATAGCTGCGATATCGGCATGGCACTCGTCGAGCTTGGTCTGAGTAAAGGCGATACCGTCTCTATCTTGAGTGAAGACAATAAAGAATGGCTTTATTTTGATATGGGCGTCTGCGGCGTAGGCGGGATACCCAACGGTGTCTATACGACAGACAGTCCCGAACAGCTTGCTTATATATTAAATGACAGCTACTCAAAGTTTCTGATTGTAGAAAACGATGAACAATTGCACAAGTTTTTAGAGATTCGTGAACAGACGCCTAATGTCAAAAAAGTCATTGTCCTTGACCGTAAAGGCTTGCGTAGCCTAGAGGATGATCAGGTTATCTTCCTCGATGAGCTATATACGATTGGTCGAAGTGTTGATAACGCAAGAGAACGCTTTAGTGATTATATCGATCAAGGTACGCCCAATGACATACGCACCTTAATCTATACCTCTGGCACGACAGGTAACCCAAAAGGCGCTATCTTAACGCATGCTAATGTCCTCTTTGAGCTAAAAACAAGCATAGATATTCTTCCTATATTGCCTACTGATGAGCAGCTGTGTTTTCTGCCCTTATGTCATGTACTCGAACGTTTAACGTCAGTAGATCTGCCTATCCATCGAGGCTGTATCGTTAACTTTGCTGAGAGCACAGAGACAGTATTTGAGAATATGAAAGAAGTATCGCCTGATACCTTTACCGCTGTGCCCAGGCTGTGGGAAAAAATGTACGCCTCCATCAGTAATATGCGTAGCGACGCCAGTGCACTCAATGGCTGGGCATTTGATCAGGCCATAAAAGCAGGCCATGACTACGCTGATATCGTGATGGCAGGCAATACTCCTACGACAGGTCAACGACTGCGTTACGAGTTTTGGAATCGACTGGTGCTATATAAAATTCGTGATCTGATAGGCATGAGTAATATTCGCCGTGCCACTACTGGTGCTGCGCCCATATCGCTAGATATTATCCGCTGGTTTCATGCGATAGGGGTGCCTATCTATGAAGGCTATGGCATGACCGAAAGTGCGGGCGTGATATCGGTCAATACCCCTGAAGCACAGATGGCGGGCAGTGTAGGTAAGGCACTACCAGACTCTGAAGTCCGTATCGCCGACAATGGGGAGATACTCGTAAAAGGGGCTAACGTGTTTGCAGGCTACTGGAATAAGCCAGAAAAAACGGCTGAGGACTTACGTGATGGCTGGCTACATACGGGTGATGTCGGCGAGATAAGAGACGGTTATATATTCATCACGGGTCGTATCAAGGACATTATTATCACCGCAGGCGGCAAGAACGTCACACCAGCTGCGATTGAAAGCAAACTTAAATTTTCACCTTATATTTCAGATGCGGTCGTCATTGGCGATAAGCGAAAGTATTTGACTTGTCTGATCATGATAGATCAAGAAAACGTCGAAAAATATGCGCAAGACAATCAAGTGATGTTTTCTGATTTTCGTTCGTTGTGTCATGCGCCAGAAGTCATCGCCTTGATAGATGACGTCGTACAGTCTGCTAACGAAACCCTAGCTCAAGTAGAAACCATAAAGCAATTCAGGCTTATTGATGTGCTGCTCAGTCCTGAAGATGACGAATTGACCGCGACGATGAAATTGAAAAGAAACTTGGTTGAGAAAAAGCATCACGCTCTCATCGACTCTATGTACTGATCTAGCTCTTTAATACAGTTTAGTTTAGCACCGTTCAGCTTTTTTGAAGTCGTCTCAACCTCGAAAGTATTAATCTTAAGAGCATCAAACTAACAGCGACGGAGTCGCAAGGAGAAAGGCAATGAAATGGACATTCAAGATGACGCTACTAGCACTCACGGTCGGTACGATGGGTCTAGTAGGGTGTAGTGATCCAGAAACGACCGCAGCGACGGGCACTGATACTGAAGCTGCCACATCTACTTCTACAAGCGATATGCCAGTACAGGGCGTGACCGATACTGAGATTATCTTAGGCGGTGCAAATGATTTATCGGGTCCGTTTGCTGGATTTGGTAATCCTGCAGTCGCCGCAGCCAATATGTATTTTGATGAGGTGAATGCGGCAGGTGGGGTCAATGGTCGAAAGATCCGCTATATCGTCGAGGACCATTCTTATCAAGTACCAAAGGCCGTACAGTCTGCGAACAAATTGGTCAGCCGCGATAAAGTGTTTGCCATGCTGATGTCGCTCGGCACACCGCACAACTTAGCGAGTTTCCCTATTATGGACCGCGCCAATGTTCCTAGTATCATGCCGCTCACCTTTGCGCGAGCTATGCAAGAAGAAGGGGATTTCAATCGTCGTTATACCGCTGGTAGTACCTATTATGATTCAATAAAGCTAGGCATGGAGTATCTTATTGCCGAAAACAAAGTTAGCAATTTATGTGTCATGTATATCCCATCAGACTATGGTGAAGAGACCAATGAGGCTGCTAAGGATATTAGTGATAGCAATCCTAACGTCACCCTAGTCCAGTCCAGCTCACATCGTCCTGATGAAACAGACTTTGCTGGGGCAATGGCCAAGTTAAAAGACGCTAAATGTGAGCTTATTGCCTTATCTCTAACCATTCGCGGTGCTATTACAGCGGTTGGTACGGCGAACGCTATGGGCTGGAGTGATGTGAAATTTATCGCTCCTGTCACTGGTTTCCATCCCGCAGTTGCGGCGGCACCAGGCGGCGCAAGTGAAGGCCTATACTCTGTATCGTACTATAATGATTTGGCATTAAGAGCCAATGAACCTGAGACTAAGGCGTGGGTTGAGAAGTTTGAAAAAGCCACAGGGGAGGAAGTATCAGCAGGTGCTATTCTTGGTTATCTAGCCGCTAAAGTAACCGTTGATGGTCTAACCGCAGCAGGTCCTGACTTAAATGCCGACACTTTCAATAAGGGTCTAGAGACCGTCAGCTTTGTCGATGGCGTCACAGGATCTACAGTTGCCATCACGCCTGAGAGCCATGTCGCGATTAATGATATTTACTTGTCGCAAGTACAAAATGGTCAATGGAAAACAGTAACGCAGCTTAAATAATACATTCTAGATATTTAGGGAGCTTTCGATAGCAACAAGCCATACATAGTATGGCTTGTGTCGTTTATAAAATATGGGTTTGACAATAATTTCATTTATATTTTAACCGTTTTACGATTATTCATAAGTCCAAAACCCTTCTCAATACAAAATAAGCCATAAGTCATAGACAATAAAAATTGACTAGAATGCTGAGTTAATTTCGCTTATAGCAACTAGATTATTTGTGCCTAAACATACAGATGTACAGTGAAATTGTTATGTTTGGCTTTTGATGTCTTGCAACGGTCACGCTTATTTGTCAAACTAACGATGAGCGTCACACATTATGGAAGATGACTCTTATTGCTTACATGGGGCGCGTCATAGACGAACACCCATGTAGGTCATAATAATTAAAAGGGACCAAATACTATGACTCAGAAATCATTTCCTATCTCAGCCGAGTTTATGGCTGCTGCCAATACCACACCTGAACAGTACCTCAAAGACTACGGACAATCCATCGAATCAACAGAAGCAAGTGATGCTTTTTGGGCGAAGCGTGCTGAGCTAATCGACTGGATAAAAAAGCCGACCAAAGTCAGTAACGTCAATTATGACTTAGATGATTTTCGCATCAAATGGTTTGAAGATGGTGAGCTGAACATTTCAGTCAACTGTCTTGATCGTCACCTTGAAGAAAACCCATACAAGCCTGCTATCATTTGGGAAGGTGATCACCCTTCATTGCACAAAATCATTTCTTTTAAAGAGCTACATGAAGCTGTCTGCCGCTTGGGTAATTCATTGCGCAAACTTGGCGTTGTAAAAGGTGACCGCGTAACGCTATATATGCCGATGATACCGGAAGCCATGGTAGCGATGCTGGCATGTGCGCGTATCGGTGCGGTACATTCAGTGGTGTTTGGTGGTTTTTCTGCCGAGAGTTTGGGTAATCGCTTGATAGACAGTCGCTCAAAAGTTGTTATTACCGCTGACGAAGGTTTACGCGGCGGCAAGCACACACCGCTCAAAGCCAATGTCGATCACGCACTCGACATGGATGGCACTGAGAGTGTCGAAAAAGTTATCGTCGTTCATCGTACGGGTAACTCTATACCGATGAGTGGCCGCCGTGATGTGTGGTATCACAATTTGGTCGATGGTCAATCAGAGATCTGCGAGCCTGAAGTCATGAATGCCGAAGACCCGCTATTCTTGTTATATACCTCTGGTTCGACAGGTAAGCCAAAAGGTGTAGTGCATACTACAGGCGGCTATATCACCTATGCTATCTCAACGTTCCGTGATGTGTTTGATATCAAAGAAGATGACGTCTATTGGTGTACGGCAGATGTGGGTTGGATTACCGGTCACACGTATTCAACCTATGCACCACTGGCCAATGGTACGACGACGGTAATGTTCGAAGGTGTGCCAGAACATCCAACATGGGCACGTATCGGTCATATCATTGATAAGCATGACGTGACTATCCTATATACCGCCCCAACAGCTATTCGCGCGATGATGAAAGAGGGCGATGCTTTTGTTCGTGAGTCGGATCGTTCTAGTTTGCGTCTGCTAGGGTCGGTCGGTGAGCCGATCAACCCAGAAGCGTGGGACTGGTACTACAATGTCGTCGGTGATGGTAAATGTCCTATCGTCGATACATGGTGGCAGACCGAGACTGGTGGTATCTTAATGGCGCCAATACCAGGCACGGTCGATCTCAAACCAGGCGCGGCAATGACACCACTATACGGCGTCAAACCAGAAGTCGTCGATAGCGAGGGCGCAATTTTAGAAGGCCCTGCAGAAGGCAACTTGGTGATCAGTAGCGGTTGGCCAGGGCAAATGCGAACTATCTATAATGACCATCCACGCTTTTTGAAGACTTACTTTAGCGATTATCCGGGTCATTATTTCACGGGTGATGGCGCTCAACGTGACGAAGATGGGCATTACTGGATTACGGGTCGTGTCGATGATGTACTCAACGTGGCAGGGCATCGCTTGGGCACAGCAGAGATTGAGAGCGCTGTGGTTGCGCATCCTGCAACTGCTGAAGCTGCGATTGTTGGTATGCCGCATGAGATACGCGGTACAGGTATCTGTGCATTTATCATTCTAAAGTCAGGTGAAGAAAAAACTGACGATCTAAAAGCAGAATTAAAACGCCATGTGCGTGCTGAGATTGGACCAATTGCGACTTTAGATGCCATTTATATGGTTGATGCACTACCAAAAACGCGCTCAGGAAAAATCATGCGCCGTATCTTGCGTAACCTTGCAGCAGGTCAATATGTAGGACTGGGCGACCTATCTACGCTTGCCGATAGCTCAGTGATTAATGACTTGGTTGAAGAAGTCAAAGCGGGCCGCGGAGAGTAAGTTAGCCTGATAACGAACCTGCAGTATTAAGGATAGTTATTCAGTACTAGCCATTGATATTTGTATATTAAAGTTGAATAAAAGCCATGTTATCGAGAATAGCATGGCTTTTTTACGTAGACGATATTGATATTGGCGCATTTTGAAGGTTCAATAATGCTAACAGGACAACATCGCTACCATTTTAATTGAGGATTAATTGACGAGCCACTCGGTACTTACTAGGCTAGCTAATTAATATAGTAGCGACTCATAAATACTTTATAAGGTCTACTGTCATCATGACTGATCATGCTTCGTGCTCAACTATCCTATCTGCCCCAAAAATCGCCATCATCGGTGGTGGCCTAACGGGTTTGCTCACAGCAACACTATTAGAGCGCGCGTCAAACCAATCAAGCTCGTCATCTAACACCCCGCAAATCACTATCTTTGAAAAATCGCGCAGTGTGGGGCGTTTAGCAACCCGCTATCGCAGCGATAGTGAAACTGGTAAGAACTGGCAATGGTCGTTCGGTGCACAGTTTTTTACTGCGAAAACTTCTGACTTTCAACAGTTTATTGCGCCTTGGTTAGATACAGGGTTGCTACAGCCGTGGTGTGCCGAAGTGGTTGAGTTAACGCCTGCAAGTGACAATGAGCAGTCGCCTAATATCCGAAGCAAAGAGCAATGGGACGCGGTGCATGCACGCTATATCAGCACACCGAAAATGACCAGTTGGGGCCGTGAATTGGCCGCTGCGCTCAAGCATACGACCATAGTATTTAAGACTCGTGTCGCACCGCTTGCTCAGTATTTGCAGTCTCAAAACCAGCAGCAGTCTCAGCATCAGATCCAGAACCAGACTCATAATCAAACTTTTAATCAAACTTTTAATCAAAACAGCAAGCAAACTGAGCTATTTGACGAAACTGGAGCCAGTCTGGGTTGGTTTGATTGGGTTATTTGCACAGCGCCAAATGGTCAGGCGATAGAGCTGATGTCAGATAGTGGCTTTGCTCAACAAGACAAAATTACTAAACCGCAAATGCAAGCTTGCTATACGCTGATGCTTGGCTGGGATGATGTACGAAAGCTACCTGAGACATTAAATGGCCAACTTGCACCGCAGTGGGATGTCGCTTATCTAAATAGCGCTGTTCTTGATAGGGTATTTATTGAGCATCAAAAACCTGCTCGTGATGAGCTACTACCAAGTGTCACCATTCATGCACGTAATGACTGGTCAGAGGCCCACGTCGATGATGATATTGAGTTGGTAAAAGAACAGTTATTACAGGCGGCAAAACAAGCATTAAATTGGAATGAAGCTAGTGCACCTAGCCAAACAGACTGTCATCGTTGGCGCTATGCAGCTACTATCGTAAATAAGGATACTGAAGAGTTGGGCATTTTAATAGATGAAACCAAGCAATGGATCGTCAGTGGTGACTGGTGTGCGAAAGGTAATATTGAGAGCTGCTATCGAATGGCGCAGCAAACTGTTAAAGTAATCATGCAAACTCAGTAAGCGTAATATCCATGCTCATTATTTTGCATTGTTTAGAACTGAGGCTTATTTTAAAGCTAGTGTTTAAGCGATATTTGGAAAGTATAAAAACTCGACATTTAGCAAAACGTAAGCAAAAAAAGGCCCACAGAGGAGGTACTGTGGGCTGAGGAAAACGGGTCATGTATTAGCTACACAGGCCGTGGTCAAGAGTTGTTGTAATTATTGGTGCTCTCTACTGTTATTTATAAGGGTAATAATTATCAATACAATAGGTAGAGATATTTACTTAGCTATTTATATTTACTGATTTAAGTGTACAAGTGTTCTGGTACAGTCGCTATGATAGCGCAATTGAGTGCTGTCTGGCAGTTTTGGTTACAGTATATTACGTTGTAAAAATCCAAAAGACGCAAAGACTGGTATGAAGCACTGGTATTTAGAGTAAGTAGCGGAGCTTTATGATGCAATCATTCATAAAGGCTGCCACTAATTTCAATACCTTATGTAGATAAGAGGGCATCTAGTCAACCTTGATACCTTTCTTGATATCTTTGATAACTTAATCGCTGCAGAGATGGCATGACGCCTTGTCCGAAAAATGCTAAGCTATCTGCCATTATTATGTTCATATTAAACTGGGTTTGCCATGACTGACAGCACGCATTTGCATACGCAGGAAGAACCGCCAAGTTCGCAAAATACCAAAAGTATTTTTAACTTGCCTAACAACCTTACGATTGCGCGTATCTTAATGATTCCGCTATTTGTCGCGATTGCTTATTGGCCGCCAGCCATGGGTATTGGTATGCCTGCGATTTCAGACAATGTCATTGCGCGCGTTGGGATGAGCGAGTTTAGCGATAGTTTGTTGCGCCATTTATTATTGACCGGCGTCTTTATTATTGCCGCAATTACCGATTGGCTCGATGGGTATTTTGCTCGTAAACTTAATGTCATGTCAGCCTTTGGTCGCTTTTTAGACCCTGTTGCTGATAAATTAATGGTAGCTGTAGCGCTCATCGTCCTTGTACAGTGGCATCCCAATATCATTATGGCGATAGCGGCTATCGTCATTATCTCGCGCGAAATCGCAGTATCAGCATTACGCGAATGGATGGCAGAGTTGGGCAAAAGCACTAGCGTTGCGGTATCTTATGTTGGCAAACTAAAGACCACGTTTCAGATGGTAGCGATTACCGTACTACTGCTTAACTGGCAGTCGCTTGAAACCATCGGTTACGTATTAATGGTCGCCGCTGTGATACTTACTTTATGGTCGATGATGATTTATCTAAAAGCAGCTTGGCCTTATTTAAAGCAAAGCGGATAACTCCATAAGACAAAAGTAATCAGCCCAAAACTTAGACAATAAAAAACGCCAGTCGCATTAGCCACTGGCGTTTTTATTTTTACTGCTTATAAATCAGATAAATTATAGCGTCACCGAGTTGTTTTCGCCTAAGTTGGTCGCTTTCTTACCGTCCATTACTGCAGCAGTAGTCATCTTAAACATATTAACTACTGAGCTACCGCTTAGCCAGTATTCTGCACCATGTGGGACGACTTTGATTAACTGTACATTTGGATCTTCTTTACCTTGCTCATAAAACGCATTGTAAATTGGCGACCATAGCTCGTCTAACTTCTCTTGGTCTTCGACCAATTCTGCTTTACCGTTAATTGAGACGTAATCTTTTGAATCTTGACTGACATAGGCCAAGTTCACTTGTGGTTCTTTTTCGATATCTTTGATGGTTTCAGTAGTCTTATCGCCAATAAACCAAATCTCTTTTGCGCCAATACTCGTCTCACTAGTAGTCATTGGACAAGCATGTAAATGGCCTTCATGAGTACGAGTGGTCATCATGGCAAATTTCACTTCTTTTACCAGTTCTTGTACTTTATCGATATGGTCTTGTCTACTCATAATAAATTTCCTTTCTTATAGTGTTTTAATTGGGCTTATATAGCATTGTTCTAATTAGCCGAATTGAACAGTTGATTATTTATAGTAATTTTTCTTTGGGCTAGATATGTCTAACCATTAAATATATTCAAGAATTAAACGTCATCGTCGCCTTAACAACTGAGACTAGAATACCGAGTTGTCACCCTACATTTATATAGGTTCCCAGTAATGCGATGTGAGTGTTTGTAAGGAATATGAATGTTAGGTAAAAATTGTGACAGCGTAGATTTGAGCGTTCTATTTTTTACTGGATAATTCAAAAACGACTTAAAAAGATACTTTTTTGAATTATCGATTCGCAAATAATAAGTCGCGATAGAGTGCAACTTATCAGCAATTTATCTCGGTTTAGACCTGCTTAT
Source organism: Psychrobacter sp. APC 3281 (assembly GCF_030407815.1). GTDB lineage: Bacteria > Pseudomonadota > Gammaproteobacteria > Pseudomonadales > Moraxellaceae > Psychrobacter. The sequence continues at coordinate 60,484 of NZ_JASDCS010000006.1, forward strand.
TACAGGTCTTCTTGTTATAATACCCAGACCATTTACTTAGCATGGCAGAGATGCCTTGATCTTACGGATTATGCCTTTATGATGACCATCGCCGGACAACCGTTTCTTACCGATTTTCAGACGCAGCAACTCATCAGTCAGTTTCAGCAAAAAACCGAGCTAAATGTCAGTCAAATAAGTACACAGCAAGTGTATGTGCTATCACGAGAGTTATCTGGTGATGAACATAAAAAAGCGCTAGATTTACTGGCGGTTGACCAGTCAGCAACGCTAAATGCGCCGCAAGACAACCAACTACAAGTCATCGTTGGGCCACGTTTTGGTACGATATCGCCATGGGCAAGTAAAGCGACAGATATCTTTAATAACTGTGAAATCGAGATTAATCGTGTTGAACGTGTCGTTGTTTATACGTTAACAGTCGATGGTGACGCAGGCGAAAAACTACCAGTAGACGCCGAGCAGTTATTGTTTGACCGTATGACTCAGAGCTTGGTTTATGACTTGAGCGATGTCAGCAAATTGTTTGACGATCAAGCGCCAGCATCACTGAATCATATCGACGTGATCGGACAAGGTCAGGCAGCGCTAGAGTCGGCCAATACCGAGTTCGGCTTTGCGTTATCAAGTGAAGATATTAATTATTTAATGAATGCCTATGTCAATGAGCTAAAGCGTAATCCAACTGACGTTGAGCTGATGATGTTTGCACAGGCAAACTCAGAGCATTGCCGTCATAAGATATTTAATGCTCAGTGGACCGTTGACGGCGAAGTACAGCCAAAGTCACTGTTTCAAATGATCAAAAACACTTACCAGTCGAACCCACAAGGTATCTTATCAGCGTATAAAGACAACGCTGCTGTGATGGCTGGGTCTGATGGTATGCGTTTTTATCCTATCCCAACGGATGCGATGGATGCCAACTCAATCCATCCTTATGGATTCCATCAAGAAAACATCGATATCTTGATGAAAGTTGAGACGCACAATCACCCAACCGCGATTGCTCCGTATTCAGGTGCGGCGACTGGTTCTGGTGGTGAGATTCGTGACGAAGGCGCAACAGGTCGCGGCGGTAAGCCAAAAGCGGGTCTAGCAGGTTTTCATGTATCGCATCTACATATCCCAGAGCTTAGCGAAAAGTGGGAGCAGTCAGGTCAATTGAGCACGCAGGATTATGGCACGCCAGATCGTATGGCAACCAGCCTTGAGATTATGACCGAGGCGCCACTAGGCAGTGCCAATTTTTCAAACGAATTTGGTCGTCCAAATCTATGCGGTTACTTCCGTAGTTTTCAGCTAGATACCTCTGCGGCAAAAGACGGTAGCGAGATGCGCGGCTATCACAAGCCAATCATGCTGGCAGGTGGTTACGGCAATATCAAACGCAACCTGATTGAAAAAAATGCAATCAAAAAAGGCGATTTGCTAATCGTCCTTGGTGGCCCTGCGATGCAAATCGGTCTGGGCGGCGGTGCCGCATCGTCGGTCGATAGTGGTGACCTTGATGAAGGCTTAGACTTTGCCTCAGTTCAGCGCGATAACGCTGAAATGGAGCGTCGTTGCCAAGAAGTCCTTGATCGCTGCTGGGCACTAGCGGGCAATGATGTCGATGTAAGCAATAACAGTAAAGACGGCAACCCAATCGTCTCACTACATGACGTAGGGGCAGGTGGTCTGTCTAATGCGATGCCAGAACTGGTCAATGACCATGAAATGGGCGCGCATCTGAACTTGCGTAAGATTCCATCGTTAGAAGCTGGTATGTCGCCAATGGCCATCTGGTCAAACGAAGCGCAAGAGCGTTATGTGCTAGCGATTCGCCCAGAGAGCAAAGATCAATTCGATGCGATCTGTGCCCGTGAGCGCTGCCCATATGCCATCTTGGGCGAGGCAACCGATATTCGTCAGTTAATCGTTGATGATGAGCTATTAACTGAGCAACCAGTCGATATGCCGATGCAAGTACTGCTCGGTGGTACACCGAAAATGCAACGCAGCTTTGAGCGTACTGAGAGCACGTTGCCCGCATTAGAGCTTGATGATGTGAATCTAGCTGAATCAATCACCGATGTATTGCGTCACCCAACCGTGGCGAGCAAATCATTTTTGATTAGCATTGGTGACCGTTCTATCACGGGTATGGTCGTACGTGATCAGTATGTGGGTCGCTATCAAGTGCCTGTATCAGATTGTGCGGTAACGGCTTCTGGCTTAGTGGCGCTGGATGGTCAGCCAATGACTGGCGAAGCAATGAGTGTCGGCGAGCGTACGCCTGTTGCGCTTATCAGTCCAAAAGCCTCGGCGCGTCTAGCGGTCGGTGAAGCGATTACTAACATCGCTGGTGCACGTATCGCTCAATTGTCTGATATCACTATGTCGGCGAACTGGATGGCTGCGTGTGGTGATGACGTAGAAGATGCTGCCTTGTTCGATGCCGTACATGCCGTTGGCGAAGAGCTATGCCCAGCACTCGGTATCGCTATCCCAGTCGGTAAAGACTCGCTATCGATGCGTGCCAACTGGACTGACAATGCTAACGACAATGGCGACAACCAAGACAAATCAGTTGTGTCGCCAATGAGTTTGGTCGTGACTGCGTTTGCCCCTGTCGTTGATGTGGCAAAAACGCTAACCCCTGAGCTAATCAATGGCGACAGCGCGTTCTACCGTATTGACTTGTCAAAAGGTAAATTGCGTCTAGGTGGTTCAATCCTTGCGCAAACGCTTAGCCAACTAGGCAACGACTGTCCAGATTTAGCGCAGCCAAGTGATTTGGTCGACTTCTTTAACTTTATTCAAGCGGGTAATGAGCAAGGCGTCATCAGCGCCTATCACGATATCGGTGATGGCGGTCTGTTGGCAACTATCGCAGAAATGCAGTTTACCAGCCGTCAAGGTATCAAGCTGTCATTAAATGACGATAATTTACTCGGTCAGTTGTTCAGCGAAGAGCTGGGTGCGGTCATCCAAGTATTGCCAGAAAACGTCGCCGCTCTCATGCAGTTGGCAGAAGAGTTTGACGTCAGCGATATGCTCAGCCTCGTCGGTCAAAGCAGTGAAGAAGACAGCCTACTGATCCAAACGCCAACGCTCATGGGTGATGACACTCTACGCTTTAGCCGTACTGAATTACAGCAAGCATGGACGCAGGTCAGCTATCAAATTGCGCGTCGCCGCGATAACCCAGCGTGCGTACAGCAAGAGTATGACTTGATTAGCGACGCGAGCCATAAAGGCCTAATCGCTGCGCCAAACTTTGATCTCAATCAAAAAGTTGAAGAACCATACTTAGCCAGTCGCGAGAGTAAACCAAGAGTTGCTATCTTGCGTGAGCAAGGCGTCAATGGTCAGACAGAGATGGCAGCAGGCTTTACCCAAGCTGGCTTTGAAGCGGTCGATGTACACATGAGTGATCTACTCAGTGGTCGCATCAATCTACGTGACTTCGACGGTCTGGTCGCTTGTGGTGGCTTTAGTTATGGTGATGTACTGGGCGCTGGCTCTGGCTGGGCGAACTCTATCCTGTTCCATGACGAGCTACGCATGCAGTTTGTCCGCTTCTTTGCCCGTCCTGATACCTTCTCACTAGGTGTCTGTAACGGTTGTCAGATGATGGCTCAGTTAAAAGACCTCATCCCAGGTGCGGAAAACTTCCCACGTTTCGTCGCCAACAAATCAGCTCGTTTTGAAGCGCGTACGGTCAACGTAAAAATTGAGCGTACCAAGTCGATCCTGTTCAAAGGCATGCAAGACAGCATCTTACCTATCGCTGTGGCGCATGGAGAAGGCTATGCCACATTAGACAACAACGAAATTGATGGTATGGCAAAACACGGTCAGCTTGCGATGCGTTATGTCGATAGCCAAGGTCATCCAACTGAGACGTATCCGCTCAATCCAAACGGTTCGCTCGGCGGTGTCACGGGTCTATGTAGCACCGACGGTCGCGTTACTATCATGATGCCGCATCCTGAGCGTAACCTAAAAGCCTATAACCATAGCTGGAAACCAGAAGAGTGGGACGAAGACGGCGCGTGGATGCGTATGTTCCGTAACGCTCGTGCTTGGTTGCGCTAGTCGCTACTCAGACCTCTAGTAATTGCTTATAGTTTGAGATAGCTGTCGTTTAAAATAAGAAGGTGGGCTTAGGCTCACCTTTTTTGTGTTTAATAGTTGAGTGTTTGGAAATAAAGGTTAGTGTTTATATCGTGTTTTCACGGATATAAATAATGACACCCATGCTAAAATCACGGTTAACAAAGACTAGCATTAAGCAAAATAAGGAAGAACAACATGTCAGGAATTACAGATATCAATGAGCTATTGAGTTCGATGCAGCCAGCATTGGTTGATGAGTCATTTGTGTTTTGTACCGTCACAGGGCAGCTAGCAGAATATGTAAACTTAGCGCCAATCGCGACGTTTATGGAGACAGAAGGGTTGACTCTGGTTTTAACAAAAGACAACGCTGATGAGGCAGGTTTACAGTATGAGGGCGTGTTTCGGCAAATCACTCTGACGGTGCATTCAAGCCTAGAAGCAGTAGGTCTAACCGCAGCAATAGCAACTAAGCTGACCTCAAAGGGTATCAGTGCCAATGTGATCGCTGCCTACTATCATGACCATATATTTGTGACGGATGATAAGGCGGAGCAGGCGCTATCGGCGTTAAAAGAGCTGAGTAATATATAGGGTGTTTTGGTGCTTTGATTTACTTCGTTAAGATTAACTAAGTTAGTTTAGAGTACTGTTCTACAAATGAAAAAGGTGGGCTTAGGCTCACCTTTTTTGTGTTTAAGATTTGAGTGTCTAGGGTAAGTGTGGATCTTGTGATACCCAATAGTTTTTAATTTCTTAATACTAAAAATCATTATTACTAAAGAATTCATCCCATTTAGGGCATCCTCTTGTCAGTTCCCTCACATAACCTATTAGGCTTTTGTATTTCATTTCAATATCTGATATTGATATATCAGCATTCATAGCTTTATTCTTAACAAAATTACACAGCAATTTGAAGTCATGAAATATTATTTCATTAGATTTAAAGTAAAACGGAAATATTATTCCTCTTTGTTCGTAGAGTTTGTGTAGAGCATATGAGTAAGGCTCAGGAATCATAATTTCGAGATCTTTGAAGTTATAAAACAAATGATAGTCATCGTAAGTTGGTCTTATATAAATTGTATCCTCTTTAGATAGCTTATCAAGTTCTTTTATCTCATCAATAAATTTATAATCTTCAGCGAGATAGATTTGATCTGAATTCTCTACAATTGAGTTTGTAGTGATAGGAGAAAAAATAGCAACATTGTCATCATCTACCCATAGCGCATTTTTTATTTTCATGCTTTCAAAACACTCTGGCTTACAAAACAACAATGTATCATTATTACTGTAGTTATCTAATTTCCCAGAAAAGTTAATTTTGTATATTAGAAAATTATTCTTGAGGAAATAGTCTAATGTTCCTTTACGATATATATCGTTGATCTTATTGAAAGACTTTATGCTACTAAATACTTGCTCACGTTTGAGTAGTTCTATTAGTACACTTGATGGTTTAGGGTTTCCAAGTATAAACACCTCTTCCTTAAGAATATCACTAATGTATATATCATCATTAAACTTTAGTTTCTCTATGTCTTTTTTATCTATATCCTTATCATTTACTTCATTATTTATGATACTAAAGCCTAAATCTTTATCATACTCGAAACCGTAGATAATTTTTCCCATATTATCTTGTGTAATGTTCGTATTTTCAAATATTTTTTTTACCTCGACTATCAAGTCGTCGAGTAGATCATAATTATTCCAATCGTTCCTAGAGATATTTAGAAATTCTTTAGCATTCCCGTAAATATCTATATAAACACTAGCATTTTTAAAAGAGTGAACAAGATAAACGTTTTCCCTATAGATGGGTATCTCCTGTCCTCTAAAGGAATAACTATAAGCATACCCAAAGTCATTACTACATATAGTTTCTGGCACATATACCTGTATAGCAAAACTATAATTTTTGTAATTGAACCAAGCTATATCGCTAATTGGTTTATAGTTTTCTTCTATATCGTATACTTGGTCCAATATCTCGTTTGCCATATCTTTCTTCCATGAAATATCTATATCCTTAAAAGATATTTTTGGAATTGTATTAATAAAGATATTAGATAATGAATTTTTTAATTCAATTAATATAGAGTTAGCTTCTTTAGAAATATTGGTGACAATATCAGATGAAAAATTTAGTTCAGTTTTAAGGAATAACTCTGTTCGAGTGCCATAGGGGATATATTTACTATTCTTATCTAACTGACTAATAAAGCAATAGCCATTGTCTGTACTTAAAGGAGAGTTAAGTTTTATTTCAATAGATTCATTGCTAATTATACTTTTAGTTGTAAATCTGAGATGCTGGTATTCTTCTGGATTTTTCCTACTTAACAAAAATACGCTATGCATTCCTATACCGAAAGCTCCTGAAGGCTTCATCCATTGTGGCATGCCATTAATAATTTTCTTTTTTTCAGTGTTTTTATCCGAACCTCCCATATACTGCATATATTTGAGATCTTTTAAACTAATACCGATACCAGAATCTTTAATACAAAGCTTCCAAATATTTTCGTAATTTTTCGTAGTTTCAATAAAATCTAGACTCACAATAATCGAGTGATCATCAAAAATTTTACGAACTTCGCTATCATAAGGGTTACCTTGTTCTAGTATTTTTCGCCTACTCTCATCAGCCCTAGAATCTATCCATACTCTTAATAATGTAGCATCGATAGCATTTTGTATAATTTCTCTTACAACATCATCTACACCATTATATAAATTGTTACCTTGCAATAAATCAATTACATTCTTTTCATCCAACGCAAACTTCATAGGTTTCCCATCTAACAGTACCTTTGAATCATCCATTTCAACATCGAGTTTATTTATAGTCGGAAGCAAACCAAAATCACGACTAGGCACGATATTCTTCCACTGTGACATTTGGTTTTGAATTTCTTCTTTGATCCAGTCAAACCAGTTTCGACATTCAATATATGCCATCTCAGTACTACAAATAGCCGTTACGCTTACCGTTTCATTATCTAACTGAAATTCTCGGATAGCTTGATGCTTATTTTTATGCGTTTCGCTAAAAGACGGCATATTACCAACTTGTCTTGCCATAACAGGGCAAAAGCGATTGTCATCGATATCAAACAAGTCACCTAAGCGAAGTAAGCAAGCGACGAAACGAGGATGACAATCTTCTGTACCCATACCTGTCTGGCGAAAAGGTAAGTCTTTCATGACGTAGTTGAAACTTTTGCCATGAGATAAACAGATTTGAGCGAGATAGCGATAAATACGATTTGGAAGTAATTCAGTACGTGGAGAGCTAATATTCAGCTTTTCAAATGGTTTTAAAACCACTCTTTCGGAATTGGCGGGGTGGTCACGCCGATACCATTCGGCAACCATCTGACGATATTTTTCAACGCCTTTGTATGGGTTGTCATAATGAACAAGGGCAGCTTCCCAACCGTCGTTATGCCATACTTTGGCAAACTCATGTAAGTCTTGAACATTGTTGTTAGCAAGCTCTTCAACGTAGTCTTTAAAATGCTCATTTTCAATGACATCTTGAACTTCATCAGCATTAAATAACATACCGATATCATGCCAGTAAGCCGCTTCCAATATTAACCATGTGTCTGTTGCTGTCAGCTTTTCAATGTTGTTACCAAGTAGACGTTCTATATTGACGAGTATTTGCTGTGAGTGCGATTCGTTATGACTACTAAAGTGTGGGTAATAACTACCAACATTTTCGAGCGACTTACCGACGAGCTTTTCATCAAACTCCCATTGCGACATCAATATTTTAGTATTGCTGTCTTCATCAGTTTTCTTTCTTAGATGTTTGACTAATCCTGCGCTCATGGTAAGTCCCTTTTATTATCTTTTAAGTAAGACGTTTTAGTTTTGCATCATTTATCAACATAGGTTGATTTTACCGTAAACGCATGATTAGCGGATAAAAATATTTTCACCTAACTATTCATCCTTTATCTCTCTCTCATCGCTTTTTAATATCCAAAAAAAAACGGCACTGAAATCAGTACCGTTTTATCAGTCGTGACAATGTAAAAGCTAACCATGGCTCATCAAGTGCTAAATCGCCAAAATCAATCCCAGCTTAAAATTACCTTACCGCATTGCCCACTTTCCATGATATCAAAGCCTTCTTGAAAGTCATCAATGTGCATGCGATGGGTAATGATGGGCGACAGATCAATACCGCTGATCAGCATTTGCTCCATCTGATACCACGTCTCCCACATCTCACGGCCATAAATACCTTTTAGGGTTAACGCCTTAAAAATAATCTTGCTCCAATCCACCGTGGTGGTGTTAGGCAAAATACCCAAGAGTGCAATTTTAGAGCCGTTATACATGTTACTAATCATCGAATCAAAGGCCTGAGGCGAGCCTGACATCTCAAGCCCAATATCAAAGCCGTGCATTTTTAACGTATCAATAGCGCCTTCGATGGTTTCACCTTTGGCTGGGTTGATGGTCATCGTCGCGCCCATTTTTTTGGCAAGCTCTAGACGATAATCGCTGATATCGCTGACCACAATATTACGCGCCCCTGCGAATCGGCAAATCGCGGTTGCCATTGAACCAATCAGCCCTGCACCCGTAATCAGTACATCTTCACCAAGGACAGGAAATGATAATGCGGTATGAGTGGCATTGCCAAAGGGATCCATAATGGCGGCCATCTCATCGCTGATACGCTCATCGAGTTTGATGACATTATCGGCAGGTATCACCAAATATTCGGCAAACGCGCCATCACGGTCAACGCCCACGCCGATAGTGTTTTCGCACACATGTAGCTTACCACGTCGGCAGTTACGGCAATGCCCGCAAGCGATATGGCCTTCGCCTGTGACTCGGTCACCTACTTCAAGATGCTTGACGCCATCGCCCATTTCACTAATGACACCGACGTATTCGTGTCCGATGATCATTGGCGTTTTTATGGTCTTTTGTGACCATTCATCCCATTTATAAATGTGCAAATCTGTGCCACAGATGGCGGTTTTTTTAATTTTAATTTTAACGTCATTGATACCGACTGTTGGTTCTGGCATATCTTGCATCCAGATGCCTTTTTCGGCATGAGCTTTAACCAGTGCTTTCATACTTTTCTCTTATTTAACTGTGTTGTACTTAATTATTGAATTTAGATAAGTTCTGAATGATGCTTAATCAATTACCTTCATTTGCTTGGCGACTTTGATAAAGGCAGCGATACACTGGTCGAGCTGCTCGCGAGTATGAGCAGCAGAGAGCTGCACACGAATGCGAGCCTCATTTTTTGGCACGACAGGATAGAAGAAACCAATCACATAAATGCCTTCTTCAAGCAATGCGTCTGCCATTTGTTGCGAGACATTGGCGTCATAGAGCATCACCGCACAGATTGCCGATTCGGTAGGCTTGATATCGAAGCCTGCATCTTGCATCTGCTTCACAAAATAGGCGGTATTTTCATGCAATTGGTCTTGTAAGGTATTGTCTTGCGATAGCATTTCAAACGCTTTTACCCCAGCGGCAGCCACCATAGGAGGAATAGAATTTGAAAATAGATACGGGCGTGAGCGTTGACGCAGCATCTCAATCATTTCTTTTTTACCCGTGGTAAAGCCGCCAATAGCACCGCCAAATGCCTTGCCTAAAGTACCCGTGATCAGCTCAATATCGCCACGTAGATCAAACAATTCAGTCACGCCGCCACCAGTGCGACCGACCACGCCTGCTGAATGTGATTCGTCAATCATGACCATGGCATCATATTTTTGTGCCAACGCATAAATCTCATCCATCGGCGCTACATTACCATCCATTGAAAACACACCATCGGTGACAATCAAACGAAAACGCTGTGCTTGCGCCGCTTGCAATTGCGTTTCTAAATCTTGCATATCTGCATTTGCATAGCGATAACGTGCGGCTTTACACAGGCGTACACCATCGATGATTGAAGCATGATTTAACGAATCAGAAATAATGGCATCCTCAGCAGTTAGCAGTGGTTCAAAGGCACCGCCATTGGCATCGAAACAGGCCGCATAAAGAATCGTATCTTCGGTATTAAAAAACTTAGAGATCGCTGCTTCTAATTGCTTATGCAAATCTTGCGTACCACAAATAAAACGCACCGATGACATGCCGTAACCTGAGTCTTCAATGGCTTGGATCGCCGCCTTTTTAATCTCAGGATGGTCAGACAGTCCAAGGTAATTATTGGCACAGAAGTTAAGCATCTCACGGCCATCGGCGATCTTGATGAGTGCATCTTGCGGAGAGGTGATAACGCGCTCGTTTTTATATAGTCCTGCCTCGCGTATATCGCTAATTTCTTGTTGTAGGTGTTTTTGAAAAGCTTGATACATAAATATTCCTTTTTTAGTATTATTGGTGTTCATTTGATAATAGAGATATTGGGACTGGTCATAGAATCAAGTTATCAAAGCCAAGCTATCAAAGCCGTGCAGCATCCTAGCCATCATTAAAATCAACGATAAAACTAAAGAGGCGGGAAGCCAACGAGATGGTGTGAGCAGTGATACTATCTATAACCCTGTGAGCGGTGATTTTATCATTAGCCTATCGCAATAAATAGCCTAAATAGTCGGTAGATAGGCCTTCTTTTATAAAGTGATATAGCGTTGTTTAGTTGTGGTATTGGTTTCATAGCGGCTTAGCTATGTCTCAAAACATAAGACGTCAACTTGCGCATTTATATATTCTTGATTGCTAAGTATTGGTAAATACCGTCTATCCAGTTAGTCATCTTTGGGACGCTTCTGAGCCTCAGCGATCAACTCATGAATCTTGGCGCTTTCCTTTAGCACACAGGCATCATAGGCAGAAAGTGGCTCAGGTTCTTGTTCCTCTTTCTTTTTCTGATCCTGCTCTTGTCTGGCTTTTACTTCTAGATACTTTTGTAGGTCGTCTTGCTCATTTTTTTGAGAGTTATTCATGGCTTATGTCTCCTGATAGCCTGTATTCTTTAATAAAAATCATCCCGACCAGCATACTTCTTATTTAGTGCCTGCAATATCGCATAGGTCTCGCTATCCATATTCCCCGTTGGTTGCTGCGCTCTAAAGTGCAGCTGAAACGCATAGATGACATCGCGACTGGCTTTGTCCCATATATCAGTGTCGTTGATTTGATAGCCATATTTACGAAACGCTTGCTTGATTTCAGGTATCGTGGCCGACGCAAATCCATTTTGATTCATAAAGAACTGCTTATCAAACTCATCATACCAAGCGCCGATACCGTAATCGAAATACAGTCGCTCCCACGGGAACTTTGCACCGGGGTCTATCTTGCGCGAGGGTGCCATATCGGAGTGACCGATGATATTCTTTGGTGAGATGTCATAGCGCGCGGCGATATCCTGCACCAGTTGTGCGACTTTTTTAATCTGCAATTCATCAAATGCCACATAATGCTCATAAGGATGATAGTCGAGCGTGCCATTTTTTAGCGCGTCTCGATATTCAGGCTTGATGCCGCCATTGACGATCTCGATACCGATAGAGGTATCGTTTAATATCGTCCGTCCTGCAAAGCCGCCATCACCTGCATGCCATGCGCGCTCGCTCTCTGGTACTAGGTTATAGATTTTATTGTCATCATTGTCTAATACTAGATAATGCGCGCTCACATTACCCGTGGTCAATGTCTTTATCGAGCGCTCATTATCTGAAACCGTATAGTGCAAGACGATGGTTTTAATGCGCTCGCTTTTGCCAGTCGCTTGGTAGCTATCGCTATCGATGACATAACGCGGCGCTGTCGTTGATACGCAGCCAACGAGCAATAGCATAGAGGATGATACTAGTACTGATACCAATGCAATCGAAGAAATATTTTTTGCCATGAAGTGCTCTATATAGGAAGAGTTGCGGTTATAGCATATAGCATCGTTTGCGTTTGATGTTTATCGTGCCCAACTAGCAAATGCTATTTATGTTTAATAAACGTTAGGATTGACTGCGATTTTTTTATAACCAATTGCCCCAAGCAGAATAAAAAATCCTAGCAAGACATAAGCATTAAATGACAGCGCTGCTGGTGAAAATGGTAGCAGTAATAGCGATATAAAGACCACACTGATTAATACAGAGAGATAATTTAGCAAACCTGCCTGTTTCTTTTTTCGCTCATTAATTAGGTCAGCGGTCGTGACATAAGCGAAGCCAACGGTTATACCCAAGGACGCCATTGTCACGATATCGAGTAGGTAGTTTCTACCTAGCCAAGGAGAGAGTAGGCATACCAAGCATATCAATATAACGGTTTTTTGCTTACTGAATTGGTTGTGTTTATCCGTAAATATACTGGGCAATAATGAGGTATCGCCCATAGATTCTAAGAGCTTAACCGATGACAATATAAAGCCGTTGATACCGCTCATTATCGAGCCAATCATAGCGATCGATAGCAGCCAAATACCGATGCTACCAATCCGATTGTCTATGCCTTCACCTGTCGCCCAGTGGCTGTCTTTGATTGCTTGATAGTCAAAGCTCATGTTTAGCGCGGTAAAGTAGTTGATTAAAAAGTAAAACAACACACCGGCGATAAGTGAAATTAGGATAATGCTTTTGGTCTTGGTTTTTGAATCGCTAATAGCTTTTGAAATCTGCGGTGTGGTCTCAAAACCGACATACGCCCACGGCATAACGGCCAAGATAGGTAACCATGCCAGACTGGTGATAGAGCCGCTAGACATATCAGTTGGCAAAAATACTTGGCTCGTTGGTGTCATCCAAAGCGAGGCAAAAAACAGCGCGGTGACTGATAGAATCATAAAGAGGGCAATATAGAGTTGGATTTTTGCGCCGACTCGTACGCCTTTTAGATTGATATAACTGAACAAAATAATAGCCGCGCTGCATAGGAAAACTTCACTGGCGTAGACTTCCCAACCAGCAATCGTATACAGATAACCTAATTGTAAGCCGCTAGGTAACAGATAGCGCAGTAGCAAAGCGACGGCTGATATATTGAGCGCGATAATAGAAATATAGCCTATCGTAACGCCCCAACCATAGATATAGGCATGCTTGCGATTGATATATTTTTCAATCCAATAGATACCGCCTGACTCGTTTTCTGGCGTTTGGGTCAGCAAATTAATATAGGCACGTGCAACCATATAGATGGCTAAAGTACCGATAATAATAGCGACAGAAGAGCCTAATAGCTGTGACTGTGGTAAAAACAAATCGCCTGGCATGACATACGCACCCCAGCCGATAATTGCACCAACACTAATCGCTATCGCTTGTAGGTAGCTGATACTTTCTGTCTTTTCACTCATGGAGTGCTCCTTCACGATCAAAGATGGAGAAAGAGAAGGAGAGAGTGTTTATTATGGAGCTGACATAGAACATGAAAAACCTTGTGACGCCATTACGCAGGGTAGTGGCTATCTTTTATAAGTAGAAAAGTCATATTAAAGGTTTTTGTTGAGTGTTACCTTTTCAATCCTGTTGGATTTTTTTAGCCAGAACCTTTTTCCAACTGTCCTCTAAACAGTCAATCGCGAGCCACGGTTCAATCACATTGGCATCAAACTTTCCTTTTGAGTTGGACAGTTGCCATAGCGTCTCTAGTGTCGCAAACGGATAAGGGCGCTCAACCAAATACACGGGTAAATCAGCGTATATAAGGCCATCGCGTACAACTTGGAAGTACCAGCCAGAGATACCTTGCTTGCTGACCCATGCCGCGATATTTGGTACTTTGGTAAATTGGCCAATTTGATCATTAATTTTGTAGCAGGGGCGGCGTGGTTGGACGATACGTAGTTGAACGCTATCACCATCATTACTGTTATCTTGGCCATTTTCAAAATGTCCACCATATTGAAAAACATCACCAATGCAAACCGTAGATTCGGTCATTTCAGGCAAACCACCGACAGCTTCAGTCGTAAGGTTTTCGCCCAATGTACCGACGCGAACCTTTAAACCGAATTCTGCATTGATTTTTGCATACGTCGCAGTCGCTAGCTGATGCACGGCTTTGAATGGGCCACCATGATGCTTACGGTCAGCCTGTTCATCAGTGGCGAGGCCCATAAAATTGACAGTGACAGGAGCTTTGATAGGTGCTTTATCAATGGCGCTCATTTCTTCACGGGCAAATGGCATAGACTTGCCAGCGCGGACACAAGTGAGGGTAGCGATATGTAGGGGCAGGTCTTGATTAAAGTCTGTTAGTGTTTGCTCAGGTAATGACGTGTTCGATTCTGCGCTCATAAGGTTTCCTAATAGGTAAAATGAATAGGCGAAGGCGGCTTAATTTTGGCGGTTTAATATTAGTGGCTAATAACTATTAATATGAAATGAGCTTATCTGTACTCAATGATGTATCTGATTATACTGGTTCAGCACCATAAAATTTACATAAAAAAAGACCAGAATAAGTATTCTGGTCTTTTTGATGGAGCGTTTCTTAATCTTGAGCGAACATCGTCACTGACAAGCTTATTTGTTTTTGTTACGACGACCCGCAGTTTTCTTTTCGCGCGGCGTAGCAACTAGCTCAGCCAACTGCTCAGGTGATGACCATAGGCCTTCTAGGTCATAAAACTCACGTGCTTGCGGCGTCATCATGTGGACGACAACCGCGCCCAAATCAATCAACGTCCAGTCAGAATCGATGCCGCCTTCACGGCCAAGTGGCATAAAACCAGCTTGCTTAGCTTCAGCGCCGACGCTATCAGCCATCGCACGTACATGACGCTTTGAGGTACCATCAGCGATGATGATGCGCTCTGTTACGTCAGTCAACTCTTCTACATTCATTACAGTGATGTTCTTTGCTTTCATATCATCTAAAGCGCTTTGTACTAGGGTCAAGCATTCTGTTAGGCGTTCTGCAGTCATGGTGTTGGTCATAAATTTTAATCTCTTGAATCGTAAATATGTAAAATAAAGGGGTAAAACGTCAATTTGTCTTATCCGACTGATCATATGTTGTCAGTCACGCATAGAGACAGGATAGGCAAAATGACATAGATAAGGCGATTTTAACGGAATTGAGCAGCAGAATATAGCTGATGGGCGATAATATATTGATAAACAGCAGGATTTAGCCATTTAGCTAATGGATTAGATTCAGTATTGCTAATGATATCATTTATTGATGCTATAGATGCGATTTGCCGTTGAGCGACTGGCATTTTATTTGTTTGATCGTCTAGTTTCTGTAGTTGTTCACGTATTTGTGTGCTTGATACCGCAGTAATAGGTCGCGAATCTATATAAATGCGTCCTTGAATGGCGTTTTTCAAGTCAGTGCTTTTTAAGTCAGTGCTAGTCGGATCAGTGCTATTTGGATCAGTGCTATTTGGATCAGTGCTATTTGGATCAGTGCTATTTGGATTAGTACTGTTTGAGTTTAAGCTATTTGACGAATGTCGAATAGTTGGTGTTAATAGCTCGATAGGTGAGTCTGTTACATGGGGCTGCAACGACAACGGCAATTGCGATTTTAAGAAATTAACATCTTCCGTAGTCGCTATATTATTTTTAGAAGATATAATACTGTCAGAAAATTTTTCGCTAATACCATCACTCACATCGGTACTGCTCTGACGATTAAATACCCATAGATTGACATGGTCAGTGAGACGCAATCCATCTTTCCATTTATCCAAACTATGGGCGCTGTCCATACCCATGATAAATATCAAATTGTCATTAGGGTACTGCTGCCTCAATGTGCGTACACTGTCGATCGTATAGACAGGCGGCGCTTGCCATAGCTCCAGCTCATTGATCTGTATCGGTGTATTCTCTGTCGCCAGCTTTAACATCGTTAAACGATGATTAGCATCTGTACTTTGTGTCTTAAATGGCGAGCGTGCATTGGGCAATAAGGACACGTGCAGTGTGCGCTGTTGCTGCTTGGCGATTGGCAGTAGGTGTTGATAGACCGACATCGCGACTTCTAAATGACCATTATGTACGGGATCGAACGAGCCGCCAAGATAGGCACGAATGGCAGGTGCAGGTGTTTTCTCTTGAGGGCTGTTGCTCGTATTTGGCATAAATAAATGTATAAAAGTAGATAGGGCGCACGTGGTCGTCGATGCACCTTGCTCTTTTACTGTCTGGCCTTTTTAGGGTAAATAATTTGATGATAGCGCTATTGTAGAGGGCAGATGAGCATCTGTCACCACTGTCTGTCATAGAGCACCAATAAAAAACCGACCATCATAATGATAGTCGGCTTTGTATAGGAATTTAACGGTTAAGTCTTACAGCGATTAAATTAAATCGCTATACGCTTGGATAGCGGTTAACGCGATGGTATAGACGATATCGTCGACCAAGGCACCACGTGATAAATCATTCACTGGTTTATTCAGACCCTGTAGCATAGGGCCGACACTGACGACGTTGGCACTGCGCTGTACTGCTTTATACGTCGTGTTACCAGTATTGAGGTCAGGGAAGATAAAGACATTGGCCTGTCCAGCGACAGGTGAGTCAGGTGCTTTTTGTTTACCGACGCTCATGACAGACGCCGCATCATACTGCAGCGGGCCGTCGACTTTGAGGTCTGGTGCGCGCTCACGAACGATTTGGGTTGCACGGGCGACTTTTTCGACATCCGCGCCTGCGCCTGATGAGCCAGTAGAGTAGCTGATCATCGCAACTTTTGGATCGATACCAAAAGCAGCAGCAGACTGTGCTGATTGAATGGCAATCTCTGCCAGCTCCTCAGCGTTAGGATCTGGGTTGATCGCACAATCACCATAGACGACCACTTGCTCAGGCAACAGCATAAAGAACACTGACGACACGAGCGAATATTGCGGCGCGGTCTTGATCAGCTGGAATGCTGGGCGTACTGTATTGGCAGTAGTATGAATCGCACCTGAGACCAGACCATCGACTTCGTCTAGTTGGAGCATGATAGTACCTAAATAGACTGTGTCTTTTAGATATTCAGCAGCGACTTCCGCAGTGGTTTTACCTTTACGGCGCTCTACGACAGCGGCGATATATTTACTCATATCGAGGTTATCAGGATCGATGATATCTAACCCTTCAGGTAGCGTTAGATCACGGTTTTTTGCCACTTGCTCAACGTCACTACGTTTAGCAAGTAATACGCAGTTGGCGATACCACGACTCTGACAGATACAGGCAGCTTCAACCGTACGTGGTTCCGCGCCTTCTGGCAGTACGATACGTTTTTTGGCGTGTTGTGATTTTTTGACCAATTGATGACGAAACGCTGATGGTGACAGACGCGGCTCATGATTGCGGCTGAAGTATTCTTTAATCCAGCTTAGATCCAAATGCGCCGCCACATAACGAGCCACTTCATCAGCACGTTCTGTATCATCACTTGGAATCTCAGAACTCATATGCATCAGGCTCTGTACTGTCTCGTAGCTGTCGCTTTCGACACTCATGACAGGGATGCCAGTTTTGAGCGCTGATTGCCAAAGCTCAGCAACTGTATCGCTTGGGGTGATGCCACCTGTTAATACTAGACCTGCCAATGGAATTCCATTGATACAGGCCAATCCAGCAGCCAATAGCAAGTCATCACGATCGCCAGGCACGACCATTAACGTACCACGCTTAAAGACTTCGTTGACGCGCGCCACTGAACGAGCGGTTAGGCTGATACGATTGATACGACGTGTCTTTGCTTCGCCAACATTTAGCCAAGTCGCATCGAGCTCTGTTGCGATATCCCATGTGCGGGGCACAGATAGAGAGTCACTAAAAGGGACAACCCCGATAAGGCGGAACACTTCGGTATTGAACGAAGGCGATAGACGCTGAACCTCTTGCAGGAAGTTCGGATCTAAGCTGACAACGGCCTCACCCGGCGCGACAGGTTGATTATCAAAGGTGTTCGGCACGTCTTGTACCCGCATCAATATCACGCCTAGCGTCCGTGAATCGATTACCCCGCCAAACTCACGGGCATGGACATCCAGTTTGTCTGCTAAATAGGCAGGTTTACTGATGTCAGCGGTACTGACAAATATAATCTTGGCGTCTAGCGCGTGAGCAAGTGCACGGTTGATTTGTGACGCATAAGAGGTCTCAGTGGTTGGCACCAGACCTTCACAGATAATCACGTCATGACCATCATCGATCGTATGAAAATTGGCAATCACTTCTTCCATCAAGTCATCAAGATTGTCATCGCCTAGCATACGTTCGACGTGTTGACGGCTGATAGAGTCAGGCGGATTTAGGCCAAATGCGTGCATGGTCAATGCGCTTGAGCTGTCTAAACTGTGTTGTTTGTCTAGCGTATCATCTTGCAAAAACGGCTTCATAAAGCCCGCTTTGATACCGTTATAATCAAAGGCACGGATTAGCCCTAGCGCGGCTGATGTCACACCGATACCGCGACTAATGGGAACAAGTAAAATGGTTTGCATAATGTGTCCTACAATTTATTTTATTTTAGACGTCGAGTCATTTTGAGCAGCATAAGAAATGCAGTATAAAAACACCAAGCGCTTTACCTTATTTGTTCTCAGCTTTTTATAAGCGTCTAGAACGATAAGCGCTAGGCATTATGATCAATCGTCTTATACTAAGTTCAATGCTTGACGAGTCTCTTGAGCGATGCGGTATTCTTCGTCTGTTGGTATAACCCACAGCTCGACACTGCTACCTTCTGCTTGGAAGCTGCCTTCTTGACCACCGTACAATCCAGCGTTCTTTTCAGCGTCCATCTTGATACCGAAATGACGCATGACGGCTAAAATGCTTGCGCGCGTGGTGACAGAGTTTTCACCGATACCACCTGTGAATACAATACCGGTAAACTCAGGCAGTGCACAGCTTAAGCTGGCGAGGTATTTACCAGCGCGGTAGCAGAACATCTCAATGGCGAGCTGCGCATCTTTATGGCCTTCGCTCGCAGCTTGCTCAATAGTACGTAAGTCATTTGATAGGCCAGAAATACCAAGCAGACCGCTTTCACTATTCAGCATCTTATCCGTTTCTTCTAGACTAATACCGAGCTGACGCTTTAGATGCATATGTAAGCTTGGGTCGACATCGCCGCTACGTGTGCCCATCATCAGTCCCTCAAGCGGGGTCAGACCCATACTGGTATCGAGACTTTTGCCATCATATACGGCGGTTGCTGAGCAACCATTGCCTAGATGCGCGGTTATCCAGCCATGAGGACCTTTTGCTGCAGTGATTTGGCTAGCACGTTCTGAGACATAAGCATGAGACGTACCATGGAAGCCATAACGACGGATTTTGTGCTCTTCGTATAGATATTTTGGCAACGCATAGCGGAAAGCGACAGGCGGCATGGTTTGGTGAAAGGCGGTATCAAATACCACAACTTGTGGGATATCAGGATAAATAGCTTGAACCGCTTCAATACCCAAAGCATTTGCAGGATTATGTAGTGGAGCCAATATCTTTAGACGTTTCACTTCCTCTAACGCATGCTGATCAACGCGAACAGCTTGAGAGTATTCACGGCCGCCATGTACCACACGGTGCCCGACTGCGATGAAATGATATTGCTCTAATAGCTCTAGGATTTTTTGCAGGGCGAGTTTGTGACTACCACCAGGAATAGAGATCTCTAATTTATCGCCATTTAGCGTGGTGTGTTTGATACGGGCTGTATCGAGACCTAAGTTTTCGGCAAGACCGGTGATACGAGTAGAGTTGTCATCGCTGATCAACGCGTATTTGATAGAAGACGAACCGCAGTTGAGGACTAAAGTGGGGCTGGTTAGGGTTGATGTGTCACTGTTCTTATCATCAAAAGTGGTACTTAGGTTGGCGCTCATACTCTATCCTTAGATTGGTTTTTATAAAGGGCAAATCAATTATATCGTTCGTTCGATACAAAAAAGACGTCTATTGCCACGTCCTGTTTTATTATCATCAAATGCTACATCGCTGATATCTCAAACGCTGTAGTAAAATTCACTAAGACATGATGTCATTATTATATGGAATTGATGAAGTTGATAACCGCCGAGTAAATAAAAATAAGCCATATCTATGCTGATCATATCAAGCAAGCATATTGGCGATTTTGTTTATACTTGGGCTACTATTTCTGACAGTGCTATGCATCCATGCTTATGAGGTAATGCGTATGCATCTCAGGCTAGCATCCTATTGCCGCCGCAAACTGGGAATATAATGTAACACATTTTTGTTTCTACACCACGACAGGGGCAAGGTTTAAAATATGTGATTAATAAATGGCTAAATGTAAAATAAATCAATTATATTCAATGAGTTGTAGAACTATAAGTGGATAACTTGTATGGGCTACATAGCAGTGCTATGACTCACGAAATTGTAAGAAATATTGTCGAGAAACCCATATGTCATACATTCATATCTAAGCTCGCAGACGATATTACTATAAAAATTCGACTAATGTTCTAGAAAATATCCAACATCACGCAAATTTATTCACCAATCATATTCAGTATCCGTACAGCTTTATGTAATAATGCTATGATGAAAATGGTCATAACGACAGTGCTTTAACTGCTGGTTTGGCTGTCCGTTTGTTTTTTATTTATCACGATTTACTATCGCCATTATGCCGTCGTAAGCTCACAGGTTATCTATTATATGTCTACTATACACAGCCCCTCAGCAGCCAAGCATGCTAGCTCATTCGCTCGTACCAGTCGTCAGGCTGTTGCCACTTTATTTATTGGCAGTGTGGTTATGCTAGGATTGTCAGGTTGCGGGCAAAAAGGCGATCTATATTTGGCAGACTCTAGTAGTCAAACGATAGAGGGCAGTGCGTCTGTATTGGATAGTACTAGCCATCCACAAGATGCAGCCTTTGCGGGTATCGACGATGATAACTATCAAAAAAACCGCTACCTAGAAGAGCAAATGGTGCTACCTGAGCCTAGTACTGACCCCAACGACTATTAATTGCCAAGCTATTAATTACTAGGCTAATAGTTGCTAAGCGGAGCCCGTAGATAGCGGTTAGGTGATGGTTAATTGACTGTTTAACTAACTGTCGATTCTTCACTGCCTGATTGACTAAATAGCTTTGCTACCTAAATTTAATTTTCACCCTTGATAATCTGATTATATTAGAGATGTTTATATGAGTCATTCTGAACTACCTGCTGACTTAACCGATTCTACTACTGGCGAATCCGTTACTATCCAAACTGAGCAAGGGCTATATGTTGACCCGAAAGCTTTAAGTGCTCACTTGCCAGCGTTAAGCTATCGCGGCGATGCATTGTATATGGAGCAGGTCAGTATTGATGAGCTAGCAAAACAATATGGCACACCATGCTACGTGTATTCAAAGCAAGCAATATTGGACGTTTATCAAGCTTATACTGATAGCTTCGCCAGTCTGAATCATCAAGTATGCTATGCCGTAAAAGCAAACTCTAACCTTGCCGTGCTTGGTGTCTTGGCACAGGCAGGCGCTGGGTTTGATATTGTCTCTCGCGGTGAGTTGATGCGTGTGTTAGCCGCAGGTGGCGCAGCATCACGTGTGGTATTCTCAGGCGTTGGCAAAACGTATAGTGATATCGAATATGCGCTGACTCAAGGTATCGGCTGTTTTAATGTTGAGTCTATCAGCGAGCTGACTTTAATCAATGAAGTGGCAAAGTCACTTAATAAGCCTGCGCCAATCTCGTTACGCGTCAACCCTAACGTCGATGCCAAAACCCATCCGTATATCTCAACAGGTCTTAAAGACAACAAGTTCGGTATCACTCACGAAGACGCACTAGCGGTCTATCAGCAAGCGGCCGATTTATCACATATCGACATCGTTGGTATTGACTGTCATATCGGCTCGCAATTGACTGAAGTAGAGCCATTTGTTGCAGCATTAGATAAAGTTATTGAGCTGATACATAGCCTGCGTGACGCTGGTATTGAGTTGCAGCATATTGATTTGGGCGGCGGTTTAGGTGTGCGCTATATTGATGAGACGCCTGTATCTATCGATGAGTTTGCCCAAGCCTTATTACCAAAACTTAGTGAACTTGGCTTGACTGTGTTCTTCGAGCCGGGTCGTAGTATCGTTGCCAATGCTGGCGTGCTATTAACTCAAGTTGACGTACTCAAGCCAACTGAGCATAAGAATTTTGCGATCGTTGATGCCGCTATGAATGACTTGATTCGTCCTGCTTTATATCAAGCTGAGATGGCGGTGATTCCAAGTATGTTACCTAGTGCTGGTATCGATACGGATGGTACGCAGCCGTGGGATATCGTTGGCGCGATTTGTGAGACGGGTGATTTCTTGGCAAAAGACCGCCTACTATCATTGGCCACAGGCGATGTACTGGCCATTACGGGCGCAGGTGCTTACGGCTTTACCATGAGTAGTAACTATAACTCACGCCCGCGTGCTAGCGAAGTGATGGTGTCAGGCGATAGTCATCAGCTAATCCGCAAGCGCGAAACGATTGAAGCATTATATGCAGATGAAGCGTTGTGGCAGGCGCAATAAGATTATTAAAGACGAGCCAAAACTATCGCCGTATTTGATAATTGAAGAGAACCCATTGTGATAATGACAATGGGTTTTTTTATGACTGGATTTTGAGGAAAGTGTTTTTTAATTAAAGCTGATTCTTATTTGAAGGCACGCCTTTAGTTGAAGGCAACACCATTCACAAAAATTAGAGTAGCAAGGAAAACGAGTGTAAGTACTACTCACTGTAGACTAAACAAGTTTGACACCGCTGATCGTATTTTTTGGGATTGGTATTATTATGATTGTATCTGACAGCGTGCTAAGATAAGGCATACATAAAAATAGGATAGGACATCAAAGATATGCTAATAGAGTTTACTAAAATGCATGGGTTGGGTAATGATTTCATGGTCATTGATTTAGTGACCCAGCGTCTAGATTTGACCAAGGATTTGGTGCAGTTATTGGGCGATCGTCACCTAGGCATTGGCTTTGATCAATTGCTCGTGGTTGAGCCACCCATGCGCCCTGATGTCGATTTCAGTTATCGTATCTTTAATACTGATGGCACCGAAGTCGAACAATGCGGCAATGGCGCGCGTTGTTTCGCACGTTTTGTACAAGCACGTAAACTGTCATTTAAGCAGCGTTTACGCGTTGAGACGGCTAGCGGTATTATTTCCCTGACTACTGATCGTTACGGTTGGGTAGATGTCGATATGGGCAAGCCTAAATTTGAGCCAGATGAGATTCCATTTAGCCCAAGAGCGACGACCAAAATCCAAAACACCTATCATCTTGATGTAAATGGCACACCTGTACAGCTGTACGTTGCCAATATGGGCAATCCGCACGCTGTGATAAAAGTCGATGACGTACTCGATGCCGAAGTTGAGATTTTAGGCAAGGCAATTGAGTCGCATCCTGCATTTCCAGACCGCGTCAATGTGGGCTTTATGCAGGTGATGAATCAGCGCCACATTCGTCTACGTGTGTACGAGCGCGGAGTGGGTGAAACGCAAGCTTGTGGTACAGGCGCGTGTGCAGCAGTAGCCGTTGGTATACGTGAAGGCTGGCTTGATGAGGGTGAGGAAGTTCGCGCACAGCTATATGGTGGCAGTATGATTATCAAGTGGCAGCCAGGCTATTCAGTTACGATGACGGGTCCGACCGCTTTCGTTTATGAAGGTGTATTTAGTCCAGATGGCCTGATGGCACAAGCGGGGCTTAAACCCAATGCTGAAGGCTGATAGCTGTTGTTAGGCCAATCGTATAAATACCAAGGAAGGTTCTAATATGGTTATGTCTACCAATAAGGAAAGCCGAGCGGCTAGCTCAGCACCTTGGCTGTCTACTGAGCTAGCCGCCAATATAGAGTCAGACGCTGCCTTACGAGAGCTACTCGCACCTGTGTATCGTTGGCTCAATACGTTGTCTGTGCGCAACCATTCGCCGCATACTCTGACCGCTTATTTTGCTGGTTTAAATCAACTGGCGTTATTTTTACGTGGTAAGCGTCTAACGTGGACACGCTGTGATAAACGGCAACTTGCCCAGCATATCAGTCAACGTCTTGATGAAGATAAGTTGGCGCTTGCCAGTGTCCAGCAAGAGCTGTCTGCGATTCGGCATTTCTATGGTTGGATGATTGAAGAAGAGCTAGCACGTATCAACCCAACCACTGGTTATCAGCTTAAGCGTAGTCCTAGACCACTGCCTTCTATTGCTGATGTCGATTTACTGACTCAGCTACTCGATCAAGAGATTCCTGATACACCAGAGCAAGCACGCTTATGGTTACGCGACAAGGCTATGTTCGAATTGCTCTATAGTAGTGGCTTGCGAGTTGGCGAGTTGGTTGCACTCGATATGGCAGATGTAGATTTGTCTGACTTACGGGTACGAGTTACGGGTAAAGGCAATAAGACACGCCTAGTGCCATTAGGGATAAAAGCCGCAGAAGCGATTAGTCGCTACTTACCACATCGCAACCTGTGGGTAGAGCAGATGGATAGCGCATTGTTCATCAGTGAAAAGCTCGGTACCAGGTTATCAACACGGGCAGTGCAGCAGCGTTTAAAAGTCGCTGCTACTCGCGCGGGTATTGCCCAAAACATGTATCCCCATCTATTGCGTCATTGTTTTGCATCACATATGCTGTCAGGCAGTGGTGACTTGCGCGCCGTACAAGAGATGCTTGGGCATAGTGATATTAGCACCACGCAAATTTATACCCACGTTGATTTTGCAAAATTAACGCAGGTTTATGATCGCGCCCATCCTAGAGCAACTCATGCTCAAAATGAAGAACTGCCCTAGCAATTAGGCACGAAATCCACCGAATTCCATGATCTATGCCAAACGATGGCAATCAAAAATAGGTAGTTTTTGGCGGCCTTGCTCTTGCGCTTGTTTGTCTAATGACGCCATGATGACGGCATATTGTTTATCCAGTTCGCTATCGTCGTAGCTTGCGATAATACTACTATCAAACGCTGTGATAGCTGCATGTCCCCATGTCTGACGGGTGCTGCCATCCTTATAGAGATGATCACCACCTTGTGCAGCGCCAATGACCATACATTGACTATCTAGAGCACGCGCTCGTAACAGTAGCGACCAATGTGCTTGTCCAGTCAAGTACGTAAAGGCAGAAGGTGCACTCAATAGTTCAGCACCGGCTTGTCGCAGACGCTGCGCCAATGCTGGAAAACGCAAATCAAAACATACCATCATGCCGAGTTGATAGACTGTGCTGCCTACTGCTAGTGGCGCAATTACGGTCTGTGTACCTGGCTCAAAGGTCGCCGCTTCGTTATAGCTGCCATGCTTATCAGCCACAGTTGCGGTAAACAGATGAATCTTGTCGTAGCGTGCGACGCGGGTGCCATCTGGTGCAAACAGTTGGCTCACTTGGCGCAATCTACCATCAGGAACGACAGTACCATCAGGGCGATAATGGCAGGGTAACGAGCCTGCTAGTACATGGATGCCAGCGGTGCGGGCGTAATCTGCTATCGTCGCTGATAAGTCGTCAAAACGCTCAGCAGTAGCAGATTGCTGTCCCATACTACAGCAGTTCTCAGGCAATACAACGAGCTCAGCCCCTTGGCCTTGTGCATCTGTGATAGCGGCTTTGATATCTGCTAGATTATTCTCAACATTCTGCTGACTGTTCATTTGAATAGCAGCGACGTTAAGTTGATGGTTACTTAAGTTCATGACAATATTCCTATTGGGTGTGAGCTGTATTGGTCATTTGCCGCAATTTATTTATTATAATATTTTCGCGGTAATGAACAAACTGCTCGTATTTATGGATTGCTTATCCTTGCCAAGATGGTAGTCTGCTATTGATAGCAAACCAAACGTATCCAGACAAAACATAAATTATCATAGCAAAATTGTGGCAAAAAATGCTATCGTCATGTCCTGATAAGATTTATGTCGTTACCTTTACTGACAGAATAAACACAATATCACTAAGATCGGAGTGCAAGAAGCCGCCCATGAGTATGTCGTTCGGATTGGCGACCACGCTGAGCAACTCACAAAAGCTAACCCCGCAAATGCAGCAAGCCATAAAATTGCTGCAGCTCTCTAGTCTTGAGCTCGCACAAGAGGTTCAGGCAAAGCTAGATAGTAATCCATTACTTGAACGTATCGAAAACGATGACGAATACGACAGTGGTGACGATGAAATAGAGGAGTGGAGCGAGCCATTGACGCTTGATAGTTGGAATCAAAGTAGTATTGACTCATTCGACTCAGTACCTACTAGCGGTACAGAGTACAGTGGCGATAGTAGTGATAGCTTCAGTGATAGTTTGGATAAGCTTCAACAGCCTAATATCGATGATAGTGCAATAGATGTAGATAGCTACAGCAGTTCTGATACCGATAGCTTTGATATAGGTAGCTTTGACACGGGTAACTACGCCTCTACTGCAATGGGCTCTGGCAATAGTAGGGGTGATGAAGATTTCGATAGTTACCAAGGCGGTACATCGTCTACCATTCAAGATCATGTGCGCTGGCAGCTGAACTTTAAGCGTCTATCAGAGGCCGATACGCTGATTGCAGAGTATTTAATAGACTCTATGGATGACATGGGCTTTATTCGAATTGATATAGATGAGCTGCTGCAGAGCTTTGATACGATGGCAAGTTTCTATCAATGGGATGAGCGCGTTGAAAAAGAAGAAGTCTTGACGGTATTACGTATTATCCAGTCCTGTGATCCCATTGGCGTAGGGGCGCGTCATTTAAGTGAGTGCTTATTGATTCAGCTATCCAAACTAGATGCCCACACCGAATACCTACAAGAAGCTCAAGCGCTCCTATCAGCGAGCGAGCATTTAGTCAGTAATAATATTAAAGCACTGACAGAACGCACAGGGCTTGCACCAGAATATATCACACCTGCGCTTACGCTACTACGTACCTTAAACGCTTCGCCAGGGCTGCTGTTTCAATCTAGCCAACCCGACTATGCCCAGCCGCCTGAGAGCTATGATATTCCAGATGTGCTGGTCACACCTGTTAGAAACAATAAGGCGACCAGTAACTCTGAAGTAGAAGAGGATGGCTGGTATGTACGCCTCAATCCAGATACCCTACCAAAACTACGCGTAAACCAAGAATATGCTAACTTGGTCAAGCGCGGCGATGACAGTCCTGACAATCAATATCTGCGCGAAAACCTTACCGATGCTCGACTGTTTATTCGTAGTATAGAAGAGCGCAATCAAAACCTACTCAAAGTAGCGACCAGCATTGTACGCTATCAACAAGAGTTCCTGCAGCATGGGGCAACCGCCATGCAACCTCTGATATTAAAGGCAATTGCTGAAGAAGTTGACTTGCATGAGTCTACGGTCTCACGCCTTACCACCAGTAAAACCATCTTAACGCCGCAAGGATTGTTTTCTTTGAAACACTTCTTCTCATCTCACGTAAGTAGTGCTGATGGAGATATCTCATCGACCGCTATCAGTGCCATGATTAAAAAGCTCATCGCTGACGAAGATCCCAAAAAACCATTGTCAGACAGTCGTATCAAAGATGAGCTGTTAGCAGATGGTATCGATATAGCCAGAAGAACCGTCGCCAAATATCGTGAAGCAATGAATATTGGCTCGTCTACTCAGCGCAAACAGAAATACTAATTATCTAAGCTCATCTTTTTATAAGATTAATGGTTACCTGTCTGTATAGTGTAATACAGATATAAAAAATAAAATTTTTTGATTATATAGAAACCAAATAGAAATAATAGGTATTGTTACACTTAATTACAATTTAATGGCTTGCTACTGGGCGATTTTCATGACAAATTAGAGTCATACCAACAACGAAAACCAAGTGCCGATTTATAGTATTTATTTACAATTAATAAAGGAGACGATAAAAGGATACGTCGACACATTACTAGAGGCATTGGAGTAGTTATTGGTAAGGCAGGATGACAAAAGCAAGAATGCTACCTCATCTGTTGATTGTAAGTTACAAATAAAAGGACAACAATATGAATGTTTCTATCAGTGGTCATCATATCAGCGTTACAGAAGCTATGGACACAGCAGTACGCGAGAAGCTTGAAAAAGTAGAGCGTCACTTTGATCAGATACAAAGTATTCAAGTGATTTTATCGTTAGACAATAGCGGTGCTAGCGACGGCGGTAAAAAGAGCCATAAAGCTGAAGCAATTATGCGTGTCTCGGGTCAAGAAATGTTTGTCCAAGCGTATGAAGATGATATGTATAAAGCCATTAACGAGATGGCAGACAAGCTAGATAGACAAGTACGCAAGTACAAAACCCGTCAAGAGCGCAAAAAGACTCAGGGTGCAGGGCGCGATAGTCGCTATCAGGATCTAACCCCTGCAGAAGCAGTACCAGCAGCATAGTTCGAGTTTAAAACTTTGAACACTATCGTTACAAGCTAGTGAAAGTAGACTAAGAGAATAAAAAATTTATAAGTAGCTACTGCATTAGTTTGTAATTGACGTAAAAAAAGACCTCTAACGTGTAATACGTTGAGGTCTTTTTTAGCATTAGTAAATTTAGTTAGTAAACTTAGTTAGTAAACTTAGAACGAAAATGAACTAGCTGTCAGCTCAAGCTTATCTGTCTAAACATTATTAACCACCACCGACGGCTTGTACTACTTCGATATTCATACCTTCTACGATACGCAGTTGAGCAAGCTCGCTTTTTGGCATCAGCTCGCCATCGACTTCTACAGCGTAACGACCCTGACTAAGACCAAGCTCATTGATAACTAGTTGCACAGTCTGATGAGTGGTTTGCAAGCTTTTACCATTGACACTAATGGTGCTCATATTAAATACTCCTTAATATTTTAAAATTCCTGTTCATTCACTACGTATCTTTTGCTTTATTACTGATAGTTCGTCGCAGCTGATGCAAAGAGCTAAAAATTACAATTACAATAACAATAACTATTAAGCAGCTCAGCTAACTGAGTCCTTCAATCGAAAGGCGGAAACGGCTAACCATAGCCAACCTGCAATCATAAGAACGCCGCCAATAGGCGTAATCGCACCGAACCAGCGCGGTGCACCAAGCGTCATGGCATATAAACTACCAGCAAAGATTATAATGCCAATTTGTAGTAACCAAGCGGTTGTCTGAGTAATATATTTCAAACGAATCAGTAAGCCAACAAGCAATAATCCTAGCGCATGTACAAACAAATATAGCGTTGCCGTATGCCACCACTCGAGCTGCTGTATGCTGACATGACCTTCTAAACCATGAGCACCAAACGCACCCAAGGCCACGGCGATAGCCATATTAATTGCGGCAATACCGATCCAATTTAACATTGAACAACTCGTATCATCTTAAGACTACTGAATATCATCTGGCAAAATCACACTATCAATGGTCATCGCATCACGAATCTTGTCCATGGCATTTTTCTCAATCTGACGGACGCGTTCAGCTGAGATAGAGTAAACCGCGGCTAACTCATGCAAGGTGGATTTTTGCTCAGACAACCAACGCTGCTCAACAATATCACGTGAACGATCATCTAAAGTACCCATAGCAGCGATAAGTGCTGATGAGTTATTTTCTTCCCAATCTGCTTCCTCTAACTGCTCAGCTGGATCGATACCATCTTCCAAAAATAGCTGAGGGGCGTAGCGACCATCATCATCGTCGCTTGACTGCGCCTCAAACGAAGCATCATAAGAGGTTAGACGTGATTCCATCTCTAACACTTGCTTGCGCGTAACATTCAAGTCATTAGCGATAGCGTCCGCTTCTTCTAGTGTCAGCTGATTGTTGGTCTTCTTAAGGCTACGCAAGTTAAAGAATAATTTACGATGAGCCTTAGTGGTCGCAACCTTCACAATACGCCAGTTACGAATCACAAACTCATGAATTTCAGCTTTAATCCAATGTACGGCAAAGGATACTAGACGTACGCCTTTATTCGGGTCAAAACGTTTGACCGCTTTCATCAATCCTAAGTTACCTTCTTGGATTAGATCTGCTTGTGGTAATCCATAGCCCGAGTAACTACGCGCGATATGAATCACAAAACGTAGATGCGACATCACCAGTAGACGAGCGGCTTCGACATCACCTTCATCATAATAGCGATGCGCCAGCTCTTGCTCTTGCACTGGTGTCAAAATAGGGATTTGATGGACAGTATTGATATACGCACCCAGGTTGACCCCTGGCGCTGACAGGTGAGTTGGCATAGCTGGTACTAAGTCGCGCGTACTGGTATTGCCCAATGCACTCGCGTCATAGGGTGGTCGCTGAGCAGCGGCCTTTAATGCAGCATCGCGTGCATCGTTTTTTATAGGAGCTGAGCCATCTTTTTTATTTGTATTTACAGCATCAGTAGAAGTATTAGCCATATTCTTGACCTTGGTTAAATAGTTAAGCAAATAGTCAGATAAAAATCTTTATGATTTAATTGTAAAGGATAGCAGCGCTTAGTTGCTATCAGTTTTGGTAATGATGAAGTGATATATTGTAGCGAAACGCTGTAATGATGTGCCATCAACTGACGAATGGTCAGTAACTTCATTGACCACTAGCTCTAAATAATCTGTCGCCTGTGATTGCTGATTTTGTCGACAAAACGCTGTGATATCAGCTTGCGAGTTAGGGTCAGTTGCAACCACATACAGTGATTTGCCAACTGTTACGTCACGTAATGCGACCTTAGTTTTTAACAATGGCATCGGACATGCAAGACCGCGTCCATCAACAAAACCTTTTATATTTAGTTCAGATTGCTCTATAGCTACATCATCTGAGTTATGACTTTCAGTCGGTAGCAATTCTAGTAAACTCGCAATGTCGTTCTGCTGTGTATCAGTCAAATTCTCTGATAACTGTATAGAGTGTGATACACGTTTGATGACTAATTCACTAGCAGCGGGCATAACTTAAACCTTGTAGATATCTATATTTTAATTTGTTTTATCAGCGATAGGCTTTGATATTGAGTACGAACATAATCCATCAATCATAAATTATGAGGTCGTCATAACAGCCATCACAGTCATCTAAACCTACTATCATTGTTGCTTATTATACCAAATAGACAATGTATAGTTGCAGTTGAATATAATCAACGCTGTGTTCGGTTCACTAGAATCATATAACCAAGAGTTGTACGATTAGCAGTTGCCCGATTAAGTGTTATACGTTTGAGATTTACTGCATAAATAGTTGCCCAATGAATAATTACACAGCCATGTTGCGCAATCGTGACGGGTGGCTAAGTTATTGGTAGTTAAGTTCATTGTAGAATTGACCTTGGATAAACAAGCTCGTATAGTCGAAAAGACGTCGTTAATCATTTTATAGGATATGCACTTGTACCAGGCTAATAGAACGAAGCGACCCGACAGCAATAACTCTTTAGTAGCCAAAAACTCCGTAGGCTTACCAATTATGTTGTCTAAGCAAAAAGGTAAACGTCATTTTATGAGTTTAACTTTGCTAAATAACGTCAAGGTAGGGTTGTCAATAATGCTCCTAGCCATAGCCAGCGGTGCGCATAGTCGTGAGAGTCAAATGCTGCAATTTGCTGATAGCTCGTGGCAAGTCACAGATCCGCAAACGCTAGATCTACCAAATCTGCGCGGGCAAGGCTTGAGCTTTGCTGAGCAATATCAGAACAAAATGCTTGGCGAATGGTCATTACAGAATATCAATGGCCGCGTCAGAATGGAACATGATCCTTGGGTACAAGAAACGATAAAAGACATGACGTGGCGTCTCAATGCTCAAGCTCGTCAGCAAGCACCACTTGGCGTCGTTATCATTGATAACCCCAGTATCAATGCTTTTGCAGCGCCTGGCGGCGTAATCGGTATCAATACAGGAACAATACTGTCAGCTAGTAGCATGGATGAGCTGGCAAGCGTCGTCGCGCATGAAGTTGCGCATATCAGTCAACGGCACTACGAAAGCGGCGCTGACGAACGTAAAAAAGCCTTGCTGATGCAGCTAGGTGGTATGCTAGCTGCGATTGCTGCCTCAGCTGTCGATGGTGATGCCGCTGCGGCAGTGATGATGGGCAGTCAGACAGCTTCTATGAATAGCAGTATGGCGTTTAGCCGTAGTAACGAACGTGAGGCTGACCGAGTAGGGATGCAGATTATGACCCAAGCGGGTTATGATCCTCGGGCGATGCCACGGTTCTTTGCCACGATGAATCAACAGAGTCAGTTAAATCAAGTTGAGAATCAATTCTTACCGAGTTTTGTGCGCTCACACCCTCTGAGTAATGAGCGGTTGAGCGAGTCACAAAGTCGTGCTCAGCAGTATCCAGCGCTCTCATTGAGCCAACAGCAGCGTCATCAAGCATTGTTTGATTTGTTGTATTGGCGTGTACAAGTGGCTGGTAAACACGCATCCGAAGTCACACTGACAACGGCCGCCAAAAACAGTCTCGGGGCCAAACTTGCGCTAATGCATTGGTATGGAGAGCAGCAACGTTTTACAGATGCTAATAAGGTATTTGCCGAGATAAATGCGTTATCAAGCACGCAGCGTCAGAGTTTAGAGCCTCTATTGTCGATTACCCACAGTCAGTTATTAAGTGAACAAGGTAAGTGGCAACAAACCGTAGATGTCTTAGAGAGCCAACAGCGCCTCTATCCTGAGCGCCGAGACTTACGCCTTTATCTGGCCGAAGCGCTGACTAATAGCAGTCAACCGATAAAAGCTCAAGCGCTGTTGAAGCCACTAACAGAACAGCAGCCAAGCGACCGTTACGCATGGCAAAGCTTGCAACTTGCCAATGAAAAACTTGCTAAGACCACCACCTCACCACAGTTAGCCAATATCGCGACGATTAATGCATTGCGCTATCGCAGTTATGATCAGCTATGGAATGGACGCTATGAGAGTGCGCTGACCTCTTTGACACAAGCCAAACAGTTGACGGAAAACCTACAAACTACGGAACAAGCCAATAGTGCGCGTCCGTTATTGGCTAATATTAATGCAGAACTCAAAGCAATAAAAACCGCCAAAGACTTTAAGCCTTAGGCGGTTATTTGTACAGATTAGCCTGCCAATCAATAGCAAGTGCTAGCCTTGTAGCGCGTCTTTGACCATTTTAGAAATCAAAGCAGGATCAGCACGGCCAGCTGTTTTATTCTTCAAAACACCCATGACGCTGCCCATATCACGCATAGACGTAGCACCTTGCTCAGCGATTTCAGCA
The DNA here is from genome assembly GCF_030407815.1 of Psychrobacter sp. APC 3281. GTDB lineage: Bacteria > Pseudomonadota > Gammaproteobacteria > Pseudomonadales > Moraxellaceae > Psychrobacter. The sequence continues at coordinate 93,778 of NZ_JASDCS010000006.1, forward strand.
TTTACCAATGCCATGATCTCGTCTTGATTCATTTGCTGCGGCATGAACTCGTTGATGATATCAATCTCAAACTGCTCTTTGGTAGCCAAGTCATCACGGCCATTTTCTGTAAAGATAGTTAGTGATTCTTGACGCTGCTTTAGCTGCTTTTGCAAAACTTCTAATACTTGCGCATCATCAAGTTCTGTTTGACGGTCAATCTCGATTTGTTTCACTACTGACTGTACATTGCGCAGTACTTTGACGCGCTCAAGCTCACGAGCTTTCATTGAAACTTTGATATTGTCTGATAACGTCTGTTTAAGTTGGCTCACTGCTATTATCCTTATCGATCTGTTAAATGCTATTCGTTAGAGGTCGTTTGTTAAATTTTAGAACAAAACCTGCTGATAGTAGTGTTAATAAAAAATAATGTCAGCAGTAATAACAAAAATTGTAGCATAAAAAACGCCACTGATATCGATTGATAACAGTGGCGTTAGTGTAGCGCTTGTACTTAGCTAATCAGATTACTGATTAGTACATACGAGTGGTACGAATAGTTTCGCGTTGTAACTTCTTCTTATAACGCTTTACGGCAGCAGCTTTTTTACGCTTACGTACTTGCGTTGGTTTTTCATAAAACTCACGCTTACGTACGTCTGATAATACACCAGCTTTTTCACAAGCACGTTTGAAACGACGGATAGCGATATCAACTGGTTCGTTTTCTTTAACCTTAACTGCAGGCATGAAGACTCCTCGATTAGGATGAGATATAAGGGCATTAGTTTGGCTGTGTATTAGTATTTAGCCGTAATATCTCAAGATTACAGGCATCAGCTCAAACTAGGACAATTCTCACGCATCAGCGTAAGGGCAGGTATTTTAATAAAAAATACCAACAAAGTCAATGGTTTTAAGCATTTATTGCCGATAGGTTATTCAATTAGATGGCTATTTGAATTTGGCTCTCAAACTATGAATTCGACATATATACAACGCTTTATCAATAAAAAACCCCTACCGTCTATAACGGTTTGATTGGAGTTTATGCTATGATAATTCCCATATTATAGGGTCTATTGAACATTCAAATATTAGGGCTGCTGATGGCTAAAGTTACCCCAAACTAGGCGAAAACCGACGATAATGTCGAGACCTTAGCTAGGTTTTCAACAACGGTTGGGGTAATTTTAGCATCAGCCTTGAGAACGGATCGAGCAAAGCACTGCTTTGCCCGTTCGCAAGGCAAGAGCTGTGCTCGAGTGGAGGGCAGTACTCTTTTTTGTCAATATATGGCGAAATGGTTTAACCTACAATGACTAGGCTTCAACAATTTCACTGCATATTGTCTAAAAAATAGTGACTGCCAGCACCACATTTGAAAGTTCAATAGACCCTAGTAAGCCTATAAACCGTTTTGTGTGTATTTTATTGAGGATGTTGGAATGAAAAAAACAGTATTTAACACGGCATTAAGCACCGCACTTATCGTAGCTTTAGGTGTGAGCGTGAGCGCTTGTAGTGGCGGCGAAGAGCATGAAGAAGTAATGGCAATCGATCGCGTTGATGAAGCTGCTGAACTTGCCATCAAAAATGCGCCACCAGCTGAAGAAATGGAATTCCCAGAGACAGCACCAATGCCAGCGGCTGATGCAGCTGGTACAGAAGCTGATGGTACAGTTACTGCTGAAGCAGGAACGGCTGACGCTGATACTGCAGAAGCAGCAGCTACTGATAGTTCGGATACAGCCGCTGCTCCTACTGACAGCGCTGATATGGCGGCTACTGACGACACAGCTGCAGCCACTGCTGAGTAATTTAGTGGTCAATTGACTATTAGCTCAATGGACTATTAAACAGTCATTAGTCGTATATGTAAGTAATTTAAGCTTATATAGCGCATCGCTAATTGATTGCAGACTGATTAAGTAAGGGTAAAACCATGATTAATATACAACCGTATATGAACAAGCTGAAATTGTCTGTGATCGGCATGAGTGTGGTATTTGCAGTGAGTGCTTGTAACGGTGATAACACAGCTACGGAAGAGTCTACAGCAGCCAATGAACCTGCTACCGCTATAGAAGAGAAAGCTATAGCAGAAACCGAAGGCACGACGCCTGAGTCTGTGGTTGAGCCAGATACAGAACCAAAAGCAGCAACAGAGTCTGCCGACATAGTAGATGACGCAGTGGCAACACCTGAAACTGATTCTGAGCCTGAAGTGTTGGCAGCAGATGCAGGTGCCAAACTGTATGAATCAAACTGTCAGGTGTGTCATGCTGCAGGTTTGCTCGATGCGCCAAAGTATGGTGATACAGCAGCTTGGACAGCTCGTCTAACCAAAGATAAAGAGACGCTATATATGCACTCGGCTAAAGGCTTTAATAAAATGCCAGCGCAAGCGGTAAATGGTGTGACCGAAGCACAAGTTAAAGCAGCAGTTGATTATATGCTAGCGTCGGTAAGCTGATACGGTATATATAGAGTATGTCAGCTATTGAAATTTGCTAAACTGGCCGTCATGGTGACTGACAATGACGGTTTTTTTATGCACGTTTTTTATCATGCCAGTCTGAGAATATACAGCTGTATCAAGCGAATTCGAGATAGTGTGTGGCTGGCTGTACTCGTTATCCAGTTTCTCAAAATGATGTAAGATAAAAGTGCGATAAAAATAGCACGAAAACGAAAGTATAAAGGCAAAAGTATGAAAGTATTGGGCTTAGAGACTTCTTGTGATGAGACGGGGCTGGCGATTTTTGATAGTGAGCAAATAAATAGCGACAACCAAGGTTTGGTCGGGCAAGTACTGTACTCTCAGATTGAGCTGCACGCACTTTATGGTGGCGTTGTGCCTGAGCTTGCTAGCCGCGATCATATTCGTAAGCTCGTGCCGTTATTGAATGAGCTGCTAGAGCAATGCGATATGAAAAAAAGCGACATCGATGCGATTGCCTATACTAAAGGACCTGGTCTTATTGGTGCATTGATGACAGGCGCACTATTTGGACGTAGCTTAGCTTATGGTTTGGATATTCCAGCGATTGGTATCCATCATATGGAAGGGCATCTTTTGGCGCCGCTTATGGGCGCGAACCCTCCGGCATTTCCTTTTGTCTCGCTACTAGTATCTGGTGGGCACACGTTACTGATTGCTGCTCACGGTGTTGGGCAATATGAGATATTGGGTGAGTCGATAGATGATGCGGCGGGTGAGTGCTTTGATAAAGCAGCTAAAATGTTGGGTCTTCCTTATCCTGGCGGTCCTAATATTGCTAAGCTGGCAGAAGCTGGTAATCCTGACGCTTACGCACTCCCAAGACCAATGCTCCATCGGGGTCTAGACTTTTCGTTTAGTGGCATGAAAACAGCCGTGCATAATCTGATTAAAGATACACCATGCTCGGGAGGGTCAGGTAATGGCGCTGACAGCGATCCACAGATTCGTGCTGATATTGCCGCTAGCTTTCAGCATGCAGTGGTCGACACGCTAGTGAAGAAGTGCGTCAAAGCACTCAAGCAAGCACATATGAGCCGCTTAGTGATTGCGGGCGGGGTCAGTGCCAATACTCATTTGCGCGAGACGTTAGAAGCGGAACTGGCTAAGATCAATGCAACGGTTCATTATGCACCGCCTGCGCTATGTACGGACAATGGCGCGATGATTGCTTATGCAGGTTTTGAGCGCTTGCAAGCAGGACAATCTGATGATTTGGCCGTTAGCTGTATTCCGCGTTGGCCAATGACAGAGTTGCCAGCCGTATAACTGAGCATTTGGTCCAACACGTTTATATGAATTAAGGACAGTCTATGCAGTGGCTTGCTATTGGTTTGGGCGCAGCATTCGGTGCTTGCCTGCGAGCCTGGCTATCGCGTTTTAATGCCTTGCACGGTTGGGTGCCACTCGGTACCCTGAGCGCTAATATCTTAGGTGGATTGCTGATAGGGCTGGCGCTAGTGTGGTTTGAGCGTATGGGAAGCAACTTATCTGATCATGTACGCGTGTTTGTGATAACTGGTTTTTTGGGCGGATTGACTACTTTTAGTACGTTTAGTGCAGAGGTATTTGGCTTTATCCATGACGGGCGGCTGCTGGCAGGCTTAGCGCTCATCGGCTTGCATGTTGGACTGACATTATTAGCAACCGCGCTTGGCTTTTATTTCTTTAAGCTAGTTTTGTAGGCGTTGATAGATATTAATCGTTTAAGAGTCTGTTATAAGTGGTTCCATTATACCAGTCTGTTATAAGTAGTCTATTAATACGTTTGGAGAGTGAATTAGCTGGTTCCTTTGGGGTATACCTTTAAGAACTGCCTAATTTCATTAAGCTTTAGGCTTAAGCGTATTCATATTAAATATTAATATTTGAGAATACAATTGATTATTTTCGAAGAAAGCAACTAACCTACCTTGGTCATTAGTTGAATTAATCTCAGTTAGCCAACATACATATACATCTAAGCCCTCATATTCTTCAATATATGTATTTTTATCTATATAATTTCTGAAATTCACCCAATCACCACTAGAGTGACCAAAAATGTCCCTAAGAATAGGCTGAGAACTTTTTTTAGCTATAATATGATCTATAAGCATCTCAAATTTAAGACTCAGATCGTCTTCATCCACATTATCCATATTATAGTTCTCTTAAATCAGTTGCTAAGCTATCAAAAATAGTGAGTATACAGCTGATAGTTCGATGCCTGTATAGCGCACCAAACACGATTTTATGAGATAAGCGCAAGATTGAACGATCTATCCACTACCCAAAGTTGGACGTTAAGAACGGCACACCGTCGCCATGATATTGAACGTCAAAACAGACATAAAAAGCCTTAGCTAGGCTTTGAGAGATGAAAATGAAAAAAAGTAGCAAGATAATTCTATTTTCCTTGATAGCTGTGCTATTTTTAGCTCTTGGTGTTGGGCTATATGTTCTTTATCAAGGCTATCTAGTGATTTTACATTCTGTCTAGTAAGTAGCTTTAAGGATAATAAAAGAATGAATCAAGTCAAAAAACCTTCGAGTTAATCACAATAATTACATTCATAAGTACATTGACAGCGACCATCAATATATAAAAAATTTAATATCAATAACTTAGGTTCCGTGTTCAAGTCCTCACTAGGGAACCGTCATGTACCATAGCGCTCGTCATAATGTCAGAGAGCGAACAATATTTCTTAACTGGAATAATTTAGTAAATAGTGAAATATTACACCGGCTTCACTATTCCTTGTAGCAAACTCGCAAACCCCTGCATATATGCCGTCTCTTGACTTGAGGTACGTGTCGCTGCATACAGCTGACAGCGAACGCCGTCGCCAAGTGGCCGTGAGACGACCCAGCCTTTTTTCTCATATTCAGCAACCACCCAATCGGGCAATGCTGCTACGCCGCGCTCACTAGCAACCAACTGAATCAGCATCGCGGTCAGCTCTGTCGTACGAACACTCTTAAAGCTTACTTGTGCTGGCGTCATAAAATTAGCAATGATGTCGAGACGTTTGGCCTCTACTGGATAGGCAATTAATGTCTCGTTAATCAAATTATTGGGGTCAATAAATTTTTGAGTAGCTAAATCATGCGTTGGTGAAAGTACCAAACGACTCTCATATTCAAACAATGGCTGATAGCTGATACCGTCGAGCGGTAAATCACTGGTAGTGATAAGCAGATCAATATCACCTTCCATAAGTAGATGATGCGGCTCAGGCTCAAACCCTGTGGCAAAGTCCAGCTCGACATCCGACCATTCACGGCGATAGTGGTTCAGTATTGGCATGAGCCAATCAAAGCAGCTGTGGCACTCTGATGCTAGGCGTAATCTACCTGCTTGACCGTGCGCTAAGCGTTTAAGATTAGATTTGGTACGAGTAACTTGCGGTAGGATATTGTCTGCTAACGCCAGTACTGCTTTACCTGCAGGCGTAAAACTAAGCGGGCGCGTTCGGCGATTGACTAAGCTAATGTCGTAATAGTTCTCAAGCTCTTTTAATTGATGCGAAACGGCCGAGGCAGTAACGTGTAGCTCATCTGCCGCTGCTGCAAGTGAACCATGCGCTCGTAGCGCGGTTAACGTATTAAGATGACGTAGCTCAAGCATAATATAACCTAACCGCTAAGGTGAGAAAAATTCATTATAGTCAATATAGCGCTGACTTTCACTCATAGTCCATTATTAATAAGCAGTTCATAAGCAATTAGTCAGTAATCAACATCTAGCGCTTGCGTAATAGCAACTGTGAGATAACGACCAATACTAGTGAAGCAACCAGCAATAACGTACCAATGGCGTTGACTTCTGGCTTGAGTCCTACGCGTACCATAGAATAAATGCGTAGCGGTAAAATCTCATAGCTAGGCCCTGTGACAAAGGTCGACACCACTACATCATCTAGCGATAAAGTGAAAGCTAGCAACCAACCTGCCATGACGGCTGGCAAAATAACGGGAATCAATACGGTGCGCACCATGGTTGATTCGTTAGCACCCAAGTCGCGTGCCGCTTCCATCAATCGCTCATCTAAACTGCTTAATCGTGCAAAGACGGTAATCACAACAAAAGGCAGGCAAAAAGTAATGTGTGCCAATAGCAGTGAGACGAAGCCCAATTGCAAACCAATCAATAGAAACAGTGCTAGCAATGAAATAGCCAATACAATCTCAGGCGACATCATCAGGACAAATAGCAATCCATTTAATAAGCCTTTACCACGAAAATTATAACGGTGTAACGCCAACGCTGTAAGCGTGCCTATCAAAGTCGAGACAGTGGCCGCCACCAATCCTAAGACAATAGAGTGCCAAAACGCATCGAGCATTGCTTGGTTATTGAATAGTGATTCATACCACTTTAAGCTAAAGCCGCCCCAGTTGTAGCCAATTTTCGACTCATTAAAGGACATTACCACCAAGACAATAATAGGTAGGTACAACAGGGTATAAATCAGTCCGAGATAGCCTTTGGCAGCGATACTGCCAAGCTTGAGCGTACGAATTTTTTTATTCGGTGAGCTATAAGACATTAGGCCACCTCGTTAAAGTCAGTCTTGCCAATGCGGCGGCTACTGGCACGGTAGGCAAGTAATAATACCGCCATCGCTAGTGTTAACAAAACGCTAGCTGCCGCACCAAAGGGCCAGTCACGCGCATCCAGAAATTGGTTTTTAATGATATTACCGACCAGTAAATTACGCGAACCACCCAAGATATCTGCTACATAAAACATGCCCATTGCAGGCAATAGCACGAGCAGTACACCAGAAATAATCCCTGGTGTCGTTAATGGCAATACCACATGCCAAAAGGTTTGTGTTCTGGATGCGCCCAAATCTTGCGAGGCCAATAGCATATCATTGCGTAAGTCGGTAAATACTGCATATAGCGGTAGCACCATAAACGGAAATAACAAGTAGGTTAAACCTGCAATCACCGCACCTTGCGTATATAAAATATCGATTGGCGTATCGATTACGCCGATGGCTAATAGCGATTTGTTAATCAAACCATTGTTAGCAAAGAGCAGCTTTAATGCATACGTTCGTACCAAAGAATTGGTCCAAAATGGCAGTATCAGTAGTAGCATCAGTAATGGCTGCCAACGTACTTTTGCTTTGGATATTAGCCATGCAAAAGGGTAGCCCAGCAGCAAGCAGATAACCGTTGTGATACCTGCCATCCATAATGAGTGGACAAATACCTCAAAATACAACGGATCAATCATCCGTACATAGCTGTCGATGCTGACAGGTAAGCTGATAAACGCACTGCTATCACGAGTCAAAAAACTGACAGCGATGACCAAGATATTTGGCAACAGCGCAAATATCAGTAGCCAACCCCAGATTAACCAAAGTGTAGCGGTACGAAATGGACTTTTACTGCTTAAGTGGTTGCGGGCCATCAGCTACCATCCTTTTGTGCAGTTATGTCTGGTACAGTTTCAGAGTCTTCTGGCAATACCCATTCCCAGCCATCTACCCATGAGACTTTGACTTCCTCGTTTAGTTTGTAATCAAAGCTCGGGTCATCCTCATCAAAAAACTCAGAGGCTTTAATGATATGACCATTTGCCAGTTCGATAATTGAGTCTAAGGTGCTGCCTTTATAGTTACTTTCGATGACACGGCCTAACAGTCCGCTATGCTCGTTATCCTTTGGATCATATATTCGTAAGTCTTCGGGGCGAAGTAGTAAATTGACGATATCACCCACTTGCACGTCATTGGCAAAATTGGGACGACGTAAGTTGCGTAAGGTGGTCGGCCCTTCTTGCGCTTGCGCTTCACAGACTTCGACCTCGATACGTCCGTTGGTCACTTTGCCATCGCGATCGGGCTGGTCTGGATGGACACCTTTGACTTCAGCTCTGAACAGATTGGTTTCGCCGATGAATTTGGCAGTAAACAAATTGGCAGGGGTTTCATAAATCTCGATAGGCGTACCGATTTGCTGGAACGTGCCATCTTTCATTACGGCAATACGGTCTGACATCGACAGCGCTTCTTCTTGGTCATGGGTCACGAAGACAAAGGTAATGCCTAGCTCACGTTGCAGACGCTTAAGCTCGGACTGCATTTGCAGGCGCAGTTTATGATCGAGTGCGGATAACGGTTCATCAAGCAATAGCAGTTTAGGGCGGTTAATCACCGCGCGTGCAATGGCAACTCGCTGCTGCTGACCACCAGACAAATCTTGCGGCTTGCGGTTGGCCAAATGCTCTAGCTGTACCATCGCTAGCATCTCGCTAACACGTCTTTGGATTTCATCTTTTGGTACTTTTTTTAGCTTTAGGCCATAAGCCACGTTTTGGGCGACGCTCATATGAGGGAACAATGCATATTGCTGAAATACGGTATTGACCGGACGTTTATCAGCGGATAAGCCTGCCATCTGTACGCCATCCAAATATATCGCCCCAGCGTTCGGCTGCTCAAAGCCTGCAATCAAGCGTAGTAATGTCGTCTTACCGCAGCCTGATGGCCCAAGCAGTGTCAAAAACTCACCATGCTTGATATCAAGGTTGATGTCTTTTAGGACTTCGGTTTGATCATAAGTTTTTTTTAGACCAGTCAGTTGCAGCAGCACCTGATCATCATGAGGTGACGCAGAGGTGTTATGCGTATTTTGAGATAAATCGGTCATAATATCTATTCCTAAGCGTCCAATAGCTATATGCAGCTGGCTGTCATTATAGGGATTGGCATGAGCGTAAGCATGTTCGGATTGCTGCCTGAATGCTGCCTGAGTGCTGCGTATTATAACAAACCCTTAATATAAGTCAGTGCAAGTTCGTTATAAGTTACGCGAGTCATACTATCGTAGCAGCGATATATACAGCTATATTTTTAAATATGACTACATTCACCTAGCGATATTTAGACAAATTTTTTTACCGTTTTTGGGTTTTTATTCCTATACAATCACGTTATGGCTGACAAACATAACTAGCCTGATAGTTTGGCGATAAATAGCCAATCTGTGCTTGAATACATGTATGCAAAACAGCTTATAACTCTAATATTATTGATGATAAAGGATCTCTCATGCCTACCGATATACGTCCAACCACAGGTCAAGAAGCACTTGAGCTTTTAAAAGCAGGTAATGCACGCTACGTTGATAGCCTCACCAGTACCGATGAGTATATGCAGCGCCGTCCAGAGTTGGTCAAGGATCAAAATCCATTGGCCATTATTTTGGGTTGCTCGGATGCACGAGTACCCGTTGAGATTGTCTTTGATCAGGGTTTGGGAGATTTGTTCGTTATACGAGTCGCAGGTAATGTGGTTGCACCATCGCAGATTGGTTCAATCGAGTTTGCAGCCGAAGCCTTTGGTACGCAACTGGTGGTGGTACTTGGACACTCGAAGTGCGGTGCTGTCACGGCTTGCGTTGAGACGTTGATTAACCCTGAGCAGAACTATTCACCTAACTTGCAATCTATCGTTGATCGTATTCGCCCAAGCGTTTATAACTTACACGAATTGGCAACTGCCAATGGTCAAGACGTCGATGCAGACGAGCTGGTCGACCGCTCTATCCGCGCTAACGTACGTATGTCAGTCAGTCAGCTAAAGCATGGCTCACGTGCATTAGAGGACTTAACCAATAGTGGTCAGCTATTGGTAGTCGGCGCTGAATATGATCTAGAGACCGGAAAGGTACGATTCTTAGACAGCTAATATATCTAAATATGAACATATTTTGTTCATATCCTTACAAAACCCTATCAATTATTTTGCCAATTTTTATTATGATGAGAGACAGCAGTGAATCATGACAGTCGTGATTCGCTTATTTATAACACTCTTTTTTGAATAACCTTAGGATAACTATGTCTACTAACGATAATAATTCGACCATCGCACAGCCTGTGAGCAGTATCAGTGTAGATGGCGTCAAGTCAATCTCTACGCAAACGACAGGTTTTACGTTTAATCACACCATGCTCCGCGTCAAAGATCCTGTTAAATCACTAGAGTTTTACACTGGTGTCTTGGGCATGACCTTGCTTGCCGTTAAGAAGTTCCCTAACATGGGATTCGATTTATATTTCTTGGCTAAATTGACCGAGAGCGAGCGCGAAAACTTGCCAACTGGCGATGACTTAGAAATCTTTGCTTTCCGTCAACGTGGTATCTTGGAGTTGACACACAACTACGGCACCGAGACAAAAGCTGACTTTAGCTATCATGATGGCAATCAAGATCCACAAGGTTTTGGTCATATTTGTTTTAGCGTTCCAAGCTTGGATGAAGCGGTTGCTTGGTTTGATAAAAACAACGTCGAATTCAAAAAGCGTCCAGAAGATGGCAGCATGAAAAACATTGCTTTTATCAAAGATGTGGACGGCTACTGGATCGAAATCGTACAGGCCGATTTGATGGGCTAATTGTCAGAACGACAGCACCTATTAAGATAAGTGCGCTAATAGAAATGAATAGAATAAAGGAGTATCACCCAGATGCCTACCTCTGAGGCAGAAACGACACTGAGTGCTGAGACAGCTGCGCAGTCTACGACAACGGATGGATTGACCTATCAAAGCATCCTTGGTTCGGCAAATGAGATATGGGTTGGCTTTGTTGAACGCATCCCATATTTTGTCGCATCAATTATCGTTATCCTAATTTTTTGGTTCTTATCGATTGTCTTCAAAAAAATTGTTCACAAATTATTAGGTAGCCGTAGTCGGCATCAGAACTTGGTCAAAGTGTTTCAGCGAGTAGGTGGGGCGCTTATTTTCTTTATTGGTTTTATGATAGCGATGGTTATTGCGGTGCCGGGGTTCACTCCTGCTAAGTTGATTGGCGCGCTCGGTATTGGTTCCGTTGCTATCGGTTTTGCTTTTAAGGATATCTTTCAAAACTTGCTTTCTGGTATCTTGCTCCTGATTTCAGAGCCGTTTCGTATCGGCGATCAGATTGTCTCAGGCGACTATGAAGGAACGGTCGAAGATATCAAAATCCGTGCAACCACCATCAAGACTTATGATGGCAGGCAAGTGGTGATTCCAAATTCAGATCTTTATACTTCAGCATTGACCGTCAATACCGCTTACAAGCAGCGCCGTCTGCAAGTCGCAGTTGGTATTGGTTATGAAGATGATATTGAAGCGGCCAAAGCTGAGATTATAAAAGCATTAGATAAGATAGAAAGCGTCTCGAAGAAAGCAACGCCAAGCGTGATTGCTACTGGTTTTGGTGGTTCGTCCATTGATCTAATGGTACGCTGGTTTATCGAAGATGGTACGCAAGCCAATAAGGTTGCCTCGATTCATCAAGTAATTGTAGGTATCAAAAACTCGTTGGATGCAGCGGGCGTAAACATTCCATTCCCAATACGTACGATCGATTTGAGTGACCCTTCAGTAAGTGCAATCGTTAATAAAATGAACGAGCAGCAAGACGTTATGGACGTGAATAAAACAGTGGCAGAGTAGCACGCTCGGTGAAATATTCATTTAGTGTTAAAACTTTGATTTCTACAATGTTTAGTAAACTAAAAAACCGCCACATTAATTGATATGGCGGTTTTTTTATACGTGTCTACTTGCTATCAATATAGAGACTTATTCGTCTTTTGCTCTAAAGTCGGTATGGCATGATTTACAGCTTGCACCAACTTGTCCAAAGGCAGGTTTAACATCGTCCATGCTAGTGGCGTTTTGGGCGGCGGCGTTTAGCTCAGCAGTGACTTTTTGAAAGTTTTCCGCTTCAGCACTGAAGCCATCAGCATTAGACCAAACTGCTTCAGTAGCATTGCCTACCGCTTCTGGGTCTTCAAAATGACTCCAAGGCTTGGCGGCATCTTCTGCCAAGAACGCAGCTTGCTCTTTAAATACATCGGCATCAAATGTGTCAGGTGCTTTTGCCATATCACCCATGACGCCCATTGCATCGCCCCAGTTTTTCATGGTGTCTTGACGCGCTTGCACGTCAGGGTTAGATCCTGTTGAGGTGCTACAGGCCGTTAGACCCAGTGCAGCCGCCATCAAGGTAACGCTAAACAGAGATTTGAAAGATTTGTTGGTATGAACCTGTGCCATATGACTTACTCCTTTAAACTTGGCTAATAGTAAGCGCGATTACAAACGCTCGCTTTGTCGTAAAATATAGTTATACAAAATACTGCCTAAAATTCTTTTGAGCACAGTTGCTAATAAAGAACGTCTTCTATTGTAAAGGTTATCTGCGCGATGGGAATTATATAGTTGTTATATCCTCGTAATATTTTAAATAAGCATAACTTAACTTGGTTGTTACTGCTTATAGTTGGTTGCAGTGATTTTATGGTAGCTACACAACGTATTCTTTACGATAACAACGTGAGAATGGCTAGTTTGGATGGTACTGACAATAAAAAAGGCCAGCGAATAGTAGCTGACCTTTTTAATATTTACGAAAACTACAGTGCTAACCAATCACGCGGTTTTAGATAATAATCGGTCAACTCAAATTCAGGCGTTCCTTCAGCAGGCTCAAAACGATAATGCCAGCTGGCAAGTGGCGGCATACTGACTAGAATTGACTCGATACGTCCGTTGCTCTGTAGCCCAAATAGCGTTCCGCGATCGTAGACCAGATTGTATTCAACATAGCGACCACGGCGATAGAGCTGAAACTCGCGCTGCGCTTCAGTATAAGGCGTATTTTTACGTTGTTCAAAAATCGGCATGATACCGTCAAGATAACCGTTGCCCACGGCTTTCATAAAGTTAAAGCAAGTCTCGAAGTCCCAGCCACGACTTTCAGTACTGACGTCATCATAAAACAAGCCGCCAATGCCGCGCTGCTCATCACGATGGCGTAGATGGAAATACTCATCACACCACTGTTTGAAATCAGCGTAAATATTGTCCCCAAAAGGCGCACACAAGTCATGACAAACTTGATGCCAGTGTACACAATCAGCGAGTACTGGATAGAATGGCGTTAAGTCAAAACCACCGCCAAACCACCAGATAGGTGCTTCGCCTTCCGCTTCTGCTACGAATAAACGCACATTGGCATGGCTCGTAGGCACGTTTGGATTTCTGGGATGGACAACCAGTGATACACCCATTGCTTGAGCTTTACGTCCAGCGATATTGGGGTGACGCGCAGTCGCAGAAGCAGGAAGGTTATGTACATGAATATGGCTAAACATGACGCCCGCTTTTTCGATGACCTCGCCATCTGCCAATACGCACGACCGACCGCCGCCGCCTTCAGGACGTTCCCAGTCATCAGGGACAAAGGTCGCATGCTCGTTGTTATTAGTGCTGCCGTCACGCTCTTGTGCTTCTAGCGATTCACAGATACGTGCTTGTAAATCAACCAAAAATTCGCGCACTCGCATGATGTCGTTATTGGTTGGCGTCGTCACGGACGCTACCGTTGATAAGTCTGTTTCGTTATTTGTATTTGTAATACTCATAAGATATCTATTTATTCAGGTGTATGGCGGTATTAAGGTCTGTATCGAGAGAAGCGTCTATATCAAGATTGATATTTTTATCAAACAAGTGGCCCATACGATCACGTTTGGTTGCTAGATATTCCGCATTCATATCATTGACACCGACCAACAATGGCACCCGTTCAATAACATCAATACCATGTTCAGTCAGATAAGCAACTTTGTTTGGATTGTTGGTGATGAGCCTGACAGCGTCGACCCCGATATGGGCAAGCATAGGACCACACATATCATAGATACGCGCATCAGCAGGCAAGCCTAACATTAGGTTTGCATCCAACGTATCATGTCCTTGATCTTGAAGGGCGTACGCACGAATCTTATTGGTCAAACCAATACCGCGCCCTTCTTGACGCAAATACAAAATCGCACCGCAACCCGACTCTTGGATGGCTTGCATGGCAGTATTGAGCTGTGGACCACAGTCACATTTCAATGAGCTAAATGCGTCGCCTGTCAGACATTCAGAATGAATGCGAATGAGCGGCACTTGCTTCGCTATAGATTCATCTTTTTGGTTCAATACCATGTCGTCTAAGGGTTGGCTAGCCATGACATCTGTCTGTTGATCGACCACAGTTAGACCAACGGTCAGCATGACATGCTCTTGACCTTCGCTATTTTCAAAGATATGAATATCAAACTCGCCGTGACGAGTGGGTAATTTGGCACTAGTGATAAATTGATATGACATTGCTGTCCTACATAAGCCTAAAGTCGTGGCGGTGAAAAGTATGTTGTTGCTGTTTGATATGAGCGCTGTTAGAGCCGGTTACTGTTCGAGATCACTACTGTTTTCGAAATAACTATTAGTTGAGATGAGCATGTCACCTAAACTTTACTGCTAAGATTAAGATGATACCAGTATAACCTGTTCATAAAGACAGCGTGCTCATTGTATTTTTTATAAAAACACACAAAGTTCACAGATGACGCACGATGATTAAAGCGACAATTAAAAAAAAATGCTATTATGCCATACTATTTTGACGGATACAGTGACAAGTCTTTAACCTTACATTACTATGTCGTCACTAACATCCGCTATTGATGCAAAATAATAGGGCATAATGTCACCCCTCAGTAGTCAATAGTGTAAAAGCATCAATATTTTGATATCAAAACGTTGGTATTGACGCGCAGTCTATTGTGCTAGCGTGTCTACTGTCGTAAGTAGCGCAGCTATACAAATACGAAAGTTGCATGAATAATTATATGGTCGATTACATCAATAATGATGTAGGTATTATTGACGTCTTTTGATTGTAGTCACCGCTATATTTTAAAGACACGTCTTGTCAGCAGATTGGTAGGTATCGTACAGTTTATGCAGCAGTCACCTCATTCTCCAAAGCCTCAGTCCCTATCTACATCAGTGCTGGATTCTGCTGCTCAGCTATCGAGCTTACAGCAGACCTATACTGTGATTCCACGTGTGCGTCCTCATACGCCATTGCTTGATGCAATTGATACACCCGCTGACCTCAGCACGCTTTCGGCTGCCAAGCTTATTACACTGGCTGATGAATTGCGTCTTTTTCTATTGTATTCAGCTGGTCAGAGCGGTGGGCATTTTGGTGCCAATTTAGGCGTGGTTGAGCTGACCATAGTATTGCATTATTTGTTAGAGACGCCGCAAGACCAAATCGTCTGGGACGTGGGTCATCAAGCCTATGCTCATAAAGTACTGACCGGTCGCCGTGAGCAGCTAGGTACTATCAGGTCTAAAGATGGTCTGACGGCGTTTCCTGAGCGCGCAGAGTCTGTCTACGATACATTTGGCGTAGGGCATTCATCGACCTCTATCTCAGCTGGTCTGGGCATGAGCCTCGCACTGCGTTATCAGGGCCGCGAGCAAACGGTTGCTTGCATCATCGGCGATGGTGCGATGACAGGCGGCATGGCATTTGAGGCCATGAATGACGCAGTACAGCAAGACGCTGATTTGCTAGTTATCCTAAACGACAATGATATGTCGATATCTTGCTCTATTGGTGGATTTTCACGGCATTTGGCCATGCTTTGGGAGTCAGGTTATCAAGTTGATATCTCTGAGTCAGGTGAGCCAGTACTCTGCCACCGCCCTGATATGCAGGCGTTCGATCGCCGCAAGCGTCATAAAGAGATGCGCGATGTTCCACAGTTAGAAGACAACTTATTCAAAGCGATTGGTTTTACTTATTTTGGTCCATTTGATGGGCATAATATCCCTGAGCTACTGCGCGTATTGTCACTGGCGAAGCAAGTAAAAGGCCCAGTATTGGTACATATTTATACCACTAAGGGTAAAGGCTTTGCGCCAGCAGAATTAGATCCTGTGGGCTATCACGCAATCAGTAAGTTGCCAGTCGAAAATCATAAAGCGCATGAAGCGTCTAAAGCTGACTCTGTAGAGCAGCTAAAAAATCAACCAAGTACAAAGCCAGCGTTAAAATATTCGCAAGTGTTTGGCCAGTTCTTATGTGATAAAGCGGCCGAAGACGATAAGCTACTAGCTGTCACCCCTGCCATGGAAGAAGGCTCAGGGATGACGGACTTTGCTCGTCATTTTCCAGAGCGCTTCTTTGATGTGGCCATCGCTGAGCAACATGCTGTCACACTAGCGGCTGGGATGGCAACTCAAGGCGTCAAACCTATTGTCGCGATTTATTCAACGTTCTTGCAGCGTGGATATGATCAGCTGATTCATGATGTGGCTCTACAGAATCTCGATGTAATGTTTGCCATTGATCGAGCGGGCTTAGTCGGTGAAGACGGTGCCACGCATGCTGGCGTGTTTGATTTTGGATTTTTACGTTGTGTGCCTAATATGGTGATTGCAGCGCCAAAAGATGAGAACGAATGCTACCATTTGCTCAATACTTGCTATGAGTATCCAGGCTGCACGGCGGTACGTTATCCGCGTGGTACAGGCACAGGTGCTGATATTAAGCAGCCAGCCCAAAAATATGAAGTTGGTGAAGCAGTTGTAGAGTCAGTATTAGGTAAAGCTGATGCACCTTACAAATTGGCACTATTGGCCTTTGGTACGATGGTAGCAATTGC
Organism: Psychrobacter sp. APC 3281; assembly: GCF_030407815.1. Lineage (GTDB taxonomy): Bacteria > Pseudomonadota > Gammaproteobacteria > Pseudomonadales > Moraxellaceae > Psychrobacter. The sequence continues at coordinate 110,780 of NZ_JASDCS010000006.1, forward strand.
TCAGCAAGCAGCAGAAACTCTAACAAATAACGATGCAGCATTAGATTACCAGATACAGGTGGTCAATATGCGCTGGGTAAAACCGCTAGATACAGCCATGCTTGAGACGTTACTGGCGCAAGGGGTTACTCATATAGCAACCCTAGAAGAGCACATGATTATGGGCGGCGCAGGTAGTGCAGTGAATGAATATTTGCTCAACGAGTCGGCAGCCTTTAAGCAAAGTCGTCCAGCTATTGCTAATATCGGTATTCCTGATCGTTTTATCGCTCATGGCTCCCAAGCAGAACAATTGGCTGACTGTGGTTTAGATGTTGAAGGCGTAATTAAACAGCTTAAAACGCTCTTATCATAAGCAATGTTCCTAGCGTTACAATATTATTTTAAAAAATTAATGCGTTAAAAATGTGTTACTTAAAACTAACATAAGCTCTTTAAACAGAGCAAACGCCTGCTAGCCGCAGGTGCTAACTTTTTTACAACTTGCGCAGTTTAGATGATCGCCAAAGTACTGGCTTGGTCAGCGTGACGGTTTTTTCGTTTTTATCGAACAATTTTAGTATAATGCGGGTGTCTTTTATAAGTTTTCGTTTATAAGAGACACGTTTTTAATCGCATAGATGTGGTGTGATGCGGCGGCTGTTTGGCATGTTGTGGGCACAAAGTTAGTCTTATTTTTTATATTCATTCATCAAGCAAATAGGTTATTTATGGAACCCATGGTCGTCATCGCAGCGCGTACTGCTGAAAAAGTTGGTAAAGAGATTTTATATGCGCATCAAAACCGCCACAAAATCGAGTTAGATATTGAGTCTAAAGGACTTGATGGTTTGGTTACCCGCATTGATCGCTTTAGCGAAGAGCTCACTATCGAGACGTTAAAAGCCAGCTATCCTAATCATTCATTTTTGGGTGAAGAGTTCGGTATGCAAGAAGGCCGCGGCGAAGATGCTGACTGGTGCTGGATTATCGATCCACTAGATGGCACTAAGAACTTTGTCCACGGTGTACCGCAGTTCTGCGTATCTATTGCAGTACAGCATAAAGGTGTTACTCAGCATGGTGTGGTCTATGATCCTGTTCGTGATGAGATGTTCTCAGCAAGCCGCGGTAAAGGCGCGCGCTTGAACAATCGCCGTATGCAAGTGAGCGAGCGCAAAACCATTGATGGCGGTTTCTTTACGACCGGTCATCCGCTTGAGCGTAAGCGCAATGGCGAAGTAATCTCTTATGCCAAACAGCACTTTGAGAGCTTACAGAAGATATCTGAGGCAGGTGGTCAGGTACGTCGTATGGGTTCAGCTGCACTTGACTTGTGCTATGTTGCTGCTGGTCGTTTTGACGGTTATTTTGAGATGTCTATCAAGCCTTGGGACATCGCTGCGGGCGAGCTTATCGTAACTGAAGCACGCGGTGTAGTGGTTGATCATACTGGCGCGCACAACTCTATGACATCAGGCTCTATCTTCGCTTGTAATGTGAAATTGCTCAAGCCATTGATGCAAACAGTTGTACCAATCTGGGGTGACGCAATCTAAATGTTAACCTTAATGGTATTAACGTTTAGCGCCTAGATATAGTTAATATCTAGATTGAGTATGAATGAAAAAAAGCTGGTTCCATTATGGAGCCAGCTTTTTTGTTTTATTATTACCCTTATTGTCATTTTTATCTTCGACGGTAATACCTTTGAATGCTAATTCTTTACTGGTAGTTTCTAGCAGCTGCAACTCTTCTTCTATCAGCATCAGCATATCTTGTACGCGAGGTAATGCCTTGCTACAAGCGGTAATGCCAAACTCAATCTTATCTAAATAACTGGCTAAAGTGATATTCATCGCTTGACCATTAAAGACGATAGAAGCGGGGTACAGTGATTGCAAACGAGCACCATTCCAGTACAGCGGTTTTTCAGAGCCAGGTACGTTAGAGATAATCAGGTTAAATGCCTGCTTTCTAGGAAACAGTCCTGTCGCCAAATTAATGCCTTGCCACGCGTATGAGACGATACTGTAGTTAATGACCTGCGCTTGGTTCATACGGCGAAAGCGACGTTTGCCGTTATTCATACTACGGTGAATGAGTTCTATCCTGCGCAATGGATTGTCCAAATGCGTACCCAAGTTTGCTAATACAAACGACAACTGATTGCCCGAGATACTGTTGTCTGTACGCAGGGACATCGGTACAAAGGCAATCAACGGTTTGCTTGGTAGCGCATCCATTGATATTAGATAACGACGAATAGCACCTGCACAGACCGCCAGTACCACATCGTTCCTACTAATTTTGAGCCTTTCAGCGATATCGTTAAACCGTTGTATATCATAAGACTGTGCGGCTATACGCCGTGAAGCTGATATACGTTTATTCAAGATACTCATTGGGGCGTCAAAAGTACCGACGTACCCTTCATCACCGTAGTTTTTTACATTATCTAGCAGTTCTGTGAATACAGGTTTGATGGTAGATATCTGCTCTTTTATGATACCCCTGATAGATCGTTCGGCAGGTAAGATAGCGTTTACTTGGTTGCGATGGCGCGCCATCAACGACCAGACAGGCAGGGTCACTGGTTCGGTTGGCGATTGTGATAAGGATTTTTGAACCAAACGCATCGCTGCGATGCCATCAACCAAAGAGTGATGAATCTTAAAATACCACGCAAAACGTTCAGGTCCACCTTCGATTTCTGGCTGTATACCTTCGATGACATGACATTCCCACAAAGGCATGGCACGATCTAATAAACGTCCATGTTCTCTTGAGACGTACATCAATAGTTCACGTACGCGTCCAGGACTTGGTAGCGCGACATGATGCAAATGATGCTCGACATCAAAGTCTTTGTCTTTTTTCCAAAAGGCTAAATGCTCAAGTACCTGATTAAAAGGAAAGCTAGGCGGTACATCAGACTCTTGCATTTGTTTTACCAATTGATAGACAAAATCGCTATCTGCATTGTCTGGTAATTCAAATACAAACAACCCACCAACGTGCATGGGCTGTTTACGCGACTCAAGAAGTAGAAACAACTGGTCGACTGCTGTGAGAAGTCGCATAATAAATCCTTTTATGACGATAAGTGTTATGTGAAAATTATAATAAGTAGAGACTCAATCAAATAACATTTTTTATTATTTTATAGAGCGTGTTAAGCAATCAACCATAGCACTGACAGCACTATACGTAAATACTCAACACGCTCTATTATGCTATGTCATTTATACTTCAATTTATTGAAAGAAATACCCAGTCTGTGGTGAGCTGGCAGTAGCCACCTTACGCATTGGCATACGACCTGCCAAAAACGCAGCGCGACCTGCCCACATAGCATGTTTCATTGCGTGCGCCATCATTACTGGGTTTTGTGCATTGGCAATGGCTGAGTTCATCAGTACGCCATCACAGCCAAGCTCCATTGCAAGTGCAGCATCAGACGCAGTGCCGACACCAGCGTCAACCAATACAGGTACTTTAGCATTTTCGATTATTAAGCTAAGTGTATGACGATTGAGTAGACCAAGTCCTGAACCAATCAAGCTGCCAAGTGGCATAATGGCGACACAGCCCATGCTTTCTAATTCTTGTGCGACGATAGGGTCATCTGACGTATAAACCATCACTTCAAAACCATCATCGATCAGTACTTTGGCGGCTTTTAAAGTTTCCGTAACGTTTGGATATAAGGTTTTTTCATCCCCCAATACCTCAAGCTTAACCAAATTATGCCCACCCAATAACTCGCGAGCAAGCTTACAAGTGCGAATGGCTGTTTCGGCGTCAAAGCAGCCAGCAGTATTCGGTAATATCGTATATTTCTCAGGTGAAATCACATCTAATAAGTTAGGCTTATCACTATTTTGTCCAATATTGACACGACGAATAGCAACGGTCACGATCTCGGCTGCTGAAGCGGCAATAGCTTCTCCAGTCTCTGTCATGTCTTTATATTTACCGGTACCGACTAACAGACGCGAAGAAAAGGTACGGCTACCGACAGTAAAGGTATCTTGTAAAAGTGGTGTTGGATGAGTAGTGCTAACGTTCTCTGACATAACGGAAAATCCTAATATCGAGCGGGAGAAGGGGACAGACAAAATATGATGGGTAATCTAAGCAATCTAAAAGGTGTAATAGACAATGGCAAGCTGTCTGCGAAAAAATCGCATGATATGCTAACTTTGATAGTAATAATATGTGCTGGGCGATAGGTATAAAGCGCCAGTCACATAAAATAATACCCGTCTAAAACAAAATGCTATTATAACAAACTCATGCAACCTTACTGGCAGTCTTTTTTGATTCGAACTGTTAAGGACAAGGCATCCACCATGTCTTGGCTTGCGTACTTCTCATCCTCTCCTCACTTATTGGGCCGTCTTTATGATGCAGTTGCCATACAGCTTTGCGAAACGCCATCAGATTTTGGCCATACTTGCGATAGATCCGGAATTGCCGCCGATATTGGTACTTACCAAAGCGACTCCGTTGTCAGCGATCAATGAAGCGGTACGGTTTTTACAGCAACAAGGCAGTCGCGGTGTACCGACTTACGAAAGTGTTAGCGCGGACGATTTTGAAAAACGTATGAACGCAGCTTATGCTGGCAATACAGGAGAGTCGCAGCATATTGCTGCTGGACTTGAAGACCATCCTGATCTCGATAGCTTGGCTGATAGCGTCCCTGAAACTGAAGACTTGATGGATCAACAAGATGATGCGCCTATCATTCGTCTGATCAACGCCTTGTTGTCCGAAGCCATCCGTTTAAGTGCCTCAGACATTCATATCGAAACCTTTGAAAAGCGCTTGGTCGTTCGTTTCCGAGTTGATGGTGAGCTAAAAGAAATCATCACACCAAAACGCCAACTGGCTCCATTGTTAGTCTCGCGTATTAAGGTAATGGCTAAATTAGATATCGCCGAAAAGCGAGTGCCGCAAGATGGTCGTATTAGTTTAAGACTGGCAGGGCGAGAGGTCGATGTGCGTGTATCGACTTTGCCATCGAGCTTTGGTGAGCGTGTAGTGATGCGTCTATTAGACAAGCAAGCTGGCCGTTTGAATATGACGTATTTGGGGTTGTCTGATAATGACTATACTGAGCTAAAACGCTTAATCCATCGTCCGCACGGCATTATTTTGGTGACAGGGCCGACTGGCTCGGGTAAAACTACGACGCTATACTCTGCATTGACCGATTTAAATGATCAAACTCGCAATATCTTGACCGCCGAAGATCCGATTGAGTTTCAGCTCGATGGTATCGGGCAGACGCAGGTCAATAATAAAGTAGATATGACATTTGCTAAAAGCTTGCGTGCAATGCTGCGTCAAGATCCCGATGTAGTGATGGTTGGTGAAATTCGTGATTTAGAGACAGCTGAGATTGCCGTACAGGCCTCTTTGACAGGGCATTTGGTATTATCGACGCTACATACCAACACCGCTATTGGCGCGGTTACTCGCTTACAGGACATGGGTGTTGAGCCGTTTCTGTTGTCGTCATCGCTTATTGGCGTAGTAGCGCAGCGTTTGGTACGTACTTTATGTTCACACTGTCAAAGCTGGCAGGCTGCCGATACCGAGCAAGCCAAGCTGTTTACCGAAATTGGCATTGGGTCAACGCTGAAAAGTGATACCAAAGATATAGCAAGTGAGTCGATTCGTTTGCCCAAGCCAGTTGGCTGCGATAAATGTAATCAGTCAGGGTTTAAGGGGCGTACTGCTATATATGAAGTCGTGCCAATCGACGATACATTGCGCCGTATGATTCATAGCAATACGGCTGAGTATGAGCTAGAAGAGTATGCGCGCCAGCAAACACCGTCGATACGTGCAGATGGCTTACGTAAAGTCATAGAAGGTCGCACGACATTGGAGGAAGTGCTGCGAGTGACGAAAGAGAGCGCGTTAACTGACGAGACAATCTTGGTATAAATTTGCAGACTAGATATCGTTATAGCCAACAAAAAATAACTGGCGTGAATAGCCAGTTATTTTGGTGTTTTTCTAATTGTGGAGCTTTAGAGTTTTTAGCCGCTATTATTTTGCAGCCATACATTCAATCTCAACGCTTGCTCCAGCAGCCAGTTCTGATACGCCAAAAGCTGAGCGTACAGGATAAGGCTTTATCATCTCAGCTTTATAGACTTTGTTAAAGTCATCAAAGTCATCCATATCAGTCAGCATGACCATACATTTAACGATATCAGACTTACGGTAGCCATATTTTAATAGCGTGCTATGGATGTTATCGAGCACTTGCTTGGTTTCAGCTTTGATACCGCCTTTGACCAGTTTGCCCTCTTTAAAGCCAATTTGTCCCGACATATACAATGTATTGCCCACGCGTACAGCCTCTGAAAAAGGATAAGTACCGCCATCGCCCAAGAAAGTAGGGCTAGATTTAGCAATGCTGACAGCCGTCGTTGTGTTGGCATTAGCGCTATGAACAAAACCCAATGAGCACATAGTGGCTAGCGCTAGCGTAGATAGGCAAGTACTAGGTTTGAACATACTGTTTCCTCATTGGGTTTGTTATCAATTTTTTATTAACTACTTATCAGTACTATTATTTTGAGTAGATGAGGCATTACTTTCTTCGATTGGTGCTTCGATTTTAGAGTCATCTTCTGCGACTTTTTCAGACGCTTTACCTTGGCGGCGTGCCTCTAGCTCCGCTTTTGGTATCCATGCCCACGTCATCTCAACCACAATTGGATCACGGTCACTATCAGACTCACGATCTTTGATGATACAAGGAATAATCATCTCACCTTTTGGTGTGTTTAGGATATCCAAACGCTGTTCATCAGACAAGCTTGCCACAGCAGCAATTTGACCTTTTTTAATTGGACGATGGAAATTTACCGAGTAAGATTTAATCAGTAGGATACGATCAGAGGGCAAGTTTAAACCCAAAATAAACCCCGTAGCTGTCTCAGCCAGTAATGTGATGGCGACTGCATGAATAGAGCCGATATGGTTTTGGACGGCTTTATTGTTGTTTAAACTAACGACGACTTGGTTTGGTTCTACCGTTTCATAATAAATGCCAGTCGTGCCGACATATGGGACGACCTTGCCAAAGGCTTTAGATAAAATACTTGAGCGTGCACCAGCAGGCAGATATTTGGTGACGGATAACAGTTTAGTAAACTGATTACTAATTGGTTTTAGCGTGCTACTGGGTTTCTCAACTGAAGATTTTGTGCTGTCAGATACTTTGGCTGGCAGTTTATTGGTCAACTTGGCGGGTAGTTTTTTTAATAATCCTGACATACAAAATTCCTTAACGTAAATGAGTTGAATGACATTCTTAGCATGGCTTTTTATGATAGCGACAAAAATATAGATAATAAAAATCGCTACAAATACTATGGTACATCAACCATTGCCTTCCTACTATTATTAGCATGAACTGCTGCGCTTACAAAACAATAGTAGCGTGGCTATGTTGCTAGGTTATGTCATAAGTTTAGATTGCCACTTAAAGTAGTCTAGGTATCTTATATATCAGTAACATTTGGGCATTGGTATTATTAAGTGATTGGTATAGTCAGTTCAATATAATTTGGATACAAGGAAGCCGAGTGAAAGTACTACGAATAGTAGATTAAGCGAGACTGGCGCCGTATCTAATTTATGGAGGATTGACTATAGTTACCATGCCAATAGACAGCCACGTTATAATGACAAAATGTTAGCATGTCTGTTTTAAACCTGTTTTCAATGCCGCTGGATAACGTTATGCCTGATATGTCTGCTCATGAACCGACCAATATTATTTATACGGGCGTTGCTGGTACAGGTAAAACCTATAGATTGTTGCAAATCGCGAAGCGATATACCGACTATCTACCCGAGATTGAAAATGAAGATTTATTAGAACAACTGCTGCAAGGTTTAAGCTGGCGCGAAGTATTGTGTCTGGTGTTTTTAGATTTACGTGCTGAACAACAGGACTTGTTAAAGGTTCGAGAAATTATTGATCATCCTTTTTTTATGACCAAAGCTGCTCAGAACTCACGTGAGAAAAATCTGGACAGTACAGCTTGGCTAGAGTTACGCAGACATAGCCCTACGAACTCTCAAACAGTCAGTTTTGATAACCGTGCTAGCCAAGCTTATTTTGATAAAGACAATAGTGGATCATGGTATTTATTGCCAGAGAGTATGGTGCTACTAGAAGATTTATCGCAGCAATTAGCAGAGTTTCAGCAAGCACAGCGTGACAACCAACCCCATCAAAATCAAAACATCGGTCAGCAACGTTTTAGTATGGTGAGCTTCCATCAAGCCTACGGTTATGAAGAGTTTGTAGAAGGTATACGGCCTGTCATGAGTGTCACCGCTCAAGCAAATAGTAGCCCTTCTAATCAAAATCAAATGAGTTACGCGGTGCAAGATGGAGCATTCCTGAAGCTATGCCAACGCGCCGCCCGTAACCCTCAGCAGCGTTATGCAATACTTATTGATGAGATTAACCGTGCTAATGTGTCACGAGTGTTTGGTGAGCTTCTTAGTTTGATAGAGCCTGATAAACGAGCGGGCAAGCCGAATGCGATGACAGTGAGTTTGGCGTATTCTGGGCGTGCTTTTAGTGTTCCTGCTAATGTCGATATTTATGCCACTATGAATACCCAAGATCATTCTTTAGCACCACTTGATATGGCATTACGCCGACGTTTTCGCTTTGTGGATTGCCCACCGCAGCCTAATCTATTGTCTACAATTTATCACGGCAATGACATTGATACTGGTCTATCTGACGGTTCAGAAGCAGGTACGATAAATTTGAGTAAATTACTAATAGGCTTGAATAGACGTATCGTGCAAACACTGGGAGCAGAAGCAAAGTTGGGGCATGCGTTTTTATTCGCAGTCACTCAGTTAGAGCAATTACAAACGGCTCTCGTTGAACAAATTATTCCTCAATTGGCTCAAGCAGCTGGTGGTCAAATTACGGTGCTGCAGTATATCTTTAGAGATGAGCAGCAACCAACGAGCAAGCAGTTCGTACAGGACAGTCAAGCATTGATGAATGACGACTTGTACAATCCGATGGGCAACCAAAACAATGCTTCCGCTGAACACCAAATGTTTGCAGGGCAGGGTTCTTTTCTTGGTCAGTCTATGAATGTGAATAGTTATACTATCAATGCCGACTTGATTGCTAGGGATGGTGAGTTTAATAATGCTGCTATCTATCAGCGTTTGTACTAGCAGGGTGACTGTTCAGTGATAACGAATAATCAATATTACATCAAGCAACATGCTATCAGGGCAAACAGTTGCAAGACTCGTATCCCTAACAGTAGTGTCGCTACCATGAATGTTATCACCGTGTTTGAGCATCAACATTTGACCGTGCATGATTTTTTGCAAGCGTCTGACTTCGATTGGCTAATGGCACAAGAGTCTGCAGTATTTACTATCAAGCGTAAGCAAGGACAGTGGCAGCTTAAGGTTGGGCACTACATTGGGATTATTCTCCTACCTAGTGGCATGACGCTTGAGATACTGCCAAAGCTCAATCAGTCTACTCAGACTAGCGATATCGTCCAGACTCGTCATTGGGTACAGGGTATGCTATCGGATTTGATACATCTTGATGCGCATAACAATCGTAAGCTACCCAATACGAAAAACTTCGGTCAGTTTAGTTCCCAGTCCACTCCTTTACCGTTAAAAGTATTGCCTATATCAGACTGGCTGATTGAGCAGTTTTTGCAGCGTTTAATGGATTATCAACCCACCAAGCATTATCAGGCTCAGATTGACAATCAGGCATCACTGCAAGGTCGACTGCTCATTAAAGAACAACTACGTCATAATAGTATGCAACCGCATAAGTTCATCTGTGAAAGTAGCGTATTAAGTCACGACATGTTAGCCAATCGATTGATTAAGAGTGCATTGGTTTACTTGATGCCTTTATTACCCCAGTTTATTTCTTCAAAACTGTTGCAGCCATGGCGGCAGGTGTCTACGCTCAACAACCGTGAAATGCAGCAGATAGCGGTAATATATACTCAAGCAAAGCGTCAGCTAGACGTTCAGCCACTCCAAAAGCAAAAATTGCACGCCGCACATCAGTTAGTAGACTTGGCATACTGGCTATTGAAACAGAGGGCAGCAGTAACAGGTAACGGTATTGATCCAAGCAGACAAAATAGCTCTCAGCTAAGATTGTGTCTATTGATTGATATGAATCAAGCTTTTGAACAATGGGCAAGTCAGCGTATCGCATCGATGTTTCAACAGATTAGTAGTAGTTACCGTCCTTTTTACCAAACCCAAAGTGTCTGGCTAAATGATGCTGAAGGACTAGCGTGCTTATCTATACGGCCTGATTTGCTGATATTTGAAATCGTCTCCGATGATTGTCAAAATCAGAGTGATACAGCAGCTCATCAAACTCAAGCCAAAGACAAAACCAAAGGTCACTACAGTCATGTCATCGATATTAAGTGGAAGTACTTACCACATGCCGCTGCGATTAGTGCGAGCGACGCTTATCAATTGACTAGCTATGCACAAGCTTACTTGGCGGGGCAGGTCTGGTTGGTTTATCCGGTGCTAGGTCGTGATAGGCAACCAGTAGCGCTCAAGCAGCAAACTCATTATGGTAGTAATGACAGTGACAGTGACAGTGACAGTGACAGTAGCGATGATATTAAAAACAATGAATCAATTGATGCCCATTTATGGTTAATGCCGTTTGATGTTTTGACAGGTACACTTAACGGTGAAGTACTGCCACATTTGGACAAAGCTTAATATCATTATCAATGACAGCGTGAATGACTGATGGATAAAGGGTCTGGCTGTCACTATTTTGGCGAAATTGACGTAATTTTAAAAAAATTAGCGATTATTTGAAATTAATCGAAAATAGGTGTTGACACAATCGCCTTTACCCCTTAATATGTGCACCTCGATAGCGAGGAACATTAACAAGTTAGAGGCATTGCCAACAACGAGTTGATTAACAAACTATCGTGATAATAGAGAATTTCGGAGTGTGGCGCAGTTTGGTAGCGCATCTGGTTTGGGACCAGAGGGTCGTAGGTTCGAATCCTATCACTCCGACCATCTATTTTAAGAGCCTTACAGGCTTTTTTTTATGTATAACGGTTTAGTTTCTGATATAGTAAAATATATCGCAAGGTAATCTTAGTATGTAAAAGTCCTCTAAGAGCGCCTGTAGCTCAGCTGGATAGAGCATCTCCCTTCTAAGGAGGTGGCCGCAGGTTCGAATCCTGCCAGGCGCACCATTTAGCCTGCAAATCTTGCCTATTCTTTGGCAATAGTTATGGCGGTTGTAGCTCAGTTGGTAGAGCCCCGGGTTGTGATCTCGGTTGTCGTGGGTTCGAGTCCCATCAGTCGCCCCATATTTTATTCTGTATGTATCTACATACAAATCATATCTTAATCTAAAAATATATCAGTAATAGCACTCGCCCTTGATGGCGATTTTTTTATGCCTATTCGATTTTATCTCTGCATTGTTTTTCTAAGATTAAACAGATAAAGTTTGATAGGACCTTCAATACTAGATAATTCCCCCCCCCCATTTTTATCAACATTTCCTAGAGGTTTTTCTTAAGGACTAGCGTGACTGTGTCTACTCTATTATTGTTTAGTAATTCTAATAAGTAAATAGACATGACGTTTTAAATGATGCATTATGCTTAAATGTCATCACATCCATATTATTTAATAACAATTATTTATTGGAGTACGCATTGGCATAGAGAAAACTGACAGAAATTGTCATTAAGAATACTATTATTTTTTTAAGATGAATCGTTATTAATCTGCATTATTGAGGAATTGATTGATGGACGCACTGAGTGTATTGCTGCAAAACGTGCATTTATTTGAGACTAAGTATTACCGTCTAAATGGCACTGGCAATTGGTCTTATTCTATGACTAGAAAAGACACCATTTTATTTTACTTAGTAATGTCTGGCGGTTTTTGCATCGATGTTGGTAATGGTCTACGAGAAGCTCGCGCTGGCGACATGATCATGATTCCGAATGCGCACAAGCATGTGAGTTATGCACTTAATCACCATGGCGATGTTGCTGAGTCGCTTGATGAACTATTGAGCAATTGCCCTGAGCGTACACTTGATATCGATGGCGATGGAGACCCCAATTCATCTTTGATACTGATTGAATGTAAGTACGACAAAGAGATGATTAACCCTCTGTTGTCAGTACTGCCACCGATATTACCTGAGCTCAATGATGCTGCTGACGGTCGGTTTGAAGTGATCGATGTAGAGATAAAGCTGCTAACACTAGAAGCTGAGCGTGAGCGTATGGGTAAAACGGCCGTAATCAATCATTGGGCAAGCATCATGATGATTGAATGTTTGCGCGTCTATATCGAAAGCTTGCCTGAAGCCACAGAAAACTGGCTCAAAGCCATGAAGGATCCGTTTTTGACCAAGGCACTAGCCGCGATGCATGGGGCACCGAGTGAAAGCTGGACTATTCATCAGCTTGCCGCAGTGGCAGGGATGTCGCGTTCCAGCTTTGCACAGCGTTTCAAAGATATCGTTGGTATGCCGCCACTGACTTATCTGATTGATTACCGCTTACGGTTGGCGGCTCGCTATTTACGTTTACAGCAAAACAGTATTAGCCGTATCAGCGAAATGGTGGGCTATGCTTCAGATTCGACTTTTAGTCAGGCATTTAAGCGTGTGTATGGTGTCTCGCCAAAAGCATACCGTCAGCAGTATCGACAGAACAATCTTGCATAGCTCTAGTTGCTGTTTATTTAAGTTATTCAAGTAAAATCTCGATTAGAAGCGCTAAGGTCATTTATATGTCCTTGGCGCTTTTTTTAATTTGTGAATACATATTGTTTATAAACGTTGAGTCACTCATATCTATAAGATCTTTGGTAACTTGCTATGGCTATTTTAGTTAAGGGCAGCTGACATTGAGTCTGTGTTCAGGTACTATGGGTTGATGAGTCGTCGAGACAAAAGCGTTGATGTTGTAGCGCGTTATATGTCCTTATACGATAGGTATATAAAAGGATCGAGACGATGTTTATTTTCGCTGCTGATGGTATGTTATGACTGAACCGACCGCAAAGCTAAATGCAGAAAGTAATGGCCAACAAGAGGCTGCTGCAACTGCTAAAACAGAAAGTAATGTTGATAAAAACACTGCTATAGATAACCCGCATGTCGGCAAAGATGCGCCGAAAAATGAGTCGGTAGAGACACCTGATAAGGCGGCATTATTGACGATGTTTACTTTGCCAGATATCGAGGCGGTAGCAACTGAAGCAGTAATATCTGAGTCATCCGATAGTCTTACAGTAGCTGCAAAACCTGTGGCTCAAGAAACCAATATCGCTACGCAGCGTGTTGCGCTTTATCGTGCTCAACATGAGCGTACTCGACTGTTATATATGGCATCTGCCAATACGCGTCCTACTTACTTAGTACAAACCCTGAAGCCACAATTCGCAGAGTATCAGCAATATTTACTTGCGCAGCAGCTTGATAAACGTGGGTTGATGGATACGGATACGCTCGAAAGACTCTGGCAGCAGCTGCATGTGGTCGATGACATTATTGCAGATATCGTACGTCATATGCCTGCGCAGCAGCCAGCCGGTTGGCAACTGACGACTCAAGATGGTCGCAATCCATTGTGCTTTGCTACGGTCGGTAAGTTAAAGCACGGCAAGCCAATTCGCGACCAAGGTAGCCTTAACAGTTATGTACTTGGGCACTTTGGCGTGAGTAGCTTTACTTACGATCGAGGCTATTATATCGGTCATGTGGTTGGTTATTTATTCAGCTGTTATTATTGTGCTCACTTGATGATTACTTATGGCGTCACAGCCCTTGGCCAGCAAGTCGTGGCTGACTATGATTACGCCAGTCTTGAAACCCCGCATATGGTCAGACTATTACAAGGTCTTGACGGTTATTGCAAAAAACGCATTTATCAGTTGGCTGTCATCTGTGCGCGCTTGAGTGTTTTTGCGAGTGATAAACGTATTGAAAGAATGCTAATCGCTGAGGTCAATGACTTTGATAAAAAGCTACAGCAGCAGCATTTGGATGTCTTGTTATTACAAGGTTTGATGCCTGATAGTAATGACTCAACGCCACTTTTTTAATCGTCGAATATCAAATTAATAGAATTCTATTAAGTCATAAATTATAACTGTCTACCTGTAAGCCTCTTAGGATATCTGTTGCCATGCCTGCCTATCATTTCAAAGCGCTTGACGACCACGGTGTTGTTCAAAAAGGCTTGCTAGAGGGGGATTCTGCGCGGCAAATTCGCCAGCAGTTGCGTGATAAGCAATGGACGCCCGTTGAAGTCAACCCGGTCAATGACAGACAGAGTCAGAGCAAAAACCGCTATAAAAAACCGTCTGCATACGAGCTTGCATTGCTGACACGTCAGCTATCTGTATTATTGGCAGCGGGTATCCCACTTGAGGAAACCTTGGCAGCGGTTGCTAAGCAATCTCCAAAGACTCATATCAAATCCTTAATGCTTGCAGTGCGCTCACATGTCTTAGAAGGGCTCAGCTTAGCACGTGCTCTGCAACAAGCTGCTAGCTTTCCACCGTTATATATCGCTACGATTGCCGCAGGCGAAAAATCTGGCCATCTTGACCTTATCCTCAATCAGCTAGCAGACTACACCGAAAACCGTTTTGCCCTCCAAAAGAAAATCCAAGGGGCTATGGTCTATCCAATTGTCCTGATGGTAATGGCAATTGCAGTAATTATGGGACTAATGAGCTTCGTCGTGCCCAAAATTGTCAAAGTCTTTGAGCAGTCTGAGCAAGCGTTGCCTTTAATTACTCAAATTGTTCTCACGCTATCGAATATCATTACTCAGTGGTGGTGGCTAATACTATTGGTATTGGCAAGTACCGCATTTTTATTCTACCGTTTTGCCCAAACGCAAGCAGGTAAATTAACTATCGATAGCGTGGTGCTTAGATTGCCGATACTAGCTAGATTGTCCAAAGGTCTGAATGCCGCGCGGTTTGCCAGTACCCTTGCGATACTAGTACGATCAGGGGTGCCACTGATTGAGGCATTACATATTGGGGCTGCGGTCACGACCAATTTACATATCCAAAAAACCATTATCACTGCGGCTGATAGGGTGACAGAAGGCTCTAGCTTGTCTAGCCAGCTAGAGAAATCTACTTACTTTCCACCGATGATGGTACAGATGATAAAAAGCGGAGAAAACTCAGGCGAGCTTGAAAATATGCTCAGCCGTGCCGCCAATATGCAGGAGGCAGAAGCAACCAATTTTATCAGCACCTTATTATCATTACTTGAACCTCTAATGCTGGTGCTAATGGGCGTAGTAGTCATGATTATTGTGATGGCGGTTATGCTACCTATCGTTAATATGAATGATTTAGCAGGCTAGGCTCATTCGCTAGCCAATGATTTATCATTCTTTATGTATAGCTAGCTGCCAATCTCCAAAACCTCTATTTAGTTCTCTTTTACTCTATTTATATCACTTAACTTGCTTGCTAAACCTTGGACTAGCTTTCTTAAGGTTTGCTTACTGTTGTATATTGTTGAACGAACGCTATTTTTGCTATGGCAAACACCAGCGCCGCGCTATAGTAGGCACGTTTTAATAGTCATACATTTGATGTCAGCTAATATTTAACCTTGGCTAAGATAGCAAATTCAAACTGGGCGCAGTGCTGGATAAAAATAAAACCATGGTTTATAGTGACAATAGTTTCAGAGCTCATTGATATATCATTGATGAGAGCCACAATAGAACGCCACTTTTACTATTTACATAACTGTGATGACCAAAGCGATGACTATGACTGACAAATTCCAAGTAAATATGACGCCAAAAAGTGCTATTCACGATACGCAATCCCATTCAAATATTGTAAGTGACCAAAAGACTGCTTCCTCAGCTATGCAGCGCAGTGTGGCGAGAAAGTCTGGTCAAGCAGGATTCACTCTTATCGAGATTATGGTCGTTATTGTGATCCTAGCCATTCTTGCTGGATTAGTGGTACCAAAAGTCGTCGGTCAAAGTGATAAGGCCCGTGTTAAAACAACTGAAACGGCGCTTGCCACTGTCTCAAATGCGCTAGATATGTATAAGGTTGATAATTCGCACTATCCGACAACCGCTCAAGGGTTAGAGGCGCTTACGACACCGCCAGCTGATGCAAAAAACTATCCTGAAGGTGGGTATATTAAAGGTGGCTATCCAACCGATGGTTGGGAAAATGAGATGCAATATGTTGCACCAGGTAGTGAAGGGCGCCCTTATGATTTGTTTTCATTAGGTGCTGATGGTCAACAAGGTGGTGAAGGTCAAGATGCGGATCTTTATGCTCAGCTATAAAGTTCAATAGTATAGGTATAGTGAACAAATTCTGATACTGATATAGCTTTGTAGAATGAAACATTAGTTCATCGATGCACTTTCAACAATTTATAAATATCAACCAATATTCCCTTATTGGTTGATATTTTTTATCAGTAGATAAATCGCCTACTGTTCAATACAAGTTTGATAGCCAGTGCTATAAATATATCTAAGCGCTCAGCAAAACAGTCATCGCAAACTGCAATTAAAGGTAACCATCTATGTCGATCCAAAAGCCTAATAAATACTTTTCTAAAAACCTTTATAAATTGGTTCTAACCGTGGCAAGCACTTCATTGGTAACGGTCTTGTCAATGACATCGATCAGTGCACAGGCAGCAGGGTTAAATGACTTATTTAAAAATAGCTCCTCGGCAAAATCAAAGTTCTTACCAGTGGATGAAGCCTTTCAGGTGGTCAGTAATACCAAAGCGACTTCCAAAGGCACGCGGTTGTCGATCAGTTTTGAAATTACGCCAGGGCATTATGTCTACAAGGATAAGCTTACGTTGAGCTTCCCTAAAGGAATAAGCGCCACGCCGTTCACTTTTAATCAATCACCAGTATCAATCAATGATCCGACCTTTGGTCAGGTTCCTGTATTTACGCAAAGAAGCGTCATTGCAACCACGACACTGACGACGAGTAATGGTAAGGGCGCCAAAAACGCGCCTGTTATTATTGGTTGGCAAGGGTGTGCAACGGCTGGGCTATGCTATCCACCAGAAAAAGTTAAAACCAAGATAGACATTGCTGCGACACGCAGATAAATATCGAGCAGATTGATTAAAATATCGGTAATAATAGGTAGCCATTCATGTCCATCAAGACATCACCAAAGTCCTCATCATTTAGCGTATCTACTCATTCGAAAAAATCACATATCTTAGCGCTTGCTATCGCTAGTGGCTCATTGCTGACAGGTTTGTCAACGACATCAACGGTACAAGCGGCAGGGTTAGGCGACCTTTTCGGTAGTAGTGAAAGCTCATCGAAGTCAAAGTTCTTGCCAGTAGATCAAGCGTTTCAGGTGAGTACAGATAGCACCCCTGTTAAAGCGGGTACGCGGTTATCTGTTAATTTTGATATCACTCCTGAACATTACGTCTATAAAAAGCAAATTAAGCTTACGCTACCCGCTGGCGTGACGGCTGCACCTTTTACCTTTAGCCAGACACCATATTCGATAGATGATCCAACATTTGGCAAAGTACTGGTATTTGACCAAGCAAATATGGTCGCTACCACCACACTGACGAACAATAGTGGCAAGAATATAGATGATGCCGCTATCGTCGTTGGCTGGCAAGGTTGTGCAAAAGCAGGGCTGTGCTATCCACCGGAAAAAATTAATACGACTGTCGATATTGAAGCTGCCTCGACACAGGTAACTGTAGATAGTGATAGTACTGCGAGCTCGACCGATTCAGAGAATAGTGCTACGGCGACACCAGAGGAAGCAAGCTCAACAGCTCTTGATAATACTTTGCCTGATGAGGCGCAAGCACTGACAGACGATGGGGCTATTGATTATGATCTCATTGATGACAGCGCTGTAGAGTATGATTCTTTAGATAGTAGTGCAGCGACGAATACGATTTCTGCAGCAAATAGCAGCGTAACAGGCGAGACGGCCAATAGCGAAAACGCATCAAACAATAGTTTTGTTGATAGCGATCCTTTTGGTTTGGCTTCTCACCCTTGGCTGGCATTAGTACTATTATTTTTAGCAGGCTTAGGCTTGGCCTTGACGCCATGTGTGTTACCGATGTTACCTATCGTGGCCAACATTGTAGCCCGCGAACAAAACCCAACGGTCAAACGCGGTGTCATCTTGACCACCAGTTACGCGATTGGGGTAGCGACTGCTTATGGTATTTTGGGCGCTGTTATCGCAGTATTCGGTGAGTCTTTAGGTATTATTGGTTGGCTGCAGAATCCAATTATTCTCATTAGCTTTGCTATTGTTTTCATACTGCTCGCACTATACATGTTAGGTCTTTTTAGTGTGCGATTACCACAAGCGATGAGTCGAAAGATGCAAGGCTTAAGCCAAGCAGGTGACAGTAAGCTTGGTAGTACAGGCGGCAGTTTGATCGCTGGGTTTTTATCAGCGCTAGTCGTGTCACCTTGTGTTTCTGCGCCATTATTTGGAGCATTATTAGCGGTTTCTACTATTGGTAGTCCGTTGCTCGGCTTTGCTGCTTTGTTTATGCTTGGTTTTGGGTTATCAGCGCCGCTTATCCTAATCGGTGCTACTCAAGGCAAGATTATGCCAAAAGCAGGCGAGTGGATGAATTGGGTCAAGCAAGGCTTTGCTTTACTACTGTTTGCCGTGGCACTGCTATTGATTGAGCGCGTTTTTATATCGCCAGTCATGCTGATGGTATGGGCATTGTGGTTTATGGTCGTGGCAACATGGGCATGGAGTTGGCTAGGTAAAGGTCGTATGCTGACCCAAGCACTAAGCCTTATCGCTGGTATTTGGGCGGCTTGCCTAATAGTTGGCGCTGCATTGGGTAATGACGATAGCTTACATCCATTAGCGTCATTGGGTGCAGCACCGATGATGGTACAGTCAACGTCTGGTCAACCAGTGAATAGTGATAGCACCACTGATAAGACGATCACGACGCTTGCAGAGCTAGATGCCATTGTCGCAGCCAATCCGAATGTCATTGTCGATCTGACAGCAGAGTGGTGTATTGAGTGCCGCATTATGGACAAGAACCTGTTTCATAATCGTCCAGCGCAGATGCAAGATTGGCAATTAGTGAAGCTCGATATCACTGAGACGACAGCAGACTCAAAAGCCGTGTTGTCTCGTTACCAACTCTTTGGTCCACCAGCGCTACTATATTATATTGATGGTCAGCTAGTAAATCAGCAAGTTGGTGAGATTGGTCGCTCAGAGTTTGAGCAAACATTATCGGCATTGAACAACTAACATTTAACAATGAACACTTAAGAAACCAGTGTAATATTTCGAAAATTCTTAAGAATATTAAGAAGGCCAGTATACTAAGAAAGTATGCTGGCTTTTTTGATGCCATTAAATTCATACTATGGAATGTTTATTAAGTATTTGTTATATAAGTAATTATATTGATAGGCGCTTATTTTAACTATCGATAAAGCTAGTATCGTGCTTATATTTTCATTACAATAAAGAAACAATGCAGCAGGGGCACTAATTGTCATTTTTTTCGCTCCTAATATCTGCGATTAGCTGATAGTCTCAGTCAATTCTATTTTAGCGATAACGCTAATGGCTATATTAATTACCTCATATACTCTGCTAGCGCTAATGCTAGTTAGATAAAGGACACTTATGTTTGCCCATACCATTACTCAGCGTCACCAACAGCCGTCTTACCAGAATGCGCATATGCCTCTTCGTATTGCAGTTGCGCTTGCGTTGAGTTGTACCGCGATACAAGTACAAGCTGCTGCTGATTCTCAGACTTATAACGAACTGCCAGCACCCGAAGCTGCGTTTGAATACGAGGATCTTGACCTATCACAGAGTCTCAATAACAGTGCGATATCTTCTGATATGAGTACACAAAATGGCAAAATAATTAGCAAAGAATTTATTGCTCAGCAAGCCAAGCTGTTTTCTGAATGTACGCAAGTCCAGTCTAGTGCTGCCCGACTCGCATGTTTTGATAAAGTAGCTGAACAAGGTAAGACACCAAGCTACACCTCAACCAAACAACCAATTGATTTGGCAAAGACCTTTCAAAGTACGGTCTCAGGTAATCCAAAAGTGATATTGGCTGAGTCTCAAACGGCGATGAGTGGGACGACAGTTGAAGATGCAGATACCATTTTAATGACCAATCAGCAAACAGCTGCCAGCAAATTGAAGGCAAATGGCAATGTAGAAGTAGATGCTGAAACGAATAGTGAGGCAGAGATTTTAGAAAATGTAGGTGTCACTCAAACAGACATCGAAAAATTCTCGCCACTCAGTCTATCTTACGACCTAGATAAAAACAGTGAGCGTGGTACTTGGACGGTTAGACCATATCGACCGACATATCTGTTGCCATTATTTTACACTTTCGATCCCAATTTGAATCCAAGTACACCATCACAAGAGACCGAGTCTCTAACTGCTAACGAGATGCGTGAAACTGAACTAAAATTCCAACTATCTTTGAAGACAAAGGTCGCAGAGGATTTGTTTGATACCAGTGCTGACCTATGGTTTGGCTATACTCAAGAATCACATTGGCAAGTTTATAACGAAGACAACTCACGTCCATTCCGTGCTACAGACTATCAACCTGAAATATTCCTGACCCAACCAGTAACAGCAGATCTACCTTTTGGTGGACGTTTACGTATGCTGGGCGCAGGTGCTGTGCATCACTCGAATGGACAAGATGATCCATTATCACGCTCATGGAACCGTGCTTATCTCATGGCGGGCGCAGAGTGGGGCAGACTCTCAGTCATACCGCGTCTATGGGCTCGAGTAAATAGTGATAGTAATAGCGATGATGACAACCCAGATATCGAAGACTACATGGGCTACGGTGATATCAAATTTTTGTATGACTTGCCGGCTGATCAGAGCATTAGTGGTACCTTGCGCTATAATCCAAGTACCAATAAAGGTGCTGCGCAAATCGACTATATCTATCCTATCTCAGAGAACGTTAATGGTATGGTTCAGCTATTCCAAGGCTATGGTGAGTCGATCATTGATTACAATCATGAAAATACCTCTATCGGCTTTGGTATTGTACTGAACGATTGGAAAGGGCTTTAATTTAGAAAGGACATCAATTTGAGAAAGGCTCTAATATAGGTGGAATTTATTATAAGTTATGACAAATAATAGTTTATGCGCCACTTAGCGCCTTATCAAACTGGACTGTGGTTGGCAGAGTATATGGATATGCGCTGCCAACTATGCCGTATTTATCGTAGTACACCACAATCTCAACTACTGCACCATCAAGCGCCATCTAGTCTATATGATGTAACGGATACGCCGCCTACACGGATAGCCTTAAAGAAACACTCTTTTCTTACTAATATCCGTCATCAAGCAAACAGCCATTTAAGCAGTGGTTTACTTTGTGCTCACTGCCACAACGATATTACTTGGTTACCAAGACCTTTTGAAGTGGATATCGCTCCTAGTATATCTCTATCTATCCAATCCTCTACTTACTACGAGTATCCAATACGTAAAGCTATCCGAGCATTTAAGCATCAAGAGGATATGACGAAATTGCCGTTACTATTACATGCCATACGTCAATTACCGCGTCCACACGGTTGTCATCGCAATAACAGCGTGATTGTTGCTATGCCAACGACAGGTCAACGATTGGTCAAACGTGGGTTCGATCCTGTCAGTATTCTATCTGCCCAATTGTCTAAACATTGGCAAATTCCTGTATGGCAAGGCGTCGAGCGTATTGACGATACAGTTAGTCAGCAAGGGCTGTCTCGTGCCGAACGTCTTAGTAACTTAGATAACGCCTTTGCTCTAATCGAAAAGCCTCCTACAAAACGTTTACTACTATTCGATGATGTATCTACCACAGGTGCAAGCTTACAAGCATTAGCGCGAGCGTTCATTCCACCTGCAGCAGTAAAATCAGCAAAAGATAGCAGCCATAATAGTTATCAAATTTCTGCTTATGTGTTAGCACATGGCAGCAAATCCTAAACCTAATTTATCTTTATCAGTAATATCTAATTATTGCTAATATATTTCCTTAACGTATATTGTTATAGATATGTATATTAATTTTTTGCTATGAGCTAAATGTCTAAGCAGTTTTTTGGCGAACTAATACATTAGTCAAGAACGTTAGAAAGCAGCTATATGTATTTCTGGATAATGTTTATTAGTATCATGGAATGAAAATTGCACGTTATTAAGTAAATATATTAGATAAATCATGGTAGTAAGGCAACAATATAAGATACTCGTAATCAATATGCCATAAGTAAAAGACAGATAATCGCAGTTTTAAATAGGAACACGATGTGAATGCATCTTTGAACACTCCACTACCTAAGCTAAAGAACGTAAGCTCAGGTTTTACCTTAATTGAATTAATGGTAACCATTGCTGTTCTTGCCATTATTATGAGTATTGCAGCGCCGAATATTAGTACCCAACTTGCAAACCAGCGGGTTAAGTCAACGGCTGCGACGCTTGCTAATGCGTTAAAAGAAGCCAAGGCAGAAAGTATTATTCGTCGTCAAAACATTACTTTAAGCTATGATAATGATAGTAATCCTAAAGTAATTACCATTTCAGGGTCAGAAGTAAATCCTATTGCTAACTATAGCTATAATGATGAAAGTGAAATTGTATCAGTACCAGAAACTATAACCTTTGAACCTAGCAAACGAGTCACTGCTATAGTCACTTACACTGTCTGCGATAGCAATACTTCAGTGCAACCAAGAGTAATTTCAGTGAGTAGAGTTGCTAATATTACTGACCAAATAGGAGGTAGCTGTTAATGAATGGTTCAAACTTCCAACGAGGAGTTGGTCTAGTAGAAGTATTAGTGGCTGTGTTGCTATTATCAATTGCTGTCTTAGGTTTTAGTGCACTACAAGTACGTGCAGTTAGTGCAACCGATGAGAGTCTTGTGCGTACCAAGTCATTGACATTAGTACGTAATCTGGCAGAAGTGATGCGTGCCTATCCTGATGCCTATGTCACGGGTAGTGGGACAGCTTTTACAACTAGCACATCAAAGGCAACTGACGCGATTCCTTTGGTTCAGGCCGTTGCGAGTATTCCATCATTGGCGAGTAGTGCGAGTGGAGTTTATAGTGCGACTATCGATGGAACACCTATTACCATAAGCGGCACTAACAACTGTCTTTCTACGGGTACAAAAACTGTCGATAGCAAAAAAGTACCAATGCAATCTTGTAGTATCAATCAACTCGCTGCCCGCGACATATTATTAGTCAAACAAATAGCTCGAGAAGAAGATATCAAACTCGCTGTCATCAGATGCCCTGCAGATGTTGGTCAAGCGACTATCCAGCAGCAAATGTGTGTGGTTACTGCATGGAATGATACTGAGCCACTGTTAACTGATGCAAGTACGGGTGTTAATGCCGATGCCTGTGCCAATAGTAAAGGTATTTACAAAAATGGTAGTCAATGCTTGATTTCGGAGGCTTACTAATGACTATTGCTAATTTGAAAGCTCAGCGAGTAACAAATACTATCGGGCAAAATGATAGGAATCATTATGCTAAGGCGATGGCAGGGTTTACTTTAATCGAGCTGATGATATCGCTGGTATTAGGTTTACTGATATCAGCAGCTGTGATACAGGTTTATGTTATTAGTACTCGTACCGTTACCATTCAGCAAAGCGCTTCAGAGGTACAAGACAGCAGTATATTTTCCTTACAAGGGCTAGAGAAGCGTATACGTCTGGCCAATTTAGGTAATCCTATTACGAGTATCAGCAGTACGAGCAATCATGGCGGGATCGTATTGACGCCAATAAATTTGGGTACGGCCAATACTACAGTTACTACATTACTTACGAATAGCGCAGGTTCCGCAGGATTTACTGGCGTATCAAACATAGCCAATATAATGAGTGATCAGCTGACGATACAGTACAAAAACATCACGGACAGCCCTTTGCATGATTGCCAAGGGGCTGAAATTGCTGCTAATAGTCCTAATTGGGTGGTGGAACGTTACTTTGTTCGTTTAGCCACAGGTGCTACTGCTGGTACCGGAGTGCAAGAGCTATCATTAGCCTGCGCTGCAGGTCGAGTAAGTGAGGAAGGCGCTGTTTTAACTAATTTTGATGGAAGTGGTGAAGTTATTGTACCAGCAGTTGATCAATTCAAAGTACTTTTAGGTGTTCAAGTAGGTATCAATCAACTGACCTATTTAGCACCAAGTACTTACATCGAACTGGCAGATAAACCGCCAATCACAACAATTAAAATAGGCACTATTATCCGTAGCACGACACCATTGATAACGAGCGCGGATCAAGAAAGTTTCACTGTTTTAGGTGTTACCCAAAATCTAAAAACAGATACTGTACGCAGAAAATTCTATCGCCGTAGCTATGAGTCTACTGTGCTACTGCGTAATGCTCGGCTGATGGCTATTACAGCAACATCACCCAAACTTGCACCATAACTGGAGGGTAATATGTTCAATTACCAAAAGTATCCATGCCCAAAAATGCAGTCATCAGATGCTCAGCAAGGTGCAGTATTAATAGTGGTGTTATTATTTTTAGTATTGATTATATTGGGCGGCGTGATTGCGGTCAAGAATAGCACCACTGACTTACGTCTAGCAACCAGTGATCAGGTCAATACCTTACTCATGCAGTCAGCTGATAATGCCAATCAAAATATAGAACAAACCATCAATGGCGACAGCAGTAGTGACATCTATATTGCTATGACCTCTAGTGGTGGCCCTTTTGGCCATTTTATGTCTAAGACTGGTGGCATCAATGATGAGTATATCTTTTGCTTTCGTCCGCGTGGTCAGTTTTTTAATATTAATCGTGCAACCATAACTGTGGCAGGTGGTGGCAACGTATTGGGTAACAACAACGGCTACTGTAATCCTGCTGAGCCAGATGATTATGTTAGTCAGCGTAATGCTAGCATGACACAAGTCAATGTTTCTTTGACACCGCCTAGTCCTAAATATGAAGCCTTTCGGAACTATACAATTGGCCAAGATGGTAGCAGCAGTACTAGCCAAGCCTATCTATTCGATATCAATAGCAGCGCAATATTACCCGCTTATGCAGGTGCAGAAGATGCAGCTAGAGACTGCTTAAAAATGACCAGCAAGTACGAAAGCGTCACTGATAAGAAGACGACTATTGCTGGCTGTATGGCAGCAGCCGGTGTACCAAGTACCGTTCTGTATGAGGTAGCCAATGTCGAAAACCAATCTCAACGTACCAAATGTGTTGAGCTCGGTAAGGGAAGTGGTAAGTTGACTACCGAGCTTGCGCTACTGTGTAGCCTAATACCGTAAGCATAAATACAGCACTCTAACTGTAGTGATAGCATAAGGATAAGATTATGAAACACCCACAAGATAGACAGTCTGGTAATCGCATTTTGCGCATTACGACCTTGTCAGCAGCGGTATTAGTTGGTCTTACAGCTATCAGTAGCTTGGCATATAGTGCGACCAACGGAAAAGAAATTGGTGATTTAGAGATTTATCAAGCAGCTAAAGGCGGCAAAGTTACTATTATGATGATGTTAGATACATCAGGTAGTATGGATGGAGATCAATATGTCTCTGCCTGTGATTTACCATCAGGTACAGCCTCCCAAGGTGTAGATACAGAAAATTCATCAACTAATCCGAGCTATAAAAGAAAGTTTTGCAAAACAAGTAGTAGTAGTGGTAGCAATAAATTATATTTCTTTCTTTATAAAGGTAGTGCTGAGAAATGGTCCAGTTGTGGCCCTAATGGAGTTACTGACATAAAAAAATGTAATGGAAGTCCTATCTCTAAACCATCAGACATTAGTGAGTATAATATTGAATCTTATACTCAAGGTAACAATGTAGATAGTTACTACTATAAGCCTGGTAGTGGTGGAGGGAAATCCTACGATCGTCTGACTCGTTTGAAAGATGCTATTTTTACTTTAATGGATAGTGATCAACTGGATGCTGAGAAAGTAGCTATAGGGATTGGGCAGTACTCTACACAAAGTAACGACAAAAACGTATATACATCTCCTGATGGGAGGAGTGGAAAAATATTAGTTCCAGCCGCGCTACTAAATGAAGCCCAGCGTAAAAAAATCAAAGAAGAGGTTGCTAAGTTAAAGGGAACAGGAAATACACCAACCGCCAATGCTTATGCGGAGGTTGGCGCTTATATGCTAGGTACTAACACTCCTTCAAGCAATAACGATAGTGGTTTTAAAAACTCTGTCTCAACCTCTAAAAAAGATATCAATAATTATTCCTCCCCGCTTCAGTCTGACTCCACCTGTGATGGTCAAGGCATTTATTTTTTAACAGATGGAGCGCCTAATAATGGTTCTAATCCGTTGCCATTAATGAAGTCCGCGTTAGGAAGTAAGGGTAGTTTGTTTTCTATTCCAAGCACAGGCACATTA
This sequence comes from Psychrobacter sp. APC 3281, assembly GCF_030407815.1. GTDB lineage: Bacteria > Pseudomonadota > Gammaproteobacteria > Pseudomonadales > Moraxellaceae > Psychrobacter. Next base: position 137,356 of record NZ_JASDCS010000006.1, read on the forward strand.
CCTAGTGGTAGTAACCAAGGTATGAATGAAGTGGGTGAGTTTGCTAAAGCCTTACGCAGTGCTACCCTCAATCCATTGGGAGAGAATAAAAAAATATTAACAGCAGTGGTCGGCTTTGGCTCTTATTTTGAAGTAGATAGAGCTGCAGATGCAGCACTGAGCGAAAATAAAAAAGTTATTCGCAGCCTATCATACTTAGACTCTAATGGTAGACAGCGAACTTCTGATTTTTATAATTGTAATAATATAACCAATAGTAATGCAAAAAATGCTTGTAACTGGGGAGCAAAGTCACATGAAGAGCTGCCCACAAGCGTGGGTAAGTTTGGGGAGGGTGGCTTTTATTCAGCGAGTTCTACAGAAGACATTATCGAAAGTATTACCACATTTGTTAATGATCTAGATCAGACTTTACCTTCTGCTCCAGCAGGAACCATTACTATTCCAAGCGATCCATATCGGGCGTCCAATCAATTACCTTATGCTTATCTTCCAATGCTTGCACCTGATTTAAGCTCAAATGCCAGTATATGGAAAGGCAATTTGAAAAAATACGACTTAAATCAAGGCACGCTTTTTGGAAATAAAGGCGAAAAGCTGTATAAAAATGTTGCTGGTGATCTTAGTAATACCACTCAAGATATATGGCAAGCGGCTGATTTTTATAACTCTAAAGGAATTACTGCTAACAACGATATTACGGCTGGAGGTTTTTATGCTCAGCTACGTACACCAAAGTCAGATCGTAGTAATGTAAGAAAAGTATATGTTGAAGATTATGAAAATGCTGACGTAAGTCCCAAAAAGCCTATATTACGTGAGCTAAGTGTGAGTACAGATGGTAAGCCAGTAGGGTTTAATCTGTTGCAAGATACAGAAACTTATACTGAGCTAAATAAACGCCGCTTATTAAGCTTTTTGGGCTTTAAACAAGCAAGTTATGGTAGCGTGCAGATAAGTTTGAGTGCAGATACAGAGGCTAAGTTAGACCAGCTAACATTAATTAAACCAACTGAGGATATTAGGGTATTGGGCGGGGTGGTACATTCAACGCCAACAGCTATCTCTTATAGTGCGACTTTAGATGATAATGGCCGAATAACGGCTTCTCGAGATGATTATTTACTATTTGGTTCAATGGACGGTGCTTTGCATTTAGCTGATGCTAAAGAAGGAAAAGAGAAGGTAGCTATTATTCCTAGGCTTATGTTAACGAAACAGCCAGAAGCATTGGTTGAAAATTCTATGCGCAATGATAATAAAACAGGTAATCCTTATTTTGGTGTTGATGCGCCATGGTTGGTAGTAACTGACTATAAGTATGATTTAGATTCAACTCCGAAAAAAGTCACTGTTGATCAGTCAGCAGGAAAAGGTATGTTTGCTTATGGTGGTTTACGCATGGGTGGTGAAGCCTTTTATGGTATAGATATTTCTAAAGTCAACAATATAACTGGCTCTGCGCCAAAAATTCTTTTCAGTATTACCGAAAATGGCCTGAGCTCTGCTACTATTAATAAATCTACTACTAACGGTTTTGAACGTCTAGGACAAATTTGGAGCAAACCGACTGCCACCAAAATTCGTATCAATAAGGATGATATAGACCCTACCGATGTGCTCATCTTCGGTGGTGGTTATGATATGGCTTATGAAGATGATGAATATGTAGCAATCTCTAGTGCTCCAGCCAAGGGTAATGCCATTTATATAATTGATGCTAAATCTGGTGAGCTAATATGGTCAACTACTAGTAGTAAAGCTACAGCTGGTAAGAATGTCAAAACTGATAGTATGATTCATAGCATTACTGGTGAGATTACAGTACTTGATAGAGATAATGATGGTTTGACTGATCATATATATGCTGCTGATTTAGGTGGACAGGTGTTTCGCATTGATTTGCAAAATGCCCGTACTGATAAATTCGGATTCACAGAGGTGGCCAATTTTTCCGCCAAGCCACCAGTTCTTATATTAAATGCCAGTGCAAAAGTTAGTGAGGCTAAGTACGCTTATAGATTTTATGAGCGCCCGATAGTAAGCTTTTATCGTAATGAAGGACTGAGTGATCCAAAAATCTCTGTTCCTAATAACGGTAAGCTCTTTGCATTAGTGAATATTGCTTCTGGTAATCGCAGCTCTCCATTGTCTGAACTGCGTAAGGATAATAAAGAAGCTAACCGTGTTTATGGAATCATTGATAATGATGTGACTAAGAGCGACTTCTATACTACTGCGCGCACAGTAGAAAATCTGACAGAGGATGATTTGGTCAACCTAGCGGCCACACTTAAGAATGCACCAAATGAGAAACTCAAAAACGATACCAAATCCCTTATGATAACTGATAGCAAAAATGGTTGGTTCTATCCGCTCATTCGTTTCGATGGTAAAAATGATATCAATCATAATAAGAGTATGGGGGATAGCACTGTGATCAATAGTTTGTTATATACAACGGTCTATAATCCTACTAAGCAGTATGGAACTACTAATAGTTGCTCAGCTAAGATTGTAGGTGGCTCAGAGCGTCAGGTTTATTGTTTACCTTACGGTATTTGTTCGGAGGATACTTCAGTAAACGGTACTGGTGGCTTTATACCTGCAGGCCAAGGTATTCAAGAGCTTACGTTAGGTGCTTTTAACAAGGACAATACTAACCTTAAAGTATTGATAGGTACGACTACACTAGAAGAGCGCATTAAAGCGGGTAATAGACTTGACTATAATGGGGGCGGCGATGGTAGTGCCTCAGAGTACATATTTAATGAGCGTTACACTATTCAGCCTAGAGTATGGTATGAGCGTGCTCAGTGATAAATACAACTGATACGACAATGTCAAATATGACGAGTCCAATAGCAGCTGCCAAGCGTGCACACAAAGATAACGTTCGTGGCTTTACCCTCATTGAGCTCATGATTATTGTTTCCATCATTGCCATATTGGCGGCCATCGCTATTCCAAGCTATCGCCGCTATGCAGTCGCTAATGCTGAACGTGAAACCCAAGCCAAGATGCTTCAGCTTCAGATTCAGCTAGAACGTTGGCGTGCACGATCTCTAAGCTATCAAGGTTTTATCCCTGAAGTGATCAATAGTAATGACAACAGCGTGTCCTATAATTATAGTGAGACAAACAAAACTATCTATGTCCCTGATGGTAGTAATGCCACTACCCATCGCTATGCCATCACTCTGGTAGATGGTGTTAATACAGGTAGCTCACTTGTGGCGACAGGTATTATTACCGGTCGCACATGGAAGATGCTAGCGACGCCCAATAAGAAAGGTATCACTAGTACTGCTCACTATATGGTGTTAACAAGTACGGGTTTGAGTTGTAAAAACAGCCTATCTATTGATATTAAAAAAACAGATTGCGGTACAGGTCAAACATCGTGGTAGTGTGAGTGATAAATAAGGTTAAATGTATATGAAAGTACGACAGCAAACGGGCTTTACCCTGATAGAATTGATTATTGTGCTAGCCATCATTGGTGTGCTCGCTGCTATTGCGTATCCAAGCTATCAGCAGTATATTATCAAGTCTAAACGTGCTGATATGATGAGCGAGATGCATAATATCGCCTCTGAAATCCAAAGTCGAAAGTTAGCACAGGGCAGTTATACAGGTATGGTCGTAACGGACCTCACCGTCGACTATCCTAGACAAGGCACTGCGCTATATACTATCGCGATAACTCCTAACCCTTTGACCAGTCAATGGACTGTTACTGCGGCACCTATAGCAGGTACGCAAATGGCTAATGATGGCAATTTGAGTCTCAATTACCAAGGGGTTAAATGTCGCATCGTTAAGATTACTACTAGAAATTGTGGCATGGATGATGAGTGGAACGATTAAGCCGGTTATTACTCATAAAAAGTTGAGTTGTAGCCTATATGATATTATTTGATAACTGCCAAATTTGTTTTGAATCGGTTAAGCACTACTATTGGGCTACCATAAACTGCTATTTGATTTAGGTTAGCTCTTTTTTATTGACTTCAAAAGAAGAAATAACCAGTTGCTTGACGAAAAATGTCATGCTAGTTACCTCATACGCGTAATCAGCACTCAAACTGACAATTTTTAGTAGGTTTTCAGTAACGATAATAGGTAGACAAAAATTGTCATCAGACGGCATATGCCAATTTATAGCTGTTTTATGCATTATTGAGCTCGTGAACAAGATTATTTAATGCCTTATTTATCCTGTCTTCACACACTATAAACTAAGTACATATAGGCTATAGATAGCTAGTATCCATAAACGGGCTTAATTATCAGTAGCAATATTTTTATAGTAGAAGATAAAATGAAAAGTTGGCACACTACCTGCAACGATAATAATAAGACAGTCAACAAGTTAAATTACTAACTTAGACTGACACCCACATTATTTATAATAGATGGCAGATAGTGATACCGAATAGCGTATCAATCGATTTGTTATCATCTTACCCTAAAGGACATACTATGAACGCTACTACCCAAAAAGGTTTTACCCTGATCGAACTAATGATCGTTATCGCTATCATCGGTATCTTGGCTGCGATCGCTCTGCCTGCGTATCAAGATTATACCAAGCGCGCGAAAGTTACAGAAGGCCTTTCTTTAGCTTCTAGTGCTAAAACTGCAATAGCAGAGAATGCATCTAATGCTGTGTTATATTCTGCAGGTTGGGAGTCTCCTTCTTCCACTAAAAATGTTCAAAAAATTGAGATAAATGATAAAAATGGTGAAATTACTATTACGTATGATACCCCGGTACAAAAGGATGGTACTTTAGTACTTGCACCATTTACTAAAGAAGCTAATAAACTTGTTGCTTTGCCAGATTCTACTAAGAAAAAAGGTTATACTCCGCCTTCAGATTCTATTCAATGGGATTGTCTATCAGCAGATGCTACACCATCAGTCAAAAAAGCTACAGTAGGTTCTTTAGAAGCTAAGGTGGCTCCTTCTAATTGCCGTTAATAGTTATGTTCAATACTAGGTAGTTTAAACATAAAAAAAGACTGGTAATCCAGTCTTTTTTTTGTCTTATAATATTGAGACGGTAGTGAATAAAATATGAGCCCAAAACTGAAATTTAGCTTTATATATTTATTTATAGCTTTGTCTATATTAATACTTGCTATAATCTTAATAAGGCATTTATGGTACCCGTATCCACTGCTGCAAGCGGCTGGTATTCAGAATCTATTAATGATTATAGTGTTAGTTAATATAGGTCTTGCGTTTGGCTTAGCTATAACTATTTTTAGAAAGAATAAACCTGACTTTGTGAAAGACATTGCAATCTCTATGCTAATACAGCTGTTATTTTTGTTAGTTTCAATCTACGGTGTCTATAAAATAAAACCAGTATGGATAGCTTATAATGTTGATCGTTTTGAGCTTATTCTCAATACTGACTTGGTCAATACCAATGCTCATAGCACAAATAAATTTTTCAAAACCCCTAGTTATTTTTCTCCCCAGTATGTTGGTGTCGATTTTTCAAAAGACAATGAAGAGCGCAAAAACAATATGTTTGATGAAATACTCCAAGGTATATCTATTGCACAAAGACCAGAAAGGTATATACCCTTCGAGCAAGTAAGTACGAAAATAAAAGATCGCGCACAAGATTTAGAATTATTAGAAAATTATAATAATAAAGATGATGTTCAGTATCTACTAAGTAAGTATCCAAAAGCGGATAGTTTTGTACCTCTGCAAGCTAAATCTATAGATATGACAGTACTGTTAGATAAAGAAGCTGATAACCAAGTATTAGCAATCGTAGATTTGCGTCCTTGGTAAATACTAATATTTTCTCACAATAAAAAACCACCTAACAGCATATTGCTATTAGGTGGTTTTTTATTGTCTCAAGACAGGTGAAGCTATATTGAAGAATTACTCTACTTCTCTAAATACTGAATCTTACCTTCTACACCATCCCACTTTGCTGCTTCTGGCAACTGATCTTTCATCTCAGTGATATTTGGCCATTTTTGCGCCAACTCTTCATTAAGCTGAGTGAACATCTCTTGGTCTTTCGGTACTTCATCTTCTGAAAAGATGGCATTGGCCGGACATTCAGGCTCGCATAGTGCGCAGTCGATGCACTCATCAGGATCGATGACTAGGAAGTTTGGGCCTTCATAAAAGCAGTCCACAGGACAGACTTCTACACAGTCGGTGTATTTGCAAAGAATGCAGTTATCTGTAACGACAAAGGTCATAGTGAGGTCTACCTGTTATTGGATTGGCTGATATAGTCAATCTCTTTCAAGAGAATTATTGTGTCAGCCTTGCCTGGAGTATTATTTATACCTCTGCGCTCAGCTGCATTGTAATTCTTTTAAATTAAATCAACTATAAGGGCTACATAGAATAGTTGGAAAATAAAGCGTATTTTAGCGCCTTTACTACGCTTTGACAATTCCCTTTAATGACTAATGATTTTCTTCAGATGATAAAGTAAATCATGCGCTTGCTTAGGTGTTAAGCTATCAGGATCAATCATTCTCAGCTCATCTTGTAGGCTAAATAGCTGATTTTGTTTTGGATTATCCGTTATGTCTGTCGCTTGAGCAGTATGATTTATTTCTTGATCTAGAGTAGCATCATTATAACTTTCCTGCCGTTTATCCTTTACTGACTTAGCTAATTCATTTTTATCATCAATAGTTTGTGCTTTATCTACGGTTAAGTCGTCTAACTGTAAGTTGTCTGCTAGATAGCACTTAGCATCCTCTAGCACTTGGGTGGGAATACCAGCCATCTTTGCGACATGCAGCCCAAAGCTAGAACTCGCTGCACCATCTTTAATTTGGTGCAATAGCAATAACTGACCATCGACTTCACTGGCTGCTACATGGACATTACGGATATCAGCATGATGCTTGCCAATATCATTCGTTAATTGGGTTAGCTCAAAATAGTGAGTGGCAAATAACGTCAGGCAGCCAATCTCGACTAGGCGATTGACACAGGCATGGGCAATGGCCAAACCGTCAGTGGTGGCAGTACCTCGACCGACTTCGTCCATTAATACCAGTGATTTATTCGTTGCTTGATTTAAGATGTTGGCCGTCTCGATCATCTCTACCATAAAGGTCGATTTGCCACCTGCCAAGTCATCAGCTGAACCAATACGAGTAAAAATGCGGTCGATATCACCAATATTCGCATGCTCAGCTGGCACAAAGCTGCCGCAATGCGCGAGCAGTACAATCAGGGCGGTTTGGCGCATATAGGTCGACTTACCACCCATATTAGGCCCAGTAACAAGAAGCAGCCTTTCGGGATGCTCGTTACTACCTAGTGCACAGTCATTGGCAACAAAGTGGTTTGTACTTGATGAGTTACCGTTCCTACTATTTGCATTTGTTTGATTTAATGCTGCTTCAACCACAACGTGACGACCTTGACGAATATCAATGTTGGTTTGACTTTTGGCTACTGATTCGCTTTGGTCTTTTGTATGTAGACCCATGATTGGACGCTGCCAGTTATAGGTCATGGCAAGCTGGGCCCAATTGCTTAGCACATCTAATTGGGCGATAGCAGCACTAAGCTGTTGTAGATCAGCCAAATGTTGGTTTAATTGAGTGAGCAGTTCTTGATACAGCTGCTTTTCACGAGCCAATGCTAAGGACTGGGCACTTAGATATTCTGTCTCGACTTCCTTTAGCTCATCAGTGATAAAGCGCTCACTACTTTTGAGCGTTTGCCGACGGATAAAGTGGGCAGGGGCATTCTTCGCCTGCATTTTGGGCAATTCAAAATAGAAGCCGCTAACTTTATTAAAGCCCACTTTTAGACTCGGTAATTGGTTGTCTTGACGGGCACGCTCTACCATCTCGTCCAATGTCACTTGAATATTGTCATGCAAATGGGTAAGGCGATCAAACTCTTCATCAAAGCCCGCCGCTAGCATGCCACCGTCTCGGATATGCGCGGGCGGCTCAATGACAATAGCACGTTCGATTAATTCGGCGATGGATTGAACAGCAGGTAGTTGATCTGGCAATTGCTGCATCAGCATTGGTAGCAGGCCAGCGTCTTCATGACTGATACCCGATGCTGTCAATAGAGTAGTCAGCTGAGCGCTACTAGCGATACCATCGGCAAGCTTGCGTAAGTCACGAGGTTTAGCACTCATTAGCCCGATTCGACTGCTGATTCGTTCAATATCGCCAACGGTATTCAGCGTTTCTCGTAAACGTGTAACTAGTAAACTATCTTTCAAGTCTTGGTTTGACTCAAGTGAGTCACTTTCTGGGTTTAGCAAACAAGTTATCGCATCTAGACGCATATTGATACGTGAATGCTGACGCAGTGGACGTTTCATTTGCTGCACGAGTAAACGCTTGCCCATCGGAGTCTGACAGTGATTCAGCACAGATATCAAAGAAGTGCCGTTGTTACTAACAGGGGTAAATAGCTCGAGATTTTGTTGGCTATTAGCATCGATAATCAAATAGTCATCGCTGTACTCGACAATGAGTTGGTTGACTTGAGGCACGTGGCGTTGCTGAGTTTGACGCGCATAGTGGATAAGCGCAGCGCAGCTGGTTTGCGCAAGTGGAGCCTCATGAATGCCCAACCCATCGAGACGCTGGACTTCGAACTGCTGACAAAGCGTGTCATTGGCATGCTCACGATGAAAGTCATTGGCAGCAACTTCTATAATAGGGTAATCCAGATTTTGTCGTAACCACAGTAGCCACTCTGTATCATTGCTTCCAATACTGCCGCCAACGCTATCAATAAGCGCTTCACTAATGATGCATTCACTAGGCGCAAAACGTGCCAACACAGTAAGCATTTGAGTTTGCAGACCATCTATATCGTTTTTATCTGCTACCAATGTCTGGGTAGTCAGTGTGCCTGCAGCCAAATCCATCTGGCTAACGGCTGCTTGTAACGTCTGGCTATTGTCTTGCGTTTTCATAGTCGCAATATCGATGGCGACCACAGTCGGCGTATGATTAGGTGCAATTAACGCATCATCGGTGATGGTCCCAGCTGTAAGTGTTTTAACCACTTCACGGCGCATGATGCTACCAGCAGCAGATTTACTTTTGTCTTTCTTTTGCTTGTCGCCCATTGCAGGGACGTTGGCCTTGTCACTAGCATTGCCAGTTGTTGATTCGTCAATTTGTTCGCATACGACCACTGTCTGACCAGCAGCGATCAAGCGTGCCATATAGCTATCGGCTGCATGAAACGGTACGCCCGCCATGGCTATCGTGTTACCTGCTTTATCCGTACCACGGCGCGTCAATGTGATATCTAATATTTGCGCCGCTCGCTTAGCATCATCAAAGAACAGCTCGTAAAAGTCACCCATTCGGTACAAGAGCAATGCTTGTGGATAGTTGGCTTTCATGGTTAGATATTGCACCATCATCGGCGTATGGTCTGCTAGGTTATAGACGGCATTGCCTATACTTAAGCAGTCAGAGTTCTCTTGTTTTGATAAGGGTGTTTTTAATGAATTAGGATTTGACGACTGATTTTGTCCAGATGGCTTTACGGTCATGCAGAGTCTCTTATAGTACTTTAATGGGTTGTAATGAGTATTTTGTGATAGAGATATTAAAGGGTCACTTGTCTTATATATGAGTTTGATATATAGCTTTGAGCTTTGGCTTGATCAATAAGCCAGTCACTTGTAGATAAATGGCTTAATGACAAATTTTGAGCCAAGACGCAGTGGTAGCAAGCGTATAAAAATCGAACTATGACAAACAAATAAAGTCGCTGAAAAAGCTAAGAAATTTAAGAAGGTATTCGCTATTTTAACACGTCCTACTCGGTTTTTACTGTGGCAAATATCTACTCGTTGCCCTTGTATCCATCAGCGTCATAACCATATATAATGACGGCACACTTAATTGGGCGATACTAAATTAGGTAGTACTTAGTCGGGTGATGACAAGGCAGAGAGCTAAGCTTTGGCTAATGCGTACTAATTATCGAATATTCCATAGGTCAAAAAATTATGTTATCAAAGATTATAGGCAGTGTGGTTGGCACCAAAAATGACCGCGAATTAAAACGCATGCGTAAAGTGGTCAGCAAGATCAACGCACGAGAGGCTGAAATACAAGCCCTGTCTGATGAGCAACTACAACAAAAAACCGAAGAATTTAAAGCCAGACATCAAAAAGGCGAAAGCTTAGATGCATTATTGCCAGAGGCGTTTGCTGTCTGCCGCGAAGCATCATTACGTGTCAACGGCATGCGTCACTACGACGTGCAGCTGATTGGTGGTATCACCTTGCATGAAGGTAAAATCGCTGAGATGAAAACTGGTGAAGGTAAGACCCTAATGGGAACCTTGGCCATGTACCTAAATGCGATCAGCGGTAAAGGGGTTCATCTGGTCACGGTCAACGATTATTTGGCTGCACGTGATGCTGAGCTAAACCGTCCGTTGTTTGGGTTTTTAGGTATGACTGTTGGTGTGATTTACTCACAGCAGCCGCCACAAGAAAAAATCGAAGCTTATCAAGCCGACATTACCTATGGTACCAATAACGAGTACGGCTTCGATTATCTACGCGATAATATGGTCTTTAGTCTTGCTGAGAAAAAACAGCGCCCGCTAAACTTTTGTATTATCGATGAAATTGATTCGATCTTGATTGATGAGGCTCGTACGCCGCTTATTATTTCGGGTCAAGCTGAAGATTCTTCACGCATGTATGCGTTGATTAATACGATTATTCCTGTGCTGATCCGTTCAAAAGACGAAGAAGCAAACAAGAACAACGAAGAAGAAGACTTCTGGATTGATGAGAAAAATCGCCAGATTGAAATCAGTGAAAAAGGCTATGAAAAAATCGAGCGCTTCTTAATCGAAGTAGGTGAGCTGGGTGAAAACGAAAGCTTATATAGCCCAAGTCGTCTGCCACTTCTGGCTCACGTTCAAGCTGCCATCCGTGCGCATCACGTATTTGTCAAAAACGTTCACTATATTGTCGATGAAGGCGAAGTGGTCATCGTTGATGAAAATACAGGCCGTACCATGCCTGGTCGTCGCTGGTCAGAAGGCTTGCATCAAGCAGTAGAAGCGAAAGAAAACGTTGAGATCCAAGCAGAAAACCAGACGCTTGCAACCACGACATTCCAGAACTATTTCCGTCTATATGACAAATTGTCCGGTATGACGGGTACCGCTGATACTGAAGCTGCCGAATTCAAATCTACTTACGATCTAGATGTCATCGTGATTCCAACGCATGAGCCGATTGCTCGTATCGATATGGATGACCAAATTTTCCTAACCAAGTTAGGCAAATACAAAGGCATCATTCGCGAAATTAAAGAAATTCAAGCCAAAGGCGCGCCAGTACTGGTTGGTACGGCGACAATTGAGGCCAGTGAAGAGTTGTCTTACTTGCTCGACCAAGAAGGCGTCAAGCATAACGTCCTAAACGCTAAGCAGCATGAGCGTGAAGCAGAAATTATTGCACAGGCAGGTAGTCCAAAGTCAGTCACGATCGCGACTAACATGGCAGGCCGTGGTACGGATATTATCCTTGGTGGTAACTGGCAGTCGTTTATCGAAAATATCGATGCGGTTAGCCCAGAAGAGATGCAGCGCCTAAAATCTCAATGGCAAGTTAAACATGACCAAGTCGTAGCGGCTGGTGGTTTGCATATCATTGGCTCTGAGCGCCATGAGTCACGTCGTATCGATAACCAGCTACGTGGTCGTGCTGGTCGTCAGGGTGACCCTGGTATGTCACGCTTTTTCCTATCGCTCGAAGATGATCTGATGCGTATCTTCGCAGGCGATCGCGTGGTCAATATGATGCGTGCGATGGGTCTCAAAGAAGATGAAGCCATTGAACATAAAATGGTCTCTAAATCGATCGAAAACGCGCAAGGCAAAGTTGAGAGCCGCGATTTTGATGCCCGTAAAAACCTATTGAAGTATGATGATGTTGCCAATGAGCAGCGTAAAGTTATCTATGGTCAGCGTGATGATTTATTAGCAGAGATGGATTTATTAGAAGCCATCGAAGTGATGCATCATGAAGTATATAACGCGATGATCAATCAGTTTATTCCGCCTGGCTCTATTGACGACCAGTGGAATATTGACGGCTTAGAAGACGAGTTAGAAGACGAATTCAAAATCTCGATGCCGATTAATGATTGGTTAGATGAAGATCGTCGTCTGGATGAAGAAGGGCTGCGTGAGAAAATCGTTCAAACGGCGATAGATCGTTATCACAGTCGCCGTGAGCAGATGGGTGAAAAAGACGCCGCTCAGCTTGAGCGTCATTTTATGCTACAGAGTCTAGATAAGCATTGGAAAGAACACTTAACGCAGATGGATCAGCTACGTAAAGGGATTCATTTACGTGGTTATGCACAGAAAAACCCTGAGCAAGAATACAAGCGTGAGTCGTTTGAATTGTTCCAGATGATGCTTGGTGCGATTAAGTCTGAGACCGTACAAGACTTGTCACGTGTACATATCCCAACCAAGGAAGAACTGGAAGCATTAGAAATTCAGCAACGTGAGAACGCTGCCCATATGCAAATGCAGTTCGAACATGACGATGTAGATAACTTGGATAGCAATGCGAGTGGTTCAGCTGCTCAGCCGCAACCACAAAGCCGCAATATAAACAGCGGTGCTGCGGCAGCTGGCGTTGGTGCTGCTATCGCAGGTAACGGTAGTAATGCTAATGAACCAAATCCATATGCAGGTATGAATATCAGTCGTAATGCAGCGTGTCCTTGTGGCTCAGGTCTTAAGTACAAGCAGTGTCATGGTAAAATCTAGTCTTTAATCATAGCAAGTCATTAGCTATTTACTGAACTGCTATTAAAGCAAGCTCTTACCTAAAAAAGCCCTTATCTTAAGTAGATAGGGGCTTTTTTATATCTGTTAGATAACTTATGCAAACTTAAAACTTGCTAGATTGAGACCAACAAACACTTTGTATTGATTACTTACAAATTCAGCATAGGCGTGAATTTATGGACACGCTATAGTGTTTAACATATTTATTTGGGAGAGTGTCATGAGTGTAGAATTCTTAAAAAAAGTACGCAGCTCAGTAGTTTTAACAAGTTTGTTGGCTGGCGCCTTGACGGTCAGTGCTTGTCAGCAACAGGCAGAGCCAGAATCGGGAATGGAGGACGGTGCTAATACAGAAGAGTCCGTTCCAATGTCAGCGGAGCCTGCTGAACCTAGTGATGTCGTCGTCGATACCGAAGACGCTTCGCTTAACGAAGTAGAAGGTGATACCACCGCTTCAGTAAATAGCGCCGTCATGCAGATGTCGTATCTATGTACACCTGAACTAAAAGTTGAGGCGACTTATAAAGAAGATGCCAATCAAGTTGTTGTTGCAACTGACATGGGTACAGTAACGTTAAACCAGACCAATGAAGGTAGTAATCCTGAAGTGTTTGAAGTGGCGACCGCAATTGATGGTGGTCAAGGCTTCACACAATGGCGTGTAGGGCACGAAGCTCGTAAAACTGGCGTTATGCGTACTGCTGGTACCGATGAGTCAAATGTTAATACATTCGAGTGTAATGAAGCCTCGTAGTTGGTCTTTAATACTTAGTAAGTGATAGGTATTAAAAAAGCAACGCTAAGATGGCGTTGCTTTTTTATGTTGCGAAATGATCTTTATCAATCATACAAGTTCGTAGTGTCTAAATTATCAGCGCTTATTTTAACGGAGTCGTATCGGAACCATGAGCCAACAGACCTTCTTCAGTGACATCTAACTCTTCATGCTTGAGCTCTACTTGAATGCTGTCAGTATGTACATGGGTGCTCTTATTGATTTCGATGTCTTGAATAGCGTAGGTGTCTTTGGTAATAGTAGCCACTTGGCGAGATAGCACAATATCAATCGGTGCATCGCCAATCTCTATTTGTTTACCATTAATGGTCACTACAGCTTTGCTATCCAAAGAAGGCTCGACGTGGCGCAATATGTCTTTGTCATCATAGTTACCAGAGAGTAAATCTTGGCTCTCTGCGTCATGGTACTCAGTACGAATGGTGATATATTCTTCTACCAACTCAATTGGCACTTCAACAGTTTTAGTACGTGAATGCTTGGTGACGGTTACTTTACCTACATCCAAGCGTTCTTTGTTAATTACAGGACGTTCTTCTAATAGCTCTAAATGTCCAACATTAACAGTATTATTCGTCTGCTTCGTTGAGATATTTTGTTCTTTATCTAAGTTATCTTGGTAAAGGCTGTTTCCATTTTCAGTAGTCATTATTATTCCTTTATAATTATAAAATGATGAATTTCTAATAATTTAAAACGTGTATGTTAAACGACCATATATATTAACTAGCTACATTTAATACTATAAACCATTCGCTCATGTTATGAATACAAAAAAGACCAGAGACATGCTCTGATCTTAATGGCTAAACAGATGAGCTTAGCTACTTGTTACTATCATATTTAAATGATGATATAGGAAATTTACGTCGTTAAACTATGATGTATTAGCATATTACATGCCACGTGCATGGCGTACATCTTCTGCTGTGATACCATCACGGTCTACTAAGTTGCCTTCACGGTCAACCACGTTGCCGTCACCATCAACATCTAGCTCTTCGCGTTGAATGGTTTCAATCAAAGTTTCGGTATGATGATCCGTCGTTTTACCAACGTTTACTTCTTCAGAAACATACGTGTCTTTGCTGACGCGAGCACGTTCAGCCTGTAGTTCCACTTCAACTGTTTCGGTAGCATCGAGGTCACCAATGCGACGGTCTGTTGGACGATCTACGCTAGTACGTTGGATATTGGCGTGTTCTTCTTCTAAGTCTACATCGACATTGCGCTCTTCAGTAACGACATGCTTACCCACTTTTACTAGACCAGCAACGATACGGTCTTTATTTACCGTTAGACGCTCTTCTAATAACTCTAACGTATTTGGTGCGTCATAAGAGTGGTCTGCAATATCGACGCGATCTTCTACAGGGAGTGTATCAGCGGTAAATGCTTGACGATCTCTTTCGTACTGCTCTTTGTAGCTGTACTGGTAATCGTGATCGTATACTTCCATGGCTTCTACTTGTGTTTTGGTCAAGCTATCAAAGAAGACATCATCACCAACGATACGTGCTAGACCTGCTGGTACTAGTACTTCTTTTGAACTAAACCAGCCGCCTGCGTCTACGATTAAGTAACGAATACGACCAGTGGTGTCTTCTACTAAGGCACCTTCAATCTTACCAATTTTTTCTTCGTTAATACCGTAAGCAGTTTTGTGTGTTGGATCATAATAGTCATCACCAATCAAATCTTGATGAGTAGCTTGGATATCTTTTAAACGGATTAGTTGACTCATTGTTATATTCCTTTTTTGCGAGTTTATTTTTTATAATGTAATGGTTGATGTTGTTATTAATTTTTAGTAAAACCATATTTATTGCAGTTAACGGTAAGCCAAATGAATAGCTTCCCTATCAACTTGTAGCTATCCTAACACCGTGATTTTTGATGAGATATATGAGCAAGGTAGCAAAGTGTGCGCTTGCAGTAATTACGTGTAATAGGCTGTAAGTGGCATAACATAGGAGGGGGTAGAAGTTAACGAGTCTTTACATAGAGTAATATTCAACATTCATCGAAAGAAAGCAGACACAAAAAAACCGCATTACCATTAGCAATGCGGTTTCTCAATAAACAATAATTATCTAAGTATTATTTAGCTAACTTACTTTAAGTCAGCTAAACCTACTTTATTTAAGCAAGTTCAATAGCAACAGCTACCGCTTCACCACCACCGATACATAGCGTTGCGATGCCTTTTTTGCCACCAGTACGTTTTAGAGAGTTGATAAGCGTAATCAGAATACGAGCACCTGAACAGCCTACTGGATGGCCAAGGGCACATGCACCGCCTTCGATATTTACTTTGGCATGATCAAGTTTCAGCTCGTCCATCGCAGCCATAGTAACCATCGCAAAGGCTTCGTTAATTTCCCACAGATCTACATCATCTACTGACCAGCCAGCGCCTGCTAATACTTTTTCGATGGCACCGATTGGCGCAATGGTGAACTCGCTTGGGTGACGTGAGTTTGAGGCAGTAGCAACAATGCGAGCTTGATAGTCTAGGCCTTCAGCTTTCGCTTGTGACTCTTTCATTACTACGACGGCTGCAGCACCGTCTGAGATTGAGCTAGCGTTTGCAGCAGTAATCGTACCGTCTTTAGCAAATGCTGGACGTAAAGTAGGAATGCGATCAGCATTAGCAAGGGCAGGTTGCTCATCGGTATCAACAGTTTGCTCGCCTTTGCGAGTGGCAAACGTGACAGGCTCGATCTCATCTTTAAAATGGTTGTCTTTGATAGCAGTCAGCGCACGGTTCAATGATTCAATAGCAAACTCATCCATTTGCTCACGTGTATAGCCTTTTTCATCAGCCATTTCTTGAGCAAACATACCCATTAGCTTACCAGTATCAGCATCTTCTAGGCCATCTAAGAACATATGGTCTTTGACTTCTTTGTGACCCATACGATAGCCGCCACGTGAACCTGGCATGATATACGGTGCATTGGTCATTGATTCCATGCCACCTGCAACAGCGACGTTGAAGCTGCCTGCTTTAATACCATCATGCGCTTGCATGACTGCTTTTAGGCCTGAACCACAAAGTTTATTGATTGTGACAGCACCAGTCGCATCCGGCAGACCTGCTTTACGCATGGCTTGACGAGCAGGGCCTTGACCCAAACCTGCCGTCAAGATACAACCCATAATGACTTCATCAACACTGTCAGCGCTAACACCTGAGCGTTCGACAGCAGCTTTGATAGCGGCGGCACCCAGCTCGGTAGCACTCATGTCTTTTAGTGCGCCTTGAAAGCCGCCCATTGGTGTACGTGCGCCGTTTAGGATTACAATTGCATCATTTGACATCGTTATTATTCCTTGTTGTGCGTTTTGATTAAGTATCTACCAAGAAATCAGATGCCGATTGGCTAGCTTTTGCTTATATTATAAGCATCTGTCTTCTTCAGTATGTGGTTTATGCTAGCTCATCTAATCGTATGCGTACCACTTTATCAGTAATGGTCTCTAATTTTTCAATTTTTTCGATAGCAAGATTCATCTGACTCTCGACCACAGGTAGCGTCAGAATAATCACCGGCACTTGACCTACTTTATGCGCAGGCTTTTGCAAGATGGCATCGATATTGATACCAGCATCACTTAGGATGCGCGTGATATCTGCCAGTACGCCTGGGCTATCATAGGCATGCACACGCAAATAGTATCCAGTTACCATCTGATCGGCACGCAATATAGGTGTGTCTGATAGCTGGTCAGGGATAAATGCTAAATGCGGGACATGATGTCCAGTGTTGCTCTGATCGTCGCGGTCTTTGCTACCCAGTACACGAACCAAATCCATGACATCGGCCATCACTGCAGAAGCGGTTGCACCAGCACCAGCACCATCGCCGCAATAGAGCGTCTGGCCAAGTGGATGCGAGTTAACCAGTACTGCGTTTTTCACACCATTAACGTTCGCCAGTAGCGCGTCTTGTGGAATAAGTGTCGGGTGTACACGTAATTCAACCCCTGCGTCACTATCATTTTCACTATCGCGGCGTACGGCAAACCCTAAATGCTTGATACGGTAACCAAGTTCTTCGGCATAGTTCACGTCTTGCAGGGTAATACCAGTAATACCTTCACAATAGACTTTATCAAACTGTAGCGGGATACCAAAAGCGATAGAGGCGAGTAGCGCCAATTTATGAGCAGCATCAATACCTTCAACATCAAAAGTAGGATCTGCTTCTGCGTAACCCAACTCTTGTGCTTCGCTCAATACGTCAGCAAACGGACGACCCTTATCACGCATTTCGGTCATGATAAAGTTACCAGTACCATTGATAATACCCGCGAGCCAGTCGATTTTGTTGGCAGCAAGTGCTTCACGCATTACCTTGATAATTGGAATACCGCCTGCTACCGCTGCTTCATAAGCAACATGCACATTGTTTTCTTCAGCGAAAGCAAAAATCTCATTACCGTGTTCAGCGAGTAGAGCCTTGTTTGCCGTAACCACATGCTTGCCGTTTTTGATGGCCTGCATAATGACGTCTTTGGCTAAGGTGGTACCACCAATCACTTCGATAACAATATCGACGTTGTCGCTTGCGGCAATTGCCATCAGATCGCTGTTTTGCATGATATTGGTATCAATATCATCACGCTGACGACGCGTACCAACTTCGGTAATAATAATGTCGCGTCCGCTACGGCGTTTTAGCTCATTTAAATTGTCATTGATCAGATTGATCACGCCCGTTCCGACGGTGCCCAGACCAAGTATCGCTAGTTTGATGGAATTACTCACAGTATCCTCAAGAGGTTAAATACAATGAAGTCAGTATAAGCGGTGACAGTGTCAAGTGAGTCTGCGACATCAAACAGAATGTCTGTGCGCATTGTCTAGTGCTACCTGCCTATCTACTTCATCGTAGTTGAATAAAAAAAGCTCAAATAAAAAGGGTGTTGCTCATTTTGCATCGCGCTTTATCGTATCATACCGACAAGGCATTGTGCCGTCTATACAATCTCATAAAAGCCAATGTTCTAAAGGCTAATATCATAAAGGCCAATGTTATAAAGACAACGTCATCAAGGTTATATCAGCTTACGATTATAAAAAAGCAGTAGCTTCAATCTTGTTTGGCATATGTATATGTCATTTATGCTTGGTTGCCAATATTAGTTACTAATATGAGTCACTAATACTGGTAATTTATACGATTAGTTAGCACCTACTGCTTGTGCCAATTCTGCTGCAGGTAAATAACCACCTACTTGTTGTCCTGTTTCGGTAAACACCGCAGGCGTACCGCGCACACCAAGTCTCGACCCTAGAGCCATATGTTCTTGTACAGGGTTGGCACAGCTAGGGGCTTGTACATTGGCACCGATTTTTGCTTGATCCATCGCAGCTTTACGATCCTGACTACACCAGATAGCTTCCATCTTTGGTACAGACTCTTGACTGCGTGGCCATGCCAGATAACGAACCTCGATACCGCGCGCATTGATATCATCCATTTCTGAATGTAGTTTGCGACAGTAGC
This sequence comes from Psychrobacter sp. APC 3281, assembly GCF_030407815.1. Classification (GTDB taxonomy): domain Bacteria; phylum Pseudomonadota; class Gammaproteobacteria; order Pseudomonadales; family Moraxellaceae; genus Psychrobacter. Next base: position 156,503 of record NZ_JASDCS010000006.1, read on the forward strand.
CACAGTCTGCATCGGTAAAGGCGTAAATAACGGCCTTGGTTTCGCCTTTTGCTGGATAAATCACCATGTCTTTTTTATCGACGGCTTTTAGCGCTTCTTGTGCTGTCGTAGCAACCAATGCAGCACTGATATCAACCGGAGCGGCATCACCCACAGCAATGATCTGACCTTGAATAATATGCTTGCCAGCTTTATCAGTAAAGAAAGAAGGTAGACCTTCAGCGGTCACCCAATAAATACCATCCATATCTGTCGGTACAGCTGAAACGATAGTTTCCTCGATACCAGAGCTTTTTAGGTTCGCCTGTAATGCCTTCACCACGGTTGCATCATTACCAGCTGAGGGATTAGTAGAAGTGGCTTTTGTCTGTGCAGCGTTTACAACACTGGTATTGCTGGTTGCATCAGCGGCATTGTTTGAGCAGCCAGCAGCGATACCAACTAACAGTGCACTCATCATAAAACGAGATAGAATGGTACGAGAAAGAGGATTACGCAAAGTGGGGGTTTTGATAGTGGGGAACGGCATACGGGTTTCCTATAGGCGTCGCGCCTAATCATGAGTTCGTTATAAAAACGCTATAAACTTTTCTATATAGTAATGTGTCTTGGCAGTGTTTTAAAGGTCTAACATTGAAGAAGTTCTTATAACTTATTGATAATAAAAGATAGGTAATAACAGCCTTCATATTACCATATTTACGCCAAATAATAGCAAAGGGAAGGCAGCCAAGAAGTATCAATAAAGCCAACTTTAAAGAATAGCTATCAACATAAATTCAAAAAACAAGATACATTTGTGCTATTTAACATAGTTGCTTGAACTTGTAGTCTAAGGCTAATCGCATTGTTTTTATAAAAATCTATATAAAATGCGTTGTATAAACCATTTGAGAACGACTTACTTTAACAAATTTGCTTTAAGGAGCACACATGGCAGGTGCCAGTTTATTAACCTTACTCGATGACATCAGCGTTTTAATGGATGATGTGAGCGTCATGACCAAAGTTGCCGCCAAAAAAACCGCGGGCTTAGTTGGTGATGATTTAGCACTCAATGCCGAGCAGGTCACAGGGGTTAAGCCAAATCGTGAGCTCCCCGTCATTTGGGCAGTAGCCAAAGGCTCTGCCGTGAACAAAGTGATTTTAGTACCAGCAGCGCTATTGATCAGTTATTTTATACCGTGGTTGATTACTCCGCTATTGATGATCGGAGGGTTGTACCTGAGTTATGAAGGGGCTGAAAAGGTCATTCACAAGTTTTGGCCGAAGTTGTTGCCTCATGATGAAGAGCAAAATGCCCGCTTAAAGGCTAACGCAGATGAGTCGGTAGATTTGGTCGCGTTTGAAAAAGACAAAATCAAAGGTGCCATACGTACCGATTTTATCTTGTCAGCTGAGATTATTGTTATCTCTTTAGGCGCAATTACAGCAGCTGGTGGCGATATTGTCCAAAAAGGCATCGTACTTTCGATAGTGGCTGCTGTCGTGACTGTCAGTATTTACGGCTTAGTTGCAGGCATCGTAAAGATTGATGATGCAGGTCTGCACTTGATTGAAAACTCACAAGCAGGTGATAGTAAGCGCAAGTTTGGCGAGTTTATGCTTGCAGCTGCGCCAAAGCTTATGAAGTTTTTATCCATAGCGGGCACGATTGCGATGTTCTTGGTGGGCGGCGGTATTATCGTTCACGGTATCGGCTTTTTGCATCACAGTGTAGAAGATATTGCTCATCTTACTGGGGTATTTGAAGGGTTAACCGCGTCATTGTTAAATGGATTGGTCGGACTGATTGTTGGCGCTATTGTAGTAGCTATTGTTACTACTATTGGTAAAATCCGTGGTAAAGATGACACAGCGTCTTCTGCACACTAAGCTTATCTGCTTTTTATTGTCTCTCGTTTGAATTAGCAAGTAAGTTTGACTGTATTAAAATAAAAAGCCCCAAAGCTACGAATAGCTTTGGGGCTTTTACGTTTGAGTTTATGTAACTAGCTATCGCTATCTGTATCATCAGATGCGAGCTTTTCAGCCTGCGTCGGCTTCTTATGCTCCGTCTTAGGCTTACGACTGCGCGCCTTTGGTACTTTTGGCGTAGTCAGATTAAACATACCGGTCTGTGGTAGCAATTGCTCAGCCACATTTTCGATCATGTTTTTATAGCTGGCTATGGTCGTCTTAGACTTAGCTGCTTGACTATCATCTTTGCTAGCCTCTTTAGTATCTTCTACTACTACCGATTCAGTCGTCTGCTCAGTCTCTGCAGCTATGTTTTCTGAAGCATCTTCTACCACACTGACAGTTTGCTCTGTAGAGATTTCGACTTCTGCATCCTTAGCTTCTGACTGAGCGCGCTCGACTTCTAGCAAGTGCTCACTATCAGCACTGACGTTTTCTGTCTGTGTCTGATTGGCGAGGGCAGTTGCTTCAACGTCATGCGCATCGACTTCGCTATCGGTTTCGGTTTGCTCGACGATAGCTTGTTCAGCAGGTACGCTCAATACAGCTGGTTCCTGATAATCAGGATGCTGACCACGTGGATCATTGCTAGCACGCTTAGTGATAGCACGTGGCTCAACGTCTGTCTTACCTTGCGCGGCTGCGAATTGACTGACCGCTTGGGTCATCGATTCAAAGCGTGCAAGGTAGTCGGCAGCCAATGGTTGATAGCCATAGTTGCTAAAGTCAAAGCTCTGGCTAGCAGCATCAGAGCTATTAGCAGTACTCTGAGATTGCTCATTATACAAAGCAATAGTCGCGATAAAGCAGTTGATAATGCCTTCTTCCGCTAAGCGCGTTTGCGCTTCTGGTAGCGTGGCACGAATAAACTCACCAACCGTACCACGTATTGCTGACACATTAGTAGCAGCTGGCTTGTCCGCTTGAGTGGCTTGCTGAGCGAGTACTACACGTGGATCGTTACTTGCTTGCCCAAATTTCTCAGCAGTCACATAACGTGCGCCAAATAGTGCTTCATGGGTTAGCTCAAGTGCTGAGTTACTCACATTACTTGTGCTTGCACTATTACTATCAGCCTGAGTATTTTGAGCTTCATCACTCTTACTCACATTTTCAGCAGTCCTGGTTTCCTGCTGTTTTGGAGTCTGAGTTTCTTTAGCTTCTTCTACGTCAGTAGTTACCGACGTTGGAGCTTCCGCTTTACTTTCGGTGTTACTCGTAGAGGTCGATTGAGCTTCTACAACTACAGGTGCTTTTTTCTCTTCAGCAGCCTGCTCATGCTTAGGTACATCTTTTTGTACCTTAGCTTGTACGGTAGATGCACGCTTATCATCATTTACCTGATTAGCATGGGTTTCCACCGTACTTTTTGCATTATCACTTTTCTTATCAGCGTTCGGAGCACTGGTGTTCTGCTTATCAGTGCTCTGCTCATTGCTACTATGCTTATCAGTAGGTTTTTGAGCAGCTGTTTCGTTTGAATGCTCATCTTTTGCTACGTTATTTGTCGCGCTTCGCTGCTCACTAGGCTGAGTTTTGGCCTGTGTAGATTTGCTATCATCTAAAGATAGATGCACCACTTCAGGCGCTTTTAGCTCAGTTGGCGCTTCATTAACCTGTAGCACGACCTCGTTAGGGTCTTGATTGCGACGTGCACTATGTTGATTTTTGCTACTGGCAGCATCGTTGTTTCTAGCGTTCTGCTGTTTGCTCTGTTTAACGTTGTCTGCCGTGAGTGTCTCACCGCGCTCTAGCTTACCGCGTGAGCCGCGTTGGCTATGCGATTTACGCTTAGTACGAGTTTGCTCATCTGCTTTAGAGCTGTTTTCGTTATCAGCATCATTGCGCTCACTTGCGTTACGATTGCTGTTCTGTTGATTGCTATCTTGGCGGTTATTACGATTGCGATCGTTCGTGCGTCTATTATCATGCTGACGCTTGTCTTGCTGTCTTTGGTCTTGAGTATCAGACGATTTGTCATCAGCATTGTTTGAGTTAGTACTTTCTGAGCTACTGTTTACGTTGCCAGCAGTCTCGTCAGTTGCCTCTTTTCTTTGACGCGGCTTAGAAGATCTAGACTTACGCGGCTTACGTCTTCTTCTGTCTTCATTGCTGCTGTCGTCAGTATCGTTGTCATTACGACGCGCCTGTTGACGATTAGCGTTGTTATCTGACTGTTGGCTTTCGTTTTTCTGACTGTTGCTTTGTTGAGTTGGCTGCTCACTAGTTGTTGCAGCGGCACTATTCAAGGCATTGCTATCAACTTGACCAAACGAGCCTAAGCTTTGCGCGCCCGTGTTTACTAGCGCCTCGATTGCTTCAGCGGCATCTCGGCTACTGACACTAGGCGTCGTAGTGGCTTGCGGTGCTTGAGCAAATAGGTTTGATAACCACGCAACGGCTTTTGGTTGGGCAGTAGTTTCAACACTCTGTGTTTGCGGCGCTATTGGAGCGGCAACACTAGCGGTTTTATTAGCTTGCGGTGCATGTGCAGGCGACACGTCGTTGGTATTTTTATGATTACGACGATCATTGCTATGATTTACCGTATCGTTCTGTGCTTGCGTGGCTGCATTCGGCTGAGTGTTTGAGCGGCTCTGCTTATCATCTGTATTTTTACGAGGTTGGCGAGTAGGCTGCTGTTCAGGACGCTCTTTTTCAGCAGTCTGCCAGTCAACGTTGTAGCCAAGGTCACTGTGCTCTTGTTGCTGAGTATCAGTGATACGCTCATAGCTTGATGGAGCAAAGCCATCACGGTTGAAGTGAAGCTTGAAGTTTGGTGATTCTAAATGCGCATGTGGCAAAATAGTGATACGCGTGCCACTGTCTTGCTCAAGATAAACCAAGCTGTCGCGCTTTTCATTTAATAAGAATGCAGCGATGTCTGTTGGGACTTCTGCTTGTACTTCACCTTGGCGTTCTTTAAGGGCGATTTGCTCAATTTGACGCATGATAGATAGTGACAATGAGCGCAAGTCACGAATCATACCGTTGCCGTGACAACGTGGGCAGATATAGCCAGTTGACTCTTCCAATGAAGGACGTAGACGTTGACGGCTCATTTCCATTAGACCGAACTTAGAAATATCACCAAATTGAACACGTGCACGGTCATATTTGGTCGCATCAATTAGACGTTTTTCTACTTCTTTTTGGTGCTTGTTGTCATTCATGTCAATGAAATCAATGACAATCAAACCACCCATATCACGCAAACGAAGCTGACGAGCAATCTCATCAGCTGCTTCTAAGTTGGTATGGTAAGCAGTCTCAGCAACGTCTGAACCTTTGGTTGACTTAGCTGAGTTAATGTCGATAGAGACTAGTGCTTCTGTTTGGTCAATAACGATTGAACCACCTGAGGGCAGACGAACTTCACGCTGATAAGCGGTTTCGATTTGTTTTTCGATATTGAAACGCGAAAACATCGGTTCATAATCGGTATATTTGCGTAGCTTTTCGGCTTGTTTTGGCATTACCGCATCGATAAACCCAGCCGCTTCAATGTAAGCGTTTTCGTTATCAATCCAAATCTCAGCGATATCATCGCGAAGATAATCACGAACGGCACGTGTGACAACGCCCGCTTCTTGGTGAACCAAGCGCGGTGAAGGGTATTTTTGGTTTTGTTCTTGAATGGCTTGCCAAATGTTGAGCAAGTGGTTTAGATCGTGCTGCAAGTCTTCTTGCGTTTTACCAATACCAGCAGTACGAATGATGACACTCATACCTTTTGGCAAATCAAGATTGCTCAGCATACGTTTCATGTCTTCGCGCAGTTTGCCTGAGATTTGACGTGAGATACCACCGCCGCGAGGGTTGTTTGGCATCAATACTAGGTAGCGACCGGCTAATGACACATACGTCGATAGGGCAGCGCCTTTATTGCCGCGCTCTTCTTTTTCGACTTGGACGATTAGCTCGTCGCCTTCTTTGATCAGTTTTTTGATGTTTTCGTCACGTGGGTTGCCGCTTAGGTATTCAGCAGAGATTTCACGAATCGGCAAAAAGCCTTGACGCTGAGAACCGTATTCGACAAATACTGCTTCAAGCGATGGCTCGACGCGGGTCACGTGGCCTTTATAGATATTAGATTTTTTTTGCTCGCGAGTACGGTTTTCTAGATCGAAATCGTACAGATGATTGCCTTTACATAAGGCGACACGAATTTCTTCGTTTTGAGTGGCGTTGATCAAAATGCGTTTCATATTTGTATCCTATGAGTACGCATGACAACGATAAGACAGTCTTTAGGACATAGTGGCAAGTGTGGCTAATATTGTGATTAGCGTGTGTAGATGTTCATTAACGGTAGAACGTAAATCGTAGGTTTCATAAAGCACATGGGCTTTTTCAATGGCTTCTTTTTTTACCTGAAGTAATGAGCGGTGCTCACGTTAATATCAGTAATATAGGGTGTAAGGCTATGGTACTTATATTTTATCATTAGTAAACTTGGTACATATATGATTGGGTCAGCGAGTCAAAGCGCTCTTATTCTCAGTACGTTCTATTGGTAGTGATTTCAGCGCACGTTGTAAGCGTGGGCGAGGGTCAGTTACAGTTCTAAAAAATACTGATATTAAAAAGGCGTGGTGCTGTTGCCATTCATCCATCAAAGTCTAACAATAATATCGCGGTCATGATTGCTACTATATAGTGGCGTCATTCAGCGTTTGTTTGTTCAGGCGAAGCAATTGGTTACTCTTTGTTTATCGTTCTTTGTATAACGTCAATAATATCTTGGGTGTCTCAAGGTTAGGTGTCGCAGCTTTTGTTATCAGCGGGGCGTACTTGGCAAACAGAGTAATGGACCAGCTTGTCAGCGTGGTATCGTATTTACATTGTTATCGTCATCTGTTTGACCACCAATACTTAGGCAGCTATCGATATACTTTTCGATCCTAACGCTAAACTACCCATACTTGCTCAACTATGCTGGCATAAAGAACCATCAGATAAATAGTCATTAAATAATGATTGATTATCGAGTACGGTCGTTGTCATGCAATTAGTGAGTCAGTGTTGTGTTGTAATCGGTTAATAAGCTGATTTATTATCAGCGTTATTAACGCGATGGTATTTAGTGTCACTATTTATTTTATGGTACCGAATAAGATTCAGTACAGTATTTTTAATTTATAGGGCTATATTTGGTAAGTAATACCTCTAAATAAATAACGCGCCCTAAAATCAGATGAAACGTGTCAGGTCAGCAGGATAAATAGTGTCAACCTCTTTACTGGCAAGTAGTAGAAAACTGACAAGCAATAAAACGGTGGTCAACTATTTGTAACAACAATGATTATTGCTGTCGCCTCTGCTTAATTGTCGCTCAACATGCTAAACTATAGCAAATCTTTGTGTAAATACCTAACTAAAAATGACAAACTCAAAAATGACTGACGACGCTACTACCCATGAAGCCCCTGCTATTTTTAATAGCAAAACACGCCCACAAAGCGCTGACGATGAGATTAGCAACTTCGGTAAGGTGAACTACCTCGAAGTAACGCGCCATCAACACGACCAGCGTTTGGATAACTTTTTGTTAAACCGTTTAAAAGGTTTGCCAAAATCACATATCTATAAAATGATTCGCTCAGATGAGATACGCGTCAATAATAAACGCTGTAAAGCACACGATAGAGTGCAGCGTGAAGATGTGGTACGTATTGCCCCTGTAGAGCTAGCAACGCGCGAAAAACCAATTATTAGTACCGAGTTCGCCAAAAGCTTGCTGGCTCGCGTGGTCTATGAAGATGACGGTTTGCTAGTGCTAAATAAACCTTCTGGTATCGCTGTGCATGGCGGTAGCGGCTTGGACTTTGGGGTTATCGAAGCCATGCGTGAAGTGACGGGTAAAAAGTACTTAGAGCTGATCCATCGCATCGACAAAGACACATCAGGGCTACTGATGATTTCCAAAAAACGCTCAACACTTAAAGTGTTGCAGCAGCACTTGGTAGATAAGACCATTCAGAAGCACTATCTATGTCTTGCCAAAGGACAGCCTGCGCTTAATGAGCAGCGTGTCAATGCGCCATTACTAAGATATACACTTGCCAGTGGTGAACGCCGAGTGAAAGTAGATAGCCAAGACCCTCAAGCGAAAGAAAGCCAGACTGATATTATTATTCATGATCGCTTTACGATTAATAGTCAGCCAGTCAGCTTGATTGAAGCCAAGCCATTGACCGGTCGCACTCATCAAATCCGTGTGCATTTGGCGCATATCGGTCATGCTATCTTGGGTGATGACAAATATAACGTCCATGATAAATCAGGTGTCCATCGTCTGTGTCTCCATGCATGGCGCTTAGACATCCCAGGCTACAAGACTATTACTGCGCCATTGCCAGACGATATGGCAGATTGGCTACCAGAAACAACGAAATTGCCTGAATAGTTTTTCAGAATAAGTTCTTAAACCAAACTATTTTCGTATTTTCCTAAACGTCACGATATCTTATTTTTACGAATAAGCCACCGTGACGTTTTAGTATCTGCTATTTATTATTGTTATTCATTAAGGTAAATCCATGACCAAACCAGCTACAATTTCAGAACGCATCATAAATACTCAACCATCAGCAGAACACAATCTGACTGATAAGACGTTGATTATTTTTGATTGGGACGGCACGCTAATGGATTCAATCGGCCTAATTGTTGATTCTATGCATGTGGCTGGCGAAGCACACGGGTTTAAGACGACTGATAAAGCCGTAAAAGATATCATTGGTCTGAGTTTAATGAATGGGATTAAGATTTTATATCCGCAGGCAAACGATGCGCAATTGATTGAGATTCAGCAAACCTATGCAGAGTACTATATTGCAAATAGTCACAGTACACCGCTCTTTGAACCGATAGAGCGTATGTTGCAAACTTTGCAGCAGCAAGGCAAAACGCTCGCCGTAGCAACGGGTAAAAAAAGAAAAGGGCTAGATCGTGTATTAGATGCTTCAGATAGCCATGATTATTTTACGATTACGCGTTGTGCTGATGAGTCAGGCTCAAAACCTGATCCGCAGATGTTGACCGATATCTTGGAGTACACACAGCAGCAGGTTTCTAATGCTGCGTTTATCGGTGACAGTATCTATGACATTCAAATGGCAACAGCATTAGGCATGACCAGTATAGCGGTGAACTATGGTACGGCAACGAGTGCAGAGCTTGCTGAGCAAAATCCAACCTACCAAGTTGATACTCCACATGCGCTAGTGGATTTGCTATGCGGGTAGAGCTACTTTTATAATCCTCGTTATTTTTATAGCATACCGATGATAATAATGAGTGAATAAACAGGCAATAAAAAAGGGTTTATCGTAATAGCGATAAACCCTTTTTATTAAAGACAACGATATTTATTTGTTTTCTTGATCAACGCTCTCTTTTTCAATAGCGTCTTCTAACTCAGCGCCTTCTAGCAATGCAAAAGATGACTCAATGATTTTGTCTGCATCAAGCTGATACTCATACCAGTTGCCCATTATTCCAGCCAACTCATCGAGACCTTCTTTTCTGAGCGCCGAAAACAACTGAATAGTACAGTTTAAGCCCAGTTTTTTCAAGCGTTTACGAGTCTCAAGGAGGGCGTTCTTAGAAGCACCGTACTTCAGTTTATCTGCTTTGGTCAGCAAAATATGTACTGGTAGCTCACCATCGTTTGCCCAGTGTAGCATCTGCTCATCAAAAAACTTAAGTGGATGGCGAATATCTGTCATCAGTACCAGACCTGCAAGGCTCGAACGTGATACCAAGTATTCTTCTAGCTCAACCTGCCATTCTTTTTTCATCTCTAGCGGAACAGCTGCATAGCCGTAACCAGGCAAATCGACCAAACGTCTGTCAGTATCACCGATACTAAAAAAGTTAATCATCTGCGTGCGTCCAGGTGTCTTAGACGAGCGAGCCAATTGACGCTGATTGGTTAAGGCGTTGATGGCTGATGATTTGCCAGCGTTTGAGCGACCTGCAAAAGCGACTTCCAATCCCATGTCAGGCGGACAGAGACGAAAAGTAGGTGCTGACATCATAAACTCAGTTTGCTGAATTTTCTGACGAGATTTGGTGTTGAACAAGGCATGTTCAGCGGCGACATCGTTAAACGGGGTACTCATAAATGGCTCATTAATCTTAAAAAATTGGATGCGATTATAAAATTTTAGTCAGCTGATGATACAAGTCATCGGTGCGGTCAAGTAATTGATCAAGCGATAGGTAAATCAAGTTAAAAGGCAGTTCTTTATCAATACAGTTATGTGCAAATCATAAAAGTAGCTATTTAATATTACTAGCTATTCTATACTATTCCGTGTCTTACTTATTGAAATAACTGCGATTAGCATCATATAAATAGTAGGATAACATTAAAGTTGGTTAGTCATTAAGACAAGTTCTCAGCTTTAACAAAGCCATATCCAAATTCTCTATGTTTATATGACATATATTGTTACAATGTTTAATGAAGGATGTTTAATAGAACGATTGATGAGACACGTGAAATATCACGAGGAGGTGCTCTATGTTTTCAATCAGTGAACTTCTTAGCACGAGTTATCGCGCTATAACGGCTAGCAGTGCTGCACTATTATTAAGTGGCATTATGATTAGCAGCGCAGGTGCGGCAGATATCGCCACTACCTATAATAACTCATGTGCAGCCTGTCACGATAGTGGCGCGTTAAATGCCATCAAAAAAGGTGATAGTGCCAAGTGGCAACAGCTGATTAAACAAAAAAGTATGCCGACGCTTATCAAGTCTGTCAAAGGTGGTATGCCACAGATGCCAGCAGGTGGTCTCTGCGACAAATGTAGTGATGACGACTATCGTAAACTTATCGAGTATATGAGCAAATAATCGACTTATAAATATCATTTGAACATATAAAATAAAGCGCTGGGTTAACAACCTATCTGCGCTTTTTGTTTTTGCGTCATATTGTATATTGTGTTGCCAGAAAACTGATGGATACTATGATTAAGTAGGCAAATGATACAAAGTCTTGCTATAATAATCGAAAATAAACCCTGATGTTAGTAAGTACTTTCAGACTGCTTGTGTCCAAGACCTCAAAATATACGCCATTCTCATGATTAAAGAGACGGCTATATCAGGTATCTTACCAGTGCAATCACTCTAAATAATGCTTACGCCGAGCTAGTAGGATTTGTATCAATGAAAAAGTTAATCGCTGCTGCCAGCTTATGCGTTGCAAGTTTCAGCGTACAAGCTGCTATTATTGTTCCTGAATATGACGTCAATGCAGGTCAAAAAGTTGCAGAAACCGTTTGTGCCGCTTGTCATGGTCTTAATGGCGTCAGCATTGTTCCTGCACAGCCAAACCTTGGCGGCCAAAACGTAAAGTACCTATATAAACAGCTAGTCAACTTTAAAGCAGGTTATCGCAAAAACGGTATCATGCAGTCACAAGTTGCTAATCTGTCTCAGCAAGACCTAGCCAACGTAGCAGGTTATTACGCCAGTCAAGCGCCTTGGGGCGTTGGCTACGGCAATCCTGCAACCAACCAAGAAGCGACTAAGCTATTCTTGGGCGGTGATAAGTCGCGCGGTGTTATTGGTTGTGCCGGCTGTCATGGTCCAGATGCTGCAGGTAACACTTGGGCTGCATTTCCAAAGCTAGGCGGACAGCACGCTCAGTATATTGCTACTCAGCTAAAACTATTCCGTGCCGCTGGACGTGTTGATGATATCGATAGCGATGATCAAAAACGAGTCAATGATGCAGCCAAAGAAGGCGAGATGGGTATGATGCAAACGGTTGCATCGAAACTATCAGATCGTGACATTCGTATCCTGTCAGACTATGTAAGTGCTATTCACTAATTAAGTCGCACTGATTCAGTATCTGATACATGCTTTGCGTTGCATAGAAGGCCATTGAGTATTGAATCGCATATTGATTATATCTGAATGACTAAACCCCGATTTCGGGGTTTTTTTATAACTGTTTGTCCCTTATATTAAGACAGTATTTAGATGAATTCATTTACAGAAGCCCATCGTTGCTCTGTATAATTATAAATTATCGTTATTCACTTTATACCAATTTTCAAAATATGGTTAGCCGTCTCAAACATGTTCAGTCTACCATGCGTGGTACTTGCACTTGTTTTGTTTGCTAGTCCAGTTTTTGTAAATGGTATTAGATCGTTTGGATTGAAATTATGATGATCCGTTATGCTTCTTATTTTATCGCGGCGCTACTACCGTTACTGCTATTTCGTTGGTTTGCACCTGCGTCAATTGGTGAGATTGACTTTTGGTTACTATGGTTATTAGCCATGGTATTGGTTGCACTGCCAGTCATTTACGCTGAGATAGCGTTGGCCTATCGCAGTGTCGAAGGCCCTCTAGCGGGTATGCAAAAGCTCACTCGTGAAGCAGATGTCAGTCCGATATGGCGCAGCTTTGGTTGGTTAGCGGCGCTGGTCTCTATTGTGATTGCAGCGTTGGTTATATCTGGCGCAAGTACGGGTATATTGTCTGCATTAACTGAGCTAAATAGCGTACCCGATGTGCCTAGCTTCGCAGTGGCTGCAGGACTGATGGTCATCGCGGTACTCTTAAGCTTACTGGGTGTTACGCCTCTACCTATTGGTTTGGGTTTGATGGTAATAGGGTTGCTGCTAGGGTTCGCAAACGGTGTGCCAAGTGCTGGTTTTGCTATGACTGATGTCAGTTTGACGGAATGGGCTCGCGCAGTCGCGTTAGCATTAGTGAGTGTTGGTGCGGGTACAGGCTTATACTGGTTCGGTCAGAACTTGGTGAGTAAGCAGACCGTCACAGCAGTAGAAGCAAACAGTCAGCAAGTAAAAAACAGAGCGGCTACTCGTGAGTACCGTGCAACCAAGTTAGTGTTACCGATTTGGATATTGCAACTGCTGATAGGAGTAGTGGCTTTATTTACTAGTGGTATGTCGTTACCGCCGATTGGACAGCTGTTATATTGGGGCGGGGTGTTATTTGTAGCCAGTTACTTGCTACATTACAGCACGCAACAGTTAACGCATAAATTTGGATTATTAATTAGTTTGATAATCACTTTTGCTGTAGCGTTACTATTAGTGGTTGCGATTCCGACAGCATGGTTAGTTAGCATCTTGGTCATTATTAGTAGCATTGCTGTACTATTATTATCAGTATTTGCGGGTTGGCAGATGAAAATCAGCCATCTACGCAAGTCGTTAAATTTCAGCAATGAAGCAGTTTATAACTTGTGGCGAGTGGCGATACGTTTAGTCGTACCATTAGCATTGCTGCTAGCATTAATAGGTTGGGTGATGCAGTGGTTGAGCTAACAGTCGAAGGTCGTGACAGCAGTGTGCCACAGTCTACGCAAGCCAATCTAATGACAGTATATCTGGCGTATGCTGAAGATGAGCAGCGCCAGCATTATCTAGCTTTGCAGGTTAAACAAGGTACTAGTTCATATGAAGCATTAGCGCAAGCGGGATGGCTTGAGAAATTTGCAGAACTGGCAGCGTGGTGTGAGCAAGTAATAGATATCACCACGCCAACTGCGAAACGTTGGCATGTGGGTATTTATGCACAGAAACAGCCATTAAGCTATTTGCTACAGCCTTTTGATCGTATCGAGGTATATCGCAGTTTAAGCGCTGATCCTATGTCTCAGCGCAAAAATAAATCTCGTAGCTAAACCATTAACTATCTAAGCTAATAGGTTTCGCTAACTATGACGCTGGCAGACTCTCAATACCTTCGATGCGCGTGACCAAACCATTATCATCAAAGTAAACAACTAAATGCTGGCTAGCGTTTTTGACATCTGCGATGCCTTTACGGCTACCTTCAGTACCTGCTTTGTAGTCATAGATATAATCCCAGCGGTTAGGCTCAAGCGTATCTCGAATCGCAGGGCTACCAAGAGTATAAAGAACTTGGTTTTGATTCATACCCACTTTTAGCTTTTGAGCTTGGGTTTGAGTAATCGCTGTGCCTTGTGGCAAATCAATCTTATAAACACTCAATAATGAGCAGCCAGACATAGCAACAGTAGCGCTAAGCATACTGGTGATAACGATCTTACGTAATGCGCTTGTGTGGCTTAACGGACGGAAATTTAATGTCTTTATCATGGTAAGATGACTCATAAGAAATGAATTAGGTGTGGTCAGCGTTAGGTCGTACCAGTCTGACCGACAATCTTGGACAAATGATACGTCATTTACTTGCAATTGCCTACCACTTACGACATTATTTACCAAACACAATCTGAATAGTTAGATTAATTATATTTTAAATTCATAGGCTTGCATCTCGATATTTAGAAAAGAATAAGAGAGATGTCAGCGCAATTTTCATCAGTTTATTATTAATCATTTACTTTATATTAAATAAAAATAATCTTTGTTGATTATTTATCTCATATTTTCTATTTGTTAAGACTGTCACAGTCAAAAGGGATATTATGGCTTCTTTTACCAATCAAGATTTACGTAGAGCAGGACTCAAGGTCACGTTACCTCGTATCAAAATTTTAGAGCTATTAGAAAGCGCAGAGCTGCATCACATGAGTGCAGAAGAAGTGTACAAGGCGCTTATCGAGCAAGGTGAAGACGTAGGTCTTGCCACTGTATATCGTGTCCTAACACAGTTTGAGCAAGCAGGTATTGTTGAGCGTCATAACTTCGAAAACAATCTATCTGTATTTGAGATTACCCAAGAAGAGCATCACGATCACCTAGTTTGTGATGTGTGTGGCAAAATTATAGAGTTTCATAATGAAGTCATTGAAGAAGAACAACTAAAGGTGGCAGAAAAACATGGCTTTAAACTTTCTGGGCATTCTCTCGTGCTATATGGTATCTGCGCGGATCAAGCCTGTAGAGATAGCGCGAAGTAATTATCTAGCGTATAAGTAGAAACACTTATTGCTATCAGTACTACGATATCGAACAATAAAAGAAGCCCTCGTTATAAATAATGAGTGTTTCTTTTTATATGTCTATTATGCGTAGAAAGCGCAATAACTTAGCTTACATCTAACGATAAACTATCAGCACCTTCATCTAAATTAGCTTTACCGTTTTTGCTACTGAGCTTAATTTTGAGGCGTAGATCGTTAGGAGAGTCGGCATGTAGAATCGCTTCTTTATACGTTATCTCTCCTTGTTCGTACAAATCAAAAAGTGCCTGATCAAAGGTTTGCATGCCACTGTCTCGTGAGCGTGTCATCACATCTTTAATTTCATGAACTTCCCCTTTACGGATATAGTCACTGATCAGCTGCGAATTTAGCAAAATTTCGATAGCAGCACGTCTTCCTTTACCATCAGGTGTGGGGATAAGTTGCTGTGCGATAATAGCTCGCAAGTTCAACGACAAATCCATAAACAACTGGTTATGGCGACTGGTTTCAAAGAAGTGAATAATACGGTCAATTGCTTGGTTCGCATTGTTTGCGTGCAACGTTGCAAATACTAAATGACCTGTTTCTGCGTACTGGATAGCGTAGCTCATGACTTCACGGTTACGAATCTCGCCAATTAAGATGACATCGGGTGCTTGGCGTAGCGTATTTTTTAGGCCTGCTTCAAATGAATGGGTATCGATACCAACTTCACGCTGGGTAATAATACAGCCGCGATGTTTATGAACAAACTCAATAGGGTCTTCTATCGTAATAATATGACCATGAGAGTTTTGATTGCGATGTCCTATCATTGCTGCAAGGGTAGTGGATTTACCTGTACCCGTTGCGCCAACTAATAGAATAATACCGCGTTTTTTCATGGCCAATTCTTTTAGCGCTGGCGGTAAACGTAACTCTTCAACCGTTGGAATATTATTTTCAATTTTCCGTAAAATCATTCCTGCCATGTCGCGTTGTACAAATGCACTGACTCGAAAGCGAGCTTGCTGTGCTTCATCAGAAATGGCAAATTGACATTCATTGGTTTCTTCAAACTCTTTTCGTTGGCTTGGCGTCATCACACCTTTGACCAATCTCATGGTCTGCTCAGCACTTAAAGGTGTTCTACCGACAGGTAAAATTTTTCCATTCACTTTCATGGAAGGTGCTACGTCAGCAGTAATAAAAAGGTCAGAGCCATTTTTGCTGATCATTAACTGTAATAGTTTATCAATGTCCATATCGCACTTGTACCAGATGTAAGCCAATTAAAATCATATTTTAAAAACGTCAATAAAAAGTAAGAAAGTAATTACAGAGACCATGAGTTGTTTGTTATTTTTGATGGTATCTGTCAATACTATCTGTCAGTACTATAAAAATGCCTCAGGCTGCTTGGCATAAGGACGTGCAACATCCTTACTAATAGTTCCTTTACTTACCAAGTTCTTTAACGTCTGATCAAGGGTAATCATGCCATCGCCTGCACCTGTTTGGATAGCAGAGTACATTTGGGCAATTTTGTTCTCACGTATTAAGTTACGGATAGCAGGTGTACCTATCATGATTTCATGGGCGGCTATACGTCCACCTACTTGACGACGCAACAATGTCTGTGAAATAACAGCTTGCAACGACTCGGATAGCATAGCGCGGATCATATCTTTTTCAGCGGCAGGGAATACATCAATAACACGGTCAATCGTTTTAGCCGCTGAGCTGGTATGCAAGGTGCCGAACACTAAGTGACCAGTCTCTGCTGCTGTCAGTGCCAAGCGGATAGTCTCAAGGTCACGTAGCTCACCAACTAAGATGACATCGGGATCCTCACGTAGGGCAGAGCGCAATGCTGGCTCGAAACCCAAAGTATCACGGTGTACTTCACGCTGGTTGATCAAGCTTTTCTTAGATTGATGCACGAATTCAATCGGGTCTTCGATAGTTAAAATATGCTCTTTACGGCTTTCGTTAATATAGTCAATCATCGCCGCAAGTGTTGTTGACTTACCCGAGCCTGTTGGGCCCGTAACCAATACCACGCCACGCTTAAAGTCTGAAACGCGTCTAAAGACATCGCCCATACCTAAGTCTTCCATCGTTAATACTTTAGAAGGAATGGTACGAAATACAGCACCTGCACCGCGATTTTGATTAAAAGCGTTGACACGAAAACGTGCTAGATTAGGAATTTCAAAAGAAAAATCCGTTTCAAAAAACTCCTCAAAGTCGGCACGTTGCTTATCATTCATGATGTCATAAATAAGCTGATGCACAACCTGATGGGTCATCTCTGGCATATTGATACGGGTCATTTCACCATCGACACGTATCATGGCCGGCATACCTGCTGAAATATGTAAATCTGACGCCTTATGCTTAACCGTAAAGCGCAGCAAGTCTTCGATATTAAGGTTATTCTTTTCAGCCATAATTTGATATTCCTATCACTTAGTCTAGGTAAGACAAAACACTATAAAAGTACGTGGTAAACTATCTATCGATAATTCCATAAATAACGATAAGAAGCTCATCAGTACAGGTCTTTATCATCACTAGCATATTCAGTAGCATATGTTAAAGCATGTAACAATATCATAACAAGACTATGAGTATTTAACCATCTACTAAATTAAGAAAAATAGAACTGGATCGTTTTAAAATAAGTCTTATAGGAACTATTTCTAATTTACTTTTAAAAATCGGATAGTTATGTTTTTTCTATAATAAAAATTTCAAAAAATTAATCAAGTAATAAGGGCAGAATATGAAGGAAATGAATGGCAATATTGATGAAGTGACACTTATCGATAACTGGCAACAAGTTAGTAAGCAGATGAAGCAAGCGTGTGATCATGCTGACAGACAGGCTGATAATGTTATGCTGCTGGCTGTTTCGAAAACGAAACCTGCCGATATGATCGCAACTTTAGCAGCTCAAGGGCAGCGCGATTTTGGTGAAAACTATCTACAAGAGGCCATCGAAAAAATTACTGAACTTAAAGCGCAGTCTGTAGGCGAGAGTATCGTTTGGCATTATATCGGTAGTATCCAACGTAATAAGACACGTGACATTGCAGAGCACTTTGATTGGGTGCAAACGGTTGAGCGCGATATCATCGCCAAACGCTTGAACGACCAACGACCAGCTGACCTGCCACCATTGAATGTGTTGATCCAACTAAATATCGATAATGAAGACAGCAAGTCAGGATGTCTGCCAGCCCAGTTGCCAGAGCTGATAACAGCGATTAAAGGCTACGAGCGTCTACAGTTACGTGGTCTGATGATTATCCCTGCTAAGGCAAATACAAATGCCTTTGCTCGAACTAAGCAGTTGTTTGAAAAGGTCAAAGCCGATTGTCCAGAATTAAATAATTGGGATACGCTTAGTATGGGTATGAGTGGTGATATGGCAGAAGCGATAGAAAACGGCACAACGATGGTACGTGTCGGCACCGCTATCTTTGGTCAACGTGCTTAAAACCATATGAGTAGGCTAGTTAGGCATCCTTTAACTAGCCAGTAAATTAAATGACATCTTCTAATTTAGTGACTAGCATCTGCGTGATTTTAAGATTATCAGTCGCAATAATCTCAAATCGATAATTGGCATATTCAATCGTATCGGTCTTCTTAGGAATTTTTCGGAGCATATACATCATAAATCCACTGATAGTCTCGTAATTTTGATTGCGTGGTAAGTCGACAATATCTAATGCACGAATCACATCTTCGATAGGGGTCATGCCATCGATTAACCACGAGTTGTCAGTGCGCTGGACGATAGGTTGTTCCTCGAGCGTTACCAGCTCACCCATCACAATGCTCATCACGTCCTTTAAGGTGATAACACCAACGACTAGGGCGTATTCATTCACGATGACCGCAAAATCAGCGCCAGTGGATTTAAACATCTCTAATACTTCAAACAAAGACAACGTATCAGGCACGAAAAGTGCTGGTTTTAATAGAGTCTTGTTCGTTAAGCTAACTTCTTGTTGGTTCAAAACCAACGCTAAAAAGCTACGAGATTCCACATAACCAACGATATGTTCTAAATCATCATCATGGCAGACCAAGAACTTATTGTGTGGCTGCTCAATCATGATATTCACGACTTCTTCGGTACTTGTCTTGGTATCAAAGTAAACGATATTTTCTCGAGGATTCATCACTGAGGTGACGGTACGCTCTTGCATATCAAAGATATTTTCGATCAAGTGATGCTCTTGCTTCTTTAGTACACCCGCTTCAGCCCCAGCATCCATCACTGCATAAATATCTTCTGGTGTCATGTCATCTTGACGTATGGTTGAGATGCCAAAAAGCTTAAACAGGATATTTGCAGCCCCATCGAACACCCATATAATAGGCTTTAGTATGAATATCAACAACATCATCGGGCGTACGAGCCGTACCGCTATCGTCTCAGCATTTGACATGGCTAAACGCCTAGGCATTAGATCAGCAAGTAGTGAAAACAAACTGGTTATAAGTACAAATGATATAACCGATGCTATCGTTTCACTATTCAATAACTGCTCGAGATAAGGACTGATGGCTGACTCACCCACGGCACCAGCTGAAATAGCGACCGCATTTAGTACTATTTGTACGACGGTGATAAAACTACCAGGGTGCTCTTGCATATTAAGCACATCAAGTGCGCGAACATCGCCTTCTTTTGCCATGATTTGGAGCTTGATTTTGCGTCCTGCGGCTATGGCAATCTCGGCAGCAGAGACAAAGGTACTTAAGGCAAGCAGTAAAAGAAGAAAGACACTAGCGGTTAGCAAACTCATGACGTACTCGAAAAAGAAATAAAGATAATTAAGGCAAAATAGTTGTTGAAACTGTGTGGAAAAGAATATGGCTAGGTGTAAAAATTGTTGGTGGATAAAAACCAAAAAAGCTGGGCAAGCACCCAGCTAATAGTAAAAATTTGATATCTTGTAAAACTGGCTAACTAGCACCTCTCAACTTATAGATAGTAGAAGTTGAGAGGTATGTAGTAATTAACCTTTGATTGACCACTTATTAACCAATGGATAACGGCGCTCACGTCCAAAAGCTTTATGGCTAATCTTAGTACCGATAGGAGATTGCAGGCGTTTATATTCGCTGTTGTCTACCATTTTGATGACTTTAGCGACCATCTCAGCATCAAAGCCTTTATCAATAATTTCTTGATAGCCCATATCTTCATCGATATATGACGTCAAGATACCATCTAACACATCGTAGTCAGGTAAGCTGTCTTGATCTTTTTGATCTGGACGTAATTCAGCTGATGGTGGACGGGTAATAACACGCTCAGGAATGACAGGCGTATCTTCTAAACGGTTACGATAGCTCGCCAATTTATAAACTTGAGACTTGTATACGTCTTTTAATACGTCAAAGCCACCAGCCATGTCGCCATATAGTGTTGAGTAACCAACTGCCAATTCTGACTTGTTACCAGTCGTAATAACTAAATGACCGAATTTATTAGACAATGCCATCAAAATAACACCACGAGCGCGCGCTTGGATGTTTTCTTCGGTCGTGTCCGCTGGCGACTTATTGAATAACGGTGCTAGCGTATGACGGATGCCTTCGACAGCGTCAAAAATAGGGCAAACGGTATAAGAAACATTTAAGCGGCGCGCCTGTGCTTGAGCATCTTCTAGACTGATTTGAGAAGTATACTCGTATGGCATCATGACCGCATATACCTTGTCAGCGCCTAACGCATCAACAGCGATACAAAGTGTCAATGCTGAGTCAATACCACCTGACAACCCGACAATAATGCCAGAGAATCCTGAATGGTTGACATAGTCGCGTAGACCGACGACTAACGCCTGATACATTTCAGACTCGCGGCTCAAAGTTAGAGGCGCTTTGGTCTGCTCGTTAAACTTAGCAGTTTTTACATCTAACGTAGCCAGTAACAACTGATTCATAAAGCGCGGCGCTTCATGAGCAATGCTACCGTCAGCTTGTACAGCCATAGAGCCACCATCAAACACTAGATCGTCTTGCCCGCCCACTGCGTTGACATAGACGATAGGTAGTTTGTTTTCACGGCTACGCTTGGCCAGCATGGTTTTGCGATTGTCTTGCTTTTCAATTTCAAAAGGTGAAGCGTTTAAGCTTACGATTAAATCAGCACCTTGCTTTTTAAGCTCAGAGATAGGCCCTTTTTCCCACAAATCTTCACAGATAAGCAGACCAATAGTAATGCCTTTATAGTCAAATAAAACTTGATTACGACCTTTATCAAAATAGCGACGCTCATCAAACACGCCATAGTTTGGCAAAATCTGCTTATGGTAAAAGCCTTTTTGATGACCATTATGTAGAATGGCAGCAGAGTTAAAAGTACCGTGATGATCGACATGCGGATAGCCGACAATCATGACGATATCATCGATATCACTCAAAGTAGACAAAGCGCTCTTAACACGACCTGATAAGCTTGGACGTAGCAACAAATCTTGTGGAGGGTAGCCTAGTAGAGCTAACTCTGGGAATACGATTACGTCAGCACCTTGTTCGCGTGCTTGTAATGCTAGGGTACGCATTTTTTCGACATTGGTTGCGATATCACCGACCAAAAAATGTGATTGAGCTAAAGCAAAAGTGACAGTATCTTGTGGTTTATTGGTCTTACTGGCTTCGTTTGAGGTGTTAGAGTTGGGGTTATCAGTGTCTTTTGACATTGTTATTGTTCCTATCGATATATTATTAAAATTTGGTGTGTCTGTATTGATTTCAAATAAAATCAAAGTAAATCCGAAATTAACTCAAAACTGCGCTCTTGCATATCAAGCTCAAATATTGAGCTGATATGCTGAGTCTAAATCTCGTATAAGCCTTTATAAAAGACTTATGATTTTGCTCAAGTAACTCACTCTAAGTGATAGCGACACCCTAAAATTAGAACTTATGATAGTCTAAAAGAAGACGATATAAGCGGGTGTTGAAATCTGGCTCAGAGGATTCGATGTCTGTACGACGATGTAAATAAATATGTGCAAATAAACTTAACTACACTGAAAAGCTTAAAATAATTGCTTTAGTATAACATCAATTGTCGCGACAAATAGAACGCACCAGTGGATTCCCTTATAAGATAACAGTTTAAAAGCTGAACATAAAAGCAGTTTTCAATACATCATTTTTACACACTAAATTCATGCATTATGCGCTAGTCATTATCGTCGCCATCTAGTAAGCTTGCATAGACAAAGTTGTAAGTAAAGATTACAACAACGCGTTATATAATTCACACGCTTTATTGCATAATAAAGTGTGCTAACTGCATTTTTATTGTGTTATCTATGATAATAAATGGCTATGAATTTGTAGTATGGAGCTGAACACAGTCACACTATTTAACTGTCATACTATTTGATTGTCATATGACTTCATAAGCCCGACGCAATGCTTTTTTGTACGACTCGCAACTCTCGCTAATGGATATGGCTTACAGACAGTGTCTAAGAGCTGATATTCATCACACATTTATAAACTCGCCAGCAAAATTATCGTTTGCTGTCCGCTTTTGGTTTATACGCTATGATTGAAAACTGGACAAAAGAATTTATTATTCAGCGCTTATTGGCAATTACGTTGCTAGTGGTGCTATTCGTATTATGTTTTCAAGTGGTGCAGTTTTTTATTGTGCCAGCGCTTTGGGCAGCGATTTTGGCTTATGTAACTTTTCCTATTTATAATTTCTTTCATGAAAAAGTGAAGCTAAGCCCAGATTTTAGTGCCGCTATTATGACGGTGAGCATTTCACTGATAATAGGCGTGCCAGTGGTCATCGGTGTGTTTATCTTGCAGCAAGAAGCTTTGAGTTTAATCAGTAACTTAATCTATCGTATCAAGGTAGGTTACTTAGATGTACCTGACTCTCTCAAAGATTTGCCTATCATTGGTCAGCAAGTTAAAGACGTGCTGTGGCGTATTAACAAAAACCCAGAAGGGACGCTAGAAGCTTTTCGCATTTGGGTTCAGTCGCATTTATATTATGGCAAAATAGCATTTGATGTGGTGTTCAGTAGTTTGGCCAAACTCGGTATGGCGTTAATGACGCTTTTCTTCTTTTACCGAGATGGCACCAGTCTGGTTCGGCAGATTCGTCAAGCGCTGCGTAACATCATCGGCAATCGCATCGACGGTTACATCGATTCTGTGGGTACAACTACGCGTGCCGTGGTATACGGCATCGGGCTGACGGCATTGGCTCAGGCTTTATTGGCAGGTATCGGCTATTACTTCGCTGGTGCGCCAAGTCCTATCTTATTGACCATTGTCACGTTTATTATTGCCTTGATTCCCTTTGGTACACCATTCGTTTGGGGCGGTGTATCGATTTGGCTGTTGAGCCAAGGGCATACTGCAGAAGGTATTGGCTTAGCGCTATGGGGTGTACTGGTGATTAGCTGGGTAGATAATCTGATTCGTCCTATCGTCATTAGCGGCGCGACCAAAATTCCTTTTATCATTATTTTTATTGGTGTACTAGGTGGTCTAACAGCGTTCGGCTTTGTTGGTTTGTTTATCGGGCCTGTCGTGTTGGCTATCGGGCTTGCGGTATGGCGCGAGTGGATATCGCAGCATAAGAATGAGATATTTGCTCAGCAGGAGGTAATGCTTTCTGACTCTCGTGCGATAGATTCTGTGCACGAACCAGAATAACGAATCATTAGGGCGTGTCTTCAATTCACCCGATGGCCATCTAAATGGGCTAAAAATGGCTAAATTTTGCCAAACATCGTCAAATAGCTATTTAATATCCTGATATTATCTACGCTATTTTTCTTGTTTGACGGCAATTTATCTCATTTTTATCTCCATTTTTGAAATGAAGACACGTCCTAGAAAATACGATGTAAAAAATTATCGATAGAGATGGTGGCAAATGATAAATAAGAATATGACAGAACCGACGAATAATAAGACCGATAAGTTAAGTACAATTAAAAATATCACTATTTTAGCGGACAGCAACATCACCAGTCTAAATGATTTTTTTAATGACGCTATGCTTAGTCAGCTGACTGAGCATACGGTTGATATCATTACTGTCGCTGGTCGAGATATCGATGCAGCGCTACTTACCGAAGTACGGCCAGATGTACTGCTAATACGCTCGGTGACAAAAGTAGGTAAGACTTTACTGGTTGATAATAACAGTGTGCAGTTTGTTGGGTCTGCGACTATTGGGACCGACCATGTAGATCAAGATTATCTAGCGTCTCGCAATATCACTTTCGCCAATGCAGCTGGTTGTAGCAAGCATTCTGTGGCTCAATATGTATTGACGGCTATCTTAACTTTGCGTCCACAGTATTGGCAGCAGTCGGCGTCATTAACATTAGGCATCATTGGTCTTGGCAATATCGGCGGCACGCTTGCTCAGTATGCCTATGATTTGGGTTGGCAGGTGCTAGGTTATGATCCCTTGTTACCAACCTCTAAAACTAATAATGCTAGCTTGGAGCAGGTACTTAGCCAAAGTGACGTGGTTAGTCTGCATGTGCCTTTAACCAATGAAAGGAATGCGACGAATTCTAAAGGTAGTGATTACCCAACACGTCATCTTATTAACGCAGCTGCATTAGTAATGATGCCTGCCGATACAATGTTAATTAATAGTGCGCGCGGACCTGTAATCGAGGAAAGAGCACTTGAAGCAGATATTGAGCGTACTGGGCGTCAAGTGGTGCTAGACGTGTTTGAGCATGAGCCAGAAGTCACAGCAAGCTTACTATCCAAACTCGCTATTGCCACACCGCATATCGCTGGCTATACGCTAGAAGGTAAGCTGCGTGGCACACAAATAATTTATGATGCCTTGTGTGAAAAATTAGCGATAACTCCAGCTCAATCTATGTCTAACTTGCTACCGCTAAATATGTTTTTGTGGTCTGAATTAAAATCGTATCCAGACAGATTGCCAAAGTTTTATGACATTATGCAGGATGATGCCTCATTTCGAAATAAAGCAATTGATGGGCAAGTAAATGGTGCTGACTTCGACAGTCTGAGACGTGACTACCACTTGCGTCGTGAGTGGCAGTTTTAAACGGCCAGATAGAATCTTTAGCAGCTAATCATTTATCAATCGCAGTAGAGCCCAATGACTCAAGTAAATAACATTTCTTCGCAGCTTATTACTTCTAAGCCTAGCTATGCACCAACCATGACACTTGCAATGGCACAACAGCGCGCGCAATTTATCAGTAGTATTCGGCAGTTTTTTACCAGTCGACAAGTGCTGGAAGTGCAGACACCGCTATTATCCCAAGCAGGCAATACAGACACTTTTTTGCAGTCTGTAGCAGCTCATGTGACCTATCAAGACCGTCCACGCACTTATTATTTGCATACCTCGCCTGAGTTTGCGATGAAGCGTTTATTAGCCAGCTGGCAAGTACCTATTTATCAGATTTGTCCTGTCTTTCGTGATAACGAAATAGGCACGCGTCATAATATTGAATTTACGATGCTTGAATGGTATCAACCTAATTATAGTCTGGACGAGATGGCAACTGAACTTAATGAGTTGTTAGAGGCACTTTATGGCCATTCAATTGTGATGAGCCATTATCGCTATGTCGATGCTTTTATGGACTTCGTGGGTATACATCCGTTGACAGTGAGTTTAACTGCATTGCAAGCCGTGGCAGAAGATATGGGTTTGACAGGATTTGACTTTAATAATGCTGATGATAGCGAAGAAAACCGTCGTCAGAGCTGGTTAGATTTGTTATTCAGTCATGCCGTAGAGCCAAACCTAGGTCATGATTTGCCGACATTGATTATAGAGTATCCACCTGCGACCGCTGCGTTAGCGAAGACCGCTGTGGACAAAGACGGTAATAAAATTGCGAAACGTTTTGAGCTTTATATTAATGGCATTGAAATCGCCAATGCTTATGATGAGCTAGCAGATGGTCAAGCATTACGTGACCGTTTTGAACAAGACAATCAATTACGTGCGCGTCATAATCTACCTCAAATGCCAATCGATGAGCATCTATTAGCTGCCTCCAATGATTTGATGCCATGTAGTGGTATCGCAGTCGGTATGGATAGATTGCTTATGGTGTTAACAGGTGCAAGCAGCTTGGAAGAAGTCATTCCTTTTCCCAGTGGGCAAGCATGATTGAATGAGCTTCTTTTAGATTAGCTGTAATCTAAATACATAATAAAAAGGTCGTTGCCGATTTACCAATTAAATATTGGCGAATCAATAACGACCTTTTGTATTGGCTGCTTTTAAAATTTAGCGTCCACAATCAATTTTGGTAATGCTAAACTTATTTATACGGTAGCAACTGCTTCATTGATATCGATATCACCATTATGTAGATTGAATACCTTACCTATGGTGTTATCCGCGCTTAATACTGCTGCTAACGTTGTCGCTACATCTTCGATTGCATTTTCACCAGAACTTGTATCATTAATAGTAATTTTACCTGTACCAACACGTTCTTTTAGTGCGCCTGGCTGTACGATAGTGTAGTCAAGCGAGCTGTTATTCACTAACCAGTGATCGGCATAGTGTTTAGAGATGTAATATTCTTTTAGATCTGCAATGCCTGGGTTTTCATCCCATTTGTCAGTTTCTAATGAGAAGACTGAACTCAACATAATATAACGTTTAATGCCTTTATCTTGTGCAGCCTGCATCGTTTTTACAGCACCGTGCAAGTCAACTTCTAAGACGTTCTTGCCACCAGATCCTGCAACAAAGTAAACAGCTTCGATATCCTTATCCATTTGCTTTTCAATAGAGTCTTTACTGGCTGTAATGTCTAAATCTAGCTGGGTATAGTTGTCATTATCAAACAACTTTTCTTTCTGACGAGTCGTGCCAATAACTTGATGGTCATCAGCCAATAACTGCTTAACCAAATCACCGCCCACTCGACCACTTGCACCAACGACTAAAATCTTCATAATCATTCCTATTCTTATTTAAATTCTATTGTTTAAATTATTCAGTAAGTTTATTTATCTTAAAAACCGAATATAGAGTAACAAAGATAGGTAGCACGCTTCGTTATAAAGCGTGCTGATTGAATAGTGTTTGGTTATAGAGTGTATACCGTTTGCAAGGAAGCAAACGTTGGCTAGATAATGTTATTTAATAGAAGACAGGATGGGTAGGCGTCAGATAGAACGATAAAAAGCACTAACGAACCAAGCGATTGAGACCGTCGGCAAAGGCTTTTTTATCTCGATCACCGTAGGGTTTTTGCCCACTCATTTCTTGCAATTCTAGGACACCAGTACCGCGCATAGTATCCATAAAGTCGCGCATATTGAGCTTTTGCTTGATGTTGTTCTTATCATAGACCACGCCGCGCGTCGTCAATACCATACCACCTTTATCCAAAATGTCATTAGCTAAAGGGATATCGCTAGTGATTGCCAAGTCACCAGCCTGTATCTGCTCGACGATATAATCATCAGCTTTGTCGAACCCTGATGGCACGACTGTCATAACAAGTAGGGGCGACTTGCGTAGCTTAATCGGCTGATTGGCCACAAATATGGCCATGGTCTTAGTACGTTCAGCCGTTTTAATAATCAAATCTTTGGCAATCAATGGTACCGAATCTGCGTCCACCCATATCTGCATTATTTTTTGGCCTTCTCAGATTTTGATGAGGGAGCAGTCGAGCTGTCTGCTTGGCCGTCTTTATTGTCTAGGTCATCAGCTTTGGCATCATTTTGAATACTGTTCTGAGTACTGTTTTTAGCATTAATCTTAGCATCGACATCTGCTTTACTATGCTGAGTATCTACACTTGCATATTCTTTATCTAGACCAACCTTGTTTGGCAAGATAGCAACCAGTTTTGCCATAGCAGGCTCTAAATCAGTCACGTCATTAGGCATCAAGGTGATATGAGCAATCTTGCGATCGTCACGCTCAGCCTTATGATAGCTATGATAATGAGCGCCATCGATATTTAGCACTGCACTGATATCGGGATATTGACCCAGTACATTCACCATAATTGCAGGATGGACGTTATCTGTATCGCCTAATGGCAAGTTGACTACGGCACGGATATGATTCTCAAACTGACTGGTAATAGCGCCTTCAATACTCCAGTGGCCAGAGTTGTGGACTCGTGGTGCGATCTCATTCGCCAGTATCGCATTATGACCGCGAGCATCTTTGGTGACGAACAATTCAAGCGCCATAACGCCAACATAGTCCAAATGGTTCATGACTTTGGTGATAGCATCTGTTGCTTGCTGGAACAGGTGACTCGTGCCAACAGCAGGGGCTTGAGTTTTGGCCAATATACCGTTGTGATGATGGTTTTCGACCAAATCGTAACAGCGTACCTGACCGTTTTGCGCTCTTGCTGCAATGATAGAGACTTCACGGCTAAAGTTAATAAAACCTTCAGCAATTAACGGCGCAGGTGTTGGCGTAAGTGAGCCTTTGCCGCTGACGGCGTCTTTTAAATCTAGCCAAGCAGCCTTAATATCACTGTCTTGCTTGATGACGAACTGTCCTTTGCCATCGTAACCACCTCGGCTGGTTTTTAGAACGATAGGCAGCCCTAATTCTTTACAAGCGTGCTTGAGCTCAGCTTCAGAATTGACTTCCATAAATGGCACGGTTGCAATATCTAGCGTGTTGAACATCTGCTTTTCTTTTAGACGATCTTGAGCGATATCAAGCGCAATCAGTGGTGGGAACATGCCTTGCTTGCTGCCAGATTTTGACAAGCTAACCAGCTGCTCGACCGTAGACGTTGGCGTGTTTTCAAACTCTAACGTAAAGACATCCGCTGCTGCGATAAAGCCTTCTAATTGATCGCTATGAAAGACACGACCGTATAAGCTGGCAGGGCATTCTGGATTGTCTTCTAAGAATACGCATTGGTAACCCAATGGCATAGCGGCTTCGGCAAGCATCATACCAAGCTGACCACCGCCTAAAATACCGATGGTACGAATGGTTTGGGTAACAGGATAAGCGTTTGCTGTAGTCATGGCAGGCTCTTTGAATAAAAGTGAATAAGGTGTTACGTCTATGAAAATCTAAAACTCAATGGGTGAAAATAGGAAAAGGTGCACCGTATGCACCTTATTTCTACTCGGAATTGCTTAAAAATATACAGTGATAGCTTCAGTCGTTAAGCTATAAATATAACAGACGCTGCTATAAAAGTAGGTCGACTTATATCTACCTAAGGATTGATAATACCTGGTGTTGGGCTAGCGAGAATGGTCTCAGTCTGAGACTGGCGCATCTGATCGAGCTTAGTAGCAATCGTATCATCATGCAATGCTAATACTTGAATTGCAAGTAGGGCGGCGTTATAAGCACCAGCAGCACCAATCGCCAAAGTACCAACAGCGACGCCTTTTGGCATTTGTACAATAGACAGTAGACTATCCCAACCGCTTAGCATAGATGACTTTACGGGGACACCGAAGACAGGTAGCGGCGTTTGACTGGCACACATACCCGGCAGATGAGCGGCACCGCCTGCACCAGCAATGATCACTTGTAGACCATTATCTTTTGCGCTTTTGGCATAATCAAATAATCTATCAGGCGTACGGTGTGCAGAGACCACTTCACAATCAAAGGCAATGTCAAAGTCTGCAAGCAATTGCGCAGCAGCACTCATAGTTGCCCAGTCAGACTGCGAACCCATGATAATGCCGACTTTTGGCTGACCAGCAGGGGAGGTGATTGGACCGTTCTGGTTAGCAGCAGTATTCGTGGTGCTCATGATTGGATATCCTCAAAAAGACCATCATACAAAAATTTTGCTACACTCGTAAAGCCAAGTTTGACTTTTAATACTGGTATGGCGCTAATTGCATTGATATCACGATTTTATATATGTTTCTCATCGTGATAATGCTGAACAAAGTGATTGACCGTCAATGGTAATGGTTGTTTGGTATCTAACTGATAACAGGTCAAATAGCCGCTATCTACTGCTGCAGAGTAGTCGGTACAGGCAACTTGTGGACTGAGTGGCTCAGGGGTGCCAGTGAGCCAATAGTGCCCGACAAACACAGGTTTATGAGTTTTTAGCACAAATTCAATATTTTCAGCCAACGCATCAGGCGGTATCTGGGCCAACGCGGACGATGGAGCGCGAGACACTTCACGAAGTGTGCGTGTATTTAGCTCATCTAGCCACCATCGTACTCGCACTCGCGTACGTTCGGTACCTTCTTTGTCTACCATCACAATACCATCAGGTAAGCCTGTTTCAACTCCTTTTAACACTCGCTCCAAAGCGTCAAAGGCGACGGTATCTTCTTTAGCCGTTGCGATTAAACCTGCTGGAGTCAGACAGTTATCATCAGTCAGAAGGGGCTTTAGTATTGCCATGCTATCTGTATCCCAGCAAGCATGCACAAAACACGCATAGTCGGTCTCAATCCATAATGGAATTTCGTATAGACGCTGCAACCAGTACTCATGCTGCTCTGAATCAAATGGTATCTCTGCTAAAAACGCCTCGTGTTGACGTCTATGGATATCATTGTGCGAACGTAAATACTGGCTAGTATTATCAGGATTAAGCGTGGCATATGCTAGCGCGTTATATTCATGGTTGCCCATCACTGCATCGGCTACATCGGCATCTAGCATTGCAAAGACAATCTCTAATGTGGCTAATTGCTGCGAACCACGATCGATCAGATCACCGATGAACAATGCCCTGTGACCTATTGGTGGCACAAAATGCTGACCGTTATGCTCATATCCCAACTGATGCAGCAGACCGATCAGTTTGTCTGCATAACCATGTATATCACCGATAATATCTATAATCATAATGTATTACTAAATCTCAAATGTAGAAGTGTACCCTGCACAAAATAGAGTTTATAAAATATAACTGTCGTTAAAATGATAGTTTTACTATACGTAAAAATGTCTAAAATCCCGGTGATAGCAACGCATTGATAAAATGCGGTAGTACTTTTGGTTCCAAAACAATCGTAGCGATAACGCCAAACGCACCGCCCCACATATGAGCCATATGATTGATATTTGAGCCACCGCGTCGATCAGCATAGATACTATAAAATATGTAAGCCACGGCAAATAGTATCGCAGGAATAGGAATCACGGCAAAGAGGTAAATTCTCTCCCATGGTGCTAGCAGAATAAAAGCAAATAACACAGCCGATACACCGCCCGATGCACCTAAACTCAAATAACTGGCGTTGTTCTTATTTTTCACGTAACTTGGAATCATGGCAACGATAATTGCCAATACATAAAAGACCACAAAACCGTAGCCGAATAAAAACGGCTGATATAGTCCTTCGATAGCACGCCCAAAGAAATATAAAGTAAACATATTAAAGAGCAAATGCATACTATCAGCATGAATAAAGCCGTGGGTCACAAAGCGATCCCATTGCCCATTGTTGACTGCTGGCGGGTAAAAAATCAATCGATTAAATAGCGTCTTGTTTTGCCAAGCTAATAAGCTGACAATAACGGTAATGATGATAATAAGGGTCGTATGGTTTAACAAAGGAAAATCCTTAGGCCGCGCCTGATATGTGACAATGCAATAAATGGCAATGCGATAAATGACAATGTTCAAAGCCTAAGCGTTAGGGCTGAGTAAAAACAAATATGACCATTAATTAATATATTGATACTAAGTTCAAGTTGCTCGTAACGTAATTAGTTAATACTAACAGCAGTTATGCTGATACAAATATCTATTATGTGACAAAACGATGCATTTTTATGCTTTTATAGTGAATAATGTAGCAGTGTACCATGCAACATAAGTGAAACTTTTAAAGCAAGGTTAAAGACGAGAGTAGTGTTCATTCATCCGCGCTGCAATGAATCTTTTAGACAAAGAAGCAAAATACACAAGTGACATGGACAAAAATAAAATAAGTGCTCAATTTTGCACATTCAAATAAGGCTGATAGAGGCAGTGGATTATGAACATTATTGACCAGCTAGAACAAACGGTAACCCCAGCTGTAATGGGTAATGATGACAGCAATAATGTCGCCTATGTCAGTTTACTTGAGCAGTTTTATGCTGTTTTGGCTGCGCGCCTAGCTGTGCCACAAATTTATTCACAGTTGCTGCGTACGGATCAAGTAATCACTAGCAGCAACAATGAAAGCCCTTTATTTGAACAAATATGGCAAGATAAAAGCCTGCAAGAAATTATCGTCCAAGAATTGTCAGCCACCCACCACATTGATGAGCAGACAACTGCGCAACTACTAATTAGTGCCGCGCCGTTGGCATATCGTGAGCTAAAAGTATTGGCCAATGGGCAGTTTTTGCCAGCATTTCTACAAGAGAAACAGGCTGCTTTACGTCCATATTTACCTATCTGGGCAGCCACTGTGATTACGGCTACTCAAGGTGTGGATCAGCAAATACAAACAAGCTTCAATTCAGATGATGACCATGTGTCAGTACATGTGCCAGTAAGTGACGACATATCGAATAGGCAAGATGATTCTACTTTAGATACTGGCATAGCTGGCATAGTCACACCAATAACGAACACTGATGCAGAAAGTATAGAGCAAATATCAACTGCTGAGCGCGCAAACACTGAAGCATTAGATGACAATACGATGGCCAATAGCGATGCTATTCATGCCAATCCAGCAGCCTACCATTTGGCAGAAAATCGTAACTTAAAACATGCGCAGGTGCGTACTCGTAATCAACGAAACGATCTACTAATACGTGTGTTTTTATTAATAGTAGCTTTGGCTGCGCTTGCACTAGCAGCATGGGCATTATTAGTGAAACCCAATAATGAAATACCAGTAGAACCCGTGGCCGCAGCACCTGTTGAACCACCGCCAGTACCCGTATCTCCTGTACCAACAACGACTCCTGTTGAGCTTATTGTCGGTGTAGACAACGGCGGCAACTTGTACACTTGTAGCGCGACCGTTGGCGATGCTGCGCTGCAAAGCACGTTACAACAGGCGCTTAATACAAGCTTTGGTGAGCAGGCGAGTATTTGTGAATTGAACATACAGGATGGAGTAGCAACCACAATCGCTAATATGCCTGCGGAGACACTGCCCAATGTCTTGACGATGCTTAGATCAACACCATTTGCACGTTTTCATGTGCAAAATGACCGCCTCACACTGGAGGCGCCAGACAATATGCTGCTGCAAAAACTGGTCACAGAAATACGAAGCTTAGTACCAGCGATGGTAGTCGAGAGTACAGCACCATTACCGTTGCCTGATAATAGCAATATTGATGATGCTACGAACAACATGGCAAACGCAAATAACCAGTTTGTAGATGATGGGGCGGGGATTAATAATCAATTCAATAATAATGGGTTAAATAGTAACTCTGGCGAATACCAAGCATCAGATGAGGATACTGGAGATCGTGTGATACCAACTCCTTTGCCTAACAATAATAGCTTTAATAATGCGCCCAACAATCTGCCTACTAATGGCGCGAGCAATATTCCCAACAACTTTCCTTCGAATAATCAAAACACCAGACCGCCAGGACCTTTTTCACCTTCAGAAGTGGATGAGATGGCAAACACGGTCATCGTTGCTGAACCAGCTCAAATTAGATAGTTTTTATAAGGCACGCTGTTTCATAGGGCGTGTCTTTTTATACGGCCTATCTTTTCATGCAACTTGGCTACAGTTACGTGTGCCAACCGAAACATTACTTACTGTATCATTTGCACAACAACGTACAGACTGTGAATAGCAGCTTAAGAATTTTATAATAATCAAAACCAAATAAAGTAGTTTGATGGATTTATCGCTATCATGATTACCTAATACTATAACGATTGAATACAAAAGAATGATATAGCTGCTTTTTGAGCGAACGAATGATATAAATAAAAAATTAAGGGGAGAGCCATATTATGGATATTATTAGCCACTTGACACGCACCGTCAGCCCAGCCGTATTGGAAGATGACCGTAGCCCAGCTAAGAAAAATCTACTAGAACAGTTTTATGCCATTTTTGCTGCTCGTCTTGCAGACAACGATACTTTTAGCCGCTTCGCTAATGAAAATATTGCCCGTGATGATAATGCTTTTTATGACCGTGTATGGACAGAAGGAGCACACCGCGACCAAATCTCTCGCGAATTGGCGGGCAAGCATAATGTCGATGCAACCGCTTCACGCGGCCTGATTGCGATGGCAGCGCCATTGGCTTTTCATGAGATCAAAAGCTTAGCTGGTACCACGCCCGTTCCACAATTTTTGAATGACAATCTGAACAGTTATCAGCATCATATCCCTGCATGGGCGGGTACTGTTTTGCCTGCTAGTGCGGTCGCTGCCACCTCTACGGCTGGTACATCGATTTCTGATACCACCAGTACAGCACCACTAGAAAAAGAAGAAGAGCCAAAAGAGAGCTTTATGAAAGCGCTGCTACCCATTATTGGTTTGATTATCCTAGGTGCATTGGCTTGGGCACTACTCAGAGGCTGTCAAGAAAACCCTGAGCCTGTAGCAACGCCAGCAGCTACAGTACAGCAAGGGGCGCAAGGTAGTGAGGCACTAGCGGTTGCAGGCGCGATTGAACCTGCATCACTGAGTATCGCAACTGGTGAAAATAGCGAGCTGTATGCTTGTCGTATGAGCGTGGGTGATGAGACATTACAAACCAATGTTATGAATGCTTTGACTGGTGCATTTGGTGATGAAGCAAATAAATGCCGTGCTGACGTTGATGATAATTTTGCAGTAGATATGCCAGCATCCGCTCAGTTGGCAACGATATTACCAATTATCAAAAATGTACCGAATGCGAGCATGATTATCAAAGGCGATAACATTACTGTTAATGCTCCTGATAAAGCTGCATTGGACAAGTTAGTTGCTGATTTACAAGCAGCTGCTCCTGCCATGACCGTGCAAGCTGAAGGTCCATTAGACCTACAAGGCGAGATTGACGATAGTCTGGCTGCTGCAGATGTGGCGATGACCAATCTGGGCGATAACCCAGATCCACGTGATGTTGCTCGCGCTTTAAGTATTCAGGTGATTAACTTCCAAATAGATGAAGCGGTTATACCTGAAGTCAATAAAGCGCTGTTAGACCGTGCTGCAGAAATCATTAATAACGTACCTGATATGAAGCTGATGATCGTCGGTCATACAGACAGTCAAGCCTCTGATACCTATAATATGGAGCTGTCTCAGGAGCGTGCTGAGTCAGTGAAAGCGTATTTAGTGTCTAAAGGGGTTGATACCAGTAAACTAACGACCAAAGGCATGGGCGAATCAGAACCAATCGCGGACAATTCAACTGAACAAGGTCGTTTCCGCAATCGCCGTATCGAATTTATGGTCAATGACGAAGTGGTCAGCGCCAATGATGGCATGATGATAAACAGTGATTCGCTAGATCCAGATATGAACCCATTAGATAGTAACAATGACGATTTGTTACCAGATGGCGATGATGCTACCCAAGATACTGCGGTAGACCCAAGCAATTAATCTATTTGTTCTTATTTTGATTATGGCTACGCAGTAGTAGTTAAATGACAAAAACCGCATCCTATAAAGGTGCGGTTTTTTGCATGCTGCTCGATGATAGTTAAGTAAGCTATTATTTATACAAAGTAGGATCTGTTGATTCTTTAGCAGTCTGACCATCAGCTTGGACATCAAAAAAAGTCTGAGTAACATTTTGCTTGGCTTGCTGCCAGTATTCAAATTGCTGGCAGGTAGACTCAAGATCGCCTTGCCATGTTGGGATGTTGCCGCGCATGGTTTTGATACGTTGCTGGTTAGGGTAAGGCAGATCTTGCGCAGCTTTAGCAGCCTCATGAGCAGCCACACGGTCGTTGCACACGAGAGCAATATCACAACCAGCATCAATGGCCGCTTTCACGCGAGCACTGACATCACCAGCCGCCTTCGCACCTGCCATCGATAAATCATCAGAGAAAAGTACGCCATCAAATTTAAGCTCATCTCGAATGATATCTTGTAACCAAATTTTGGAGAATCCTGCTGGCTTGTCGTCTACTTGCGAAAATATCACGTGTGCTGGCATAAGAGCGTCCAGACTATGTAGTGTTTGAGCAAAAGGTTGCATGTCGCTATTGATAATCTCATCTAAGCTACGCGTGTCGATGGCTTCTGATACGTGCGAGTCAGGAGCGATGGCACCATGACCGGGGAAGTGTTTACCAGTGGTTGCCATACCAGCCGCTTTCATTCCGCGCATAAACTGTGTTGCAAGCGCAGTGATGGCTTGCGGCTCATGATGAAAGCTGCGATCACCGATGACTTGGCTAATACCATCTCTATCCAGTACGGGCGCAAAGCTTAAATCAATTCCTACAGCCAGTACTTCAGCTGCCATCAGATAACCGCAATCGTAGGCGCAGCTAAGTGCTTGACTTGGGTCTTGATTGAATAGCTTACCCAGTCGACCCATAGCAGGTAGGGGCGTGAAGCCTTCACGCAGCCTCGCGACTCGTCCACCTTCTTGGTCCACACCGATAAGTATGTCCTGATTGTGATAACGTATATCGTCGCATAGTGCTCTGACTTGAGCCGCATCTGTGACGTTACGACCAAACAATATTACTCCGCCGACCTGTGCTTGTTTAATCAAGCTGACATCTTCAGCGGTCAAAGCGGTACTATCGATATCTATCATTAAAACGCCGTACATCGCGTGTTCCTTATTATTTTATATATGGTTATATTATGAGGGTGACTGACTAAGCCTGTCTTATCGCTTAGCAGTCATTGTTCAGATATCTTATTATGACAGTTATTGTTAATTGAGCATAATGTGGCAGATTATTGGGGTCAAATCAATTTGCTAATAGCCATTAGATTCAGTCATCAAATCGATGTTGATAGCCCTCAACTGCTATGTGTAATAAAAGTGATAGAAAGTTTGGTATGTACAGGTGTAGCGTGTAAGATTGCTTATACAGTTTGAGACAGTTCAGTATTTATGCGCGTGATAATATTGATTGATTTTTGACTATATATCAGTATTTAATAATGCATAAAGTATAAGAATAAAAACACAGTATTTATAGGTCATAACAGATTCGAGCATTTCTAATTCTGATAAATTACCCAATACTATTAACTTCAAATAACTAGGTACATATGATGAAAAAACAACCAGCACAGTGGTTACTCAGTGCAGCGTCAGTGGGCATCGCCGGTATTATCTTGACCCAAAGCTACGGTACTGCAGTCGCCGAGACCAATACGGGAAGTTTCGTTCAGACCCCTGAGCAAAAGGTCACCACCCGTCAAGTAGCCGCTTTGTTGGATCGCAGTCATTATCTCAATCAGCCTTTAGATAGTAAGACTGGTAGCGAAATCCTATCAATGTATATCGATAGCCTTGACCCAAACCACACGTTATTTTTGCAATCTGATGTCGATGAGCTGAAGAAAAAACACGCTGAAGACTTTGGTGCTCGCCTAAAACAAGGTGATCTATCTGCAGGGGTAGAGGTATTTGATCGTTACCGCAAACGCTCAAACGAGTACTTTGCGATGGCTACCAAAATGCTCAAAACAGACATTGATTTGACAGGTAATGACACAATCATTCTTGATCGTGAAAAACTCGGTCATTTTAAAACCAAAAAAGAGCAGCGTGATTACTGGGAACGTCAGTTAAAGTTTCAGTTGATGAGCATTACGCTCGGTCAAGAAGACGAAAAAGCCAAAGAGAAAGTATTTTTAAGCAACCCAGATATCACACGTGGGCAAGACTTGGTACGTAACGATGAGCGTACGCCAAATGAGATTTTGCAAAATCGTTTGTCGCGTCAACAAGAGCAGTTTAAGCGTCTCAAAGATGATGAAATCATGGAGACCATCTTAAATACGGCGATGCTCACTTATGATCCGCATAGTAATTACTATGCACCGATTCAAGCGACTGAATTGCAAATCCAGTCTAGTCTTCAGTTGGAAGGTATTGGGGTCTCTATTCGTCCAGATCGCAAAAATCCAGACTATACTCGTATTGTGACTTTGGTCGATGGTGGTCCAGCCGCTAAGTCAGGTCAGATTAAGCCCAATGATTTGATCGTTGGTATCGCAAAAGATGGCGAAACCATGACGGACGTGGTTGGTTGGTCAACACGTGAAATCGTCAGCTTGATTCGCGGAAAACGCGGTACATCGGTCACACTGAAACTACGTCAACCTAACACCCCAGATGCTAGCGCCCGTACGGTCACGGTAGTACGAGACATTATTCAGCAAGAAGAGTCAGGCGTCACTCAGCGAGTGGTAGAAGTGCAGCGTCCTAATATTGATAAGACGCCAAAACGTATTGGTGTACTTGAGATACCGAGCTTTTATCTAAACTATCGTGCACGTCGCAATGGTGAAGACTACCGTAGCGTCAGTATCGATACTGAAAAAGCATTAAAAGAGTTGAATAAACAAAATATCGATGGCCTAGTGGTTGATTTGCGCAATAACCCTGGCGGCTCATTGGATGAAGTTGCCAAGATGTTAGGTTTCTTTATCAAGAGTGGACCACTGGTACAGATTCGTGATAATCGTGGCAATATTCAAGTGTATCGCGACAACGATGGCGGCGAGCAGTTGTATGATGGCAAGATGGCGGTCATTACCAACTTAGCATCGGCCTCAGCCAGTGAAATCTTTGCCGCTGCTATTCAGGACTATGGTCGCGGATTAGTAGTTGGTAGTACGACGACTGGTAAAGGCTCGGCGCAAATTCAGCTCGATAGCTTAGCCTTGGGCTCTGCTACCTTAACTCAGCGTAAGTTTTATCGTGTTACTGGCGGTAGTACACAAAATAAAGGTGTCGTACCAGACGTTGAGCTAGTCAATATCTATGACGATGCAACCTTTGGCGAGCGCGCTCAGAAAAAAGCATTGCCTTGGGACACTATCAGAACGGCGCCGTACAAGCCTGAAGGGAAGTTTACCAGTGATACTTTGGCGACGCTCAATCAACAGTCTAAGATTCGCCAACAAAAAGACCCGCAGTTTACTTATCTGTCGACGCTAAATGATATTCGTAACATGGATGATGAAAAGAAACCTGTTCGTTTAGATATCAATAGCCGCCGAGCTAAAATGCAGCTAATTGAAAAACGCTCATTAGAAGCAGAAAACAAGCGCCTTATCGCAACTGGTGAGCGTCCGTACTCTAACTGGAACACTTATCAAGCAGCGATGGACGCAAAATTTGAAGAACGTAGCCGTATGAAAGCAGCTGAACGTCCAGAATTACCAGAGGATGAAGCGTTTATCAATGAGGCAGCTTACCTGATGCTCAGCGCTGAACCTCAGACAATGCTTAGCCCTGAAGAGAAGCTATAGTGTGAAGTTATTATAACGTTACGTAATCTATGTAAGCATATGCTTACATAGATTGACGTTTAGACCTCTTACCAACGAAGGGTCAATCTGCGACTATAACTGTACGGCACGATTGAACGAAACGGTTCATTGATACTAGGGATTGGTATCTTAAAGGTCGCACTAGGGATAAGTAGTTTGCTGATTAAGGATGATAAGGCTGGATGCCTGTCAGTTATGAGATGCCCCGGGATTAGGTATCACGTAACGCTAACATGGATGGTTGGTAATAAAAGCCGCATGACGCTTGTCGTTATGCGGCTTTGTTACGTCTGGATATTAATAATTTTTATGGCGGATTCTTTAAATAGATAGTATTCAAGTTGAGCATATTTATATTAATTCGAAACTTACCGTGAAATAAGTATAAAAAAGGCCAGTAACCTTATCGGCTACTGGCCTTTTATATTAGATGATAAATCTAATAACTTACCATCTAACTATTGTCACTACACTCTAGAAGAGATTAGTGCTCAACGCCACCTGCACCATGTACATGGCCATGGTTTAGTTCGTCTTCAGTTGCTGCACGTACTTCTTGGATTTCAACATCAAATGTCAAACGCTTGCCAGCCAATGGATGGTTTGCATCAACAGTAACTTCTTGATCGTTTACAGCAGTCACAGTAACCAACATTACTTGGCCACCAGCTTCTGACTGGAACTGCATACCAGGCTGAATGTCATCAACGCCTTGGAAGTTATCACGTGGTACGTGCTGTACTGCTTGCTCTTGGTATTCGCCGTAGCCATCAGCAGGTTCAACGACTGCATTAACTTTTTCGCCAGCAGACTTACCTTCTAATTGTGCTTCTAGGCCT
Organism: Psychrobacter sp. APC 3281; assembly: GCF_030407815.1. GTDB lineage: Bacteria > Pseudomonadota > Gammaproteobacteria > Pseudomonadales > Moraxellaceae > Psychrobacter. The sequence continues at coordinate 196,604 of NZ_JASDCS010000006.1, forward strand.
GGGATAATGTTGCTGTGACCATGTAGATAAGCAAGTGGCTGACCTTCTGGTGACTGGTCAAGGATATTGCCTTCGTCGTCTTTTAGTGTGTAATTGAATTTGACGGCAGTGTCTTTTGCGATAGTAGTCATAAAATATCCTAAATATATCTATGTAAAAAATTAAATACGGTTGCAATAAACCTAAAAAAGCCAATCTGCAAGCCAAAAGGCCACGTCATTAGTCAATTATCATCAGTTTATTAAAGTAACTTTAGCAGTTAGCATCTTTAATTGAGATGGCCCACATAACTTTCAAGGCAAAAAACATAAAAAATGCCAATTAATGCCACAATTTACAATAATAACTGCTATTTTCTATAGTTAATGCATAGCTATTGGCTATTCATGGTTTAGGAGTTGCTTTTTTAGAGTAGGACTTCTAGCATAATTATAAAAATAAGGACGAGAGATACGATGACTGCATTTGCCAATACCACTACTAAACAACCAGCGAGCAATGTTTCAACCAATCATGATGATACTAAGGCTAAAACGATAGCTGATATAAACTATCAATTTGATTTCGCCCGTTTCTACGAGCATTTGGTCGATGTATCACTGAGTTTTACAGCAGTATCCGATGCGCCGCAGCTTTGGTTACCAGCGTGGATACCAGGCAGTTATCTGATGCGCGAGTTTGCTCGAAACATCACTGCGGTACACTATCAAGTGATAGATGCCCAAATCGTAGATAGCGACAAGCAGTCAGAGACTCATCGCGCACGCAAAATTGACAAAAATACGTGGCAGCTGCCAGCGGTGCAAGCAGGACAGACAGTAATCGTCGAATACGAAGTCTATTGCTATGATTTGTCTGTGCGTACCGCTTACGTCGATCAGCAACGCCTTTATGGCAATTTTACCTCACTTGCGCTCGCAGTTGAGGAACAAGAGCAAGCGCCTGTCCAAGTTAGCTTGATGGTTCCTGCTGCATTTTTTGCAGACAAAGAAAGTAGCAAAGTACTGTTGGCTTGTGGTTTGGACGCTACGCACCTGCAGATTGATCAGCAGCAAAAAGGCCGTCAGCAAGCGAACCGTCAGCACATTTATAAGTTACAGGCAGCGAATTATCACGAGCTGATTGACTATCCATTTGAAATCGCAGAACAAGAAAAATTTGATTTTATTATTCATGATAATGAGCATCAGACGCTACATCATAGCTTTTACCTGTCCGGCAAGCAGAATGCCAATCTAGGTCGATTGCAGCAGGATATTACTCAGATTTGTCAGACCTATGTAAATTGGTTAGGCGATGCGCCATTTGATGATTATACCTTTATGACCTTTGCTAGCGGTCAGGACTATGGTGGGCTTGAGCATATCAACTCTACTAGCCTTATCACCCCGCGCAATGACTTGCCAAGTGCCAATGAGCCAAAGTTACCGAGTACAGATTATCAGCGGTTTTTAGGCTTATGTAGTCACGAGTATTTTCATTCATGGTGGGTGAAGACGGTGCGTCCTGATGTCATGATCGATGTCGATTTGCGCCGTGAGGCATTTACACCATTACTTTGGGTGTTCGAAGGGTTTACGTCTTATATCGATGATTTTATGTTGCAAGCGTCAGGTGTGATTGATAAAGCCAATTATCTGCGACTGCTAGCCGAGCAAATCAATCGCTACTACCAGACTCCAGGGCGTGGCAATCAAAGCGTGGCAGAGTCGAGCTTTGATGCTTGGATTAAACTGTATCGTACCGATGAAAATACAGGCAATGCAGGTATCAGCTACTATAATAAAGGGGCATTGGTAGCTCTATGTCTGGATCTAATCTTACTCAAAAATAGCGACGGTCGTTATCGTTTGTTTGATGTGGTCAAAGCTTTTTATACTCAAGCAAAGCAGAACGATAGTAAGCGGATTGGTATCAGTAGTGCTGACATGGGCTCCGTCATTGAGCAGTTTATGCCGCTAGTAGAGTGGGAAGATTTTGAACGCCGTTATGTCAATGGGGTAGAAGAGCTGCCAATTGAAGCATTGCTAATTGCAAACGGTGTCAAAATACAGGCAAATACTAAAGAAACCGCTGACAAGCATGTGCCTTGGGGTATGCGATGTAACGAAACGCCAGCTGGACTCAAGGTAAATCGTGTGATGCGAGATAGTATTGCGGCTAGAGCTGGTATTTCAGCGCATGACGTTATTATCGCGATTGATGGTATCAAAGCGGATACGAAACAACTTACCACTTTGGTTAATACAGCGCATCCTGTTGAATGCTATTTGTTCCGCCGTGATGAGCTGATGTGTGTTCAGGTTCAACCCGAAACGACAACCAAAGTTAAGCCGCGAGATGAGACAACTAGTATGACTGGAGCAGTACCTCCTCATAAAGTAAGCTTACGCTTAGCAAAAGGAGATAAGACTCTAGAGAATGATAATGAGCAATTAAAAGGTGAGGCAGGTTGGGAGACATGGCTTAATGTTATGAAACGATAGCCTCAATGCTATATCAAATACCTTTCCATACGAAAAACCCTTCCATATAAAAAATCCTCTTCCGAGCAGTACTGCTTAGAAGAGGGTTTTTGATAACCTACAATATTGTCGATATGTCTAAGCAACCTAAGTGATTAATCAATCCGTGATTGGTAACGTACAAGATTACTGCTGTTTAGCTCTGTTATCTACGTTATCTGGATTCTTATTATCGGTAGTTTCAGGCTCAATATTTTCATCTACAGAGCTACCGTCTTCGTCGTTACTTGCAGTCTCAAGCGCAGCAATCCAGTTTTTCATCACATCAATTTCAGTTTGCTGGTTATCAATGACGTCTTGCGCCAACTGACGCATCTCTTCATCTGTCCCATATTCGAGCTGAACTTTTGCCATATCAACAGCGGCAATATGATGTGGTAGCATACCGCGTGCAAATGCCATATCAGGCACGGGATCAGCCACACCCAAAGTCATTTCGCCATGCATGTTTTCCATGCTTTTAGCGTATGCTTGCTGCATCGCCACAGTATTTGGCTTAGGTTTGGCAGCATCAGGATGGCTAGCCAGCCACTTGTTTAAGACGTCGATTTCAGCTTGCTGTGCTGTGATGACGTCCTGAGCAAGCTGGCGCATCGCTTCATCAGTACCATACTTGAGCTCTATTTTTGCCATCTCTACCGCGCCGCGATGATGTCCCAACATGCCTTTAGCAAACGCGGTATCAGGATCGTTATAACCCATACCAATCATCATCTCATCATGCATTCTAGTCATTGATCTCGTATAGTCTCTGAGCATATCGCTCACTTGAGACTCATCATTGACACTGTTATCGCTGTCATTTGTTAGAGTGTCGTCTGCCATACCGTCATGCTCAGCATGTGGCATATCAGTCACTGGCGGTGAGGTTTCTTCTGCAGGATTTGATTGGTTGTCCTCTGTCGTTGGCTGACAGGCGCTCAATACAAGCGCTGCAGAAATGCTAGTGACCAACGAAAGAAAACGACGAGAAGCAATCATGACATATCCCTATTGTGAAAAAACCAAACGATAAATGGATAATACTTATTATACATAATCAATTACGTGCTGAATGTTAGCAGATAAACCTTACCCATTCGAGACACTATGTTTAACAGGTCGTAATATATTAGTGTCAGAGCTTTATATTAGGGGCTAAACAGCCAAACAGTGTGAATTAATCAACAGTATCTAAACTCAAAACCATATAAACTAGTTAAAAATACCTAGCTGACGACAGTGTTCGCTAGTTAGATGAACACGTACAAAATCTCCAACAGCTAACTCACCTAGCTCAAACCCTGCCACCGACCAACGTATCAAACGCAGACAAGGCAGACCGACGTGCGCTGTCATACGTCTAACTTGGCGGTTTTTACCTTCGTATATTGTTAGCATTAGCCATGAGTCCGGTACGCTTTTACGCTCACGTATTGGTGGATTGCGCTGCCAGAGTACCATCGGTAGCTCATCTTCACTGACGTGTTTAACCTCAGCAGGTAGCGTTTTACCATCTTTTAAAACCACGCCACGTTTGAGCTTATTGAGTTGTTCAGCAGTAGGGATTCCTTCTACTTGTACTAAGTAAGTTTTACCTTGTTTGCGCCCTGCATTGGCTTTTGGCGGATGAGTAATTGCTTTATTAACTCGACCATCATCGGTCAAAATCAGCAAGCCCTCCGAAGTGGCATCTAGCCTACCAGCAACTCGCAAAGCCTTATCGGTAAAGTATTGCGATAGGGTGGTGTGGTCGTTGTTACTATCATCTCTAAACTGACTTTGCACGCCGTAAGGCTTATTGAATAAGATGAGACTAGAAGTAGACATAAAAAGGTGTTTCCTAGTTTTTAATGGACAATGAATCATTGTAGCGTATGTTTTGTGATGCAGAGCTAGTATTAAGCAACAAGACTAAAGGCGATATATTTAATGTGCTGTATGCTACATGACCTGCTACAAAAGTAGGACAGTGCTTGTATAAATTTGCTGTTATCCTAAATCCGTATTCTGATAGTGGTATTTATATTTTTAATAGAGAAATATCCACTATCTACTAGCGGCAATCATTGTTTGGGTCTTTATGTTCATTTTTTAGCTTCAAGCTATCTTTCATATTGTTCAAATCAATGACGCAAGTGTCGTACTCATCAAAGCTTTGCTTAACCGATAAGAGCCCAGAGCGTTACCACTATAATAAAACGGTTAACATAACAAAGTGTCTAGTTCGCTTGCGACGTCCAACATACAACCAAGGAGTATCATCGATGTCATATGATAAGGTTATCGTGCCAAGAGACGGCGAAAAAGTGACCGTAAATGCAGATTTAACATTAAATGTTCCCAACCATCCGATTATTCCGTTTGTGGAAGGTGATGGAATCGGTGTAGATATCACGCCTGTCATGATAAAAGTAGTCAATGCTGCGGTTGATAAAGCGTATCACGGCAAGAAGTCTATCATTTGGATGGAGACTTATCTTGGTGAAAAGGCAGCAAAAGTATATGACGGCGACTATTTGCCAAGCGAGACGCTAGAGATTCTAAAAGACTATGTCATTAGTATCAAGGGTCCATTGACCACACCAGTGGGTGGCGGCTTTAGTTCGCTAAACGTCGCAGTGCGCCAAAACCTTGACCTGTATGTCTGCCAACGCCCCGTACGTTGGTTTGAGGGCGTGCCAAGTCCAGTACAGCATCCAGAACTGACGGATATGGTTATTTTCCGTGAAAACACAGAAGATATCTACACCGGTATCGAGTGGAAAGCAGGCAGTGATGATGCCAAAAAAGTTATCAATTTCTTAAGAGATGAGATGGGTGTGACCAGTATTCGCTTCCCTGAAGACTGCGGCATCGGTATCAAGCCTGTCTCAAAAGAAGGCTCTCAGCGCTTAGTACGCAAAGCGATTCAGCATGCCATCGATAATGATCTGCCAAATGTGACGCTAGTGCACAAAGGTAATATCATGAAGTTCACTGAAGGGGCATTTAAGGATTGGGGTTATGAGCTAGCGGCAGAGCGTTTTGGTGCAGAGTTATTAGATGGCGGTCCATGGATGACCATGAAAAATCCAAAAACAGGTAACGATATTATTATTAAAGACGTCATCGCTGATGCCTTCTTGCAGCAGATTTTGATGCGTCCTGCAGATTATTCTGTAGTGGCAACGCTCAATCTAAACGGTGACTATATCTCTGATGCATTGGCGGCTGAAGTAGGCGGTATTGGTATCGCGCCTGGTGCAAATAAAGGCGGCGCGATCGCTGTTTATGAAGCGACGCACGGTACTGCGCCCAAGTACGCTGGTCAGAATAAAGTAAATCCAGGCTCACTGATATTGTCTGCTGAGATGATGCTTCGTGATATGGGCTGGACGGAAGCAGCTGATCTTGTCATTAGCGGTATCCAAGGTGCGATTGCCAATAAAACAGTCACATATGATTTTGAGCGTCTGATGCCAGATGCTACCTTACTGAGTACTTCGGAGTTTGGTAAGGCGATTATTAAGCATATGAAAGCCTAAGACTACTTAAGCTCTAAGCATTCTATTGTATTACTATGTATCAAAAGCCGCCTGATTATATAGGTGGCTTTTTTTATTTCACTCTTCATAAAGATTGTAGAAAACACAAAAAAACACCCCAACGTTCGAAGACGGTTGAGGTGTTCTTTTACTAAGACTTAAAATCGCCTAATCGTTTCTGAGTATAAAAACCAAAAGCGATTAGGCTTAATTGTTTAAGAGCAATCGCTTAAAATTATAGCGATGCCAAAGTCTCGTTAAACAGAGCGCTTGGACGCATTGCTTTCTTAGCCAATTCTTCATCAGCATAGTAGTAGCCTTTGATATCTACTGGCTTGCCTTGAGCTTGGTTAAGTTCTTTAACAATGGCTTCTTCGTTCTCTTTTAGCTTTTGCGCGAATGGTGTAAATTGCGCTTTTAGCTCGCTATCTTTATCTTGCGCTGCAAGCTCTTCTGCCCAGTACATTGCTAGATAGAAGTGGCTACCACGGTTGTCGAGCTCGCCAGTTTTACGTGATGGCGACTTATCGTTTAGTAGCAGTTTTTCTGTTGCTGTATCTAGCGTGTCTGCCAAGATTTGAGCTTTAGCATTGTTGTCATTGTTTGCTAGATGCTCCAAAGATACCGTCAAGGCCAAGAACTCACCGAGTGAATCCCAACGTAGATGGTTTTCTTCTGTCAGCTGCTCAACGTGCTTCGGTGCAGAACCACCAGCGCCAGTTTCAAACAAACCGCCGCCTTTCATTAATGGTACAACTGATAGCATCTTGGCACTGGTACCTAGCTCTAGGATAGGGAACAAGTCCGTTAGGTAATCGCGTAGGATGTTACCGGTCGCAGAGATAGTATCTAAACCACGAGCAACGCGCTCTAGGGTATAACGCATCGCACGAACTTGAGACATAATCTCGATATGTAAGCCAGTAGTATCATGATCTTTTAGATACGTTCTAACTTTTTTGATTAGCTCGTTCTCATGTGGACGGTATGGGTCTAACCAGAAGATAACAGGCGTATCTGATTCACGAGCACGGCGTACAGCAAGTTTTACCCAGTCTTGGATAGGCTCATCTTTAACCTGACACATGCGCCAGATATCACCTTTCTCAACGCGTTTTTCAAGTAATACTTCATCAGTATCAATATCGACGATACGTGCAATACCAGCATCGCTAGACTCAAAAGTCTTGTCGTGCGAGCCATACTCTTCAGCTTTTTGAGCCATTAGGCCAACGTTAGGAACGGTACCCATTGTTTTTGGATCAAAGTTACCATGCCATTTGCAGAAGTTAATCATTTCTTGGTAAATACGCGCAAAGGTAGACTCTGGCATGACGGCTTTACAGTCATACATTTTACCATCAGCACCCCACATTTTACCGCCTGAACGAATCATTGCTGGCATAGAAGCATCAACGATTACATCACTTGGTGAATGGAAGTTGGTGATACCTTTTGAAGAGTCAACCATGGCCAGACGTGGGCGATGCTCTTGACACGCATGTAAATCACGCTCAATCTCTTCACGTTTTGAAGCTGGTAGCGTTGAGATCTTGTCGTACAAATCTGCCATACCGTTGTTGACGTTAATACCTAGCTCATCAAAGAAAGCACCATGTTTTTCAAAGGCTTCTTTGTAGTAGATTCTAACCGCATGACCAAAGACGATAGGATGCGAGACCTTCATCATGGTTGCTTTTACGTGTAGTGAGAATAAGATACCAGCTTCGCGGCAATCTTCCATTTCACGCTCATAAAACTCTAACAATGCTTTTTTGCTCATGACCATTAGATCGATGACTTCTTTATCAAGCAAAGCAATTTTAGGCTTTAATACTTTTTGAGTACCGTCATCAAGTAACAACTCCATACGTACCGTACGAGCTTTATCTAATGTCATAGATTGCTCGCCATCGTAGAAGTCGCCGCCATGCATGTGTGATACGTGCGTGCTTGACCATTGCTTCCACTCACCCATAGAGTGTGGATGCTTGCGTGCATAGTTTTTGACTGCTTTAGGAGCGCGGCGATCTGAGTTACCTTCACGCAGTACTGGGTTCACTGAACTGCCTAAGCTTTTGCCATAGCGCTTGCGTAGCTCTTTTTCTTCGTCAGTTTGTGGATCTTCTGGGAAGTTAGGAATAGCATAGCCTTTGCTCTGTAGCTCTTTGATAGCGGCTTTTAACTGCTGTACAGAAGCACTGATGTTTGGCAGTTTGATGATGTTGGTATTTGGATCTTGAGTCAGACGACCTAGCTCAGCTAAGTTGTCAGGAACACGTTGCTCTTCGGTCAAGTATTCAGGGAATTCGGCCAATATACGCGCTGCAACAGAGATGTCGCTGGTTTCAACTTCAACGCCTGCCGTTTTGGTGAATGCTTCGACAATAGGTAAGAACGACAGAGTCGCCAGCGCTGGGGCTTCGTCAGTTTTTGTATAAATAATTTTTGACATTTTAGTTAGATCTTCCTTTAGGCTGTAGTTAATAATAAAGCTCAAATATAGTGTTGAATATGCGTCAATGATACTATGCAATAATCCATGATATGGTTAGAACAAGTACTTCATATGTAGCTTCTTAGAAATTTTTAAGACAGGTCAGACATTTTCTTTTAATAATATTCATGAAAAAAGCATTTAAAGGCAACACGTTAACGGTCGGTGTAAAATCGCCTAAAAGTGAATCACTGACGCTACATTATAATCAATCCACTATAAATCCGATAGGATGTCAATCGTATACCATGAACTAAGTATACTGTTTTAGCTCGTATCCTATGGTTTCGAATTATACTAAGCTAATAACAACCTTATTCTACCAGTCATCGGCTTCGATATCATCTTTTCCATACAACTACTGTTTTTTCATGACGTTTTATATTGATCTTACTGCCCATGAGCGCAGTCGTACAAACCACCCGCGTTATCGTTGGTGGTTTTTTGTTGGGTGCGGATAAGTTTTTGCAAATTGTGACAGCAATGACGTAAAAATTTGCTAGTCTAGGTCATCAATAGATTGGTTATCGATAAATATATCGCGATTATAATAGTGACGGTGAATATGAGTTTAGAGTATGCGCTGATTAATGATACCAGCTGGCAGAGCCAAACAGAGTGGCAGACGCCAGACACCCCTTTTATGTCATTTGCTTTTTGGCAAGCCTTGACTGACACCGGAGCAATTGGTGAGCAGGCAGGGTGGCTACCGATATTTATTTTGGTACATCGTGTCACAGGCGCTACTAATAGTGCGGATAGTGAAGATAACACCGATACCTTAGTAGATAGCGCGGCAGAAAATACATTGCAACCTGTGGCTGTCATGCCAGTATTTATAAAAGGTCATCATCGCGGTGAGTTTGTATTTGATCATGCATGGGCTGAAGCTTATGCGCGCTATGGCGTTGATTATTATCCGCGACTGGTCACTAGCGCACCATATACACCGATTACTGGTCAAAGGATTTGGTTGGCAAAAGGTGAAACCTTGAATGAAGATATCCTCAAAACAGCCATCGCAGGTATCGATGATATCGCTCAACAAGTGGGCGCCTCAAGCTGGCATGGACTGTTTGTGACACCTGAGCTTGCCTCTATCGCCACCACATCTATGCCAACTGAAATTGATGTAGAGCTTGCGATAGCGGCTCAAGAAAACGGCGTAGAGTCAGCTGTTATTGAGCTACCGATATTTGAGCGTCAAGGTTGCCAGTTCTTATGGCAAAACAAAGACTTACTTAATGACCGTAAGCCATTTGCAGATTTTGATGCGTTTTTGATGACCTTAAAAGCCAAAAAGCGCAAAACCATTCGGGCTGAGCGTCGTAAAGTTGCTGAGCAGGGCATTAGTTGCCAGCGAAAGTGCGGTGATGCTATTAGCGATGCTGACTGGAAGGCTTTTTATCACTGTTATGTGATGACCTATGCAGTACGCGGACAGCAGCCTTATTTGACGATAGACTTTTTTATGGCATTGGCAGTAAGCATGCCTGAGCATATAATGCTTGCGCAAGCACTCGATGCCAGTGGTGAGATTATCGCGAGTAGTTTGTTCTTATATGATAGACCTGATAGTGACAATGTTGATGGTGACAATGTTGATGGTGATGTTGATTATGTTGATAATAATGCCACCTTATATGGTCGTTACTGGGGTGCGCTAGGTGAGTATGACAGCTTGCATTTTGAGCTGTGTTATTACCAAGGTATCGAGTTTGCTATTGAGCAAGGGTTGATGTCTTTTGACCCAGGTACGCAAGGCGAGCATAAGCTGGTACGTGGCTTTATCCCAACGACGACACATTCTATCCATCGTATCTATGATCCGCGTTTTGTACCGGCGATTGGCGATTTTTGTGCTAGAGATCGTCTGCACATGGCGCAGTATCGTCAGCAGGCCTTTGAAGCTCTGCCTTTTAATGCAGACAATATGCCTGAATTTGACGGCATTGACTCATAGCACTAATTCGTAATGGTAATCAGCTTTGATTAACTCTGTTTCTATTTGCAAACACTTTCTAACTGTTAAACATCCTATAAAAAATACTAGCCATAAACTATGACCAGCAATTCTTTTAGTTCTACCAAGGATCTACCTCCTACTGAACTCTTACCTTGGCTAAATGCTGAAGGCTCTCTCACTGCGATATTAGAAGAGAAGGCAGGGCAGCCGCTGCGCGTAAAACGCAGCTTTGAAGGCTATCGCTCGCTAACTTTAGGTCAAAAAAAGCAGCTGGGTGTACGAGGCATGATGCTAAATCGTCCAATGCTGGCATGGGTACGGGAAGTGCAGCTATATGGCAATGATGACATGCCATGGGTGCAAGCACAGAGTATCTTTCCTTTAGACAGTTTAAAAGGTCAGTCGCGTCGTCTGCAGCACTTAAAGAATACACCTATTGGCTACGTGTTATTTAAGCGTCGCCGTACCTTGCCAAATGAGCGTTTTATCAGTCATACCAGTGACGGTTGGCAACGACAAACGTGTTATGACTGGTATGGTCGCACGCTTATGATTAGTGAAACTTTCTTACCTGCGTTTTTAACTAGTGACCTGTAAAAATATTTTATGCCTAAAACAGCATAAAGGTGCAGGCAAGAGAAAAAAGTCAGCGGGTAAATCCTTTATTTTATTGGCTATTTATCTGTGTTATATAGTCATTTAATTCCCTCATCTTAAGGTGAGGTTTTTTTGCGCTCACAGCACAAATTTTCATGTTACACTTAATCTTTCGCGATGATATCGATGCAAATGTACATCGATTTTATTGACGAATCAGTCAAGTTAATAACAGGTCAGTCGCCTGTATTTATTCTTATTTCAATCTTTGCTAATAGACTCCATTCACAATAATGGTTGTACCATAAAACAGACTGCAGAAAAACAGCGTGCAGAAGTATCAAGCGTACTTCAGCGACGTTGACGCAGTAGTTGTTTTATTGTGGGCAGGCTATAAGCTTCTTTTCAATGACGTTTTTTAATGACAGTCACTACTTAGGACATCACTATGTTTAAAGATATTTCTATCAAAGATTTTGATCCAGTACTTGCTGAAGCGATGGCCGCAGAAAGCGTTCGTCAAGAAAACCACATCGAGCTTATCGCCTCTGAAAACTACTGCTCACAAGCAGTGATGGAAGCACAAGGTACCGACCTTACCAACAAATACGCAGAAGGCTATCCTGGCAAGCGTTACTATGGTGGTTGTGAGCATGTGGACGTAGTTGAGCAATTGGCCATTGACCGCGCTAAAGAGTTGTTCGGTGCAGAGTATGTGAACGTTCAGCCGCATTCTGGTAGCCAAGCAAACTCAGCCGTATTTTTAGCATTGTTAGAGGCAAATGACACTGTACTAGGCATGAGCTTAGACGCTGGTGGTCACTTGACGCATGGCGCACACATCAACTTCTCAGGTCTGAACTACAATGCCGTACAGTACGGATTGATAGATGGCACTGGCCTTATTGATTATGACCAAGTAGAGAGCTTGGCGCGTGAGCACAAGCCAAAAATGATCATCGCGGGTTTCTCAGCATACTCTCAAGTAGTTGATTGGCAGCGTTTCCGTGACATCGCGGACGAAGTAGGCGCGTATCTATTGGTCGATATGGCTCACGTTGCAGGCTTGGTTGCTGGCGGTGTTTATCCAAACCCAGTACCTTTCGCTGACGTGGTTACGACGACTACGCACAAAACTCTACGTGGCCCACGCTCAGGTATGATTTTGGCGCGTGATGAAGTATTGGCTAAAAAGCTAAACTCAGCTGTATTCCCAGGCAACCAAGGTGGCCCGTTGATGCATGTCATCGCTGCAAAAGCGGTTTGCTTTAAAGAAGCGTTAGAAGATAACTTCAAAACGTATCAGCAGCAAGTAGTGAAAAATGCGCAAGCCATGGCAAAAGTAGTTCAAGAGCGCGGCTATGAAGTCATCTCTGGCGGTACTGAAAACCATCTAATGCTGATCAGTCTCGTTAAGCAAGAAATGACGGGTAAAGAAGCAGACAAATGGCTTGGTGAAGCACACATCACTGTCAACAAAAACGCTGTACCAAACGATCCAAAATCACCATTCGTGACTTCTGGTATCCGTATCGGTACGCCAGCGATTACTACTCGCGGTTTCAATGAAGCACAAGCGGGTGAATTGGCAGGTTGGATCTGTAACGTACTAGACAGTCGCGGTGATGAAGCGGTTGCTACTGAAGTACGCGCTAAAGTAGAAGCGATTTGTGCAGAATTACCAGTCTATGCTAAAAATCAGTAAACTTTAGAATGGTAATAAAAAAAACCGCTAAGCTTTTGCTTAGCGGTTTTTTTGTTATTGCTCTCTATAAATATTAGAGCATTTAACGCAAACCTATATTGGTATTGCTATTTAGCTCTTTTAATTATATCTAAGTCTATTGTTTAACCTGAAGATTACTACCGACATTTTTCGATAAATGTAGTGATCTTGACTGAGTTTTGGTATTAGTTTCAAGGAGCTAAGTTGATGTTTAATTAAGAAAAATGCGTAAATCTCTTTGTTTATACAAAAATATTAGTATATAGTCAGTATTGAACATTTAGTAATAATACTAATACAAATTATAATAAATAGTTACACTTTGTATTAGTATCGCTGTAATTGATTGAATAATTATATAAATATTATTTTCAATAGAGGGATTTACATGAAAAAACAATCTTTAGTCGCAACGATGCTATTACTCAGCACGACTCTTGCGCAAGCAGCAGAACAATCAGGTTTAGCAGCATTTGGAGCAGGTCTCGATGGCTTTATGGCCAACATATTTGGCTGGTTCGTCGACCTTATTTTCTTTTCAGTACCTCTTGGAGACGTCAGCTTCCCGCTTATTGTGGGTTGGTTATTAGTTGCCGCACTCGTATTCACTTTTTACTTTGGATTTATTCAGTTTCGACAAATAGGCTTGTCTCTAGATATCGTCAGAGGCAAATATACCGATCCCAATCCCGCTAACAAGGAAGAAGGCGAGGTCAGCCATTTTCAAGCTTTAGCTACTGCCTTATCAGGTACTGTTGGTCTTGGTAATATCGCAGGCGTTGGTGCAGCACTTGCTATTGGTGGACCTGGCGCTACCTTTTGGATGATTATGGTCGGCCTATTTGGTATGGCGACTAAGTTTGTAGAATGTACGCTAGGTGTCAAATACCGTACGGTACTACCATCTGGCGTTGTATCAGGTGGCCCTATGTACTACCTAAGCCGCGGTATGGCTGAACGTGGTATGGGCGGATTAGGTAAGTTTCTAGCTGTTGGTTTTGCACTCATGTGTATATTGGCGACCTTTGGTGCTGGTAACATGTTTCAGGGTAACCAAGCCTTTGCAGTCATGAGCTCTACTTTTAGCATTCCAACGGACTACAGTGTATTCTTTGGTATTGGCTTAGCGTTTTTAGTCGGTATGGTTATCATTGGTGGTATGCCGCGCATCGCAACCGTTACCGAAAAAGTCGTACCTTTTATGGCTTTGTTATACATTACTATGGCAGTAATCGTACTGATTGCTAACTTTAATCATATCGGTGCTGCATTTGGCGAGATTTTCACGGGTGCCTTCACTGGTGCTGGCGTAGCTGGTGGCTTTATTGGCGCGTTGATTCAAGGTTTGAAACGTGCAACTTTCTCTAACGAAGCGGGTGTTGGTTCAGCCGCTATTGCTCACTCAGCAGTAAAAACCAAAGAGCCTGCTACTGAAGGTCTAGTAGCGCTATTAGAGCCTTTCATTGATACGGTTGTTATCTGTACGATGACGGCGCTTGTTATTACTATCTCTGGGGTGAACACTGCCGCAAACTTACAAACCCAAGCGCTTACTGGTGTGGATCTAACCCGTGCAGCCTTCATGGAAACGGCACCTATCTTCCAGTATTTCCTAGCAGTTGCGGTATTGCTGTTTGCTTTCTCAACGATGATTTCATGGTCATATTATGGTCTAAAAGCTTGGACTTACCTCTTCGGTGAAGGTAAAGGCGGCGAGATGATATACAAACTGATCTTCTTAATTTTCGTTGTTATTGGTACCATCGTACAGTTCAGCTTCGTTATCGACTTCTCAGATGCGGCTCTGTTCGCGATGGCTATCTTTAACATCATCGGTCTGTACTTCTTGATGCCAATTGTGAAAAGAGAGGTTAATTCTTTCATAGCGCGTGTGAAAAGTGGCGAAATTAAAAAGTATAAATAATAGGTTCGATTGAACACTCTCTTATAACTTGATAATTAAAAAAGCCCGCCAAGATGAGTCTTGGCGGGCTTTTCGATGGCTAATATTTGTTATTTGCTAGATAGCTATTAAGTTTTGATCTATGACAGCATCGGCCTACATAAACGGCAGTTTAGTAAAAATCTGCAATATCGTGGCATTGACGATATCAACAAAGAACGCACCAACCATTGGCACGATCAGGAATGCTTTAGGTGAAGGCAGATAGCGATCAGTGACTGCCTGCATGTTCGCAATCGCTGTCGGTGTTGCACCCATACCAAAACCACAATGCCCCGCTGACAATACAGCTGCATCGTAGTCTTTACCCATAATTTTAAAGGTAATGAGGTAAACGTAGATAATCATAATGATGGTCTGTACAACCAATATAATTAGTACAGGGCCTGCCAAATCGGTCAATTGCCAAAGTTTTAAAGACAATAATGCCATTGCTAAAAATAGGCTTAAAGAGGCATTACCAAGTACATCAATTGAGCGGTCAAACATATCAAAATTGAAGACCATCGTCAGTACATTGCGAATGATGACACCGCCTGCCAGTGCCCATACGAAAGTAGGCAGCTCAAACCATGTACCTTCAGCAACTATGGCCATCACATCGGCAAAAGCCAAAGCACCTGCGAATAGTGCCAAGGTTTCGATAGTAGAAGAAGCGGTGATAAAGCGCATGCTATCAGGTCTTTCAAAGATATCTTTATTACTACCTGCAGACTCCTCGTCGTGTTTGGTGCTATATAACGACTGTGCACCAGCAACTTTTTCGATATCGCTAGGATCAGGGTTGGCTGGCGTTGGTTTTAGGCCAAGTCGATTAATCAAGCGACGGGCAACAGGACCGCCAACGATACCACCCGCGACCAAACCATAAGTAGCAACCGCAATACCAAGTGTCGTCGCACCGACCACACCATAGTCTTGTTCTAACGTAATGCCCCAAGCGCCTGCTGTACCGTGACCACCAGTTAGAGCGATAGACCCTGTCACCAGACCGAGCAGAGGATCAAGTCCTAACGCACTTGCCATGGCCACACCAACGACATCCTGCAGTACAATAAACACTGAAACAACGATAGTAAAAATTAGTAATGGTGTGCCGCCTGCTTTTAGCCTACTAAAATCAGCGCTCAGACCGATGGAGGCAAAGAA
This sequence comes from Psychrobacter sp. APC 3281, assembly GCF_030407815.1. Lineage (GTDB taxonomy): Bacteria > Pseudomonadota > Gammaproteobacteria > Pseudomonadales > Moraxellaceae > Psychrobacter. The sequence continues at coordinate 212,533 of NZ_JASDCS010000006.1, forward strand.
CATCAACATGGTGGCGGTCTGTAGTCCTTGATGAAAGTTAAAACTATATCCCCAAACCATATTGAGAGCATAGACAACAATCGCTGCGACCAAACCACCAGCAACAGGTTCTGGAATATTAAAGTCTTCTAAAAACTTGACTCTCCGCACCAAAAACCGCCCAAGCAGCAGCACTAAGGTGGCCAATATCAGGGTGTAATAACCGTTTAAGGTAATCTCCATAGGTTAATCCTTTCTATAAAATAAATTAACCTGAATTCGGGATAAATATGGCTTTATCTCGAATTCAGGTTTCTATGATGACGAATAATTATCGGTGACTATCGGCGGTCAAGCTTGCAATATATAGGCTTTTAATGACTAAATCTCTAACGCATAAGCTTCATCCTCAGATGGCACGATGATCCACAATTGTGGTTTGCCAAATTCTCTAAAGGCATCCTCAATGATGCTTTTAAAGACATTGAAGTCCTCAGTGTTTATCTTCTTAACGTCTGTCAAATCCAGCCTTAAATGAATTGCATCACTGTCTGTTAGACAATCCCATGCACTGTCCCAGTTGTGTGAAAAATAACTAGGAAAGTCACAGGCCTTGCCTAAACTCGTCAATAGCTCAGTTTTTTCGAGCGTGTCACCTACGGCTATAGTAACAGCCTGCGCAGGAATGCTAGTACCCAGTGCTGTACCGTTTTGGTTAATGTGGTCTTGATTCACGTGGCTTTGATTAACGTAGTGGATTGCTTGGTTTATACTTTCTCGATTCATATCAGCTTTTTTCATATTAAGGCACCTGTAGTCTTTGGAAGCTATCATAATGGTCGACAGTCAAGTAATAGACGGTAGGCGGATTACCACCTGTGACGATACGCCGTGCGCCGCGATGAGAGACACCAGGAGTGGGCACGGTATATTCATGGTAGTAGCCTTGCGACTGAGCGGGTAGTCTGCCTTCACGATTATAAAACGTTGTGCCATCTTTATTTGGATATGGAAACGGGCCGCCTTGCTGAATAAGCGCAATCGTATTATCGACCTGTGCGTCACCTGTTATTCCTGATACTGCGGCCTGGCTCGTATTATTAGTGACGTCCTGCGATACCGTTGTCGACTCGATGCTATCAGCAAGCAATGTCGAATTTAAATCGCCAAAGAAATAGAAAGCGATGGCAATTATAGCGATAAGGCTAAATAGCGTAGAGCCTAAGCTTCTTTTATTGGGTCTGCTACGATTTGAGTTACGAGTGCTGTGATGGCTATTAGTATTAGCAGGTGTATAGCTTGGAACATCTGATGCAGTATCTTGTTCAAGGCTCAATGAAGACGAGGTCACTTCAGTGGCTCTCAATTGGTTTTTGTCGTTACGGGCACTGTTAAAGTAGACACTTTGACCAACCGTTATAGGTTTCGCCAGTCTTGCTTTGCTAATATGAAAGAACACATCTTCATTTTGATTGTCTACATCGATAAAGCCATAGCCTTTATCTTCGTTCCAGTGCTTAATCTTGCCACTTTGCATGGTTGTACCGCTCCCTATAATTTAAATGCCTTAACTAAAATACTTATGATTCAAACGAAGAAACGCCAGCATAATTGCTGACGTTTCTGATTACTCGTTTCGATAGTGGATGCTGATATGATTAAGCACGGGTTTCGCCATGACCATAAACAATCCATTTTTGTGAAGTCAGACCTTCGAGACCGACAGGACCACGGGCATGGATTTTGTCCGTTGAGATACCAATCTCAGCACCGAGACCGTATTCAAAACCATCAGCAAAACGGCTAGAAGCGTTAATCATAACGCTGGCCGAGTCCACTTCACGGATGAAGCGCTGCGACTTGGTATAGTTATCAGTGATGATGACATCGGTATGATGGCTGCCGTGCGTATTGATATGTTCAATCGCCTCATCAATACCTGCGACCACTTTTACCGCTAGGATAGGGGCTAGGTATTCAGTATCCCAATCCTCAGAAGTGGCAGCTGATAGATGACCTTTAAGCTTAGCATTGTCATTTAGGATAGCTTGTGATTTGTCATCAAGGCGTAGTTGCATTGCGTCATCAGCATCGACAATGGCTTCTGCAATTTTAGGTAATAGCTTATCTGCGACTGTTTCATCGACCAGTAGCGTCTCCATCGTATTACAAGTGCCGTAGCGATGTGTTTTGGCATTGACACTGACCTTAATCGCAATCTCAGGATCCGCATCACTATCAATAAAGGTATGGCAATTACCATCTAAATGCTTAATCACAGGTACTTTTGCATCGTTGCTGATACGCGCAATCAGACCTTTACCACCACGTGGCACGATGACATCGACATATTCAGTCATGGTAATCAGCTCACCAACGGCTGCACGATCGGTCGTCTGTAGCACTTGCACGCTATATTCCGATAGGTCAGTATGGCTAAGACCTTTAATGATACATTTAGCAATGGCTTGGTTAGATTCAAATGCTTCAGAACCACCGCGCAAAATAATGGCGTTGCCTGATTTGAGCGCCAATGAGGCAGCCTCTAAAGTCACGTTAGGGCGCGACTCATAAATCATACCAACCACACCAAGTGGCACTCGCATTTTGCCCAAATGAATACCTGATGGCTGATAGGTCATGTCAGTGACTTCACCGATTGGGTCAGGAAGGCCAGCGACATCTTTAAGTCCTTGTAGCATACCGTTAAATCGTGCCTCGTTCAGCTCCAAACGATCGAGGAGTGCGCTATCAAGATTGTTTTTTTGACCGTTGTCCATATCGATTTTATTGGCAGCCAAGATGTCTTGTTTGGCATTGACCAGTTCATCATGAATGGCTAATAGTGCTGAATTTTTATCGCCAGTGTTGGCAGCAGCCAGTGCACGAGAAGCAGTTCTTGCTTGCTTGCCGACAGACTGCATATAGGTCGTAATATCCGTAGTATTCGATTGACTCATAAATTATTTTCCTTATGTGATACAGGTTTTTTATAACTAAAAGCGCCCAATTTTATATAGGTAAAAGTACCTACAAAGGCGAAAAATGTCGCAAAAAAAGAAGTTTTGAATGCCTACTTAGGTAGCGGTAGGTCATTATGCTATTTAACATAGAGCAGATTGAGACGATAGTAAAGATGATTTTGTGAACAGAATCCGCTTTACAGCGCTCTTGTAGGGGCTTATTCAAAGTAATATTGTTCATGCTAAGCGGTGTTTATTTAAGATAAGCGCGTTATCAGTACTACACTATATCTTTACGTGTTTTTAACAGAATTGCGCTGTAAATACTAAGGTAGCTGCGAGATATCCTCAGTATAGTAAGCATTAAAACAGTAAGGCTATCAGTAGATAGTACTTAATCTTATTATGATGAGTGATGGAGAACGGACATGGCTACGAAAAATACAACTTATAAAAATTGGTTAACGGTTGGTCTAATGGCAGGCGCTTTGGCATTAGGCGCTTGTAGCAAAAAAGATGACACACCGATGGAAACTGAAGCTGATACTACCGTAGACGCTCAAACCTCTGTAGAAGAAAGTGCAACAGCGAGCGACAATGACGATGTGGCCGTTGCTAGTGCTGATGATGAGGGTATGGACGTTACCAATAATGATGATGTGGCAGTGGCGACAGCAGAAGATGCGGATATGATAGACGGTACTGAAGATTCAGAGCATGTATCGACGTACTAATCGCATGCTATAGAATGTACTAGCGCCATATTAAATGTACTAAGCACATACTATAAATAGGCAGTTATCAGATAACACAACGTCTCGTATTCTAAAGTGATAAAATAAAGCCCAGAGCGATAAATGCAGTCTGGGCTTTTTTGTATTCGCGGTTTGTTAGAATCTGATTAACCCGTTGGTTAAATACAATATTTGCCTTTTTACTGCGTAATAAGAGACAATATGGCATTTTTCTCTTTGCCTCATCAGGCATATTACGATAATGCATCTAGATGCTTGTACTATATATAGATATAGCTCTTATTTTATTCGTGTTTTCACTCATATTTATTGGAAGTCTGCTGAACCATGCTTGATACTGCAAAAAACCCGACTCGGCCTATCGCCCTAGACTTACAAGACATCCATAAAAGCTACGGCTCATTAGAGGTATTAAAAGGGGTATCCCTGACTGCCTATGATGGCGATGTTATCTCTATTTTGGGCTCATCTGGCTCAGGTAAGTCGACGTTGCTGCGTTGTATTAATCTTTTAGAAAACCCAAATCATGGTCGTATCTTGATCGGTAATGAAGAGCTGATGCTAAAACCTGCCAAATCAGGTGAGCTGCAAGCAGCAGATGTGAAGCAGCTAGAAAGCTTGCGTGCACGCGTTGGGTTTGTCTTTCAGAACTTTAACCTATGGCCGCATAAGACAATCCTACAAAACATCATCGAAGGACCAACGCAGGTCTTAAAGATTAAAAAAGACCAAGCAATTAGCGATGCAGAAAAACTGCTTGATAAAGTAGGTCTGCTTGACAAAAAAGACGCTTATCCTGCCAACTTATCTGGTGGTCAGCGTCAGCGTGTCGCTATTGCCCGTGCGCTTGCTATGCAGCCACAAGTCCTATTATTTGATGAACCAACCTCTGCGCTAGATCCCGAACTGGTCAACGAAGTGCTTGCGGTAATGCGCGAGCTAGCAGAAGAGGGGCGTACGATGCTTATCGTTACTCACGAAATGCGCTTTGCCCGTGAAGTATCAAGCAAAGTCGTCTTTTTACACCAAGGTGTAGTTGAAGAAATTGGCACACCTGAGCAAGTCTTTGATAACCCTACCTCTGAGCGTGTTAAAGACTTTATGGCATCACACCGTCCTACTTAATTATTAGTTTTTTGCTTAATATCATGTCTAATACAAATGGTGGCAACGCTCTTGCCATCATTTGCCCTGCCATATTTAAAATCACTGTAACGTAACCATTGTTGACTGTTTATTGCCCAATGATAACTATGAGTATGCAAAACGTTTGTTTTTGATATTTTACTCAGGTATTATCAAAAGGTTTATAGGCCGTCGCGTCTCGTGGCTGTCTGTTATTCTGCTATCTATATTGCTTGTCTGGCAGGGACGTCAGAGAACAAAATATCAGAACCCTAAGTCAGAAAATCCTGTCAAAAACTTATGTAAAACCCATCAGAATTTAAGGAACGTATGATGTCGAATTCTCGCCTATTGTGGTCATCAATGACCGTTACTGCTGCATTGATGTTGAGCGCTTGTAGCCAACCTGCCGATGAAACTACCGATACCAACGCTGACGCCCCTGCAGCAGAAACCACTGGTAAAACCATTCGTATCGCCACCGAAGGCGCTTACCCTCCATTCAACTACACCAACGCTGACGGCAGCTTGGCAGGTTTTGATATCGATGTTGCCAATGCCTTGTGTGATCAAATGCAAGCAAAGTGTGAAATCGTTGCACAGGACTGGGACGGTATCATCCCTGGTCTATTGGCACAGAAATATGATGCTGTGATTGCAGGTATGTCTATCACTGCTGAGCGTCAGGAAAAAGTTGATTTCAGCGAGCCGTACTTTGCCAATACGATGGTATGGTTGACCAATACGGATGGTGGTTTTGATCCTATGACGATTAAAGATGCAACGCTTGGTGGTCAACGTTCTACTACTCCAGGTGCTTATCTACAGGATAACTACGAAGGCAAAGAAGGCAACACAGTTCAATTGTATGACAACTATGACAATGCCTATCTAGATCTAAAATCTGGTCGTAGCGATGCCGTACTGGCCGAAAAAGTTTCTGCCAAATCATGGTTAGCAGAAAACGCAGCGGGCTTCGGTATCGTTGGTGATGAAATTGATAACGATGACAATATTGCCATTGCTGTACGTAAAGGTGACTCACTCAAAGCTGACTTTGACAAAGCATTGAGCGAAATCCGTAGTAACGGTGAGCTTGCACGTCTTGAGCAGATGAACTTTGGTCAATAATGACTCACTGAAGATTTATGCTTAGAACAAATAACGTTTGATGCGAGTAATGCTTAAAACTGGGCATGTTTCAAATAAACGATGTTTATAAGCATAAATCAGCAAGCAGTGATGGACGATACAGCTGGTAAATATATTAAGGAATAAAACTTATGACAATTTCAATGACATCATCAATGAGCAAAAAAGCATTGTGGCTAGCACCACTTAGCGCAGCAATGCTAATGCTAATGCTGGCAGGTTGTAACAATAGCTCAGCACCAGCAGAAAATGCTGAAGCTGATACCGCTACTGAAGCGCCTTTGAATATCAAAATTGCGACAGAATCAAGCTATAAGCCTTTCAGTTATACCGATGCAGATGGCAAGCTGATTGGTTACGAGATTGAGCTGGTTGACGCATTATGTGCACAAATGAAAGCTGAGTGTGAAGTCATCTCTCAAGATTGGGATGGTTTGATTCCAGGGCTTAACGCACAGAAGTTTGATGCAGCTATCGCAGGTATGTCTATCACGCCTGAGCGTAAAGAAGTGGTTGATTTTAGTGATCCTTACTTCCATAGCGGTATCATTTTGATCGGTAAAAAAGGTGATGATTTAAGTGTTGAGTCGCTAACAGGTCTACCAATTGCGTCACAGCGCTCAACTGTTGCCTCGCAATACCTACAAGACGAGCATGCAGATGCTGATATCAAATTATACGATACGCAAGACAATGCTTATCTAGATCTGACCTCAGGTCGCGTGCGCGGTATGATGTCTGACAAAGTAACGGGTATTGACTGGTTAAAAACAGACGCAGGCAAAGGCTACGAAGTCAAAGGTGAAGAAATCAGCACCAATGATGATGCAATGGGTATTGCTTTCCGTAAAGGCGATCCGTTAGTTGCTAAGTTCAATGCAGCATTGGCTGAGCTAAAAGACAATGGCACCTACGATCAAATCACGGGTAGCTATTTTGGTACTAGCTCAACGGCTGCAGCACAAAAAGCGGTAGCAACAACTGATAGTGTCGAAGAAGTAGTGGTCGCTGAAGAAGAAGCACCAGCTAACTAATACGATATTTAGCAGTTTTACTGCTGTTGTTTAAAGACGTGTTGTTTACTCAAGAAAAAACCAAGGATGATCATGAGCAACCATTGTGCCCCAATCTGTACCACGACTGACAAATCTAACATTAATGTAGCCAGTCGTCTGTCTATGTCATTGCTCGCACTAGCGACGGCCTTTACCGTTGCTGGCTGTAGCAATAGCCAAGAGAGTGCAGCTGATACCAATCTAGAGGCTACCAACACAACGGCAGCGTCTACAGGTGATGTATTACGCATCGGTACAGAAGGGGCCTATGCACCTTTTAACTATACCAATGCCGATGGGACACTGGGTGGTTTTGATGTTGAGATAGCAAATGCACTTTGTGCGGATATGCAGGTTACTTGTGAGATTGTAGCGCAGGACTGGGACGGTATTATCCCTGGCTTAAAAGCAGGTAAGTACGATGCAATCGTGGCCGCGATGTCTGTTACTCCAGAGCGTTCGCAGCAGGTGAGCTTTACCGATCCGTACTTTAGCAATGCCTTGGTTTTCTTAGCCAAAAAAGACAGTAGCTTTGACCCTAGTAACAACAGCGATATCGACTCGCATTCTATTGCTGCACAGCGTTCAACCATTTCATCGCAGTGGCTAGAAGACACGTATCCAAAAGCCAATATGAAGCTTTATGATACGTTGAGCAATGCGTTTTTGGATCTCGGTTCAAACCGTGTCGATGCGATGATTTCTGATAAGCTGCCTGCGATAGAATGGCTGAGCTCAAATGCTGGTAGCAAATATGCGCTAAAAGGTGATGAGATCGATATTAATGATAACTTTGCGATAGCAGTACGTCCAGGCGATCCGCTACAAGCAAAGATCAATCAGTCTCTTGCTAATATAAAGGCTAATGGTACTTACGATAAGATCAATCAAAAGTACTTTGCGATACCAGCGTCTGCAACGAGCACAGTTGATGAAGACGCAAATACAGGAACAGATACAAATACTGCCGAGCAACCAGCGACAGAAAACGCTAGTTAATAGCTAACAGTAGTCAAAGATAGCAGTCAAAAAATATTGTTTTGATCAATAAAAGGATATCGCCATGATGGTGATGTCCTTTTTTATTTGTCGTTATAGCAACGAATATACATAATAGCCGCCTATCAATTTTGCTCAAATTTAGTCGGCTGATTGTATATCTCTAGAGGCAAGTGTCTGTTTAAGTACGGTTTAGGCACAGCTTTTACGCGTCAGTATTAACATCACAGCGAGTGAATATGATAAAATCAGCGCTCATTTCTACTGTGTCAATTATCGCAGCGTTAATCGTATTCTTCTGACGTCATTTTTTGACGCCGACCATCCCTATTGATTTGGTATAAAATACGGTGTTTCGCCGCGTTCAGCTATTGATGCTGATTCTTTTAACTCATATTTTGCTAAGGCGTGTCTTCATTTTAAAAATGGTAATAAAAATGAGATAAATTGCAGTCAAACAAGGAAAATAGCGCAAATAATATCGAGATATTAGTCAGCTTTTTGACGCCGTTTGGCAAGATTTAGCCGTTTTTAAACCATTTAGATGTCTATCGATTGAATTGAAGACATGCCCTAATTGCTAATATAAAGAGACTGAGTGGATAATCGTGTTTGACTTACAAGGATTTGGCGCGCTTTTATTAAGCGGCGCTACCGTCACCATACAGCTAGCTGTAACCAGTTTAATCATTGGTCTGGCTTTAGGCTTGCTCGGCGCAACCGCAAAGATGTCCAATATCTGGTTGCTGCGTAAACTTGCGACTGTCTATACTGCGACGATGCGCGGTATTCCTGAGCTGCTATTGGTGCTCTTTATTTATTATGGCGGCTCTATCTTATTGATGAGCATCCTCAAAAAGTTCGGCTATAACGACTATGTCGAGATTAGCGCTTTTTGGGGTGGTGTCATGGCACTGTCTATTGCTTTTGGTGCATATGCGACTGAGATTTTTCGCATGTCCATTCAAGAGATTCCAGTAGGGCAGCGAGAGGCTGCGCAAGCGATTGGTATGCGTCCTTTTCAGACTTTTTATCGCATCACGTTGCCGCAAGTGTGGCAGATTGCTTTACCAGGTTTGGGAAATTTATTTCTGGTACTGCTCAAAGATACCGCATTGGTATCGGTCGTGGGTCTCAAGGACATCATGTATCAGTCATCGCGTGCGGCACAGTCTACACAGCAGCCGTTTACCTTTTATATGGCAGCAGCGATTATTTATTTGGGTCTGACCATGTTGATTACTGGCTTTATGATGTGGCTTGAGTGGCGCGCCAATCCTGCGGCACGCTATGCCAAAAAGATAAGCCGTCAATCCACTCACAGTCAATCGACCATAGGGTAGAGGAGAGATACTATGGATTGGAATTGGCAGGTCATTTTTGACCATATCCCTGATTTACTAGGCGGCGCGGTATTGACCGTACAGCTGGTTTTGTTTTCAGGTGTGATTGGATTGCTGTTTGGTTTGGTTTTGGCGTTATTACGACTGTCTAAGAATTGGGTGGTACAGATACTACCGTTTCTGTATATCTTCTTTTTCCGTGGTACGCCGCTGCTGGTACAGATATTCCTGATTTATTACGGTTTGGGTCAGTTCGAGGCCGTACGCGAGTCGTTCTTATGGGAGCCAGTACTTAGCCAAGCATATTGGTGTGCCATTATTGCCTTTACCCTCAATACCAGTGCTTATCTAGCCGAAATTATACGCGGTGCGATTCAAACGATTCCTATTGGAGAGCTTGAAGCTGCTGATGCACTTGGTATGTCAAAATGGCAAAAGCTAACACGGGTTACGCTGCCGCGCGCATTTGGCATTGTGATTCCAGCATACAGTAACGAAGTTATCTTTATGCTCAAAGGTAGTGCGCTAGCTTCGACTATTGCATTGATGGATATCACAGGTGTTGCTCGTACGATTAGTGCGCGTACCTATACCTTGATGGAGCTATTCTTTGCCGCTGGTATCGTCTATCTATTGCTATCGTGGGTTATCTTGTTTAGCTTTAGAATGTTTGAAAAACGTATGAACCGTCATGCCAGTTATGTACCACCAGATGTCGTGACTAATACGATTCCATAGTTAACAGTTAACAGTTAACAGTTAATAGTTAATAGTTAATAGTTAATAGTTAATAGTTAGCAACTAAAAATCGTCAAAGTCACTGTAGACAATATAGTAGGGACTGCTGATAAAATAGCCATCATTTACAGGGAGAGTTTAGTATGAGCCAATCGCCACACGAGTTATTAGCGAACGCCATTGCAGCTGGTGTCAATGCCGAGCAGGGCGCTATCAATCATAATGAAAGATTACGTGCTTCTATTGGTAAAGTCGTCTGTGTTGGTCGCAACTATGCGGCACATGCTGCAGAGTTGGGCAATGAAGTACCAACTACGCCGATACTGTTTATGAAGCCTGCGTCTTCAGTGGTCTCTATCCGTGGTGATGTGGTTCGCCCAAGTCCAGAGTTATTTGGCGAGACTCACTACGAGGCCGAGCTATGTATTCAGCTATCAGCTGGTTTATCTAGGGCGACGATTGAGCAAGCTAAGCAAGCCATTGGTGGCGTGACATTAGGGCTGGATTTGACCTTGCGTGATTTGCAAAGCAAGCTAAAAGAAAAAGGTCATCCGTGGGAGCGTGCTAAGTGTTTTGACGGAGCCTGCGTGCTTGCTGATTGGCTCGACCCACAAGCGTTTGGCAATCTGCAGAATGTACAGTATCAGCTATCTATCAATGATAAGTTAACGCAAGATGGCGATAGTGCCTTAATGCTATTTCCTGTCTATGAATTACTGGTCAATATCAGTCACGCCTTCAGCTTGCAAGCAGGGGATGTGATTATGACTGGCACGCCAAGCGGCGTTGGTGTGTTGCAAGCAGGCGATCAGCTTAAACTAAAACTGGGTGCTCATGAGTGGGTGTCGCAAGTACAGTAAGATTGATTGCAATAACAAACGCATATTAAAAACCCCGAGCAATTGCTTGGGGTTTTTGCTTTTAAGCCTTTATATTTATTTTTTAAATTTGCTAACTGCCAAACAGCTCTAACTATCTAACCATTCTATTTTTCAATAATCATCAGTACAGTCGATTGTCATTATTTTGTCATCTATTGTTCAGCGTACTGTCATAAAGGTTGAGTAGACTTAAGCGGAATTCGTATTTTTGTGGTCGTAATTATAAAGCCGCGATCAACTCTCTGCCAATCTAGCCTAATAGCAAGGTGACTGATAATGACATTATTGAACAATGAGCGAACGCTTGCCCACGAAGTGGTTGAAGACTCAAATCCTACTAACAATACTGACTTTCAGACGATTATCAATCGTCGATTGAACCGCCGTAGTATCCTAAAAGGTGGCACAGGGTTGACGGCTGCTGCGTTTTTTGGCGCATTACCTTTGGTCGGTTGTAGTGAAGACGACGATAGCAGTATTGTTGGTGATGACGATAATGCCGCTATCCCTGCACAAGGTGATTTAAAGCGTCCTGATACCTTAAAGTTTGAGGCAGTCGCGCATTCAACAGCGGAAACAATGACCGTAGCAGCAGGCTACAAGGCAGAGATGATATTACCACTTGGTACACCACTGAACTCTGGTATCGAGGACTGGAAAGACAATCGCGAGCAATCAGCAGAGTCATTTGAATGGCGTATGGGTGACAACCATGATGGGATGTGGTTCTTTGGCAAGAACGGTAACGCTTACGATGCCAAAGCGTCAGAAAATAGCTTGCTAGTCATGAACCATGAATACGTTAACAGCAGTGAGCTTAGTCCATTTGGCTATTACGTCACTCAAGATAACGATGCTGCGCCTATTTTTCAAAACCGTCGTCTTGCAAGCGACGTCCGCCGCGAAGTCAACTGTCATGGCGTCTCGGTGGTTGAGTTAACTCGCCGCGCAGATGGTATGGGTTATGAGATGGTACCTGACTCTAAATACAATCGCCGTATTACCAGTAGTACAACAGCACAATTGGCTGGCCCTGTGGCAGGCTCTGCTCTGGTCAAGACCAAGTTTGACCCGACAGGCTATCAGACTCGTGGTATCAATAACAACTGCGGCGCAGGTCTTTCACCGTGGGGTACTTATCTGACTACCGAAGAGAATTTCTTGGGGGTGTTTGCCCGTGGACAGGATGCTAGTCAATTGAGCGCTGGTGATAACTATGCGCGCGAGCGCTACGGTGCGGTGGAGGACTTCCCAGGATGGGAGTATCTATGGCATACCCCAGAGGCAAAGGATGCCAAGATAGCAGACGAGTTCTCACGTTGGGATATGACCGCAGTCGGTGCCAGTGCTGCGGAAGATTATCGCTATGGCTTTAACACTTTTGGTTATATTACTGAAATTGACCCATTTGACCAAAACTCTATACCGCAAAAACGTACCGCACTGGGCCGATTCGCTCATGAAAACTGCGCGTATGCTCCTGTCGAGCAAGGTAAGCCAGTGGTATTCTATATGGGTGATGACGCCCGAGGTGAGTACATTTATAAGTTTGTCTCCAAAGCGATGTGGTCCAACTCGGACATCGGCGGCGGACTAAAAGCAGGTGACAAATATCTGAATAACGGCACGCTATACGTGGCGGTATTTAATGAAGACGGTAGCGGGGAGTGGAAAGCTCTCGTCCATGGTCAAAACGGACTGGATGCTTTTAATAGTGTACTGCCATTCAATGGACAGGATGAAGTATTGGTCTTTGCCCGTGCAGCTGCCGATGCCGCTGGTGCTACCAAAATGGATCGACCTGAATGGGTATCGGTCAGTCCTATGACGGGCGATGTCTATGTGACATTGACCAATAACAAATATCGCGGCGTACGTGACGATCAGCCTGTCTCAGCTTCCAATCCGCGTAGCTATCAGTCAAGCGGAAAAGCACTTGGTAATGACAATGGTCACATTATTCGCTGGGCAGAAGCAGGCGGTGACCATGCCGCAACGAGCTTTGAATGGGATATTTATCTGTTTGGTGCGCCAAGTGACTTATCAGCAGAAAACCTTTCTCAATTAAATGATAATAATGACTTTTCTTCACCTGATGGGCTATATTTTGACCCGCGCGGTGTCTTATGGATTCAGACAGATGACGGCGCTTATACTGATACCAGTAGCTGTATGTTGCTCGCGGCACTACCGGGTAAGGTCAGTGATGGATCGATGACGACCACATCGGCAGGGCAGTCGACCCGAGTCGGTACATCTGCCAGCAATGACAATATCAAACGATTCTTTGTTGGTCCTGAAGGATGCGAAGTAACAGGTATCACCATGGCGCCAGATTTCAAAACGCTGTTTATCAATATTCAGCATCCTGGCAATACGTGGGGCGCTGTCGCTGGTGGTAGTATACCTCGCTCAGCGACTGTGATGATTACTCGCGAGGATGGTGATGTCATACTGGCAGAATCATTTGATACAGCTGATAGCACGACATAGATAGATAAGCTATAGGCGGATAATAGAAACAACCAAAATGCTCATAACCATAAGAATCCCAAGTTAAGGCTTGGGATTTTTTATTATTATATTGATTTAATAGTTAAAGAGACCGTCTATCACCTATCTAGCTCTGCTAGTCGTCATCCCGCTCTAAAGTCAAACCATTCACTTCTCTTTGCTGCAGTTACAGGATAATATAGACCATTACTTTTTTCGCTGAATGTGCAAATATTATGAGCAGTCCAAAGGTGTTTTATAACGACAGTGTTAGTGACAGCGACGCTCAAAATGATAGCAGCTATACTCGTACTCATCATGAGCTCGATGCGCATTTTGTTCCAGATGCGAGTGTACCGCTACATAGTCATCTATATGAGCAAATCGACCAACTCGAAGCCATTGATATGGATGAACTGGTTAAGCTACTAGCAGATTCAGATGACAGCGATGAAATCAACAAAACACCTGTGTCTTTGGCTGATTTTTTTGAAGGATTGGCGCAGCTTGCCACCATGGGTGTGGTTGAGATTACAGAAATCGTAGAAGCTATCCATCGTGAAGTTATTCTGCGTCCGCTAGGCCGCTTCAATGACAAACATTTAAATAAATGGTCACGCGGATTTACTGGACGTATTTATGGCACGATACGTCATGTGATGCAGATGGTCGGTAATAATCTGGCGTCTGTACTACGCATATACAAAAACCTGATTCTCCAAAAGTCAGTGCAGCCTCTACCAGATTCACTAAAAAAACTGGTGAATGTACTCAATGGTGTCATGGGTGACCATCTTGTCAATAATCAAAATGCGCTCGCCATTCCGATGATGCTATACACTCAAGACGGCAAGCCACAAAATGAAGTACTATCAGGCCGTATCGTTATTTTGAGCCATGGTTTATGTATGAGTCATTTGAGCTGGCAAGCACAAACGGATAATGATTTAGGTGAGGCCATTCACATCAGCCAACCTGATACCACGGTGTTGTATTTGGATTACAATACAGGTCGCCGTATCTCTCGTAGCGGTCGTAAGTTTTCTCAATTGCTACAAGCGCTAGTCGATGACAACCCAAATATCAGTCAGATAGATCTGGTCGGACATAGTATGGGCGGCTTGGTCTCTCGCAGCGCACTGTTTTATGGCGAGCAAGACCGTCTAGACTGGATCAAGCGCGTGGGCAATCTCATTACGCTAGGTTCGCCGCATCATGGGGCAGTGCTTGAGCGTATCGGTAATTATGTGCAAGACATCATTGCCAAGCTGCCTTTTGCAGGCTCACTGGCCAAGCTTGGGGATATGCGCAGTGCCGGTATCATTGATCTACGTCATGGCAGTATTCGAGATGCAGATTGGAAAGCACTAGAAGGACGTAGCGTACTACCACAAGACTTTCGCCATCCTGCACGGTTGCCAAGTGGTATCAAGACTTACTTTGTCGCTAGTGCCTTGCTTGAGACGCATTATGACTCTAAGGTAACGGATCTGCTAGGAGACAGCTTGGTATCAGTGGCTTCAGCCTTAGGTGAAGATGATGCTGAGCATGC
Source organism: Psychrobacter sp. APC 3281 (assembly GCF_030407815.1). Classification (GTDB taxonomy): domain Bacteria; phylum Pseudomonadota; class Gammaproteobacteria; order Pseudomonadales; family Moraxellaceae; genus Psychrobacter. The sequence goes on from NZ_JASDCS010000006.1 coordinate 227,568, forward strand.
TTTGTTTGTGCCAGATGGTCACAAAGCAGTGTTTTATGGCGTCAATCATATGAACTTAATCCATAGTAGACGAGTGCGCGAACAAGTCGTTGAATGGCTACTTGATAATGGTCGAAGTGACTATGCCGGACGTCCGCGCATACATTCTTATCCTAGAAGTTTAGATGTGGCGGTGTAGTGATTGCGTTTAACATGGGTTTTGTTTTATACCACTTGTTGTTGGCCTAGTTGATTTTATCAGTTGCCAGTAGCTTGATTTTAAGCTGATCACTTCCGTCTTTATAGAATTCGTAAGTATCAGAAGCGTACTGATTGTCAAATGCATAATTAATATTGATTTGTTCACCACTTAATACATTGAGGGCTTCTTCAGTATGCTGATGGCGCTTTGCTTCTGGCGGAAGACTCAGTCTACATATTAATGTAATATGTTCAGCAGAAGAGTGAAATATTTTTTCTATTTCATTATCATCCATTCGTAAATTGATTCCAGTGTAAGTCTTAATATAAGTTTCAAATTCATCGGATGCCAAAATTCTTTTTACAACACAGTTTGCTCTAGAGTTTGAAAGTACTATAACGTACTCAACTCTAATAACTTTAGTTCTTTCTATAGTACGGCCATTAGTAAAAATAGACTCCATTTCAAAAGGTTTTCTTTCTTCTTCCAATCCCTGATATACGATATCAAACAAAGGCCGTTTAGAGTTTAATATTTTCAAGTAGTCATTATATTGGTTCTCAACAATTTCTAACTGACGAAACAGAGCTTTAGACTGATCATTTAGGGCTGTTTCAGAGCCTTTTTGAGCCAATACGGATTGCTCTAATGCTTTACGTTGTAAAGTTAGCTCTTCTCGCTGCAATTTTAATTCGTTGCTTTGTATTCGATAGCTTTTATAAAACCATAGCAACGCAGGCGGTGCAAAAATTCCTGATAAGAAGGCACCTAGTCCGCCAAACCCTTCAACACTATCGAAACCTTTCATTAGAAGAGCTAGCCAAAAAATTACCCATATAACAGTACAAATTACTGCCCAATCTATCTTCTTATAGTTCATTGTTTTAGCTCATCTTAATCAAGTTATCTACAATTGATTATAGCAATGAAACTAAAAAATAATCCGGTTTAATAAAGTTGTCATTTAAAAACAAAAAACCCCTCAAGCATCACACTTGAGGGGTTTTTGTATTTCTATAAAGGCTGATTTATAGTAAGTAAGAAACTTACTCAGCAAATATTGCTGCTACATCATCTTTATTGAACTTATAGACTTCACCGCAGAATCCACAATCCATCTCGAATGTACCGCCTTGCTCTTCGACGATATCTAACGCTTCCGCTTCGCCGATTTGCTCGATTGCCATTTCACATTTCTCGCGTGAGCAAGTACAACCAAATGATAGAGGCGCAGGCTCAGGTGCCACGATGTTTTCTTCATGATACAAGCGATAGAGTATCTCGTTAGCATCCAGTGTCGTTAGTTCTTCTGCTTTTACCGTGCGCGTCAATACAGACAAGCGTGTCCATAAATCATCGTCGATACCCGCATCTTGGTTTTGCTCAACTTCAGACGTTTCTTCAGCAGTACGCGGTAGCATTTGTACCAAGATACCTCCGGCTTGCAAGCCGTCAGATGCCAAGTTAATCAACGTTGGAATCTGTGCTGATTGCTTTTGATAATGCGCTAAGCAGTCCGCTAGATTGTCATGGCTACGCTCAACGATACCTTGGTATGGCTCACCGCCATCAGGCTGAATATTGATAAACAATACGCCTTGTCCCATCGCACCAAGTTCAGCAAACGCTTCTTTGGCATGGGTCATATTGTCCCACGCTTGTACCTGCTCATCCGTCTCGCCTTTCCAGCTAGCAAGCGCACGAATGATACCGTCTTGATCGCATTCTGCCATCGCCCAGTTTAGTAAGCTGTCACTGTCTGATGATTGCAACTGAATAGATAGGCGGCCGTTGATTTTTACCGTACTGATTAGCAAACTCGCTGCCGTCAGCATCTCACCCAATAAGCGTTTGATGGCTTCAGGATAGGGCTTTTGTGCAATCGTGCTCGCGTAGCTGCGTGATAGGCGTACCACATCACCGCGCACGGGCGAGTCTTCAACAAAGAAACGTTGGCGAATGTCGTTGCTGCTATGGTTGCCAATAGTTTGGCTGTCCGTATTTGGGACTGGGATATCTTGAGTCATAAGTCATTTGTAGTATAGAGAAGTTGTTTGCTTTATGGGGATTACTGCTGATTTATCAATCTCACTTAGTAGACTGTTTTGATGATTATAAGCAGCAAAAGTTAATAATAGGCTTAAAAAACCAAGCAGCTGTCTGTACAAAACTCTGAGTAGATAGCCGCTATAAGCCATCATCTTATAGTTAGAATATAAATATATTCATAAATATGTACTCTCTCAAAAAAAATTCACCCTCTACTGCAAATTTGTTGTACAGTAACATTAAGTTGCATTGTGATAAACAACAGCAACAACCGTACGGATGCGGGGCAGTCGGGTCAATCAGACCTATGTCGTCCAAGCACTCACTCAATCTTGCGATAAAAGGATGTATTTCATGACATACTCATTTTCCAAACCGTTGACTTTAGCTGCTGTTATGGCATTAGGCTTAGCGGGATGTAATAACAGCAGCCAGACCAGCACTGATGCGCCAGCAGATGATGCAGCGACGACCGAAACCACCACCAACGGCACGCTACAGAAAATTAAAGACTCTGGCACTATTGTCGTCGGTCACCGTGATTCCTCTATTCCTTTCTCTTATATTGCTGATGATCCTAACCAACCGATTGGCTATGCTCACGACTTGGAAATGAAAGTGGTTGAAGCCGTTAAGCAAAAGCTAAACATGCCAGACCTTAACGTTCGCTATAACCTAATCACTTCGCAAACTCGTATCCCATTGGTACAAAACGGCACGGTAGATTTTGAGTGTGGCTCAACCACCAATAACGAAGAACGTCAAAAGCAAGTCGCTTTCTCAAACGGTTTCTTTGAAATTGGTACGCGTCTGTTGACCAAAAAAGATTCTGGTATTCAAGATTTTGAAGACCTAAAAAGCAAAACTCTGGTAACGACAGCAGGCACGACTTCAGAGCGTTATATCCGTCAGTACAACGATGATAATAAAATGGATACCAATATCATCTCAGCAAAAGATCATGGCGAAGGCTTCCTAATGCTAGAAAATGGTCGCGCTGATGCCTTTATGATGGATGATGTATTGCTCGCGGGCGAAAAAGCCAAAGCAAAAAATCCTGATGAGTGGGTCATCGTCGGTACGCCGCAATCGTTTGAAATCTATGGTTGTATGATGCGTAAAGATGATCCTGAATTCAAAGCTGTGGTCGATGAAGCACTTGCTAATGTGTTTAGTTCAGGCGAAATCAATAGCATTTATGATAAGTGGTTCTTGAACCCAATCCCACCAAAGAACGTCAATCTAAACTTTGAGATGTCAGACAACTTAAAGGCATTGATTGCCAATCCGCATGACAGCGCTCAGCCTAAAGAAGCAGCAGCGCAGTAACGCTCATTGTCCCTCAACATAGCTTGCCTATACGTTCAGATAGCCAGTAATTTTATTTGACGTATAGGCTTATCAATCGTTGCTCGGAGAGACAACCATGAATTATAGCTGGAACTGGGGTGTGCTCTTTGAGCAGACTGGTATTGGCAACGAGCTCTACATCCATTGGATGATTACAGGTCTTGGCTGGCTGCTATTAATTGGCAGTATCGCTTGGGCCATCGCTATGGTCGTCGGTACTATTTTCGGTATCATGCGCACCTTGCCCAACAAGACTGCTCGTGCAATCGGTACGGCTTATGTGACATTTTTTCGTAATATTCCACTGCTTGTTCAACTGTTTTTTTGGTTTTATATCGCGCCTGGCTGGCTCACGCCGACGATACAAGAATGGTGGTATAAGGATTTGTCTCCGAATACTTCAGCCATGTTATCAGCCAGTATTGGTTTGGGCTTATTTACCGCTGCTCGTATCGTTGAACAGGTACGGACAGGTATTGAGTCATTACCAGATGGACAGATTAACGCAGCCTACGCGTTAGGGTTTAGTATTCCACAAGTCTATAAAGAAGTACTGCTACCGCAAGCATTTCGTATTATCTTGCCACCGCTCAGCTCTGAGTTAACCAACTGTTTCAAAAACGCTTCTGTGGCCTCGCTAGTGGGGGTAATGGAGCTGATTAGCCAAACCAAAACCATCAGCGAATATACTCAAAATAGTATCGAGATATATACTTACGCGACGATTATTTATTTGGTTTTCAACTTATCCTTGATCGCTATTATGGGATTGATTGAACGTAAATTGCGTGTGCCTGGGCTTATTGCGGGAGGTCAGAAATGAATATGACCGAATTGGCAACAGCCTATCCTGGTTTGATGGGCGGCATGCTTACCACCTTAAAAGTGCTGTTTTTGGCTATTTTGGGCGGTATCAGCTTAGGTACCATACTGGCATTAATGCGCTTGTCAGGTATCAAAGCGCTTGAGATTCCAGCTAAACTATACGTCAATTACTTTCGCTCCGTGCCGCTGCTACTGGTACTGCTATGGTTCTACTTTGCTGTACCGATGATTTATCTTTGGGTAGCGGGTAAGTACCTGCAACTCGATGCGGCATTTGCCTCTTGTGTGGTCGCATTTATGATGTTTGAGGCGGCTTACTTCTCAGAAGTGGTGCGTGCTGGTATTCAATCGATTGGTAGCGGGCAGGTCAATGCGGCAAAAGCGCTCGGCATGACTTATGGGCAGACCATGCGTCTGGTCATCTTGCCACAAGCCTTTCGTAAGATGCTGCCATTGATTTTGCAGCAATGTATTATTTTATTCCAAGATACGACGCTGGTATTTGCCATTGGTTTGACCGACTTTTTCCGCGCAGCTTACGTTCGCGGTGAGCTAATGGGCTTACTCACGCCGTATATCTTAGGTGCTGGTGCTGTCTATTTTGTGATTAGCTTAAGTGCTTCTATTGGTGTGCAACAATTACAGAAGCGTTTGCGGTTTTAATATAGCGTATTCTGATACGGCTATCGCTTGTGCTTTTGAGTGTTGAGAGTTTGAGTATTTGATTTACCTTTTTTAAATAATGATTATCGAAAATAATGTGGTTAGGAGCCAGTGATGAGCAATGCTGATACGTACTTAAATGCCTTTGGCGGGCTGGTTACCAATAGTGGTCATGCTAGTGATGAGATGGTCATCGAGATATCTAATGTCAGTAAGTGGTATGGAGACTTTCAAGTACTGACTGACTGTACGGCGCATGTACATAAAGGTGATGTCGTTGTTGTTTGTGGTCCATCGGGTAGTGGTAAATCAACTTTGATTAAGACAGTTAATGGACTTGAGCCTTTTCAAAAGGGTGACATCATGGTCAATGGCATCTCTGTCGGTGACCCAAAGACTAATTTACCCAAGTTACGCAGTCGTGTCGGCATGGTATTTCAGCATTTTGAGTTGTTTCCCCATTTGACTATTATTGATAATTTAACCGTGGCACAAATCAAAGTGTTGGGCCGTAAAGAGTCTGAGGCCAAACAAAAAGCGATGGCTTATCTCGACCGTGTTGGTCTGACAGTACAAGCGGCAAAATATCCAGCGGAGCTCTCTGGTGGTCAGCAGCAGCGTGTTGCAATTGCACGAGCGTTGGCCATGGATCCCGTCGCAATGCTATTTGATGAACCAACCTCCGCGCTTGATCCTGAGATGATTCAAGAGGTGCTAGATGTGATGGTCGAGCTGACTCGTGATGGTATGACCATGATGTGTGTGACACATGAAATGGGCTTTGCCAGTCAGGTAGCCAATCGTATTATCTTTATGGATGAAGGACATATCGTAGAAAACTGTAGTAAAGATGAGTTTTTTGAAGGCGCGAAAAGTGACCGTGCGCAGATGTTCTTATCGAAGATTTTAAATCATTAAATACACTTTGATTTACGATTGTGTATAGCAGTTTTTCTAAGATAAAGACATGTTCTAAAGCTTATTTTTCTTTCTACTGCTAATAATTATACAAAGCGCCTTATTAAAGACAGTTAAACGCTATCTTTAATAGGGCGCTTTGTATTCAGTTTCTTTTGTATAACTATTTGAAAAACGATTTAGAGCCTATGATGTTTACACACAAGGAATTTGAATAAGATAGCTTTGAGACTATAAAGCCGCTGAAAATAGAGTGGGAATAGTCGCAGGATTAGAGAAATCGCAAACGGCAAAGGCAGATGAAATGGTTCATCTACTTAATCAAACAAGTTTGAAAAGATAGTAGTCATAATATAGATGAGTTTAATTTTATTTAATGCGATCAACTGAATTAGGATTGAATATGACGCTAAAACGAACCGTCGGCATACTACTGTTCAATGAAGTAGAAGTATTGGATTTTGCAGGACCTTTTGAGGTGTTTTCGTTGGCTGAAAATGCTGCCCCTGCTAGTGATGATAAGTACTTCGATGTTATTACTATAGCTGAGAACCAAGCTCCAATATCCGCTAGAAACGGTCTACAAGTCATTCCTGACTATAGTTTTGCCAATCATCCAGATATTGATGTCTTAATCGTCCCCGGTGGGTACGGTGCCGAAAAAACAGAAATATATAATAAGGTGGTAATTGATTGGATTAACACTCAAGCAAGTTTGGCAGAGCTGACGCTTTCAGTGTGTACAGGAGCATTGCTGTTGGCTAAGGCAGGTTTGCTAACTGGTAAGTCAGCAACCACGCACTGGATGGATTTGGATAATTTAGCATCTTATCCTGATATCGATGTGATCTCGCATACGCGTTTTGTAGATGCCAGTGATGATACTGGTAATATTGTCACATCAGCGGGGATAAGTGCAGGCATCCATGCAAGTCTATACTGTATAGAAAAATTAATAGATAGTGAAACCATGCGTGCAACAGCGCATCGCATGGAGTTCGATATTGACTAAGTGAATTGCTAGATAGGTGAGTGAATGGCTGTTTACTGATACAATAGCGGTCAATATTTTTGATAATTAAAATAATTCATAAACCATCTTGGAGTTTATATGAGCGTAGAAAACCTATCTGTAGCATCGAGCACAGCAGCAAAAAAAGGTGTGGTTATTATTGGTGCAGGACTGGCAGGCTGGCATGTCATTGATGCCATTCGTGCCAAAGACACAGAGATTCCAATCACATTAATCACAGCTGATAGTGGCGACCGTTATCATAAGCCGATGTTGACGATGGCAATCAGCCAAAACAAACGAGCATCAGATTTGGTACGGGCATCTGGTAGCGAAGCGGCGAACACAGCAGAAGTGACGTTGTTAGCCAATACACAAGTGACAGATATTGATCCAGTGAGCCAAACTGTACAGGTGCGCTCTACTGCGCAGTCAGATGACGCACTGACGACTATTGGCTATGAGAAAATGGTACTGGCGATGGGCGCGCATCCTATCTTTCCTAAAAGTCTGCCACAAGATTTGGTCTGGCATGTCAATCATATTGAGCGCTTTAGTCAGCTACAAGAAAAGCTAGCAGCAGGTAGCCAGCACGTTGCGATCGTCGGTGCTGGTATGGTGGGTACAGAAATCGCAGAAGACCTACTTAAAGCTGGTCATAAAGTAACGCTTATTGATTTAAATGATGCACCGCTTTCGCAGATGCTACCAGCCAAAGCAACCGCACGTATCGCCAAAGCAATCGAATCACAGGGCATTCAATTCTTAGGTGGTTATCAAGTATCAGCTGTCACTCGTGTTGGCAGTAATGACGACGACAGCGAAGATGCTGAGAAACTACAAGTAGACTATGCCCCATTATCATCGGATGCAGACAATGCTGATACTCAGCCGCTCGAACCACTGATTGTAGATCATGTGATTGCCAGTACAGGTCTGACAGTCGATGAGCAATTACCTGCGGCGGCTGGTGTGGAATTCGATCGCCGTACGGGTATCGTGGTGGATGCAACGACGTTGCGTACCAATGCAGCGAATATCTATGCCATCGGCGACTGTATGTCTATCAATGGGGTCGCTTGTCGTTATGTTGCGCCATTACGCGCGCAGGCTGCGACTATCGCTGATGATATTTTAGGTCACGAGCACAGCGGTTATGATCATAAGCCGCCAATGATTCGCCTAAAAAATAAAGCCATCTCTGTGATGGTGACGGGCGTACCGCAAGCGTCGGGCAATTGGCAAGTAAAGACTGAGAGTGATGATGAGCTAATCATGGATTTGCTCGATGATGATGAAGTCGTTAGCGCAACGGTAACGATTAAGGCGCCTGCAGTTCCTAAAGCATGATGATTGCAATACCGTTTTTCGAAAAACTAATAAAGGACATCATTTATAAATAATGTCCTTTATTAGATTCCTTTCAAGAAGATTCAGTTAAAAGACAATATTGATGATTGAGCTAGCCCATTACTTATAATGTGGCTGGCTTTTTTGTGTCAAAAACTTGCCATGATTCTATGTTACCTTTTAATAAATAGAAAGGCAGACTGACTAATTAAATGATACATAATGTATTGATATTGTTGACAGGCTTTCATTGATGGCGTTATAGTAGCTGAATGCTATGTAAGACCTGCCCAAGGAAGAAGGTTTGCACGCAGGCTATTGATAAGTGCTATTTATAAATAATATAAAAAGTAAAACGAAAGGACTCGTTATGACTCAAACTCCTGATTTCGATTCGACTCGCGTTGACTTCGACACTATTTTAAACAACATTCCTAGTATCAATATGGGCGCACGCTCAGCCAATGCACCACTTACGCAAAGCTATGACAAAGGTCCTGATGTACCGCTGATTGAAGCGACAATCGGTGACTTTTTTGATGCTATTGTTTCTAAATATCCTGAGCGCGAAGCACTGGTCGTCCGCCATCAAAATATCCGCTGGACATATCGTGAGCTACAGCAGCAAGTGAATCAGCTAGCCAGTAGCATGATTGAAATGGGATTAGAGATTGGTGATCGTATCGGTATATGGTCACACAACAATGCTGAATGGTTGCTCATGCAATTGGCCACGGCAAAAGTCGGCGTTATCCTCGTTAATATCAATCCTGCCTACCGTACTTTTGAATTGCAATATGCCTTAAATAAACTGGGCTGCTCAGCGCTGGTACTGATGCGTCATTTCAAAACCAGTGACTACGCCAGTTTAATCCGTGAGCTGTGTCCTGAGATTTACCATAAAGACTACACTCAGCTTGATTTGGTTGAGATTCCGACGATTGAGCGCATCATCTGGATTGATGAGCCAGAGTCGGACGAGACATTCGGCTTTATGCAAAAATTCTCTACGTGGATGAGCGAGGGCGATGCTAACGATCCGCGTGTTGCCGAGCGTCAGGCGCAGCTTAAGAACACTGATGCTATTAATGTACAGTTCACAAGTGGCACGACAGGCACACCAAAAGGTGCTACCTTAAGCCATCGCAATATCTTAAATAATGGCTATTTCATTGGTGAGGCCATGAACCTTACCGAAGAGGATAGGCTGTGTATTCCAGTACCTTTGTATCATTGCTTTGGCATGGTGCTTGGCAATCTAGCGATTCTCACGCATGGCGGTTGTATCGTATATCCAAACGATGGCTTTGAGCCGTTGACGGTATTGCAAGCAGTAGAAGAAGAGAAATGTACCGGTCTACATGGTGTGCCAACGATGTTTATCGCCGAGCTTGACCATCCTGAATTTGAAAACTTTGATTTGTCTACCCTGCGCACGGGTATCATGGCTGGCTCTAGCTGTCCGATTGAAGTGATGCGCCGTGTCATCGATAAGATGCATATGAGCGAAGTCACCATTGCCTATGGCATGACAGAGACCAGTCCTGTATCTTGCCAGACCAATGAGCACACGCCACTTGATAAACAGGTCTCAACGGTAGGACTGGTACAGCCTGCACTTGAGGTGAAAGTCGTCGATACAGAGACAGGTGAAATTGTCCCGCTGGGTGAGACAGGTGAGTTGCTTACACGAGGCTATTCAGTGATGAAAGGCTATTGGGGCAGCCGCTTTAAAACGCGTGAGGCGATCCAAGATGGTTGGATGCATACGGGTGACTTGGCCACAATGGATGAAGACGGCTATGTCAAAATTGTCGGGCGTAGTAAAGACATGGTGATTCGCGGCGGCGAGAATATCTATCCAGTAGAAATTGAAAATTATCTCTATCGTCATCCAAAGATTCGTGATGTGCAAATCGTGGGTATACCAGATGAGCGTTATGGTGAAGTACTCGCGGCGTGGATTATTCCGAAAGAGCCTGGCTGCTTGACTGAACAGGAAGTACGCGAGTTCTGTAGCGAGCATATCGCTCACTATAAAGTGCCGACTTACTATCGCTTCGTGACTGAATATCCAATGACCATCACTGGCAAAATTCAAAAATATAAAATCATTGAGCAAATGAAAGAAGAGTTGGGTTTGTAGTAAGCTTGCTTATCTGCTCTAAAAAATAAAAGACTAACCATATTCATTTCACTGTAAAAGTATTACAGCGTTAACCTCGCTTGAAGTATCACACATACATCTGCACTCGGTTGCCTTGTACTACTTTTAAATTGAATCGACTATATGTGAGCAACGCTTAAAAATAGTAGTTAGTATCATTTATATAAAAAGCTACTCACATCTACGTATCTATCTATCTATGTATAAGAAAAAAAGGGGTATCATGAGCGCTATCATAACCAGTAAACTGAGTCCAAACTCAAGCGATTTTCAGCAAAACAGTGCCGCGATGCAAGAGATAGTCGATGACCTGTATGTACACTTGCGTAAAGTTGCCCAAGGTGGCTCAGAGCGCGCACGTGCCAAGCATTTAGCGCGTGGCAAGTTGTTACCACGTGAGCGCGTCGAGCGTTTATTGGATGTAGGTACACCGTTCCTAGAAGTGGCACCAATGGCCGCACATGATATGTATGGCGAAGAGATTCCAGCGGCTGGCGTAATTGCAGGTATTGGTCGTATCAATGGCATCGAGTGTATGATTGTCTGTAATGATGCCACGGTAAAAGGCGGCACATACTACCCAATGACGGTCAAAAAACACCTACGTGCCCAAGAAATCGCGCAAGAAAACCATCTGCCGTGCGTTTATCTGGTTGATTCAGGTGGTGCAAACTTACCGAACCAAGATGATGTATTCCCTGATAAAGAGCATTTCGGCCGTATCTTTTTTAATCAAGCAAATCTGAGTGCGGCAGGTATTCCACAGATTGCTGTGGTTATGGGTAGCTGTACGGCTGGCGGTGCGTATGTGCCTGCCATGAGCGATGAGTCTATTATTGTCAAAGAACAAGGTACGATCTTTTTGGGTGGTCCACCACTAGTCAAAGCAGCGACGGGTGAAGAGGTCACGGCAGAAGACTTGGGCGGCGGCGATGTACATACTAGACTATCAGGTGTGGTTGATCATCTAGCCCAAAACGATACCCACGCGTTATCGATTGCCCGTAATATCGTCAGTCATCTCAATCGCCCTACAAAAAGTATTCCTAATCAAATCACACCGCGTCCACCACGTTACGATGCCAAAGAACTCTATGGTGTGATTCCAACGGATAAGCGCAAGCCGTTTGATATCAGAGAAATCATCGCCCGTATTGTTGATGACAGTGCCTTTGATGAGTTTAAAGCACGCTTTGGTACGACGCTTGTCTGTGGATTTGCTCATATCGAAGGGATGCCTGTTGGTATTATCGCCAATAACGGCATCTTGTTCAGTGAATCAGCACAAAAAGGCACGCATTTCATCGAGCTGTGCTGTAAGCGCAAAATCCCATTAGTATTCCTGCAGAACATTACTGGCTTCATGGTGGGACGTAAATACGAAAACGAAGGTATTGCCCGTCATGGTGCCAAGATGGTAATGGCAGTGGCCAATGCAAAAGTGCCAAAGTTCACAGTTATCGTTGGTGGCTCGTTTGGCGCTGGTAACTACGGTATGTGTGGCCGCGCTTACAGCCCGCGTTTCTTATGGATGTGGCCAAATGCGCGTATCTCTGTCATGGGCGGCGAGCAAGCAGCGTCAGTATTGGCAACGGTCAAACGTGATAACTTTGATCGTAAAGGTGAAGCGTGGAGCGATAAGGACGAAGCGGCATTTAAAGCACCGATTCGTGACATGTATGAAGAGCAAGGTCATCCGTATTATGCCACCGCACGTATGTGGGATGACGGCGTGATTGATCCTGCTGATACTCGTAATGTATTGGCTTTAGGACTAAGCGCTGCATATAACGCGCCGATTGAAGAGACGACATTTGGGGTCTTTAGAATGTAAGCGTTCTAAGGTCTTCTCATAATAAGCGACTACTGCGTTAACCTCATTTGAAGTACGGTTTGTACATCTACGCTTAGTCTTTGTACTTGGTTTCCTTGTATTAACATTATTATGGATTGACCAAGAGTTTATTTAAGAATTTACATAAAAAATATAGAGAAAGTTATGCAAAAAGACAGTAATAAAAATTATAAAAGCCTATTGGTTAAAGTGGAGCAGCACGTGGCGACAGTGACGTTAAATCGTCCTGAGATACGTAATGCCTTTAACGATGAAATGATAGCTGAGCTGACCGATGCATTCAGTACACTTGGTGCTGATGATAATGTACGTGTCATTGTGCTAGCAGCAGCTGGCAAAGCGTTCTGTGCAGGTGCTGACCTCAATTGGATGCGTGCCATGGCGGATTACAGCTATGAAGAAAATTTAGCGGATGCTGATAAATTGGCGCAAATGCTTAAGACTATTTATGAATGTCCTAAGCCGACAGTTGCGGCTATTCAAGGCGATGTGTACGCAGGTGGCATGGGTCTGGTCGCTGCTTGTGACGTAGCCATTGCGGTCAAAATTGCAAACTTTTGCCTCAGTGAAGTCCGTTTAGGGTTGGCGCCTGCCACTATCAGTCCTTATGTTATCCGCGCGCTAGGCGCTAGAGCGTCGCAGCGTTATTTTTTAAGTGCTGAAGTATTTGATGCCAAAAAGGCACGTCAGCTTGGCTTTATCCATGAGCGTGTTAGCGAAGAGTGGCTAGGCGATGAAGTGGCTGCGTTCTGTAATAAAGTAGTTAAGAACAGCCCTGACGCGGTAAAAACCTGCAAGCAACTACTACATGATGTCGCTGGTGCGCCTATTACAGATGAGCTGATTGCTGACACGGTCAAAGGTATTGCTGATATCCGCTCATCAAAGCAAGGCCGCGAGGGGGTACAAGCTTTTTTGCAAAAGCGTAAACCTGATTGGCTAATGGCAGACTAACTAGTAGTAGAACAATGATAGGCAAATGGGCAAATAGACAAGACGTCAAATAATAATGACAAGACACAGGGATAGTTATGTTTTCTAAAATTCTAATCGCCAACCGTGGTGAAATTGCTTGCCGAGTGGCTGCGACTGCTAAGCGTCTTGGCGTCAGTACCGTTGCTGTTTATTCCGATGCGGATCGTGAGGCCAAACATGTGGCTGTCTGTGATGAGGCTATCTATTTAGGCGGTTCGGCACCAAAAGACAGTTATCTCAAAGGCGATGCTATTATTGCTATCGCTAAGCAAACGGGTGCTCAGGCGATTCATCCAGGATATGGGTTTTTAAGTGAAAATGCAGATTTTGCGCAAGCCTGCCAAAATGCTGGTCTAGTGTTTATCGGTCCATCAGCGGATGCTATCCGCGCCATGGGCGGCAAGTCTGAGTCTAAGCGCTTGATGGAGTCGGCTGGCGTGCCGTTGATACCGGGATATCATGGTGACAATCAAGATGCACAGTTTTTGCAGCAGCAGGCAGATAATATTGGCTATCCTGTCTTGATTAAAGCCAGTGCAGGTGGCGGCGGTAAAGGCATGCGTATCGTTGAGCAAAGCAGCGACTTTATTGATTTATTAGACTCGTGCCGTCGCGAAGCGATTACCAGTTTTGGCAATGATCAAGTGTTGGTCGAAAAATATGCGCTAAAACCACGTCATATCGAAATCCAAGTATTCGGTGATACGCATGGTAATTATGTACATCTATTTGAGCGTGATTGCTCAGTACAGCGTCGCCACCAAAAAGTATTAGAAGAAGCGCCAGCACCGGGTGTCGACACTGCGATGCGTGAAGCGATGGGCACAGCGGCAATCGAAGCAGCACGTGCGGTCGATTACGTGGGTGCAGGTACGGTTGAGTTTATTGTGGAGCAGCGTGAAGACTCTATGAATTTTTATTTCATGGAAATGAACACGCGCTTGCAAGTTGAGCATCCCGTTAGTGAAGCGATTACTGGTGTCGATTTGGTCGAGTGGCAGCTGTTGGTTGCTGCGGGTCAGCCATTGCCAAAAACACAAGATGATTTGGCTATCAATGGTCATGCAATTGAGGCGCGTATCTGTGCTGAAAACCCTGACAACAATTTCTTGCCAGCGACAGGCACTTTATTCACTTATCAAAAGCCTGAGCATAGTACCTTTAACATTACCGATGTACGTATCGATGATGGCGTACGTGAGGGTGATGTGATCAGTCCTTTTTACGATTCTATGATTGCCAAGCTTATCGTCCATGCTCCTACGCGCGAGCAAGCGTTGGCGAGACTAGACCGTGCATTGGCACAGACGCGTATCGTTGGTCTACCAAACAACGTGGCATTTTTGCGTTATATTTTAAATACCGATTCATTTAGCAAAGCCAATCTTGATACGGCATTGATAGAGCGTGAGCAGGATAAGCTTTTTGATCAGCATCCGCTTGGATTATCGACGCTTGTGGTGACTGCTATTACCCAGCAGCTTGCGAGTGAAGCGACCACGCAGGGCTCAGATCCGTTTAGCAAGCCAACGGGTTTCCGTGCTTATAGTGATTATACTCGTTCATTTAGCTTGGTTTATGATGAGCAAGCCTACAGTGCTCGCATCAGTAATTGGCATAATGCGAGTTGTGCTGATAGCAAAAAAGGCGGCGATAATCTCAGTAGTTTTACGCTCGTCATTGGTAAAGAAATCGCGAATACGCAGGATGATAGCAATATCAATGTAGCGGCTCAGACCGAAACGGTTTATGAAGGTCAGATCAGCTATGATAGCAGTGACGCGCACAATCATACCTTATGGTTAGATGGTGCACGTATCAGTGCCCAAAGCTGGGTAAATAACGAGAAGGTCTACGTATTCACAGACGGTGGTCGTGATGAAATTACGCTTATTGATATCATGGCACATGTGGGCGAAGACACAGCAGCGGTTGGTAGTTTGAAATCACCAATGCCAGGACAAGTGGTTGCATTCAAAGTAGCTGTTGGTGATACTGTGAAAAAAGGCGAGCCACTTGCCGTCATCGAAGCCATGAAAATCGAACATACCATTACCGCACCGACAGATGGTGTGGTAGCAGAGCTATTATTTGCAGCAGGTGACTTGGTCGCTGATGGTGATGAGCTACTGCGCATTGATGCTGAAGGTTAATAAAGGCTGATAATTAACAGCCAAATAGCAAAAAGGACGACAAGTATGAGCCATTCGTATCCAAGCCATGTCAGCATCGTTGATGTCAGCCCGCGTGATGGCTTGCAAAATGAGTCCATGATGGTACCGACTGAAGTTAAGCAAACGCTCATTAATGATTTAATCGCGGCGGGTGTCAAAAAATTAGAGGCGACCAGTTTTGTCTCGCCAAAGTGGGTGCCACAAATGGGTGATAACAGCGAGTTGCTCGACGCACTCGCGCCTACGCGGCAGACGGACGTTTGCTATTCGGTACTCGTGCCCAATATGCGTGGCTTTGAAAATGCTATCTTGCATCGCCCTGATGAAATCGTCATCTTTGGCTCAGCCAGCGAAACCTTTAGTCAAAAAAACATCAACTGTAGTATCGATGAGAGTATCGAACGTTTTGCGCCAGTAGCTGCTGCGGCAAAAGCACAAGGCATCAAAGTACGAGGCGTGATCTCTTGTACGGTCGGTTGTCCTTATGAAGGCGAGATTGCCCCTAGCCAAGTAGCTTATGTGACCAAGCGATTGATTGAGATCGGTTCAGAGCAGATTGGCATTGCCGATACGATCGGTGTGGGTACACCACTCAAAGTACAACGAGCGTTGCAAGCTGCACTTGAGTATGCTGATATCTCTATGCTATCGGGTCATTTTCATGATACTTATGGTCAAGCATTGAGCAATACGCTAACCGCACTACAAATGGGTGTTAGTGAGTTTGATACCTCTGTCGCTGGCTTGGGCGGTTGTCCTTATGCTAAAGGCGCAACGGGCAATGTCGCTACTGAAGATGTGGTGTATATGCTGCATGGTATGGGTATCAGCACAGGTATCGATTTGGATAAATTGGTCGTGGCAGGCGAGCGTATCAGTGAGTTCTTAAAGCGACCAAATGGTTCAAACGTAGCACGTGCCATCATTAATAAACGCCATTAATAAACGTCAGTCTTAATTAGTATAGTCAATCTACTGTGAAGGTATGACAGCGTTAACCTCGTTTGAAGTATTTACATCTATACTCGGTTGCCTTGTCACAGTTTCACATTAAGTTGACTATGACATTAAAAACGGTATCAAAAATACAGTTACATTAGCTTTAAAAAACAGATTAAAATTCGAAAATTAAATATTTATATACAAGGAATGGTTATGAGTTTACCTGGATTAAATTTTCAACTTGGCGAAGATATTGACGCCCTACGTGATGTCGTACAGCAGTTTGCGGCAAACGAGATCGCTCCACGTGCTGCCGAGATTGATAGCAGTGATGAGTTCCCAATGGATTTATGGCAAAAGATGGGTGACCTCGGTCTACATGGTATTACCGTTCCTGAAGAGTACGGCGGCTCCAACATGGGCTACGTTGCCCATATGGTCGCAATGGAAGAGATTAGCCGTGCTTCGGCATCGGTAGCACTGAGCTATGGCGCACACTCTAACCTATGTATTAACCAAATCAAACGTAATGGTAGTGAAGCGCAAAAACAAAAGTATTTGCCAAAGCTAATCAGTGGTGAATTCATCGGTGCATTGGCAATGAGTGAGACAGGCGCTGGCTCAGACGTCGTCAGTATGAAGCTAAAGGCTGAAGAAAAAGACGGCAGCTATATTCTAAACGGTAGCAAAATGTGGATCACCAATGGTCCTGATGCGGACGTAATGGTAGTCTATGCCAAGACCAATCCTGAATTAGGTGCTAAAGGCATGACGGCCTTTATCGTTGAAAAAGGTATGGAAGGTTTTGGTACCGCACAAAAGCTAGACAAGCTCGGCATGCGCGGTAGCCATACTGGCGAGATGACTTTTAATAATGTAAAAGTGCCAAACGAAAATATTTTAGGCGGTCTCAATGAGGGTGTTAAAGTATTGATGAGTGGCCTAGATTATGAGCGCGCTGTATTGGCCGCAGGTCCTATCGGTATCATGCAAGCAGTAATGGACAATGTGGTGCCTTATATCCACGACCGTAAACAGTTTGGTCAAGCGATTGGTGAGTTCCAGCTTATCCAAGGTAAAGTTGCGGACATGTATACAATACTGCAAGCAGGTCGTAGCTTCTTATATACGGTCGGGAAAAACCTCGATATGTTGGACGCACGCGGTGCCGGTCATAGTCGAGAAGTGCGTAAAGATTGCGCCAGTGTAATTCTATGGTGTGCCGAAAAAGCGACGTGGATGGCAGGTGAGGGCATTCAAATATTTGGCGGAAATGGCTACACTAATGAGTATCCACTTGGTCGCTACTGGCGTGATGCCAAGCTGTATGAGATTGGCGCAGGTACCAGTGAAATCCGCCGTATGCTAGTCGGTCGTGAGCTGTTTAACGAGACCAAATAGGAAAGTATTGGGGGAATAGCTAGCATACGTTAGCTATTTTTTGATAGTAAAATAAAAAAGCAGCACGTTCAAAACGTGCTGCTTTTTTCATGTCAACGTTAAACCGAATTATCTATAAGCGGTTAAGACTTATTGCGATAATCAAAGTATCTTGCCAAACCATTTAATAATAAATCATCACGTAAGCGCACTGGGCGATTAACATGCTGGGAGATAATGGCTGCATCTCCACCTGTCATAATCAATTCAAAATTAGGGTGACGATGGCTAATCTCATTAATCGCGCCGACGATAGAGAGCAAAATACCGCGATGCACTGCGTCTTGAGTGGTTAAGCCTTGGTTGACGCTATCAAAAGTACCGTTCGAGATAGTGATTTGCTTAGTACCAGAGAACAGTGATTCACGTTGCAGGTAGATGCTGGGGAAAATATAACCGCCCAAATGCTCAGCATGATCAATCAAATCAATAGTCACCGCTGTACCGCAACCAATCACACATTGACGTTTTTTCTTATCGACCGCGCCCAGCATCTGTAGCCAGCGATCACAGCCGAGCTGCTGATCATTGTAAGCACTTTTCATCAGCGCGTGTGCGGCATCGACATGGACAAACTCAAACGGAATATTCAAACGACTGAGTGTTTCTGATACTTTGGCATTTAGATTGTCGCCCAATACCGATGAGATACCAATAAAATCAGGCGCGTAACGTTCAAAGCGATCCGTCAGACCCATAAGTAGTTCGGCAGGCGCTTGCAAATGCTGCTTGGCATCATGTGCGACTATTTGTCCGATATCATCGGTTAGCCAGTATTTTAGGCGGGTATTTCCAAGATCAAGCCAGAGCATAAAAGTCCCTTTATATAGTGCTCGTTAATGATGGTGTTCATCAATATAGTTGTCTAAGCCTAATAAATAACGTCGATGCGTCCAGTAAAAAGCGTAGAAATCTTACCGCTATCTTGGCGTAATTGCAAACAGCCATGTGTGTCGACACCGCAAGCAACTCCTGTTACGACTTTTTCTTCGTTATTATAGTCTTGGGTGACGCGTAAGCGCAGACCTGATAGCGCATCCATTGTCGCAAACTGCTCCAAAAAACTATCCAAATAATAAGTATGACCCGTTGGCTGCTCTATGCCCAAATGCTCAAAGCGTGTCATCGCCGCCATCAATGCTTTGCACATCTGCTGATAGAGCATTGGTAGGTCTAGTAGGCTGGCGGATCGTGTCTCTAAAGGCAGCCTCTCATTAATGTCTTGTAAGCTAATCGCTTGGTAGCTCATACCCTCAGACGTTTGCGTAGTGAGTTTTGGTGTTGCTTGTACGTTTAGGCCAATACCTAGCACCACACCGATCAACCTGCCAGCTTTCGTCACTGGCTCTATCAAAATTCCAGCCAGTTTATTAAATGGTAGCGTACGCTGATTTGCTACATCACTATTCAATGCTGAGTCTAATGCTGAGTCTAATACCGAGCTGTCCGTTATGGACTGTTCTTTAGATAGCTCTTTAGATTGGCTCTGAGCTTGCTGATAAAAACCCAAGTCATTTGCCCATTTTACACCGATTGGCGTCATCTCTTGCGCTTGCAGTTGCTCGTTCAACATTTGAATGACGGGCATTTTTGCCAGCTCAAGACCAATGATGAGCGATAGCAAGCCACTAATTGGCATATGCACAGGATGATATAGCGACAGATAGACATTACCACGCGGTGATTGCCACGAGCGCCCGTGCTGACCACGACCTGCGCTTTGGGTTTCCGCGGTCAAAACGTGTACGGTGGCGACATCTAACGACCCGTTTTGCAAGGCTTCTATCAGCTCGCTATTGGTCGAGGCGCTACTAGCCACATGACGGTGATTGAGCTCGGATAAATAGGTAGAAAAACTAGTGAGTGGCGGCATAAGTTTAGTCGATGTGGTTAAAGGAAACTTTGATATACTGAGCGATTGTTGCGGTCAGACAGTACCGAGTAAACAGCATAAAGGTCACGTTGAGATTTGGCAAATACAATTAAGCACGCCTAAGCGCTAGTGAGTACTTAGCGCCAGTCAGTATTATAAAAGGTTCGTTCTATGATGTTATATGTGTGGTTTGTGATTGCAGGCGCGTTTGCGGGTGTCAGCGCGGGCTTGTTTGGCGTCGGCGGTGGCATGATTATCGTGCCTGCATTGGTCTGGATTTTTACCGCTTATGACTTTTCGCCAGAAGTAATCACCCATTTGGCCATCGGGACGTCACTGGCGACCATCGTTGTGACCTCAATCAGCTCACTGACTGCACATAACAAGCGCGGCGGCGTGCGCTGGGAAGTATGGCGCAAGATGGCGCTTGGATTGGTCATCGGTAGTTTGATTGGCGCTGGTATCGCGGATATGATTGATGGGCAAGCGCTACAGGCTATCATTGGTTTCGGTGCGCTATTGGTTGCGCTAAAAATGCTGTTCTTTTCGAATAAAGAACAAGTGGGCAAGCCGTTACCATCGGCCGGCATCCAGTTTGGTGCAGGTACTGGCATTGGTATGGCGTCCTCTATTTTTGGCATTGGCGGCGGCAGCTTGACCGTACCGTTCTTGAACTGGGCAGGGCTTCCGATGAAACAATCGGTCGGCACGTCAGCAGCATGCGGTCTACCAATTGCCTTGGCTGGAGCAGCAGGCTTTGCTTGGTTCGGTCAAGACGTGGTCAATCTACCTGAGGGCACAATAGGATTTGTCCATGTCATAGGATTCTTGTTTATTTCAGTTGCCAGCTTTGCGATGGCAAAAGTTGGCGCCAAGCTCGCCCATATTTTACCTGCGCTGATGCTTAAGCGCGCGTTTGGCGTATTGCTAATATTTGCTGGAGGACAGTTGTTATTAAGTGGATTAGGTGTTTTATAGCAATAATGAGTTTTTATAAAATTAGTATGCAAACCGTGAGACATTATTAGTATGAAAGCTGCAGAAAAATACCGCCGTGTTTTCGGCTCAATGAATCATCTAAAAGACCAGTTATCATGGACGACGGGTCTCTCTAATATGGTAGAGTTTTTGGCATGGGAGCCGCAGCGTATTTTAGGCATCACTAAAAAGCAATACGTACGCCAAATCATCGAGTGGGCGGCCCACCCAGAGTTAAAGGACAAAAATATAGAAGAGATTGAGCAATCAGTCATCAAAAAGCTCAATACAAAAATGAATGAAACTGAGCAGCTAGAGACGTATTCAACGCAAAAGATGGGTATCTGTAATGCGAGAGAAGCCGTGCGCCGCGTAACATTCTTTTCTGAAGACTATCTCAATAAAGAATTCGATATCTTTTTGAGTTTGTGCAGTGATGTTTATCTAAACTTATTTTATCAGCAATTTATTAGCTTTGAGCTGAGTGAATCATGGTCGACACATGGTAATAGCGGCATGTTTGAAAACAGTACAGAGCTAAAAGCAATGTACATGGACAACCTAGCCTATAACCATCAGGCAAATGTGCTGATAGCAAATGAGCTAAAACTCGCTGGCCGTAAAAACCCAGACCAAATCCTAAAGTACTGCTTGATGTATGAGCACTTATTAGAAAAAGGCTTTATCGATAAAGGGGCAAAGTTTTTGCTGTTGTTTATCGGTGGTGACGCGCTAAAGCAAAACAAGCAAACGCTCGTAGATCGGGAGCTGGCTCTGTGTCATAAACGGCCAAGGAAGTATCAGCATCTACTAAGACCAGAGCTGTTAGAAATAGTCGATCATTTAGCAGTGGCAAGTATCTCTTGGTCAGCCTTTATCGAGTTTAATAATCGCTATTTAGCAGAAAATAGCGTCTGCCAAGTGGAGCAAAAACTGCTACGAGGGTTCCATCAAAGCCTTGAATCAAAATCGTTTATGCAGTTAGCCGTTTAACCCTAAAAACCTACTACAATTTCAGGTAGAATAGCCGCCTGTTTTTGCTAAGTTTATTGACTCTTCATGCGTTTAAAATCTCTAAAGCTGGCAGGCTTCAAATCCTTTGCCAATCCAACAACCTTTACTTTTCGTCATGGTATCACCGCCATCGTCGGGCCGAACGGCTGTGGCAAATCCAACGTGATTGATGCCATCCGCTGGGTGCTGGGCGAAACCTCAGCCAAACAGTTACGCGGTGGGGCGATGAGTGATGTTATCTTTGCCGGTACGCAAGATAAGACAGCCAAAAGTGTCGCCAGTGTTGAACTGACATTTGAGCATACCCAAGATGAGCAGACTGGCATTCGCCACGAGTTTAACTTGTACCAAGAGCTATCGGTTCGCCGTCAGGTAAATAAGGATGGCCGCTCAGATTATTTTATCAATGGTACGCGTTGTCGTCGCCGCGATGTAGTCGATGTGTTTCTAGGTACCGGACTGGGTGCACGTAGCTATGCGGTGATTGAGCAAGGCATGATTGGTCGCATCGTTGAGTCTAGTCCCATGCAGCTGCGTGAGTTTATTGAAGAGGCGGCAGGTGTCTCGCGCTATCAGGCTCGCCGTGAAGAAACGCAGAAGAAGTTAGAGAAGACAAGGGACAATCTAGCGCGTCTGCACGATATGCAAAGCGAACTACTACGCCAACAAAAATCACTGTCTAAACAGGCGGCTAGTGCGCAGCGTTACGAAGAATTGGCGTTAACACTAGCTGATATCGAGCAGCAGCTTGCTATTCAGCAGCTTTATCAAGCCAAGCAAACGCATCAACAGCAGAAAGTAGCGCATGAACGTAGTGCTACTGAGGTGTCGACACTTCAAGCTGACTACGACATGCTCAAAGCTCAGCAAGACAAGCTCACTGCGCGTATTAACCAAGAGCAATGGCTCAAAGACGATGCCCAGAGCGCTCACTATCAGCAGCAGCTCGGCTATCAACAAGCGGAACATCAATTGAGCGATGCTAATTCACAGCTGGCTACTATCGAGCAGCAACTGTCTGGCTTGGCTCAGCAGCGTGCGCAATCACTCGCTGATATCGAACGGCTCAACGCTGAACAAGCTGAGCAGAATCAAGCGCTAGAATCGTTGCGTCCGCAGCTGACTGAGCTAACTGATAAACGCGATAACTATAAGCGCAATGAGCAGCCACTACAACGCGCGTGGCATGAAGCGCAAAACAATCTGTCACGCTTACAAGATAAAGCCCGTTCGCTTGAACAGCAGCAAGCTATTAACGCTCAAGCACAAAAACGCCATCAGCAAAGCCATGATAAATGGCAACGCCGCGAGCAAAACTGGCAAAACCTGTGGCAGCAATTACAGCAGTCTATAGCGCCATCTGCATCTGACAGTACTGATGTGAGTAAGACGGATAAGATGCAAGATCTTAGTCAGGTGCTAGGACAGCAAGTCACTGAGCTAAACACGCAGTTGCAGCAGATTGAGCGTCAACGCGAAGCCGTCGATGAACGATTATCCGAGATACAACCGCAAGCGAATAGCTTGCAACAGAAATTAAGCTCACAACAGAGTGAGTTGAGTGATTATGAAAAGCGTCATGCGCTGCTGGCAGGCGAATACGATACTCTGCATCAGATACTGCATCCGAAACCTACACAACAGCAATCAGCAAAGACCCAAACTACTGCGACGGATAATGCAGATAACGATGGCATACATCATCAGCCGTTAGCCATCGCGACGTTACGTGAGCAGATTGAGCTAAGTGCGAAAGGACAGGAGTATGCGTCGCTACTCGATAGTATCTTAGCATTATGGCTAGACAGCCATGTGCTGACATCTATTCCACAAGCTAACCAACAAGCGAATCAAATCAAGCAATCAGACGCTAATAATGCTAACAGCATTTCTCAACAAGCGAATAGCCTATGGCAAGTGCTTGAGCATGACGTTGCAGATTTACTGACTTATCAAACGGCACAAAATACACCTGCCAGTGCAAATGATAAAGCTCTAATAGAGACAGGTCATAGCCTATGGTTGCCCGCGGCGCAAAGTGCTATTAGTGACCAAGAGTTTGTCAGCGAATTGCCAGATAGTTTAATTGATAGAGTATTGCCGGTAACGCAGTTGATTACTCAGCCACTACTCTCGCTATGGCAGCAGTGCTATATATATACAGCGCAGCTTGAGACCAGTCAGCAGCATGAAATTGACACACTTACTAACGTACTAAGGTCATTACCGCCGTCCGCTATTTTACTTACCGAAGATGGTTGGCTGATCAGTCGTCATGGGACGATTAACTTAAGCAAATTTGCTGGGGCACAGGATGAGCAAAACGATAGCAATAGCCAATTCCTCACGCAGCGTCTGCAACAGCGTACGCGTCTACAAGCGTTAGAAGACTTGCTTGATGAGTTTGAAACCAAAATACAAGATCAGCAAAAATCTATTGCAAAAGACCAGCGCGATTATGATGCGTTGTTAGTTAGCTTGGAAGAAACGCGTGCGCAAGCTGAGCAGTTAACCCGTGATAAGCACAAATACCAGCAGCAGCTGACGACCGAGCGAGCCAACGCTGAGCGCTTGCAAGCGGATAGCCAACGGCTAAACGCTGATAAAGTAGCGCTTGAGCAGGAAAAGCAAGAACTGGCGCAAGAGCAACAAACCCTTGAGCAAGAACAACAGCACATTGAAAGCGAGATTGCTACGCTAACGCCGCAAATAGTAGAAGCACGAGCGACAACTCAGCAACTGCAAGCTGAGCGCAGCGAGCTAAACCGTGCGCGTCAAGCTGATGATGACGCATGGCAAGCATTGCAGCTGCGTATTCAGCAATACGAGATGCGTTTAGAACATAGTGTTAGTAGTCTAGCTCGTACGACTGAGCAACATGATAAGTCGTTAGAGAATGAGCAAAGTCTACAGACGCGTCACGAGCAGCAGCAGACTAAATTGCCAGAGCTACAAGCAGCTTTGCAGTCTGCACAGGTAACGCGCGATGAGCAGCAAGTGCTATTGAACGAGCGCGATACTGCGCTAATGGCATTAAAACAAACGTACGGTGAGCAACAGACAGCATTTGATACGTTGCAAAATACATTACAAACGCAGCAAAGCGAGCTTGCCCGTCATGCTACTGAGTTGGCATTAAGCGCTGCACGGTTAGAGGATGCTAGCACACACACGCAGAGCGCTTTAGATGCTTATTATCGTGTAAGTCATAAATATAAAGTGCAAGCAGAGCAACCGCAACAAAGCATGAGCGTCTCAAACTTGCTAGCAGATTTCATCGCTCATGATCGCCGCGTCCGTCCAGACAAAATCGCTGAGCTTGAATCTGAGCGAGCCAAGTTGACCCAGCAGTTGAGCAAGATTGGGCCAGTCAATTTAGCAGCGGTCGCAGAATTGGCCGAGGTAAACGAACGCCTAGAGCCACTCGCACAGCAAACGGCAGATATCGCGGCCAGTATGCAGACATTGACCGAAGCGATTGCCTCTATTGATGAGACGACCAAGACGCTATTTATGCAGACGCTTGATGCGGTCAATAATGAGCTGGCCAGTTTATTTGCCAAAGTCTTTGGCGGTGGACAGGCTAGTCTGACGTTGAACACTGACGAGATGCCAGCCAATACGCCAAAGTCAGAGCAGTGGCGAGCAGGGCTTACCTTGATGGCGCAGCCCAAGGGCAAACGTAATAGTCGCTTAGCGGTATTATCGGGCGGTGAAAAAACCCTTACAGCGCTGAGTTTGATTTTTGCGATATTTAAGCAGAATCCTGCACCGTTCTGTGTGCTTGACGAGGTCGATGCACCGCTTGATGATGCAAACGTTGCGCGCTTTACCAGTCTCATCCATGAGCTAGCAGATGATTTACAGTTTATCTTTATCAGCCATAATAAATTAACGATGCAAATTGCTGATGAGCTAAAAGGTATTACCATGCCAAGTGCGGGCATTTCTACACTCGTCAGTGTGTCGCTCGATGAAGCCGCACGCTACGTAGAGAGCTAAGCGTGAAATAGTCGATACTAAAAGTGCTATGAGAATCAGCGCGATGCAAATATAATCAATCAATTGGCATAAATGCAAATAAGCTTGACCTCAGTCCAGCATACTGGTTATAAAGTACACAATGTGGTGACGATATAGGTCAGCCATGCTAGAATATTGCCATTTATGCTCGTTTGTGTATTCCCTTTTGTTATATATACTAGGATGTATTTATCATGACCGTTATTCAGTTTATATTGATTGCCATTGCCGCGTTTATCGTGCTCGCAGGGCTGTTTATGGTCATTCGTAGCTTTAAGCGCCGCGGTGCTACCGAAGCTGCTGCGGTCAATTATGATAAAAATGGTATTCCGATCATACCGCGTCACGAGCGCAATATCGTCGATCAGCCAGATCTTGATGATACGGTCGCAGGCGAGACGAGCATCGGTCCAGATCGTAGCTACTTGGATGCCGTCGTTGAAGAAGAGCCATTGACGCAAACGCATACCAACGTTGATGCTCAACTAACGGCTGAGCGTGGCCATGTAGCAGCTGACGATCATGACGTCATCGATGAAGCGGACTACGCGCGCTGGCAAGAAGAGCAGCGCCGTGCCAATAGTGCTGAGTTTGTAGAAGTCGCAGATCAGATGCATATCGAGCAAGAGCCTGATGCGTTCTCTAGCCTAATGTCAGCGACCGATAGCCTGATGCCAACCATTGATACGGCAGAAGAGCCAAGCTTCGATGACAACAGCCCGATACTGGATCAACATCTATCAGAGTCAGGTGATGACGCGCAAAACGGTCCATTGATCAATGCCAAAGACAATATCAATATCACCATCTTGCCGCACCAATATCGTGACCGTCCAGCGGCGATTATCCGTGGCCGTGACCTATTAGCGTTGATTGATAAATATGGCCTACGTTATGGCGCGATGAATATGTTCCATCGCTACGAGCAAAAAGACGGTACGGGTATGCTGTGGTTTAGCATGATGGGCATCACCGATAGCGGTATTGCGCCGTTTGATCCGCATAGTGTCGCGACCAACACTTATAATGGTGTCGTCGTATTCTTGTCACTGCCGCATCCACAAGCCGTACGCAGCTTTGATAGTATGATGAGCATTGCTTACATGATGGCAAGCGACCTTGACGCGATTATGCTGGATGAAGAGAACGAACCAATCACGCCTGAATACAAGCAACAGCTACGTAACCAAGTCCGTGATTATGAGGGCTAGCAGTGTAAAGGCTAAAAGCTGATTAATAGCAGAAATCATAAAAAGGGCAAATAGCGATTAACGTTATTTGCCTTTTTTAATGGGCTATAGTTTCCGCAAAGTGCTAATCATAGTAGACTGAGCAAGCCTGACATAGTATTTGATTTATATAGGATTGACTATACCGAGCTTCCTACAAACTTGTTATCATATCGACATCTTGAATTGCGAAAAAGACGCCGACTATGACTGACTCTACCTCATCAAATAATTCTAAAAACCTATCTGCTCAAGTAGAAAACCAAGCACCTGCGACATCTAATGTACCTAGTTTGACCGACAGTAGTATCAATAATAGTGCAGAGATTGTCTCAAAAATGCGTGCGCTTATTGAAGCGATTAAGACGCATAACTATGCCTATTATGTGCTCGATAATCCAATATTAGAAGACAGCGAATACGACCAATTACGTCGCTCGTTGCTTGAGATCGAAGAAGAATATCCAGATTTGGTGCAGCCTGATAGCCCAATTAATCAAGTCGGCGATATGCCGCTATCAGCCTTTACCCAAGTCACGCATGATATTCCGATGCTATCGCTAGGCAATGTATTTGAATATGATGATTTGCGCGATTTTATGCGCCGCGTCAATGATCGCCTAAGTGACTCGCAGCAAAACCCTGAATATGAGATGGAGCTAAAGCTCGATGGGCTGGCGGTCTCACTGAAGTATGAGCACGGAAAATTTGTCCAAGCGGTTACGCGCGGTGATGGGCAGACAGGCGAGGATATTACTCAAAATGCCAAAACCATTCGTAATTTGCCACTATGGATAGCTGATGCTGCTGATATTGAGTTGCTAGAAGTACGTGGTGAAGTGTTGATGCCCAAGGCAGGCTTTGAGCGTCTTAATCGATTGGCAGAAGAGAATGAGGGCAAAACCTTTGCTAATCCGCGCAATGCCGCTGCTGGTAGCTTACGTCAGTTAGATCCAGCCATTGCTGCTAGTCGTCCACTGGCGTTCTATGGCTATTCGGTCAATCAGGGTTTGCCAGATACTATCGACACCCAATCAGGAGCGTTGGCATGGCTTACCGAGCTTGGATTTACAGTCAGCGCCGTAGAAGTAGTCGCAAATCCACGCGCCGCGCAGACCTATTATGAGTCAGTGATAGAAGGGCGTAGCGATCTGCCGTTTGAAATCGATGGCATGGTGATTAAGGTAAACAGCCTTGCGTTACAGCAGCAACTTGGCTACCTATCACGCGAGCCACGCTGGGCAACTGCCTATAAATTCCCTGCCGAAACCGTCATGACACGTCTAAACGATATCGAATGGCAAGTCGGCCGTACGGGTCAAATCACACCAGTCGGTAAGCTTGAGCCTGTCAAAGTCGGCGGTGTCACCGTCAGCAATGTCACCTTGCATAACTTTGGTGAGATTCAGCGTTTAGATGTGCGCGCAGGCGATATGGTCAGTGTCCATCGGGCGGGCGATGTCATCCCAAAAGTCACTCGTGTCTGGCACGATCAGCGCCCAGCCGATAGCGAGCCAGTCACGCTACCTTCGACTTGCCCTGTCTGCGACTCTCCCGTCGTGCTGCCAGAAGATGAAGCATTGGCGCGCTGTACGGGCGGATTGTTTTGCCCAGCGCAGCAGCAAGAAGCGCTTATTCACTTTGTCTCACGTCGTGCGATGGATATCGATGGGCTTGGTGCGAGTTGGCTGATTAGCTTCTTTGAGCATGGTCTGGTCAAAACCGTCGCTGATATCTATCGGTTGCACAACCATGTGGATGAGATGGTCACCTTTGAGAAACTGGGTGAAAAATCGGTACAAAATATCATCAACGCTATCGAAGCCAGCAAGCATACGACATTGGCTCGCTTTATCTATGCACTCGGCATCCGCGGTGTCGGCGAAGGCACAGCACAGAACTTTGCACAGCAATTTGGTGATTTAGATAGTTTAATGTCGGCCAGTATCGAGACCTTGATAAAAACGCCAGATGTCGGAGAAATTACCGCCGAGCTGACCTATAAATTCTTCCGTGCACCGCACAATATCGAAGTGATTAATTCGTTGCTTGAAGCTGGTGTATATTGGGATAAGGTCGAGCAAGTCGCATCAGACGAGCTACCACTCGATGGGCAAACGTGGGTCATCACGGGAGCGCTCGATAGCATGGCGCGTGATGAAGCCAAAGCCAAACTACAAGCGCTGGGTGCAAAAGTCTCGGGCAGCATCTCGGCAAAAACCACTGCGCTACTGGCAGGGGATAAGGCTGGCTCTAAACTGATCAAAGCTGAAAAATTGGGCGTTAAAGTGGTAGGTGAGGAAGAGTTTTTGACGATGATTGGGGCGTAGATTATGAATATTGATGACATGGAAGGTTTGGACGAAGAAGCTCGGAAAGAAATTGAAGAGTTTCAGAAAGTGACACGTGAAGAAGATGGAGATCAAGATTATGCAAAATCTCAATATAGCATTGGAAAGATTTGTGCCACTAAAAATTTCCTGTTGGAAGCAAAAAAGGCTTGGGCAAATATACAAAAAAATGATGATCCTGAAATTTATAACAAGGCTTTATACAGTCAGGGTTTAGCGTCTGCAATGTTGGAAGATAGAACACAGGCTATATTTTTTTGGAATAAAGTGAAACGTAAGTGGGGTAAAGAAACGTTCGTAGATTCAAAGTTTAACTTAGGAACAGTCTATGCTCAAATGGAAAATTATGATGAAGCTTTAAAGGCTTGGGATAAGATAAAAAAGACTGATGATTTTAAAACCTATATTGATTTACAGATTCATATAGGTGTTGCTTATTATAAAAAAGGCGATGTAGATAGAGCTATTAGTATACTCGAAAGCGTTGATTTAAAAGATGGTTTGGAAGTATATGCAGAGGCACAGTTACGTTTAGGGATTATATGTTACAAATTAAATTTAATTGAAAAATCAATACGATATTTCTCTAGAGTCAAACGAGAGTATTCTCCTGTGGTTTTTAGTTCAGCAGCTTTTCATCTGGGTCTGACAATTCTTGAAAAAAGACAGGAGGTAGATAGCGCTTTGAATGCTTGGCATTCGATAATACGTGAAGACGATTCTACATTTTATGCAGAAGCACAGTTTAATATAGGAATCGTACACCTCGAACTAGGAAAAAAAGAAGATGCATTGAATATACTAGGAAATATAAGGATTGAAGATAATGAAGAAGCATATAGTAAGGCTCAACTACATATAGCTGACTTATATGCTAGTCAAAATGATACTGATACAGCAATTAAATTCTGGAAAAATATAAAATTACAATATTCTTATGAACATTATTTAACTGCTAAACGTAATATCGGAATGTGCTATTTTAAAAAAGGTGAAATTAATAAAGCAGTTAGCATATGGAAAGAACTTAGTGGAAGCGTTAAGTTCGGTGAGTATTCATTTAAGATAGACTGCTTTAGAAAAATTAACGATTTATTTAAATTGGATATAAATTCAGAAATAGGCAATGGCTTTCTTATATCTTTTATGCTAGTTCTAGATATCTATTCAAAATATCTCGATAGTATTACAAAAGCCCCTGAACGTAAGTTTGCGCACTATACTAGTACCTATGTAACTGATTTACTTTTGAAACATGATTATAAAGATCACAGTTGCAAGTTAGGAAGTAAATTTCGATTAAATACTATCAATAATGTTAATGACCCAAGTGAAGGATTAGTGCTTTCCAACTATTTAACTCAAGGTAATATAAATACTCTGAAATTTGAAAAGAATAACCAAGTATTCGTAAGTTGCTTTACTTTCAATCATGATAGTCTCAACCAGTTTCGATTATATGGTAAAGAAAATAACAAAGAAGCATCAGGTGTTAGTTTAATTTTTAAAAATAGTTATTTTCGAACTGACTACTATAATGAAGTCAGCAACTTTGAATTGCCTCGAAGGTTGAATGATTCTCTCGAAGTTAAGAATAATAGTAAAGATAATTCTTTTCTTTCAAAACAAATTTTATTGCGCTGTGTATATCTTGAGCCTAATAGTGGTTATATTAGATTAGCTCAAAGAGATAAGCTAACGTTTTATCGTGAATTCAGCGATAAGCAAGATGCTCAACAGCGTTGGGAAACTTATCAGAAAGAAATAGATTCTAAAACTGATAAGGTTCAAAGCTTGCTTACTGATTTAAAAAATAGCTATTTAGGTATTACTAATGCTAAAAATCAGACTCTTGAAGAAAACCCTAAGCTAGGTAAGGATTTAGAGGTTCTTCGAGATGAAATTTTACTGCCTCTAAAATATCTAATCAAAAATTCTGCATTTCAAGAAGAGCAAGAATGCAGAATGATGTATATAACTACAATCGATAATTCGAAAGTTCAGATGGTATATGGACAAGCTTTATATATAGAATATGAAACGGATATTAAAGATAATCTTGATAAAATCTATATTGCACCAGCAGCTACCCAGTATCAGCCTTATTTAGCAAAGTTACTTTGCGATACTGATGTTAAAATCGAACTCTCTAACAATCCTTACCGCCAAACTTCGTAATAAAATAGTAGCGTGTGTCACATAAATCAAAACACACGCTATTAACTATTAACTTCTACTCCGCCATCTCTCCATGTGTCTTCACATCACCTTTCTTACCATCTGGCTGAATCACGATAGGTAATACCAATCCTTTGGCAAAGTCATCAGACAGCACATAATCATAGCGACTGGCAGCGACATCGGGCGTGGTATGAATGATAAGCGTCATCTCATTGCCATCGGTTAGCTCGTGTGAGACATAGGTTTCGCTGAGTTGGTCTAATGCTTTCGATAGCGCTTCGTTACTTGCCATGCTCACCGTCAGATTATGCTGAGCGGTTGCAGCGTCCACTTTGAAGTAATCTGCATAGTCTCGGACGTTTTGACTATCGATCGCAAACGGATATTTATAATTGGTAGGGTCAGCAGGCTTTGCACCGCTATCTACCAGTGACCAGTCGATGGTATCGGCTGTCGATGCAGATGGATCTGCTGCTGTCTCCGCAGTTTGCTCAGTGGCATCGACAGAATCGGTAGCGTTATCGCAGCCTGTCAGCGCCCACATGCTTGCCGTTGCAATTACCATCATACTTATCAGACGCTTTGCCATCGAGTTACCCTTTTGATTGTTGGTCATGATTGATTCGCTCTATCTGCTATTTTGACAGCTTTCTTTGTGCTTCTCTAGCGAAATACATCAGATGGTAAGTTTTGATATAGCCTAATTCTCTATAAAAGAATGACAGCGTCATCCTCGCTAAGCATACTAATGTATAACTTACACTCGGTTTCCTTGTATCAAAATTATATTAAACTGACTATACAACTATCTATCTGATACTATTTTTTATAGCCATCTTTATACACATATCAAACGACCACGCATAAAAAAGCAGCCACTATATAATGACTGCTTTTTGTCTATTACGATATGAGCGTATCTCTAACTGATTAGATTTGGCAGTTTACTTGGTATTCTTTACCATCAGCCCATTTCATCGCAAAGATACCTTTGTCGCCTTTCATGTGCCATGCATAGACGACCTCTGGGTTTGAGTCGTTTACGTAGCTTGCGACTTCGCCTTTCACTTTACCGTTTAGGATGATTGGCTGCTCGGCCCATTTTACTTTTGGTAGGGTAGCGTTGAGCATCACTTGTTCTTTATTGATAGATTGCTTTGCCATGATTTTGCTGTCATCGGTGCAGGTGTATGGTGCTGGTGCCATACGATCATAGGCGGCGGTTACTTTTTCTGGAACTGGCGTATCAGTTGCATCTGAGGTAGTTGGTGCGGTAGTCGCACAAGCGCTCAATAGGGCAAGGACTGGTAGAGTGGTTACAATTTTAGTTATCATTTTCATAGTGCTCTCCAAAGCTTTTCGCTGTTGTCATTTACTTGTTCTTAATGATGCGTTTAACATATGAGGGTTATAGTAGCGAAAACGAACCATTTCAATGTTAGAAATTGTTCGTTGCCTGTTAGCTTCGTTACCCAACCGCTGTCTAATGTAACTTGTAATCTGAGACAGGGTGAAAAGTAAGCAGGATTAATTATGAAATCTGCGTCTATAAACTCGGTGCATAAAAAAGCGCCTATCACCGAGTGGCTGATAGACGCTTTTTTGTTTTACTTAACATGCTCTAGATTGAGCGTGTACTTTTATATTATAAACACTACTTGGTTTTACGTGGTGGCAGACCAGTATGCTGAGTCTGGAAATTGCCTTTGCTAACTTTCTTCTTACTGTTTTTACCTGCTGCACCTTTAGCTGACGCACTGTTGTTTGACGAGCCATTACTGCGCTTCACTGAGTCATTGCCAACACGGCTATTCTTTTTGCGCGCTGACTGATAAGTATCTTGCGCGGCATCACGCCCTTCTAAACTGGCGTTAAATGGTGGAATCAAACAACCCCGGTTTTTACCAATCAAGTCACTACGACCCATGTCTTGTAAGGCTTTACGTAATAATACCCAGTTTTTTGGATCATGATAGCGTAAGAATGCTTTATGCAATTTGCGCTGCTTGCCAGACTTGACGATATCCATGTCACCTTCATCACGACTGACTTTATGTAGCGGATCTTTGTGCGTGTGATACATGGTAGTCGCGGTCGCCATTGGGCTTGGATAAAACGCCTGTACTTGGTCAGCGCGGTAGCCATTACTTTTGAGCCAAAGGGCAAGGTTCATCATATCTTCATCCTTGGTACCCGGATGGGCGGCGATGAAGTAAGGAATCAGATATTGCTCTTTGCCCGCTTCCTGGCTGAACTGCTCAAACATGGCTTTGAATTGATCATAGCTGCCCATGCCAGGTTTCATCATCTTCGATAGCACGCCTTCTTCAGAGTGCTCAGGCGCAATCTTAAGGTAACCACCGACGTGATGACTGACCAATTCTTTGACATATTCAGGATCTTTCACTGCCAAATCATAACGTAAGCCTGAAGCAATCAGGATTTTTTTCACGCCTTTGATATCACGTGCTTTACGATATAGCTTAGTCAAATTACTATGATCGGTAATCAAATTTTCACAGACGTCAGGATAGACACAAGACGGCTTACGGCAGTTCTTTTCAATTGTCTCATCTTTACAGCTGAGGCGGTACATATTGGCTGTTGGGCCACCAAGGTCAGATATCACACCAGTAAAGTTCGGTGCGGTATCACGAATTGCTTCTACTTCGCGCAAGATTGAATCTTCTGAACGGCTCTGGATAATACGGCCTTCGTGCTCAGTGATCGAGCAGAAGGTACAACCGCCAAAACAGCCGCGCATGATATTGACCGAAAATTTAATCATGTCATAAGCAGGGATACGCGCATCGCCATAGCTTGGATGCGGCAGGCGTGCGTACGGCAAGTCAAACACATAATCCATCTCCTCTGTTGAGAGTGGGACTGGTGGTGGATTGAGCCAAACGTCGATAGAAGTATGCGAGTTACCAGCACCGCTACTATGACGCTGCACAAGCGCACGGGCGTTACCTGGATTGGTCTCTAAATGCAGGATACGACTTGCATGAGCATAAAGCACAGGGTCAGATTTGACATGCTCGTAATCAGGCAGACGAATAACAGTTTTTTCACGTGGTGGCATTTTTAGCTTATGCTTACGTGCGGTCATTGGCTTATCAAAGCCGCGCATTTGTACCACTTGCGTCTCTTCATCGACTTGTTCAGCGTTGATGACTTTATTGGCAACTGGTTCTGCAACAAAGCCCTGATATTGCGATGACATAGATGAAGGCATGGCTTGGCCAACAGGCGAGTCCGATGGTTTGTTCTGCTCAATTGAACAGCTATCAACGTCTTCGGTCATTACATAAGGGTTGATGATTGGATCGACACGGCCAACGGTATCGACATCGTTACTCGCGACCTCGGTCATATCTTCTTGCCAATGGCGACGGGTCGGGGTCAATAAGTAAGCCGTACCACGCAGTTTGCTCATCTGCTCAAAGCTATAGCCTTTAGACAGACCATGTACCACGTCGACGATCGCACGCTCAGCATTACCATACAGTAAGACATCAGCACGCGCATCCAACAAGATACTACGGCGGACTTTGTCTGACCAGTAATCATAATGGGCGATACGGCGCAGACTGCCCTCGATACCGCCTAAAATAATAGGCACATCAGGATAGGCTTCACGGCAGCGCTGGCTATAGACGATAGCGGCGCGGTCAGGGCGTTTGTTTGCCACGTTGCCTGGAGAGTAAGCGTCATCGCTGCGGATTTTACGATCTGCCGTGTAGCGGTTGATCATGCTATCCATGTTGCCCGCGGTCACGCCATAAGCATAGACAGGTTTGCCCAGTTCCATAAAGGCGTCTTTGCTCTTCCAATCTGGCTGAGCAATGATACCAACACGGAAGCCTTGAGATTCTAATAGGCGACCAATAATCGCCATACCAAAGCTTGGATGATCGACATAAGCATCACCTGAGATGATGATGACGTCACAAGCATCCCAGCCCAGATCATCCATCTCTTTGCGGCTCATCGGCAGATAAGGCGCTGGCTCGTAGCAGCTCGCCCAGTGTTTGTCATAATCATAAAGTGGCTTGGTGCCTTGTTTAAAGGCAGTGCGGGCGATGGTATCGGCAGACATGGGCGGACCTGTTAATTAGAAAAATGGCACTAAAAATACAGCCCTTATTACCCAATGATAATAAAGGCGAATTTAAAAGCGCTCATTTTAACATGAATCGCCTTCACTATGCGACCTATTCTATTAGGGACGATTGCCGATAAGTTATTGATAGCGTGAGATAAACTGCTCATGCAAAGTAAGCTATCCGCACAGCAAAATAATGGCAAAAACAGTCTAGACAGAACAGTCACATTATTAGTTCAATCAAACTTACTTCCAACAATCATTCTCTACCCTAGTTCAATTTATAGCTACATTCTCGCAAACGTAGTAGTCAAAATACCGACTTGGCTGCTACTGGTCATTTGTTTTCTTATATTTATGACTTCCTTCAATTTCTAATAAGAGGTTTTGGCACAGGTTTTGCTCCACCCTTGTTAGGGCTTATTTGTGTGCATTGATGAGTAAAAATAGTGCACCGATAAAATTTGAACGGATAGATAAGTGTTTGGAGATAAAATGAGAACATCATCTGTTGGACTGGACACGATAAAGACATTATTAAAACTATTACAACCATCAAAACTATTGCTAAGTAATAGGCTGGTGCTAAGTACAGTATTGTTTGCAATGATGGGTAGCGCCCAAGCCGCTGGGACCGACACATTGACAGTAGCACAGCTGCTCGAATATCAAAATATCGCTTGGATAATCTGGGGCGGGGTATTGGTGTTCTTTATGCAGGCAGGTTTTGCTCTACTTGAGAGCGGATCAGTACGAGCGAAAAACGCGTTAAACGTGATGATGAAAAACTATACCGATATGTGCATCGGTGGTCTGGCGTTCTACTTAGTTGGTTTTGGGCTGATGATGGGTACTAATAATTCAGGCTTTGTCGGTACGGATCATTTTATGCCAGTCGCGTTGTCCAATATGGACTGGGCGTTGATGTTCTTTCAGATGATGTTTGCAGCGACAGCGGTGACGATTGCAAGCGGTGCGATGGCAGAGCGCGTTTCCTTTATCGGCTATGCGGTGGCGGCCTGTTTGATTTGTTTGTTTATTTATCCCGTGTTTGCCAGTTGGGTATGGGGCGGTTATTTCGGCGGTACAGGCTGGCTAGCTGAGCTTGGCTTTATTGATTTTGCTGGGTCTACTGTTGTGCATTCTATCGGTGGCTGGTTGGCATTGGCAGGTATTTTGGTTATTGGCCCAAGGCTAGGCCGCTTTGCACCTGATGGTACCCCAAGACTCATCGCAGGGCATAACATGACGTTGCTGGCGTTAGGCGGATTTATCCTATGGTTTGGCTGGTTCGGCTTCAATGCTGGGTCGACGTTATCTATCACTGGCAATATTGGTTTAATCGCAGTCAATACTTTTGTCGCTGCAGTGAGTGCGGTGGTGAGCTATATGTTGATCTCCCGATCGCTCAACAAAGCCATTTTGCTGAGCGATAGTGTCAATGCCAGTTTGATTGGTCTGGTATCGATTACTGCAGGCTGTGCGACCACAACGCCTGTATTTGCCATTATTATCGGTGCGGTCGCTTCAGTGGTGTATATCTTATCATCGCAAGCGCTATTAAAATTCAAAGTAGACGATGTGGTCTCGGCAGTGGCAGTACATGGTTTTGGCGGGGCATGGGGTACGCTCGCCGCAGGATTGTTTTATACAGGAGATTTGTTTAACTTATCGCGGCTAGGCGTGCAAGCGCTGGGCGTCGGTGTAGCGTTAGGCTGGGGACTGGGATTGGGGCTAGTGATGTATAAGCTGATTGATCTAAGCTTCGGGTTAAAAGCAAGCCGCTTACATGAGCAGCGCGGCCTTGATTATACCGAGCATGCAGAGCTTGGTTACCCTGAATTTCAGAAGCAAATGTTTGATTCCAAGAGTTTAACCGAGCGGCATTTATAGGAGAGAGCTGATGAATATTGATACTCAATCCGTAGACCAAGCTGTGACTGCGATGGCAGAAGTACTTGCCGACTATCTACATCCTGAAGAGGTGCGACTGCTTAAATCACAGTGGCAGCGTTACTCGACGGTCTCCGTAAAAATGATGCAACAGTGCGTCTTGGATGCGACAAGGCGCTATCCTGAGCTGCAAGCTTATAAGTCTGATATTAGGAAAGGCTTTTGGGCTACGTTGCAAGCGGACAGTCAGCAAACAGTTGAGGCTAATAGTCATAATGGTCATAATGAAACAGTTAAAGTGCCAGTCCCTGTCTCTGAGTTGGTTCTGGCGTTTTATACCGTCATAGAAGCGCTGCGCAGTCAGCTATCAGAAACAGAAAGTCGCAACCTATTTCTGACCATGCACCAAACTGTTTCGCAAGAACGCACCTTCAAAGGGCATAGTCTTAACATTAGTCAATTTTTAGAAGGCAATCGGCCGTCTGTACCTGATAATGAGCACCTGTTAAATAATTTGATGCAGTTGGCTTATGTATGCTTATGTGATGTTGCAGGCCCTGTCGAAGCAGATGAGATGATGTTTCGAGCGGCAGAGAAAGCAAAACAAAACTACCCGAAAACATTGGTCGAAAAGTTATTCTGAAATGTTGAGTAGGCACGTTACGGTTGGGTGCGGAATACTTTCCGATAACGTGCCTTATATAAAGGGGCTTTTATAACGTAGCTTTTATAACGTAGCTTTCAAGATGTAGCTTTCATGGCGTACCTTGAAACTTGATACTAGTCGATGAGCGGTCTAATAGTATTTAGCTATCTAGTCCAATAGCTGAAGTGGGAAAGTAACCACGTCAAAGGCGAGGGCAAAGGGTAGCAGTACTAGCTTTTGTGCGCCATTTGGACCGCTACGAGTGAAGACATCCTGCTGAGTTTGTGTATAAAAACTCACCGTATATGGTTTAGTCAGTGCGCGATAGTTTGACTGAATTAACCCCAAGTTACTAACTTGCGGATAGATAGCGCCTTTGACAGGAACGCTAAAACAAAAACGCTGAGCATTGATACGTTGATCGCTCGCGGAGGTACACTCTTGACCGTTATTTTGCAAAAAGAACTGATAGTCTGAGCGCCCAAACTCATCTTTTAATTTGGCATAAGACAATTTCATCTCACCTTGGAAGTACCCATCATTATTGGGTACATGAAAGCTCATGTCGTTATCCACTTGAATATTTTTTTGCGTGAGGTTACTCAGTAAGTTCACCATCTCTGTCCCACCTTGGGTAAGGACGTAGCTGTTTTTTTCTCCTACGATAACCATTGACGCGTTTGGCATTTTTGGTAACGCCTGCGCAGGACGACCAAAAGCAACAATTTGATCTTCAGACAGTATTTGCTTCGTTGTGTTCGTAGTGACATGCCCGCTATTGTCTAACAATGAGCTAGTCGCACAGCCTGAGCTGGCTAGTACCGTAGCAAACAAAGCGCCTGCTATCACCTTTTTTGGATTTAATGGTTTTAGGTCTAACAGTTTTAGTGACGCTTTCATATTCTTGTTAGCAGCATTTGTGTGGTCAGTCATGATTAGGCTTCCTTGTCTAATAAATGGGCTTACGAAACTAACTATCGAGTTTTTATTTCTTCTCGGATGTCTAGTGAATATCGTACAGGGTTTAGAGGTAACTTAGCTACTCATCATCCATTGTCATATGATCTGTAAGTTTAGCTGAGATGGATTAATTATAATTAATCTAGGGTGATTTTAGTTCCACTCTTAGTGAAGTTCATCACAAACTGGCTTTTGAAGTTGCGCACATTATTTTCGTAAGTCAGTAAGCTGCGAGTGAACTGATGATAGTCGCTCATATTCTTTGCATTGACCATCAGCATAAAATCAAAATCGCCTGATACTTCATAGCAGCTCATGATACGTGATTGCGCATCCATCAAGCGCTCAAACCGATGCTGCATTGAAGTGTTAGAGCGCTCCATTTCTATCATCACTACGGCTGTCAGGCCATAGCCCACTTTGTCAGGATTGACGATGGCCACTTGTTTGGTAATCACATCACTATCTATCAGCGCCTGTATGCGCCGCTGCGCCGTCGCGATAGATACATGCACTTGCTCTGCGACAGTTTTAAGCGGTAATGTCGCATCATCTTGCAGCAAGTTCAAAATGGCTTTATCAATATTATCTAAAGTATGGCTCATATCAGGACATCCTTAATAGTAGAGTCTTCTATCTGTTTTTATAAATATTATCACTAAAAATACTAATATAAGAAAATAATCATTTATACGACAACTATTTGATATTTTTATTCATAAAGACATTTATATAGAGATAATATATCAAAGCACCCTAGTAAAATAGACCATACCAATCAGAGCTGCTTTAAAAAAAAATCTAGCAATTGGTTTTCTATCATCTATTAATAGCTACGGTGCTTATCATGTCTATCTCACTGCTCTCCAATGTATTCGCTAATACGCTAGCAACGACTGCTGCACGTTTGCCACTACCTGCGATTTGGACGACAGGTAGCGCACAACAACGCACATTAATACTAGGGGTGTCTTTTGCCATATTATCCAATGTTCTATTTGGCGTACTCTATGCGTATAGCAGTTTTTTGTCGCCATTATCAGGGACGCAAGTTTTTATCTGGCGCATGCTCGCGATGTGGGCAGCGTTGGTCGGATACCTGATGGTAAGTGGACGTCTGGGATTGCACATTGATAAATTGAAAGTGATAAAAGGCGCTAAGCAGTGGGCTTGGCTGCTATTACCTACACCGATATTTCTCAGCCAGTTTTGGTTATTTATGTGGGCGCCAGTGAATGGGCAAGGTGTGCAAACCGCAATGGGGTACTTCTTATTCCCATTAATGATGGTGGTGTTTGGTTGTGTCCTCTTTGGCGAAAAACTCAGCCGTTTGCAATGGTTGGCAGTGGCCTTTGCTGCATTGAGCGTAGGTAGCGAAGTTATCCGTACGCAAAGTGTCTCTTGGGCGACGCTATGGGTATGCGGTACGTATCCTATTTACTACATTTTACGCCGACTGCAGGGAATTGGCGCAGTAACTGGATTATTGGTTGATTTAACGATATTTTCGCCTTTTGCTCTTGCTTACTTGTTCTTCTTTGCCCCAAGCAGTTTGGCATTGGTTAGCGGCTCTGGTTTCTTTATCATGATGCTAGTAGGTTTAGGTGTGCTCAGTGTCTTGGCGATGAAGACCAATATTGATGCCAGTCAAATGCTACCAGTCAATGTCTATGGCATGATGAGCTATTTGGAGCCTGCGTTGCTATTTATCTTGGCAGTGACCGTACTAGGTAACCCATTTGAGTCAGCGATGATCTATAGCTATGGTCTGATTTGGCTAGGTATTGGGTGTTTGATTGCACATGGTGTTAGACAATTGCGTCAGGCTAGTAGAAAGACAGCAGCATCTCTAGAAGAGCAAATGGCATAGAAAGCCACTGGCTAGATGCTATAAAGATGGCTATTTTGCAAAGTCTATTTTTACCAACTAGCGTTTAAAATAGTTATTGATAAAATGTTGTAAACAACAAAAAAGGACGGCTCAGTAAATATTGAGCCGTCCTTTTTTATATAGATTAAATAGTGCTTAATCTAAATGCTGTTTGAAACCGCGCTGCTTATCACGTTCCCAGTCACGATCTTTTAGTGTTTTACGCTTATCATGTTGCTTTTTACCCAAGGCTAGGCCAATTTGGCATTTCACCAGTGAGTTTTTCCAGTAACAAGACAACGGTACACAAGCGTAGCCTTTCTGGTTGATTGCCCCAGATAGTTTTTCGATCTCACGACGGTTCAGCAGCAGTTTACGGGTACGAATACTGTCTGGACTAACGTGCGTTGAGCTCGATAGCAATGGCTGAATGTGCGCCCCAAACAAGAAGGCTTCGTTATTACGGAATATGACGTACGCTTCAGTAATCGTCATTTTTCCTGCACGAATGGCTTTTACTTCCCAACCTTGTAATGCCAGTCCTGCCTCAAAGGTTTCTTCGATAAAATACTCATGACGCGCCTTTTTATTGGCGCAAATCTGATTATCTGGCTTTTTTGATTTTTTTGACATAATTTCTCCATAAGGATGACCTAAGACACAGGCTCCTTATTTAATCAGTCCCACTAATTCCTCATCCTAATCCAATAACTAGTCTTGTTTTTTATTTCGATTATGAGATGGATGAGTCGAACTGCCTATTGTATCAAAGCCTCTGATGAAAAGGTAAATCAGCTGTTAGGACAAATGTAGCAGATAAGTATTAAGTTTGAGCAAAATTTGCTAGCATATGGCCTAATATCACCGATTATATCAGTCATGCTATGAGCCACTCTATTTCTCCCAATTCCTCAAAGCTACATACCAAAATTCTATACCCTGGTACCTTTGATCCTATTACCAACGGTCATGTAGATTTGGTCACACGCGCCGTCAAGCTATTTGATGAGGTCGTTATCGCGGTTGCCTCAGGCCATCATAAAAAACCCTTGTTTAATTTTGAAGAACGCGTTGCTTTGGTCGAAACCGTATTTGCTGATTTACCGCAAGTATCTGTCATTGGTTTTGAAGGGCTGCTTGTTGATTTTATGCGTGAAAAAAACGCCACGGCAGTTTTGCGTGGCTTGCGTGCAATGTCAGATTTTGAGTACGAGTTTCAGCTAGCCAATATGAATCGTGAGCTTGATGAAAACTTTGAGGCGGTATTTTTGACCCCATCTCAAAATTACTCATTTATCTCATCTACCATGATTCGCGAAATTGCCAAGCTTGGCGGTGACGTCAATAAATTCGTTCCACCCTGTGTTTTGCAAGCATTCGACAAAAAGCTAAATATTAAATAAAAGATGCTGTATCAAAGATATGCTGCTAGCACTTGCTAAAACAGTAAGGAGCAGCCATATATGACTGATATAAGCAAAAATATAAGGAACAGTTCATGGCACTATTAATCACTGATGAGTGCATCAACTGTGATGTGTGCGAGCCTGCTTGCCCTAATGAAGCCATCTCAGAAGGGGATGATATCTATGTCATCGACCCTGATCTATGTACAGAATGTGTCGGACATTTTGACGAGCCGCAATGCGTTGTGATTTGTCCAGTTGACTGTATTCCTCATGATCCCAATCACGTCGAGACTGAAAGCGACCTGCTATCTAAATACAAACGTATTACGGGTCAATAAAGTATCTATAAGCGATTGATGACGTTTGGATTTACAACGTTTTAGGGACAACACGATGACCATGGAAACAATAACCACGCAAGCAACAACCACGCAATCTATCCAAGTCACAAACGACTTTGATCAGCAACATCTTTGGCACCCTTATGCTAGCCTGCCCCCCACTTATTCTAATATCGTAATCGATCGAGCTGAAGGTATTTATATCATCACCGAAGATGGCACGCGCCTGATCGATGGTATGTCATCATGGTGGGCGAGCGTTCATGGTTATAACCATCCAAAACTAAATGACGCACTGACTAAACAGTTGGGTAAAATGGCGCATGTCATGTTTGGTGGATTGACTCATCAACCAGCGATAGATTTGGGTAAAA
This sequence comes from Psychrobacter sp. APC 3281, assembly GCF_030407815.1. Lineage (GTDB taxonomy): Bacteria > Pseudomonadota > Gammaproteobacteria > Pseudomonadales > Moraxellaceae > Psychrobacter. The sequence goes on from NZ_JASDCS010000006.1 coordinate 270,719, forward strand.
AACTGCTCGACATTGTACCTACGGGACTTGATGCAATTTTTTATGCGGACAGTGGCAGTATCGCGGTAGAAGTGGCACTAAAAATGGCGCTGCAATATCAAGTAGCGTCCAAGCGTCCAATTAAGCAGCAGTTTGCATCAACCCATTCAGGGTATTACGGAGATACATGGCATGCGATGAGTGTCTGTGATCCTGTTAATGGAATGCATAGCTTATATGGCAAGCAATTACCGATGCAGCATTTCGTCCCTGCGCCGCCACTTGGCTTTGATCGCGCCTTGACAGTAGATGAGCGTGAATCGTTGGCTCAGTTTTTTGTAAAGTATGGCGAGCAGCTGGCGGGGTTTATCATTGAGCCGATTATTCAGGGCGCAGGCGGGATGCGTTTTTATAGTCCTGAATATCTACAATTGCTGCGTCAACTGTGCGATGAGCATGATGTACTATTGATTGCGGATGAAATCGCCACTGGGTTTGGTCGTAGTGGTAAATTATTTGCGTGTGAACATGCAGCTATTAGCCCTGATATCATGACCATTGGCAAGGCGCTAACGGGTGGCTATATGACTTTTGCCGCCACGCTATGTACCCGCAAAATTGCCGATACCATTCATAATAGTGACTATCCAGCGCTGATGCATGGCCCAACTTTTATGGGCAATCCACTGGCCTGTGCAGTTGCATGCGCATCGATTGATTTGATTATGTCTTATGATATCGAAGCGCGTACCGCAAATATGCAACGCATTATGGCGCAACAACTAGCGCCTGCTGAGTTATTAGACGGTGTTGCCGAGGTGCGTTGTTTGGGGGCAGTTGCTGTGATTGAGTTAGATGACGCCGTTGATATGCCCATTTTTCAGTCTTTATTGATTGATAACGGTATCTGGGTCAGACCCTTTGGTAAGTTGGTGTATATTATGCCACCTTACGTAATTACTGATGATGAACTGACCACCTTATGCCAAGCGCTCCTAAAAGTAGTGCGTACGTATTTAGAAGACCGAGGTCAATCATGAGTGTTCTATTTGTTTCTGGTATCGATACCGATATCGGTAAAACTTATGCTACTGGGCTGCTTGCTAAAGCCCTTATGCAGCAAGGCTTAAATGTCATCACTCAAAAGCTAGTACAAACGGGCGTATCGATAAATCCAGATAATGGTGAGATGAATATCGCTGATGATATTATTACGCATCGTCAATTAATGGACATACCTCTGCAGCCATGTGACCTCGATTTTACGACTTGTGCTCATCGTTATAAGAAGCCTGCGTCTCCTCATCTGGCTACTAAGTTATCAGGAGAGATACTTGATCCTGATATGATTACTAACGCTACCAAGCGACTGCAATCTGAGTATGAGCTGGTACTACTAGAAGGTGCAGGTGGCTTACTTGTGCCGATTACAGAGAATCTACTGATATTAGACTATATTGCTGAGCAAGGTTATCCTATCGTCTTGGTCACCTCTGGTCGATTGGGCAGCATCAATCATACTTTGCTGAGTTTAGAAGCCATAAAATCGCGCGGATTAATGGTACATAGCATAATTTATAATCATATTCATGATGATGCTGAACAAACGGATACTGAGATCGCAAATAGCACTATTGAGTTTCTAAGAAAATATTTAGACAATCATTATCCCAAATCGCATTGGCTACAGATACCATATCTAAAAGATAATGTGATCGGTAATATTGAAACACTCCCAGAAAATTTTGTTTAGCTTATTTATGTTGTCCACAAAAATAAATCCAAAAGACATTCGCAGGCAGTCATAAGTTTGCTATACTAGCGCGCTTGGTAGACTAGGCGATCGCCGCTGCACACTGGCAACAGATGAGCAGGGGAGGAAAGTCCGGGCTACATAGGGCAGCGTGCCAGCTAACGGCTGGGCAGGGTAACTTGACGACCAGTGCAGCAGAGAGTAGACCGCCTTTAGTATCTTAGGGTATTATCGGTAAGGGTGAAAGGGTGCGGTAAGAGCGCACCGCGTGAATGGCAACATCTCACGGCATGGTAAACTCCACGCGTAGCAAGACCAAATAGGCATCGGCATGGCGCGGCCCGCGTTCGATGCGGGTAGGTTGCTTGAGCGTATTAGCGATGATACGCCTAGAGGAATGATCGTCCACGACAGAACCCGGCTTATCGGTTTACCAAACCTTTTTTATCGTTTGTTGTAGTAATAGTTGCAATTAATCTGAATTAAATCCGTTTTTTTGCAAAAAATGCTTATTAGGGGTTGACGGCAGTCAACAGCTTGGGCATAATGTGCAGCCTAAAACGGCGATGTAGCTCAGCTGGTTAGAGCGCATGACTCATAATCGTGAGGTCAAGAGTTCAAGTCTCTTCATCGCCACCATATATAGCAGTACGAAAAAAACCAATCTATCGAGATTGGTTTTTTTTTGGCTAGGATAAATAATCTTCTCAAGATTTTCTATCAGTTCTTGATATACTAGACATCCTCTATAAGTATTAAGTTTTTTTCATTTCATCTGTAAGTCACATCTCTTCTAACAAAATCGCCTTACTTTGCAGTGGAAAACTGCTAGAATACTCTTTTATGTCTGCGCATTAGAGTTAATGTGCTTGGCTATAGGTTTTAGACGGTGGTATGAGCCCAATCGGCTTGTTATAACGTTTAACCTTCAAAGAAGTACAAGCACGTTATCAATTGCATCTGACAGTATTTATTTTTTAGTTTTATTATTCTATCACCCTTAATTTAGTAGGCGCTTTGTGACTGCATTAGCCAATATTCGTAACTTTTCAATCATTGCCCACATTGATCATGGCAAGTCGACCCTTGCCGATCGTTTTATTCAAATGTGCGGTGCCTTGCAAGATCGCGAGATGCAGGCGCAGGTGCTCGACTCAATGGATATTGAGCGTGAGCGCGGTATCACTATCAAAGCACAGTCAGTAACACTGTTTTATGATCATCCAAATGGTGAGCGCTATCAGCTTAACTTTATTGATACCCCTGGTCACGTCGATTTTTCATATGAAGTTTCGCGTTCATTAGCAGCTTGTGAAGGTGCGCTATTGGTTGTTGATGCCGCTCAAGGCGTAGAAGCGCAGTCAGTAGCCAATTGCTATACAGCCGTTGATCAAGGCTTAGAGGTCATGGCGGTGTTAAATAAGATTGATCTGCCGCAAGTTGAGCCTGAGCGCGTCATCCAAGAAATTGAAGATATTATCGGTATCGATGCAGTTGATGCACCGCGAGTATCAGCCAAATCTGGTCTTGGTGTTGATAAGCTGCTAGAAGCGCTAGTAGAGTTTATTCCGGCACCAACTGGTGATCGTGAAGCACCACTGCAAGCACTAATTATTGACTCTTGGTTCGATAATTATTTGGGCGTAGTCTCATTGGTACGGGTGCGTGAAGGTACTATACGTAAAGGTGATAAATTATATATCAAATCGACTCAAGAGGCACATCTGGTTGGCTCGATTGGTGTCTTTACGCCTAAGCCTGTAGATACGGGTGTTTTAGAAGCAGGGGAAGTCGGATTTGTTATTGCGGGTATTAAGGATATTGCCGGAGCACCAGTAGGCGATACTATCACTCATGCTAAGACCCCTGATGTGGATCGTATCCCAGGCTTTAAACAAGTCACGCCACAAGTCTATTCTGGTATGTTCCCAGTAGATTCGAGTGATTTCGAAAAATTCCGTGAAGCTTTGCAAAAACTGCAAATCAACGATGCGTCACTGTTTTTTGAGCCAGATACGTCGGATGCGCTTGGCTTTGGTTTCCGCTGTGGCTTCTTGGGTATGCTGCACATGGAGATTATCCAAGAGCGTCTAGAGCGTGAATATGATCTAGATTTGATTACTACAGCGCCCTCAGTTATTTACGAAATTGAGAAAAAGAACGGTGATGTAATCTATGTAGATAATCCATCACATCTACCTGAGCCAAACAACATTGAAGAATTCCGTGAGCCAATTGCCCGCTGTCAGATTTTAGTACCGCAAGAATTCTTAGGCAATGTAATGACGCTATGTATTGAGCGTCGTGGCGTTCAGGTTGATATGCGTTTTATGGGTCGACAAGTACAGCTGATATTTGATATCCCAATGGGCGAAGTGGTCATGGATTTCTTTGATCGCCTAAAGTCAGTCTCACGTGGTTTTGCATCGCTAGACTATAACTTTGAACGTTATCAAGCCGATAAGTTGGTGAGAGTTGATGTACTAATCAATGGCGATAAAGTTGATGCCTTAGCGATGATTGTGCACGAAACCCAATCACGTTATCGTGGTAATGCACTGGTTACGAAGATGAAAGAGTTGATTCCGCGCCAAATGTTTGATGTTGCCATTCAAGCCGCTATCGGTAGCCAAATCATTGGTCGTAGTACGGTAAAAGCCATGCGTAAAGATGTACTAGCAAAATGCTATGGCGGCGATGTGTCACGTAAGAAAAAGCTATTGTCTAAGCAAAAAGCTGGTAAAAAACGTATGAAACAAGTAGGTAATGTGGAAATCCCGCAGGAAGCCTTCTTAGCTGTGTTGCAAGTTGATAGCTAATTGCTAAACGTAACTCAAGATAGTCATTGTAGATAACAGTCAAATGTAGTGAGTCTTATCGTAAAGGTGTTAGATAAGCCGCTCGTTAATAGGCAATTTGGTATGGATTTTGATTTTAATTTAATTTTAGTGCCGTTAACTATAGTCCTAGGAACTGTTTGGCTGTTAGATAAGCTAGCGCTCAAACAGCGCAAAACTCGTGGTCGAGGTCAAGAAGGCTTACTAGTGCGCTGGGCTTATGACTTTTTTCCTGTGTTAGCAGTGGTATTGATAGTACGCTCATTTTTAATTGAGCCATTTAATATCCCATCATCGTCTATGGTGCCGACGCTATATACGGGTGACTTTATTGCTGTCAATAAGTATGCATATGGCGTGCGCCTGCCGCTAACTTATAATAAGGTACTAGATACTGGTGAACCTGAGCATGGTGATGTGGCGGTGTTTCGCTATCCTGAAAACCCGAGCATTTATTATATTAAACGCGTTATCGGTTTGCCTGGTGACACCGTAAGCTATAGCCAAGGCACGCTGTCTATCAATGACATACCTATTGAGACTAAGTCTGTAGATTTCGCGGCAAATGCTGAATTGACTTCACAGCTATACTTACCAGGTCAGGTCGGTCCAGGTCAAGTACTGACTGAGGAGAGTGCTTCTGCAATGGGTCAGCAAGAAGAAGATGCGGCACAATATTTTGAAGAAGTACAAGGTGACAACAAGCACCTCGTGCGCTATTTAGACGGTATGAACAGTTCACAGTACGCGCCATTTTTGCAGCAACAATCACCAGAAGTGGTTGAGTCAGAGGGTACTGAGTGGCGCATTGACGTACCAGAAGATCAGTATTTTGTGATGGGTGATAACCGAGATCGCAGTGCAGATGGTAGATTTTGGGGATTCGTTCCTGATGAAAACCTAGCAGGTAAGGCAGTTTATATTTGGATGCATAAGCCACCTGGTCTTAACCTACCGACCTTTGAGCGTAATGGTACTATCAATTAAGATTATGAGATTGTCTAGAGATTGATTGGTTGATAATGGTTTTATGCTAATATCGTTGATAAATAATCACTAGCTATTTATTATTTATACACTTATTCAAAATAGTCGTTTATCTTTAGAAGGATATCATAATGCAGCAACTATCTGGTTTGGCTATGCAGCGCGGTGCCAGTGTGACAAACATTGTTCTCATTATTATGCTTTTGGGTATTGCGACTAAGTTGACAGTAGCTATCGTACCGGCTCAGATTGGTGATTATCAATTGACCAAGGTATTAAGTGCACAGCTAAAAGAAGCCAATAATAATAACGAGACAGCTAAGCAATTCGTTGAACGTGTCAACAAACAGTTATCAATTAACGCAGATTACGATACTAAAGCCGAAGATGTATTTACCTTTACGGATAAAAAAACAGGTCAATTGGCTATTTATAAAGAATATGCAGTAACTAATAACTTTTTTAGCAATGTCGACATCATAAACCGTTTCGAAGGTAACATTGAAATGGCAACAGCAGAGTAAGCCATCATAGTACGACATAGCACCTTCATTATTTCATAAAATGTATCAAATAATATTATTAAACTAAATCTGTCAAGCAGAAGGGATAACCACAAACCACGCATGAAACCAACTTCGCACCATTCCCAAGCGGTTCCTACTTCCCAAAAAAATAGTACGTCTGTTGACACGCTTGTTGTTAGCTCAGAATTTATTCAGCGGTTAGCAGTATTAACGCGTAAGTTAGGCTACGAGTTCAATGACTTGAGTCTACCTAAACTTGCGTTAACGCATCGCTCATTTGATAGCAAAAAAAACTATGAGCGCCTAGAGTTTTTAGGTGATGCACTGTTAGGGATGATTGTGGGTGAAGCTTTATATCATCGTTATCCTAGTCAAAATGAAGGGCGCTTAACGCGTATGCGTGCGACATTGGTACGCCAAGAATCGTTGGTAATTATCGCTCAAAACTTAGAGCTGTCTAACCATCTTATATTAGGAGTAGGTGAGCGAAAAGGTGGCGGTCGCAATCGTGCTTCCATACTGGCCGATGCGGTAGAATCTCTGATCGGTGCGATCTATTTAGACAGTCAAGATATGGATATTACTCGTAAATGTGTTCTCTCTTGGTATGGCGATCTGATTGATAATGTCAATGACCAAAAAGCGCTAAAGGACGCCAAGAGTCGGTTACAAGAGTGGCTACAATCTAAACAGTTTGACTTGCCTAATTACGAGCTCATGGAAACGCGTGGTAATGCACCGCATCAAATCTTCGTTGTACGTTGCCATGTAAATATCAATAACTGCCCTGATATTACTGAATCTGGTGAGAGCCGCCGTATCGCTGAACAGAAAGCAGCAGAGCTTATGATTAACCAATTACATAAATTGCCAGGATCTGCCAAAAAACGTGTATAGCCGATGTCTATTAATGCATTTTTAGATGCAGAGTATTAGCTTAGATTGGTTGTAGCTTGCAAAACATACATTAAAACTACCTCACATATTATTTATTTTAAAACTTTAAATGTCTCTAGCCTGTTTTTAATGGTGACTGAATAAATTTGGCATCAACGACTGTTCGGCTAGACACAAACCCTATAGGATTAACTTATGAGCAATCATACTGATTTGCCATCAAACAATGAAGATAGCACCCAAAATTTGGGTGAAAATACAGATATTGATTTAAGCCAAAATAATATTGAAGTTACTGAAGAGACTCATGGTATTGATGCAGAAGGTATTGCATTAGACAATGATATGGCTATTGAAGAATTTTTCGCGCCAAGTGGTAATGCTCGTATGGCTGATGATTTTAGAGCAGGTTATGTGGCCATTGTTGGACGTCCAAATGTGGGCAAGTCAACTTTGATGAATCACTTATTAGGTCAAAAGCTGTCTATCACTTCACGCAAACCGCAAACTACCCGTCATCGTATCCATGGCATTTTATCAAACCATGAAATGCAAGCGGTGTTTGTTGATACACCAGGTATTCACCGTAACGAAGTACGTGCTATCAATGAACGTATGAATAAAGCGGCGGTATCGGCGTTAGTAGATGTAGATTTAGTACTGTTTGTTGTTGATTCAGATCAATGGCGTGACGATGATTTATTGACCTTGCAAAAGCTCGGTGAGACCAATTTAACGGTCGTCTTGGTTATCAATAAGTCAGATACTCTAAAAGATAAAGGCAGCGTGCTACCACTTATCGAAACTTTCAACGATAGTTTCGATTTTGCTGATATCGTTCCTGTATCTGCACTAAAAAATCAAAACTTAGATCGTTTGCAAGAAGTGATTGCCTCACATTTACCAGTCGCTGCGCCTATTTACGATACAGAACAAATCACAGATCGCTCTGAGCGATTTTTGGCCAGCGAAATCATTCGCGAAAAAATCATGCGTAGTGCGGGTGATGAAGTGCCATATGATTTAACCGTACAGATTGATGAGTTTAAAGACGAACCTGCCCATACTGATCCAAAAACAGGGCGTCCACGCAAAGCTTGTACTTTCATCGATGCGACTATCTATGTTGAACGCGGTGGTCAAAAAGCCATCGTTATCGGTGACAAAGGTCAGCGTATCAAACAAGTTGGTATGGATGCTCGTAAAGATATGGAGCAGTTGTTCGGTAAAAAAATTATGTTAACTTTGTGGGTTAAAGTGAAACGTGGCTGGTCTGATGATGAGCGTGCGTTGACCAGTTTGGGCTATTGATAGCGGTTAAAAACGAACGCTTCAAAAGCACTGTCTGCCTTTTAGCTATTTAGGTAATAAAAAATGCGTAATGAAGCGCTCGTCGGGTATTTATTGCATCAGCGTCCTTATCAGGAAAAACGCGCTTTGTATTATCTTTTTTCTCAACAACACGGTGTGATACATGGTGTTGGGAAAAAAGGCGCGCCACTATTTATGCCGTTACAGCTTTTTGCTACTGGTAAACGTGATCTAAAAACCTTTAGTCAAATTAATATTGCCTCGCAAGATACGACTCAAGCTGACAGTGTTCAAAAAGACAGTGTTCAAAAAGACAGTGTTCAAAAAGACAGTGTTCAAAAAGATAGTACATCTGCTGTCTTGGAAGCCGTACCTTACGCCAATATCAGCGGCCAACATCAGTATGCCGCACTATATATAAACGAGATTCTGTGGCGGCTGTTACCTACTGAAGACCCAATGCCTATATTGTGGCAGCATTATCAAATCAGTCTACAACAACTCAAGCAGCCCTTGAGTAATAGCGAGCTTCGTCTCTGTCTACGTCAGTTTGAGCAGTATCTATTTACCGAATTAGGATTCACTTTAACGTTAACGCATGACAACGTTGAAGATCCCATCGAGTATGATTGTACTTACCGCTTTTTACCGGATGTAGGTTTGCTCCCTATATTAGTACATAATGAAGAGTCTGAGCATTTAGCCAGTGAGTCTGGACAGACTGTTTTTAAGGGTGCGGATATCATAGAAATGGCACGTTTAGGTATTACTGAGCAAACGCTGAGCCATTGGTCAAAACTACATCGACATCTTATTGATCATTTGCTTGATTATCAGCCGCTACAAAGCCGTCTATTATGGCAGCAGCAGCAGCGCTATCAATAAAGTCTCAAATATTATCGTAGTATTAACTATATAAGTTAGGCTTAATTGCCCAAAGGATTTTTTATGAGTATCTCTGTATCTACCTCATCTGAAAACAATTCAAAAAAACCTTTGCTAGGCGTGAATATTGATCACGTGGCAACATTGCGTCAAGCACGCGGTGTAAATTATCCGAGTCCTTTAGCTGCTGCATTATTGTGCGAAAAGGCAGGGGCAGATGGTATCACTATACATTTACGTGAAGATCGTCGTCATATACAAGATGCGGATGTTTATGAAATGGCAGGGCAGTTGTCGACAAGAATGAACTTAGAGATGGCGGCAACGGATGAGATGCTTGCAATTGCCTGCGAAGTTAAACCTTTTTGGGTATGTCTAGTACCTGAAAAGCGTGCAGAGTTAACGACAGAAGGCGGTCTTAATGTTGCAGGGCAAGTCATATCTCTAAAAGAGTATGTTTATAAACTGCAAGATTCTAATATTAAGGTTTCTTTATTTATTGATCCTGATGACAAGCAGATTGCAGCCGCAATAGAGTGTGGTGCAGATGCAATAGAATTGCATACAGGTGCTTATGCCGAAGCAGGCTTAGCAAATGATACTGACGCACAGTTAGCTGAGCTTAAAAGAATTGAACATGCAGTAGCTACAGCACAGAGCCTAGATGATAAGTTGCTTATTAACGCGGGTCATGGCTTAACGTGTGACAATGTTAATGCCATTGCAAAGATTGATGGTATATATGAATTAAATATCGGTCATGCACTTATTGCAGATGCGGTGTTTGTAGGGTTAGAAAGCGCTGTGACAATGATGAAAGAGGCTATGTATAAATAGGTTTGCATATCTGTTAACCATTACATTTCGTAGGGTGGTCTGCATTAAGTTTATGTTTGACGATACCGGATTGGTTAAAAGAAATTTGGTACATTGACTTGTTATAAGAAGAGGTAGGGCAGTATTTTATATGGCCGAAGTGTCCTCGCGGTCTGCCACTATCACCCCAAAATTTAGTATAGTGACGCCTACCGCCAACTCTTAATTTCACTGTACTATATCTTAGGTTTAAGGATTGCTGTGTTAATAAGGTATCTACTTGAGAATCAAAATGCTTATTGTTATTTTTATCTACGAATAGCAGAAGCGTTTTATCGCTATTCCTATGACATTGCTGTGCATCATTCGATAAACAAACCAAGACATCCTGCCGACTTATATAACTTTCGGCCTTTGCTAAGGATAAAGTGTTCTCTAACTGATGCTTGACACGTTGCGCCTCCATTCGTGCTAAGTGCGTTAAGATGCTTGGCGCTGCAATAGCTGCGATAATTCCTAATACCATTGTCGTCACAATTAGCTCAACGAGAGTAAAGCCGTTTGATTGCTTAGTACTGAGAATGTTATTGTTCTGAAGGAATGATTTCCTATAACTGACTAACTTCAGTAGTTCATCAAGTAACCTATATGCAATGGTTAAAAACTTACCAACTCTATATCTGTCTTTTCTGTGAATAGATATATAAAGAACAAAAGTTACTATTCTTCTATAACTGGCTAGTACCTTATTAAGTAAGTTCATAATGCGCTACATCCTATAGCTGTTTGTCATTCAAGTAAAAAACAACGTCTCACACATCCTTGTGTTGACTATCTTTCAAGCACACCAATTGTCCAGATTCTTTCAATTTTCTCTGACTTAACTTTATATAAGACAGATCCAATTGCTAATTAATTGATTTTCAGAAGAATATTGGTTTTTTACAATATATATGTAATATATAGCGACTGTCAAAAAATGTTTCAATTAGTGAAAGAACGATATTACCAATAGAGAAAAAATTCTAATTGTAATAAAATGCTTCAAGAAATAGCTGTTAATGAACTATTCATCTATCGCAAATTGCAATGTAAAAGATAAGAAGCGTAAGGTGTGTTAGTTCTGGGTAACTTAGCCTGTTTATTGTGTTTTAGTTACAACATTATCGTGTAATAATGTGTAGCTCGTTAACGAAAAAAGTTGTAAACTGAATTAATAATCGCTAAGCTACTCTCTAATTGGTTTTGCTTTGTAACTTAAAATGCGTAAGAGATGTCTATCTTAGTACGTCTTGAGAATCGGTTTTGCTTAATGCATCACTAAAATTATCCTTTGGAGGAAGTCCATGAAATTGAATAAAATCGCTCTAGCCCTGTTCGCTGTAACAGCGGCTCCTTTAGCAGCTAATGCTGGTGTTACTATCAGTCCATTATTACTAGGTTATCATTACAGCGAAGGTGCTGATGACGATCAAGCTGACTTGTTAAAAGATTATAGCGGCAATGGTGATAGCTATTACAAAGAAGATGGTTTATATACTGGTGCTGCGCTAGGTATCGAGCTTACTCCTTCAACTCAGTTCCAAGTAGAATATGGTGTTTCAAATACTGATGCTATTCGTCAGGATGGCTCTGACTCTTTTGATGCAGAGCAAGAAATGATTTCTGGTAACTTCTTAATTGGTACTGAAGAATTTACTGGTTACACTGATAATGCATTGAAGCCTTATGTACTAGTTGGTGCGGGTCGCTCAAAGCTTGATATTGAGAACCGCGCTGGTGACAAAGTTGCAAACTCTACAGACACTATCGGTAACCTAGGTCTAGGTGCTATGTATCGCATCAATGACGCGCTAAGCCTACGTGGTGAAGCTCGTGCGATTCATAACTTTGACAACAACTGGTGGGAAGGCATGGCTTTGGCCGGTCTAGAAGTAGTACTAGGTGGCCATTTAGCACCTACAGTAGCAGTACCTCCTATGCAAGAGCCAGTAGTTGACAACACTCCAGTAGTCGTTGTTGAAGCTGATCTTGATTCTGACGGTGATGGCGTACCTGATAGCATCGATGCATGCCCAGGCACTCCAATGAACGTTGTAGTTGATGAGCGCGGTTGCCCAGTACCAGTAGACATTACTGACGAACTAAAAATGGAACTACGTGTATTCTTTGATAACGACAAGTCAGCTATCAAAAACCAGTACAAGCCAGAAATCGCTAAAGTAGCAGAGAAGATGCGTGAGTATCCTAACTCTACAGCTCGTGTAGAAGGTCATGCTTCTAAGACTGGTCCTTCAGCACGTTATAACCAACGTCTATCTGAAGCTCGTGCCGTTGCTGTTAAATCTATGCTAACTAACGAATTCGGTATTGCTCCAAACCGTCTATCAACTGTAGGCTATGGTTATGACAACCCAATCGCTTCAAACGACACTGAAGAAGGTCGTGCTATGAACCGTCGTGTTTATGCCATCATCACTGGTGACAAAACAATGACTGTTGAACAAACTAAAGATATGGTTGTTCAGTAAGTATTAGCAAAATAACCTTATAGTTAAATATACAGTTACAAAAAAAGCCACCCAATGGGTGGCTTTTTTTTATTTATGTATTGAGAAAAGTGAGTTATTACATAAATTTATGAATCAATAATGTTATACTAGCCACCCAAACATTCTGTAAATTAACAGTATGTACATTAGCATAGCAATCTGTATGATGAATTCGTCAGTATAGATATTTGATTGTATTGAACTTTTTTATTTGATAGCATTCTTTTTTGCGTCATCTTAGATTCAATATCTATCTGATTGATGATGAAAGTTTATTCAGCAGCGCTTACTGCTACTGCATTTTTTTAAGACGAAACGAGCATTTTATATGGCGAACGATATCAAACACCTGCGTAACATTGCAATTATTGCCCACGTTGACCACGGTAAGACAACTTTGGTTGATAAGTTATTACATCAGTCTGGTACTTTTGGCGACCGTGCAAACATTGCTGAACGTGCAATGGACTCAGGTGATATTGAGCAAGAACGTGGTATTACCATTTTGGCTAAAAACACAGCTATCCGCTGGACAGATAAAACTTCAGAAACCGAATACCGTATCAACATTGTGGATACCCCAGGTCACGCCGATTTCGGTGGTGAAGTTGAGCGTGTAATGTCTATGGTTGACTGCGTACTTTTGGTTGTTGACGCTGTTGATGGGCCAATGCCTCAGACTCGTTTTGTGACGCAAAAAGCATTCGAACAAGGTCTAAAGCCGATCGTTGTTATTAACAAAATTGACCGTCCTGGCTCACGTCCTGATTGGGTAATGGATCAAATCTTTGATTTGTTTGACAACCTAGGTGCAAACGATGAGCAGCTTGATTTCCCAGTTGTTTATGCTTCAGCATTGAACGGTATCGCAGGTCTAGAAGCAGATGATTTAGCTGACGACATGACCCCATTGTTCAAAACTATCGTTGACGTTGTTCAGCCTCCACAGGTTGATGCTGACGCTCCGTTCCGTATGCAAATCTCAAGCCTTGACTACAACAGCTTTGTTGGTGTTATCGGTATTGGCCGTATTCAGCGTGGTAAAGTTAAACTTAACACGCCAGTAACTGTCATTGACAAACATGGCAAGACGCGTAACGGCCGTATCTTAAAAATCATGGGTTACCATGGTCTTGATCGTATTGACGTTGAAGATGCGCAAGCAGGTGATATCGTTTGTATCACAGGTATCGATGCGCTAAACATCTCTGATACTATTTGTGATCCTAACAATGTTGAAGCGCTACCAGCACTAACGGTAGATCAACCTACAGTATCTATGAACTTCCAAGTAAATAACTCACCATTTGCTGGTCGTGAAGGTAAGTTTGTGACTTCACGTAACATTCGTGAGCGTCTTGAGCGTGAGTTGATTCATAACGTAGCATTACGTGTAGAAGACACTGAGTCTCCTGACAAATTTAAAGTATCAGGCCGTGGTGAGCTTCATTTATCAGTACTTATCGAAAACATGCGCCGTGAAGGTTTCGAGCTAGGTGTTTCTGGTCCAGAAGTTATCGTTAAAGAAGTTGATGGTAAGCTACAAGAGCCGTATGAAAACGTTGTCTTCGATATCGAAGAAGAGCATCAAGGTTCTATCATGGAGCAAGTTGGTCTACGTAAAGGCGAGATGACTAACATGGAGCTGGACGGTAAAGGCCGTATGCGTATCGAGGCGACCATACCAGCGCGTGGCTTGATCGGTTTCCGTTCTGAGTTCCTAACCCTGACTTCAGGTAGTGGTATCATGACCTCGAGCTTCTCACATTACGGTCCACAGAAGATTGGTGATGTTGGTGGTCGTTCTAACGGCGTATTAGTTTCTATGGCAAATGGTACTTGCCTAGGTTTTGCTCTATTTAACCTACAGAAACGTGGTAAGTTGTTTGCTGAACCACAGCTTGAAGTTTATGAAGGTATGATTGTTGGTCTTAACTCTCGTAACGATGATATGACTGTTAACCCAACGACTGCTAAACAGCTAACCAACGTACGTGCTAGTGGTACTGACGAAGCATTGACGTTGACGCCAGCAGTGAAGTTCACTCTTGAGCAAGCGCTTGAATTTATTCAAGACGATGAGCTAGTCGAAGTAACGCCAAAAGCGGTACGTATTCGTAAGCGCTACTTGACTGAAAGTGAGCGTAAGCGTCACGGCCGTGGTAAAAAAGGTGCTTAATATCAATAAGTGAGTTACTGAGTAATTCATGATATTGATGTTTGACGCAAACACTTAGTGTCAGTAGTTTTACTGGCACTAAGCGGTTAAGAAATGAGCAGTATAAGGTGAGCTATTAGTGGTTCACTTTATACTGCTTTTTTTTGTGTTGTAATCTTGGAAAAATACAGACAGAATGAATAGTGGTATTAATGCATTCAATTATTAACATGCAAGCTAGATGTGATACTAATTATATAAATATCCATTTGTATATAGATAAATTTTGAGGAAAAAACAATGAGTATGGTTTCAGAGTTTAAAGAGTTCGCTGTCAAAGGTAATGTGATGGATTTGGCAGTCGGTGTCATCATCGGCGGGGCTTTTGCTACCATCACAAAATCTTTGGTAGATGATATTATTATGCCGATTGTCGCTTTTATTTTTGGCGGCGAGATTAATTTTGAAAACATGTTCTTAGTTTTAGGCGATGTACCTGACGGTATTGCTATGACTTATGATGCGCTCAAAGAAGCAGGTGTACCTGTATTGGCTTACGGTAGTTTTATTACCGTACTTATTAACTTCCTAATCTTAGCTTTCATCATCTTTATGATGGTTAGAGGTGTCAATAAAATGCGCCGTGCTGAAGAAGTAGAGGAAGTTATAGAAGAAGCAATAGAAGAGCCATCAGAAGAAGTGAAGTTGCTGCGTGAAATCAGTGCCAAATTAAGTAATACCAGTATTATGAAATAAATTATCAACTCGTTGACAATAAAAAAGGCTAACTTCTCGTTAGCCTTTTTGCTATGAAGTAGTCACAGTCATTTTTTGTGAACTATTTGATGTGCCTACTAAAAGCAAATTGTTATGGAGTGACCACTACATAGTCATTGGTGTTAATCAGAATTTCTGATGGTTGATCGACAACGATACGTACCACGTTATTATCAACGACTTGAGATTTGTAATAGTTGTCTTCTGCAACTGTGCAGCCTAAACAACGTCCCATAGCATCCCAAGGTTCAACAAATAGCTTCTGCTGTGCTTGATCTGCATTACCACCAATAAGTGAAAAAGGTAAGCTAACGATATAAGCTGCCGTACCAGCAACAGCATTCACGAGTTGCAGTGGCTTACCAACAATCGTATCGACTACCATCGTCTCGTATGAAGGACCGAAATCCGTTTCATCAATTTCTATAGCTGCAAAAGTAGGCTGAATGGTCGCAACTACCAATCCTAAAGTTGCCAATACAGTAAAAAATCTCTGCTTAACTGTGCGTTGAGTTTTTGCTTTAACAGTCATAACGATATCCTGAAACTCATAGTAGTATGATTAATGGCTGCTGCTATCTTCACACAGGAATCTTGCGGCAACAATAGTTAGGCTAAATATTACAGAAAAATAAATGATACGCACTATTTATGTAAGCGCTAGCACTATTAAAGCAAGATGTGCGCTAATAAGCAACAAAAATGAGAATAATCTAGGTATAGCTTTGGCAATATTCGATACTTTTAAAAATAGATACGCTGTCTAGATATTAGCTTCATTTAATCTAAATATACTATAAGCAAATAGATATCAGTTATTAGCTATTTTAACGGCTGACAACTTGGACAATAAACACTAGCTCTACCAGTAAGCTTGATGTTTTCTAGTGTCGTACTGCAATGTAGACAGCTTTCTCCTTGTCTACCGTACACATTTAGGGTTTGCTGAAAGTAACCAGTTTGACCACTGGCTACTGTGAAATCTCGTAGTGTCGAACCGCCCAATTTTATCGCTTTCTTTAGAATTTCTTTAATATGATTCACTAAAATGACAATCTGATCGTATGAAAGTTGATTGGCTGGCGTAGCAGGGTAGATGCCGGACAAGTACAGACTTTCAGTCGCATAGATATTGCCAACACCGACTACGACTTCTTGTTCCATGATGACAGATTTAATCGCTCGGGAAATGGGTTTTAGTCGCTTATTCGTTTTAGTATTATCTGACGATGACCCATTGCTATCTTGACTAGATAAATCAATACGCTGGATTAAGCTGTATAAATAGTCTGCGGTAAAATCTTTTGAAAGTGGTTCAGGACCTAGATGGTCTAGTAGTTTATTGCCGTAATCTTCATGCCATAGTACTGAACCAAAACGTCTTGGATCATAGTAGTGTAACTGAGATTTTTTGTTAGCAGTATCATTAAAAACGACGACCAAATGGTCATGTTTACGCTTATCAGTACCGTAGTTATGTTGCTGTAAGCTACCTGACATTCCTAAGTGAATAAGAAGTTGACGCGGTTCAACTTTGCTGGCTGACATGGGAGCGTTATTCTGTGCAACTGCTGGCAGAAAATTAAGAATCAGATACTTTGCTCGGCGCTCAACACTATCTAATGTGTAATTAACCAGCTCGTCTAAGTTATCTGGCATCATCCATCGCAGCTTTGGTTGAAATACTTTAACATCAACTACCTGTTGCCCCAATAATGGAGCAAGACTGGCTTTAGTGGTTTCTACTTCAGGTAATTCAGGCATAGTATTTTTTGACAACTCTATTATGGAATAAACAACGACTGACTTAACGTTTTATTTACACGACTGCACGGCGCGCGTGCAAAATACCATGTTGCTGTTCTAATTTTGCGAGTAACTTAGACAAATGCGCTAATCCTGAGACTTCAATATGGAACTTTAAAAAAGCAATATTGTCGTCATTACTTAACGTTTGAACTTGGCGAATATTGACGTTTTCTTTATCAATTATCTGAGTCAAATCACGTAGCAAACCGCGTCTGTCATATGCTTCGACATGAATATCAACAGGCTGATAACGACCAGTCTGTACTTGCCAAGCGGCTTCTATCTTGCGCTCAGGATCGCGCTCGACCAGACGTAAGTACTCTGGGCAGCCTCGATTATGCACGCTAACGCCACGCGATAAAGTGATGTAGCCAGCTATCGGTTCGCCATGCACAGGATGGCAACAACCTGCCAAATTGATTTCGATATTATCCAAGCCATCAATATGGATTTTATACGCATCGAGCTTACCTGTATCTCGGTTATCTACATGCGGTACAAAGCTCTCTGGTGGTATCTCAGGTTCAAGATGCAGCTGACGTGAGATATGACTGGTCAATTGATTCAGGCCGATATCGCCTGTCACTAGACCCACGATAATATCATCGGTCGTATTGACATGAAAATGCTGAATATAGTCGTTTAGATCAATACTATTAGGATGCACAGATAGGCGCTCAAGCTCTTTACTAAGCATTTGGCGACCTATTTCAATATTCTTATCACGGTCTTGCTTATTAAACCACTGGCGCAGTTTTGAACGGGCGCGATTGGTATGAATATAACCTAACGAGGCTACCAACCAATCACGATTGGGCTCACGCGATGCCTTAGTGATAATCTCAACTTGCTCACCTGTTTTCAACTGATAGGTCAGTGGCACATAGCGCTGATTGACACGGGCTGCCTGCGCACGGTTGCCAACTTGAGTATGCACATAGTAGGCAAAATCGAGAACGGTCGCGCCTTTTGGTAGTTCGGTAATGTCGCCATCACGACTAAAGATATAAATACGTTCTAGCTCATCAAAATCAACGAGTTGCTCTTCTTCGTCAAACTCGATATCGTCTATCTCTTCGCCCGCTACAACAGCTGAGCGTGGCTGATTACGTGTCTCATTATTGATAGATAATAATTGGCGTAATGAGCTGATTCTTTGATTCAGATAATTGTCTTTCTTGTTCTTTAGTCCTTCTTTGTAATTAACGTGCGCACACATGCCAAGCTCGGCCTCAAAGTGCATCTCATGAGTACGAATTTGGACTTCAAGTGATTTGTTTTCCGCGATTACAGCAGTATGTAGTGAGCGATAGCCATTAGACTTAGGGTTGGTAATATAGTCATCAAACTGCTCAGGAATATAACGCCATAAGCCATGTACTAGGCCTAAAACGTGATAACAGTCAGAAGGGCTATTAACCAAGACACGTAAAGCGCGAATGTCATAAAGCTGATCGAAAGATAAGCCTTTGAGCTTCATTTTTCGATAGATAGAGTAGATATGTTTGACGCGACCAGATACTTCGCCTTCAATACTGGCATCTGCTAGTGATTCATTTAATTTGTCTTGTACGCGCTGAATATAGGACTCGCGTTCGCTACGTTTTTCTGACAGCAGCTTAGCAATTTCTTTATAGCGGTCAGGCGCTAAATAACGGAAAGCCAGATCTTCGAGCTCCCATTTTAGCTGTGCAATGCCTAGGCGATGCGCTAATGGCGCATAAATAGTCATGACTTCACGTGCGACACGCGTTTGACGTTCTGGCCTAGAAAACGTCAACTCACGCATGGCGAAAGTACGTTCAGCCAGTTTTATCAGTACCACACGCACGTCGTTGGTGACAGAGATGAGCATGCTATAAATATTTGATAGCTGATCACGTTGATTATTGACGAAATGGTCTTCTAAGCGCTTGTTACTCTCAATAATCTCCGACAGCTTACCCATTGCAAGGGTGTCTTTAACAAGCGTCAAAATATCTGGACCAAAGTTTTTTTCAACTTCAGCGAGACTAATGATTGATTTGCGCGCACTGCGATACAGCATGGCCGCGACCAATGCGTCTTCATCTTGGTAAAGATAGGTCAAGATATCAGTCATACCAATACCGGTCACATAAGCGCCTGAACGCTCAGATTCACTGGTATTCATATGACTACGAATAAACTCGCAAGCTGCACTTAGGTTGGGTACTGACTCTTGTCCAATACGCTTGGCCACATTATCTAGCCAAGTAGGTACGTCGATATTGGCTTGGTCTAAGTCGACTGCCTCAAGCTCTTCGTTTGATAGCGGATTGGTATCATCCAAATACTTGTCTTCAGTGTGAGGGTCATGCAAATGATAAGTGTGTGCAGCTGAACGATCAAAAGTAGTATGTAGCTTGTGGGTTGCCAACTGGTATTTGATGTCGAGGGGAATTTGGGCATAGCTATTGGCTGACTGGTGAGAGCGTTGGCTCGCCACCAGTTGCGCCGCAAGTGTTGCACTATCGGCCTGCGTGGTCTGTCCATCCACCAGCGGTAATCCTTCACGAATTTTTACCATAGCCGACTCCTCTTAGCTATTTTGAATTGATTATAACCTCATCTACTATGCACACACTCTGAATTAACGATCCATAAAGTGTCAGCTATAAACCAATACAACTGCTAAAAATGTTATTTTTAGCAGCTATAAAATGCGCGTAAAATATATAAAGCTATGAGTGCAAATGCTTGCTATGTAGCGATTGGAAACATCATCAAAAACATAGGAAGATTGTTTACTATTATCTCATTTTAAAGTGACAAATCAAGCGAGCCTCTGTACGGCTGTGGTCAATTACGCTAAATAATGGCTATTTATTAGCACAAACTTATCAAAGCTTTAAGTTAACTTAGATAATTGTAATAACGCTTAATTGTCTCTTTAATCAGGTTTAACTGTTAGTCATTCTCAGCTGTTAATCATTTTTGAAAATTAATAACGTTAAACCGCTACCTTCTCGAAACGAGCGATAGATTCAACATGACCCGTATGGCAGAACATATCCATTACGCCGGCATGAGTCAGACGATAGCCTTGTTCTAACAATGCTTTTGTATCACGAGCAAGGGTGGCTGGATTACAAGAGACATAAACAATGCGCTCAGCATTAAATTTTGGCAAATATTGCATAATTTCCCAAGCACCAGAGCGCGGTGGATCAATCAACAGTGCATCAAAACCTTGGTTGGCCCATGGCTTATCAGTACAGTCTTGAGTCAAATCTTGACTATAAAACTCAGTATTGTTGATACCGTTGCGACGAGCGTTGTCAGCAGCACGTTCGGTCATGGCTTCACTGCCTTCGACACCGACTACTGAGCCTGTCTCGCCAACGAGGCGCGCTAGCGGTAAGCTGAAGTTACCCAAGCCACTGAATAAATCTAATACGCGTTCGCCTGCTTTTAAGTCCAACAAGTCACAAGCAAGCTTGGTCATCTGACGGTTCACAGATAGATTTACTTGAGTAAAGTCAGTAGGGATAAATTCAAAAGTCAGATCATACTCTGGCAATTGATAATATAAACGCCCAAATTGCTTGCTCAAATCATCAGCGTCTGTCAAAGCAATACGTTGGATGCTATCAACGCCTTTCGACTGCAAATATAGCTGCCAATTACGCGCTGCGAAAAAGACTTTTAGTTTGTCTATATCAGCGTCTGACAATGGTTCTAAATTACGTACGATGAGCGCAACTGGCTGATTGCCATCAGGTAGTTCTGGCAGTTGCTCACCCATTGCAAGCTCAAGCTGGGCAATTTTGTCACGGCTCTCTAGGGTACTAATAAGCGTTTTTAGGTTTTCAATCTCGAAACCAATACGCGGATCTAAGATATGACATTCATTTAGCTCTGCCAAGAAGTTACTTGAACGCTCGCGGAAGCCGACAAGCGCAGTTTCTTTTTTGACGACATAGCGCACGCCCAAACGTGCTTTGGTACGATAACCAAGACGATCGCCGACCACAGGAGGGAGCCAATTGTCAGGTTCCGCGTTGGCTTGGTGCATTAGCATTTCAGCCAGTACCGACTGCTTGAAGTTTATTTGTCCATCTGGCTGCCAGTGCTGCAAGTTACAACCACCACAAGTACCGAAATGCGGGCAGGGTGGTACAGCACGTTCAGGGTTTGGGTTGGCAGTGATACTAATAGCATCGCCTTCTTCAAAGCTAGCACGGCTGTTGGTTATTTTTACTAAGGCGCTTTCACCTGGTAGAGCAAAGCTAACAAAGATTTTTTTGCCGTGTTTGTCTTCAGCATGGCCTTCCGCAACGTCAAAACCATTACCATACACAGCAACACCGCGACCATCATGTGATAAGCCATCAATATTAAATGGGATTGGCTCTGCATCTTTTAGACGACGACGTGTCTTTGATGATGGCTTTGATTTTTTCTTACTAGGCGGAATGACAATCGTTTGGATGTCGTTGGTTTGAGCTTCATTCGTTTGAACGTTGCTGTTTTGCGCTGCCGTATCAGATGCTGTAGATGTTTTTGAATCGGTGGGTTGCATAAACCTGCCTTAATAATAAATAACTAGAAGAGGGGAATAAAAAACTACTAATAATGCGAATTCTATAATTCGGGTGCCGATGACCAGTCAGCGATAAACTCTTGATGTCGCGGACTACCGTCAGCTTGGGTATACTTTGCCAGATAGTCATAGCTCTGCTGCTGCCAAGCATCAAAATCTTGTGAAGATAATTGTCCTGTCAGACGTAACCAGCGTAAATAAATAAGCCAAGTGTTCATAACATCAGACTCACAGTATATAGATAAGGTCTGCCAGTCACCGCTACTAACAAGCGCGCCGACCATGCTGCCATCTACATCAGTTTTACCGGGTAATCCGTACAGACTTGCGACGATATCCATCGCTTCACGGCGACTAGCACCGTACTGGCTAAATCGATCCATCAAGTCTAGATGACGCGTATGAAAGCGATTAACATAATTGTCAAAGCGCATGTTTTTAATACGCTCGCCTTCTTCGAACAGCCATGGTGCTGACAAATCATATTGCATGGCACGATATATCAGTACAGGTATGTCAAAGCCTGAGCCATTCCAGCTAATAAGTTGCGGCAGTGTCTCAATGTCGTTAAATGCTCTAAAGAATTTGGCTAGGATTTCTTTTTCACTAAATTTATCGGCAGTCAAAGAAAATAGCGATAACTTCCCATCCTTGATATACAGAGCTGAGATACAGACGATGCGCTGTAGTGGCAAGCGCATAAAGTCGTGCCCTGCCTCTTGTGTACGTATCGCTGTCAGCGCACTTAATGCATCCGCATCGTTAAGATCGGCCAATTGCGGATAGATACGGCGTGCTGCATCGACATCGGCGACAGTCTCGATATCAAAAACCAATATAGGGTCGGATGGTAGCGCTTGTGACATAGATAATCCTGACTATTTATGAGCTTATAGTTAATTCATTATAAAAGAATAACAGCGTTAACATTGCTTGAAGTATTACGTTTACATCTGCACTTGGTCGCTTTGCACTTTTTTAAATTAACGATACTAAATGGTATTTCTTATGCATTAATTAACTTCTGCACTGCTGTTATCTGTATTGCTATCGTCAACGTTATATAAACCCGTTGATAAATAACGATCGCCACGATCGCAGACAATAAAAGCAATAACAGCATTAGGATTTGCTTTTGCCACTTGGGTCGCTGCCCACGCAGCTGCGCCCGAAGATACTCCAGCAAAGATACCTTCAGTCTTCGCCAATTTACGCATATAGACTTCGGCAATACGCTGATCGATATCCATCATTTCATCAATCAAGTCTGCATCAAAAATACCTGGCATATAGGCAGCAGGCCAACGGCGAATGCCAGCAATAGAGGCTTCTTCGTCAGGCTGTAGGCCAATGATTTTGACGTCTGGATTTTGCTCTTTTAAATAACGTGACACACCGGTAATCGTACCTGTCGTGCCCATCGAGCTAATAAAATGCGTAATTTTACCTTCTGTCTGTGCCCATAGCTCAGGGCCTGTAGTCAGGTAATGTGCTTGGCTATTGTCAGGATTATTAAACTGATCTAATACAACCCCTTTGCCATCTGCTTGCATCTGTAATGCCAAATCACGCGCAGCTTCCATACCTTCGTCTACTTCAATCAGCGTTGCGCCATAAGCAATCATGGCATCTTTACGTTCTTGGGTAGAGTTGGTTGGCATCAGCAATGTTATTGGGTAGCCACGCATTGCAGCGACCATGGCCAATGCAATACCAGTATTGCCACTAGTGGCTTCAATCAACATGTCGCCAGGCTTAATATCACCGCGTTGTTCTGCTTGATAAATCATATTAAAAGCAGGGCGATCCTTTACAGAACCCGCTGGATTATTGCCTTCAAGCTTAGCTAGTACTGTGGCACCATTGGCAATGTGCTCTTGCTCAGGCAGGCGTTGAAGTTTCACCAATGGCGTTTGACCAACGCAATCAGCGAGGGTAGTGATTTGAGTAATGAAGTTAGCATTTGACATGGCCGTAGTGGACATAAAGTATCCTTTTCTATTTTTTAAATATGTTTTTAATGGCTTGTTTTTGATGGAAGCGCTGTTTTTATTGTTTGATCATAATTTTAGACAGTCGCTTGGGTTATAGGTTTACGGTGATAAGCGAGCTAAAAACGAAAGGCATTAGAGTGCGCTCTCATATGTTATGACTATGAGCGATATATTGTGGTAAATAAAAAGTGGCTTTATTATATCATTTTGTTTTCAGCTGCGCTTATCGCATCAAGGATTAATAGTCACTGTATCAGGTCAATGTCAATATTACGTTGAGGGTTGCAAAAGTAGAGTTGATAGCTTAAAGCCATATTCTCTTTAACATAGAGTGGTGGGCACTTTAATTATAACGTTGTTCATCACATGGAATGCCTAACCAGAACTTAGAGAATCCTGTTAAGATAATCTTGAGCTGTACAGTAGTTGCCCCGTCAAAATCAGTTAATTTATTAACGATTAATAGCTTCATTAAGAGTAGCGCCTTACCCAGATGCTCTAATACGACACGCTACAAGTATCACGAATACTGACATTATCACAAAAATTCACGGCAAGAACCTTAGTAGAGAGTAAACCCAGCATGGCATATAAAAAACGTTTCGATACCAGTAGTGCTTATGGTCAGCTGATCATACTGGTGTTTTTGCCTATCTGTGTGTTGGCAGCAGTAGGCGGCATCTTGGTATTTCACGAAACCATGCGTGCGAGTGACTCGGAGCAAGAAGTATTGGCTGAAGCAGTACTTATTCGCTACACACCAGTCATAGCTGAACTGATTCCTGAGCTGCTAGAACAAGAGCGCCAACAAGTAGGGAGTAGTGCTGAGAGGACCCAGCAAGCGGCAATGACGACGCTAGAGGGTATCCAAGATAAGCTTGGACGTATGCAGTCTGAGCAGCATGTACAGCGCATTGCTATTATTAATGAAGGCAATCAAATACTGGCAACAGTCGGTTATGGTCTCAATGAAGAATGGCCGCTAATCAGTGATTCCGCAAGCTTTTTGTCACAACGACCAACACCTGTAGGTACAGCGTATGGCAGTGTATTGGGAGAATTTGAAGGGCAGACATTGTGGCTGCTCGTCGATATGGATAATGAGCCGCTCTATATTGCACGCTACCGTATTGCGATGGCGTTAGTGATTACTGGTTTATTTACTATCCTGATTCTACTACTGAGCCTAAATATCTATTCAAAACGTTGGATTGCCCCCATTTATGAGCTGCGGTTGCAGTTGCAACGTACCCATGTTGATAATTTATACCAACCTGTACCCGTTGAGTCAGATGGTGAGCTGAATTTATTACAGCAAGATCTGGTCAGAACATTGCGCCGCTTACATAGAAGCTTTCAAGAGCTCAAAGACCATGCCGAGCAGACTGAGGATGATTTACGGTTGGCATTTGATGAGATGGAGATGCAAAACATTTCTATTCGAAATGCACGTGATGCAGCAATTTCAACCAGCCAAGCAAAGTCTGCATTTTTAGCCAATATCAGTCATGAACTGCGTACACCATTGAATAGTATCGATGGTTTTATTAACTTGCTGGCACGTCACGGTGAGCTTAATCCCGAGCAGGACTTGTATGTACAGACCATACGTAAGTCCTCAGCACACTTGCTCGCTTTGGTAAATGATGTCTTAGATTTTTCTAAGATTGAAGCAGGCAAGCTGGTATTGGATCGCCATGAGTTCGATCTCTATGACACCATTTATGATGTGGTCGATATGCTATCTCCTGTCTCTGCGGAGAAGGGTTTACGCATGGCGGTGCTTTTTTACAATGATGTGCCGATGCGTATCAACGGCGATGCGTTACGTCTCAAGCAAGTATTGACCAATATCGTTGGTAATGCCATTAAGTTTACCGATAGTGGTGATGTGGTGGTGCGTGTGAGCTTAGATGACCACCGTGATAATTATCTGATGATTAGCGTGCAAGATAGTGGAAAAGGTATTTCTCTGGCAGATCAAAAAATGCTGTTCCAAAGCTTTAGCCAAGGCGATCCATCAATCACGCGTCAGTATGGCGGTACAGGGTTGGGTCTGGTCATCTCCAAACAGTTAACACGCTTGATGGGCGGTGATATTGGGTTTCATGATAATGCTCAAGAGAATATTGCCAATCAAGGTGCGACATTTTGGTTTCGCATGCCAGCCCATGTTGATGTGTTAGAGGCAGCCACAGGGCAGACGATTGAATTGCCAGTATTGGCGCCACTGGCAAGCGAGACCGATGAATTTAATGTACTGGTTTGGATCAATCATACCGCTTCGATACAGGTACTCAAGGCCAGCTTGCAGTATTTACCAATTAAATTGACTCAAGCCAACTCATTACCGGGTGTACTTGAGTCATTAAAAGAGCACGGTAATTATTGGGATTGGGTCATCGTTGATGATGATACCCAAGACGATATGATGGCGCTCCTCAAGCAAATTCGTCTGCATTATCAAGGTAAGCTTGCTGTGTTTGGCTACCAAGTGGCGGCCGATCAAGCGCTACTCAACCGCTATCATGCCAACATACTGTATGAGCCATTAGACAAAAGACAGCTATATGCAATGCTCGATACTCAAAGCCGTAGTACGCCGCAAAGCCTGCAGGAACCACGCTGGAAAGGGGTCACGGTACTGGCAGTTGATGACCATTTGCCCAATTTACTAGTGCTTGATGCTCTACTGAGCGAGCTAGGGATTCAGGTAGTTACTGCGAGCAGTGGGTTTGATGCTATTGAGATAATCAGTAAACAACAAACCAAAAACATCAAAACTGCTAAGAGCGATAAGCAAAGTCTATCGAATAAAACGCAACTCTCTAAAGCAGAAACACGTGATGAGATAAACAAGAAAACAAATAGCGCGTTCTATCATGAGGACACGAGCGCTGAAGATAAAGCAGCTACGCAAGACAAAGACAAAGACAATATTGATTTGATATTTATGGATATTCAAATGCCGCGTATGTCAGGTCATGAGGCAGCTAAGCAGATTCGAAATATCGAAAATGCGGATAGTCGTATCCCTATTATCGCTCTGACAGCTCACGGGTTAGCAGATGAACGTGACAAACTTATAGCCAGCGGTATCAATGACTATGTCGGCAAACCTATTAGCCAACCTCAGTTATTGCAAGTGCTACAGAAATGGCTTGGTCGTAAGAGTACCATACCACAATTGACCGCGTTGCCCGATACAGATTTGCAGAGCTTTGGCTTACAGCATCCTGACTTACAGGGTGATAACTTACAAGGTGCTAATGTACAGGATGCTAATGTACGGGCTACCGACTCATCAGAGGCTGAACTAACTGCTATAGACTCGCTGCGCGGTTACTCAATCAACGATAATGGTTTATCGAACGACTTACTCCCTAACAAGGTAAATAATAAAGAGTCTCAAGCCAGTTCAGGTATGTCTTCAGATGACTCAACCGCTACTTATCCAATAATAAGAGGAGACGGGGTAGATCGTAATAGTACTTCTGTCAGTAGCGAGCCAAAAATTACCCGTCCATTATCCTTGAAAAAAATCCGTGATGATTATTTGCGTGATAGCCAGCCTCGTGAAAACTATAGACGAGATGCTGCGCGTGATATTCAACCGCGCTATGAGAGCTTACGTCTACAAAAACAAGGTCAGTCGCCACTACTACAATCAACAACAAAGTCTATCGACAAATCTCAAGATGAAAGCCCTCAAGACCAAAGCTTTCAAGATAGGACAGCTAATTCTAACTCGATTTTACACGAGCAAATCAATAATGACCTTAGCAACAATAATATCAGCAAAAGTGATACCTCAAACATTTTAGATTGGCAAGATGCGCTCACTCGTTCAGCGAACAAACCTGAATTGGCGGCCAAGCTTATTATCATGATGATCGATACTATCAATGATGAAAAACAGGCACTCATTCAGGCATGGGAAGCGCATGACCGCAATATGCTGGCACAGATTGCCCATCGTATACTGGGTGGGAGTCGATATACAGGTGTACCACAATTGCGTCAGGCTAGCCAAGATTTAGAAGATAAGTGCTTGCTGAATGTACAGCATACAACACCTGTGCAATTTGCAATGATTGAGCCATATTATGAGGCATTATTAACGGCGCTAGACAACTTGCAAAAGGTAGATTTATCTTCTTATCCGCAGCTTAATTATCATCGCTTAAGCGAAAATGATATGACGTGGAAAATGATATAAGTTGAGGGTAAGGCAAAACAGACAAAATCATTCAGGTTCAGAGAGCGATAGGTAATCTTGTTAGATTTGCTTATCGCTGTTAGCTAGGTGCTCTGTGTCTGCTGTATATGAAATTGACTATAGTATCGTGGCAGTCAGTTATTACTACGGTACAACAAAGACAAGCCTGCTAATATTGTGAATATCAGCACCATATTTATTTTATTCATTAATAAGGATTGTTATGAACGCGATTGCAAGTTACCAGTATGAGACCTTACAAGTTAGTATTACAGACAACATACTGACGGTTACCTTAAATCGTCCACATAAAAAAAATGCCATGAGTTTTCAGGTAATCAATGAGCTGATTAAGCTGGCAGGTCGCATTAGTAAGGATAGAACCATACGAGCAGTCATTCTAAATGGGGCAGAGGGAACGTTTTGTGCAGGTATTGATTTAGGAGACTTAAATCATCCAAAAAACACAGCATTTGCGCTTTGGGAATTGATTAAGCCATGGCAAAGTGCGTTCCAACGGGTGTGCTTGGTATGGCGTGATCTGCCAGTACCTGTCATAGCCGTATTAGAAGGATATTGTATCGGCGCTGGGTTACAGTTGGCGTTGGCTTGTGACGTACGTATCAGTCATCCTGATTGTCAATTATCTATTATGGAAGCTAAATGGGGGTTAGTGCCAGATATGGGACTGACTCAATCGGCATTTGGGGTCCTACGAGAAGATACTCTAAAAGAACTCGCCATGAGCGCTCGTATCATCGATGCTAATGAAGGCAAAGAGTTAGGCTTGATTAGCCACTGTAGTGAGGCGCCTCTTGAACAAGCACAAAAGCTTGCTGCCGAGTTTGCAGAGCGCTCTCCTGATGCGGTGCTAGCAAGCAAACGTGTGATAAATGCGATGTATGATCAACCTGCCAAGACTTTATATAAAGAAAAAGCATGGCAGCTTAAAATGATGCTTGGTCGCAATCGTAAGCTTGCCCTCAGAAAAGCAAAGCAGGCCAGCACTTTATTTGGCAAACGTCAATTCCGCTAAATTTTTGCTATCAGTAAACTTTCTAGTGTTATTTTCGTTTGATTCATTCTGATAAAAGAAATTGCCATCTAAAAAAACCAGATATATTTTGGTAAATTATTTTAACAGGTTTAATTGTTAGCGGTTGTTTCACCAATATCTTATAGCCATTGAAATGCAAGCAGATAGCACGATATAGCATTGTCTGCTTGCACCGATGTGGGTAAAGATGCACTATTGTTGTTAAAGGTATCTATTTTGATTACTGGATAAGCCTGTGAAATGATGAAAGCCTACCTAACAACACATGCAAGCAATTAAACGTCGAAAAATAAAATATTAAAAATAATAGCCACTATATAAAACGGTCTAAATATGTCTGCTTCAAAACCCTCCCTTCCAAACAAACCTATCGCTTCTGAGCGAGTGCGCTCTGCTGATTTGCCTGTTGCATGGATTATGATGCTTGGGCTGATGGTTGCGGTAGGGCCATTATCGATTGATATGTATCTGCCAGCATTGCCATCGATGGCCGATGATTTCGGTGTCTCAACGGCCTTTATGGCCAACTCTGTCCCTGCATACTTTTTAGGTTTGGTATTTGGGCAACTATTTTACGGACCTTTTAGTGACCGTGTTGGCCGTGTCAAACCTTTATATATAGGTATGACGCTGTATGTTATCGCTTCTATTCTTTGTGCGACTACTGATAATGAGTACGTACTGTTTGCAGGCCGGACCCTACAAGCTCTGGGCGCATGTGTCGGTGCAGTAGTTACTCGCGCTGCGATTCGAGATCGCCTCACTGCCAAACAAACGGCAAAAGCTTTCTCCATTATGATTTTAGTGATGGGGTTAGCGCCCATATTGGCACCGTCGCTTGGCGCGCTATTCTTACAGTTTTTTGATTGGCATTCTATCTTTTGGTTTTTAGCTGCATTTGGCGCTCTAAACTTGCTACTTACCAAGTTTTTCTTTTTTGAAACTTTGACCGAAGAAAATCGCAATGTACGCCCTGCAAGAGAAGTGCTCAGTCAATATTGGGATTTATTAAAAGACCCGACTTTTAACTATCCAGCAATTGGTGGCGGTTTGTTAATGGGAGCAATGTTTGTCTATATCAGCTCGGCTTCTGAGCTAATTATGGATACTTATGGCGTCTCAGCGACACATTTCGCTTGGTTGTTCGGAATGAATGCGGCAGGTTTTGTAGGTTTGACTCAGTTAAACCAATGGCTTACCAATCGCTTTCGAATACTAAGTATTTTGCGATTTGGGGCGATGATGCAGGTTATCTCTGCGGGTTTGCTATTCGCGATCGGCTTGCTTCTAGGGACGGACGCTTGGTTACCACTGGTGCTGGCTTGTATTTTCTTTTGTATCGCAGGATTGGGTCTGACCCAGCCCAATGCTTCTGCAATTGCGCTCGCTTTTCAGAAACGCCGTGCTGGTATGGCAAGTGCGCTACAAGGTTCGCTAATGTTTTCAGTCGGTATCTTTGGCGGTTTGTTATTGAACCTATTTCCAGTCAATCCAGTTCTCAAAGTTGGTATTGCCCTGTTCTCACTAATGAGTTTCGGTTCTTTCCTGATTTGGAAAATTGATCGTGATCTAAATTTGGACGATGCAGAGTAACAGCGCCTCTATTTTAAGTTAGCTGTATTTTAAAAAGCACTCATACGTTCACAGCGTATGAGTGCTTTTTTATGTTGAATACTTATTCAGTTAAGAATCAAGTCTTATAGAGACTTTAAGTAGCAACGGTTATCAGACTTTAGTAAACATAAGTTGTTCCGAATTATATGCTGTATTTTTTATATATAACTAACTCTAAATAATGCCCAAACATAATTATTGCAATCGCAAAATTAGGTAAGTATTATCTAACGTAACTTTCTGTAAGTGAATATGTATAGACATTGCTTAACCTTGCTAGATTGTCAATTAATTAAAATGTAAAACAACGTTAGGTTTCAAGGATAGATTATGAAGCAGTTATATCGAGCGTTACCGATTTTGTTGAGTGTTGGCCTATTTGGCTGTGGTAATTCTGCTACTCAAGAAAATGCAAGCGCCCCAGTAAAGGAAAACACAGATAGCTTTGTGAGTAATTTGCCTGATACGGCTCCAGTTATTAAGGTCGGTACTGAAGCCAATTATGCTCCTTATGAATTTAAAGATGAATATGGAAATGTAACAGGCTTCGATATAGAACTGATGCAATATATTGGTGAAAATCAAGGTTTTAAAGTTGAAGTTTATAATGATCCTTGGGAAGGATTGTTTGATAACTTGGATAATAAAAGCCGAGATATGGTAGCAGCAGGTCTTACTTACAGTAGCGAGCGTGCTAGCAAATATCTGCTTTCAGATGCTTATGCGCCTCTTCCTACTAGCCTTGTATATTTAGACGAGTCATTAAATATTAAGTCATTAGATGATTTAGGTACTTTAAGAGTAGGTGTATTGACCAGTTCAGAACCTTATGAATACTTCGCACAAGGTAAATATAAATTAGGTTCTTTAGAGCAATATCCGACTACATTTGCAGCGGTAGAAGCGATGGCACAAGACAAAGTTGATGCTGTCGTAGATGATTCTGGTGTACTCCGTTATACATTAAATGATCTACCCAGTCTGCAGCCACAATACTTTGACTATGAAAGCATTAGAGCGGACGGTGCTCGCAAAGTATTTCTAGTAGATAAAGCTCAGCCTGACCTGCTGAAAAAAGTGAATACAGGGTTAAAAGGGTTAAAAGAAGACGGTACTTACGCAAAGTTAACGACCAAATGGTTTGGTACAGATTTGACAAAAGCATCTTTGCAGCAACAGGAAATGTTGCAGTAACCCTAAGCGTAGTAGTTATGGAACGTATTATTTTTAAACAACCATAAATATAAATTTATCTATACATTGAAAGGACTATGCTATGACTATATCAACTCAAAACGGTAACTCGCGTTATCGTGGTTTGATCTTGTCGATTGCTGCCTTCTTGGCATTGATTGGGATACTGCTTGCATTTACGTTTTATACTTCAAGTGTTCTTGAACGTAACACCACATTGGTAAATATATCTAATAAAACAGCTAATAACGCTCAAGCTATCATCAAAGACTTGTTCGACTTACAAGGTAGTATTGGTGAACATATTAATTCTCCTCACCAGAAGCGTGTAAGAGAAAGACTAGACAATAATACCCAAGGTATTGATCAATTACTTTCTAGTATGCGCGAAGGTTCGGAGTACATTGACGATTCTGGAAATGCTCATAAAATTCCAAGTATTAAAACATCAACTGAATTGGCAGCCTTAGAAAGAGCACAGCAAGATTGGAGTGAGCTAAAACCACTAATTGCAAATTACCTTGAAGGTGCTGGTGATATTCGGATAGATTCTTCAGACGAGTTGGCATTAGCATATGAACAGGCAAAAACTTCTAGCTTGAGTATGAACGATGCGCTTGATGAGCTGACTAATGAAGTTTACGAAGAAACAAAGCGTCAAGCAACTACCATTCGTCTTATTCAGGTACTTGGTGTTGCCGCTATCTTTACCTACTTCCTAATCTTCGTATTCTTCTTTGTACGTCGTCTACGTGAGACGGATGCTGAAGCTCTTGCCGCTCGCCAAGAAACGCAAGAAATTATGGAAACGGTAAATACGGGTCTTTTCCTGCTGGATAAAGACTTGAATATTGGTCAACAGCATTCTCGCGCGCTGAATAATATTATCGGCTCTGATCGCTTGGCAGGGGAAAACTTCACCAATGTCTTGCGTGGTCGTATCTCTGATAAAGACCTCAAGACCACACAGCAATTCATTGAGCAGCTCTATAACCCTCGAGTTAAAGAAAAGCTGGTAGATTCACTTAACCCGTTAAACAAAGTCATGCTGCATAATCTGTCTGACGACAAGAGTCTTGATAATCGCTTCTTGGATTTTAAATTCTCACGTGTTTATGATAATAAAGACATTGCCCGTATCTTGGTCAATGTGAATGATGTATCAGATGCAGTCTATTTAGAACAGCGCCTAGAAAAAGAGCGTTCGCAAAACGATATGCAGATTGAGATGTTAACGACTATCTTGAATGTAAATCCAAAGATTATTAATGAGTTTATTGGTAATACCCAAGCACATATCGAGAAGATGAATAACATCTTGAAAAATCCTGGTAGCTCGCAGTATGAGCTTGAAGGTAAATTGAAAGCTATTTATCGTGAAATGCACAGCTTAAAAGGTGAAGCATCAGCACTAAAACTACATAGCTTTACGAAGATTGCTTCTGATGCTGAAGACAAGTTACATGCATTACAAAACCAAGGTCAGTTGTCTGGTAATGACTTCTTACCATTGGCAGTACATTTGGATGACTTGCTCAGCTTATCGAACACGATTGCGACGTTGGGCGAACGTATCAACCGCTCAGCACCGACAGTAGCTAAGTCGTCAACCGTACAAGCACCAGTCGCTACTCAAAATCCAGTAGCAGATCATACAGCTGGCAATGCTGACTTCGATGGTGGGCTAGATATCGACTTAGACAATGAAGCAGATGACGATTTATTGTCTTTTTACAATGAGTTTACAAAAGAGATTGCTGCAAGACAAGGCAAGCTAGTACAGCTAAAAAGTACGACGCTGACCCAAACGAGCATTCCGGCGCATCTTGCAAAGCCAATCAAAGAAATCAGTATCCAGTTGCTGCGTAACGCGGTGGTACATGGTATCGAGTCACCAAGTGTGCGTCATACTACTGGCAAAACTGACATTGGGACTATTGATCTGGAAGTGCAAGACAACGGTTCAAACTTTATGCTGGTTGTGCAAGATGACGGACAAGGTATCAACTACGACAACATCCGTAATAAGCTGATTGAAGAAGGTCGTTTCGGTGCAGAAGAGGCAAATCAGCTTAGCAAAGGCGACTTACTCAAACAGCTGTTCTCTTCTGGATTCTCTACTAAAGAGCACGCAGATGAAGACGGTGGCCGCGGTGTTGGACTTGATATCATCAAAGCAAAAGTAAAAGAGTATGATGGCAAGCTTAACGTAAATAGCGAGCTAGGTCAGATGACACGTTTTGTCATTACTTTACCTAAAGCTTAATTAAAATAGTAATTATATTGTCAGGGACGACAAGCACTTCATTAAAGGTAGTAGATAAGTTATGCATAAGTTAATGATTGTTGATGATTCAAATATTATTAGAAACCGTATTCAGCGCGCATACGATTCAGGAAAGTTCATGTTGGTTGCGACAGCGACTAGCGGTGTTCAAGCTATCGAAAAGTTCAATGTCCATCGTCCTGATGTAATCACCATGGACCTAACCATGCCACAAATGGATGGGCTAGAATGCATTGAAAAAATCATAGCGATTGATCCTGAAGTACGCATTTTAGTGGTATCAGCGTTATCGGACAAAGCCACCGGCATCGAAGCATTGTCACTAGGTGCCAGCGGGTTTTTGTGCAAACCTTTTTCGGAAGAGGAGCTTGTAGAGTCTTTGTATGAGCTGATGCAAGACTAATACCATTCATCGACCAAAGCAGATGTCATTATGAAAGAGCAAAAGCTACAGATTTTTTTAAGTATTATTAGTAATTATTTTGACCAGTTTGGGGGAGAAGAGCTAATTGCTGATACCCCTTACTTACTAGAAAACAAACAGCCAAAAGTCCACGATTATACGGGCGTGATTGGTATATCTGGTGGCCAAAAAGGAGTGGTATATTTTTCGGCGACGCGTGACTTGCTGTCTTCAATATTAGACAGCATGGGCGAAACCGATAAAAGTGAAGAGAACTATGTAGACCTGGCTGGGGAAGTGGCCAATACCATCGCAGGCAATGCACGCAAAGAGTTTGGCTCAGAATTCCATATCTCTGTACCATTTGTGTTCAAAGGTGCACCGCAAAGTATTGTATTGCCGAACGATGAGCGTTCTTTTATCATCCCCATCACTTGGCATTCTCAAGTAGGCGAGATTGTGGTTTGTTTGCAAGATTAATGCTGCCACGTAATACAGATGGATATTAATATATTATGGTTAAAGTAGAAAAATTGGGTGTATTTCTAAGCTCGATCAATGCGTTTTTTGCGCAAATCGATGGCTCAGAAGTGTCAATTGATACCCCTTACTTGAACAACAAAAGCGCGATTGGCTTTGATTATAGCGGTGTCATTAAGATATCAGGGCCTTTGGAAGGCTGCGTCTATGTCAGTGCACCAAGCGTGATGTTGCGAGAAGTCATCAAAGTGATGGGCGAGCCTGACTCTTCAATTACTATGATGAAAGATTTATTGGGTGAAATGGCCAATACAATCTCAGGTAATGCTCGGACAGAGTTTGGTTCAGAGTTTATTATCTCTCCGCCGCACATTGTGGAGAGTGCGCCAAGCGTGTCTTATTTGCCTAAAGATCGTCAAAGCTATATCACACCATTTACGTGGCGTGGTTACAAGGCGGTCATTGGTATTTGCATTGCATAAATTATAGTCAATCCTCTGTAAACGAGTGATAACTATAAAAGAGTGACGGCGGTAACCCTGCTTGAAAAATAGCTATTAAAAAGACAATCATGAAAAAAGCGATGCAAATGTGTCGCTTTTTTTGTTTTATTATCGCCATATTTTGTTTTTATCTTATTGATACGCTACAAACAAACTGCTGGAGATTCCAAGACGTTATGTGATAAAATACAGCGCAGCTATTTTTTATAATTCACTTTATAGTTTAGATTTAGGCATTTGCTTCGATCTAGCGATAGCTTCTTTTTTTAAACCAACCAATGACACACACATCATGGCAAAAAATTGCTGGGTGTTTGGCGACTTGATTAATTTGTGATCTGTTAGTGCTTTACTAATGAAAACTAACTGGTAGCAGATGCGTGTCGCTAAATAGGCTGTTTTTGTGATGTGGAGGCATAACCCAACCAATAGGATATATTCTCATGGCTACAAAGAATCCAACCAAAATCGAAATGCGCGACTTACTACAAGCAGGCGCTCACTTTGGTCACCAAACACGTTTTTGGAACCCAAAAATGGGTCCATACATCTTTGGCGCACGTAACAAAATCCATATCATCAACTTAGAGCACACTGTAAAAGCGTTCAACGAAGCGTTGACTTACGTAAACGGCCTAGCTGCTAAGAAAAACAAAGTATTATTTGTTGGTACTAAACGCGCTGCAAGCGGTATCGTACGTGAGCAAGCAGCTCGCGCTGGTATGCCATACGTTGACCATCGCTGGTTAGGTGGTATGTTGACTAACTGGAAAACTCTACGTCAGTCAATCAACCGTCTAAAAGAGCTAGAAAAGCAAGCAGAAGACGGTACTTTCGCTAAGCTAACTAAGCGTGAAGCGCTAGAGCGTACTCGCGATATGGAAAAACTTGAGCGTTCACTAGGTGGTATCAAAGACATGGGCGGCCTACCTGACGCTATCTTCGTAGTAGACGTAGATCACGAAGCTATCGCTATCAAAGAAGCCAAAAACCTGGGTATCCCAGTTATCGGTATCGTTGATACTAACTCTAGCCCAGACAACGTTGACTACATCATCCCAGCTAACGATGATGCTATCCGTGCTGTGACTTTGTACGTAACTTCTATGGCTGATGCTATCATCGCTGGTAAAGAATACGCACAAACTCAAGCTGGTGGTAAAGCTGAGCAAGCACCTGCTGCAACTGAAGAAGCGCCAGCTGCAGAAGAAGCTGCTGCAACTCCAGCAGAATAAGTAGCTGACTTAAAAAGTTTAACTTTGTAAGGATGCCTTGATAGTGTATTTATCAGCATTCATATAATGTTTTGAACAGCGTATAAGCTCATAATAGGCATGATGTAGTTTTACTCGTCATGCCTTGTTATTGAATAAAACCTTATTAATATGCCATTCGTAGAGCGAGCAGCTATCGGGCGAGTATTATCGCTCCTACTAGTCATATCGCTATATTATAGAGATGTTATTTGTTTGACATCATCTATGGCTATATTAGTAATCGTTCAGAACGAGCTGTCTGCTAGATTTTAAGTAAGACTAAGATATCGAATAGAAATACAGCATTTAGAAATACAGCACTCCTATACATAACTATACTAAGGTGACTCTTATGACAGAAGTAAAAGTATCTGCCAAAATGGTAAAAGAATTGCGTGACCGTACTGGTCTTGGCATGATGGAATGTAAAAAAGCGTTAGAAGAATCAAACGGTGATGTTGAAGTTGCCATTGATAACCTACGTAAATCTGGTCAAGCTAAAGCAGCTAAAAAAGCGGGTAACATCGCAGCTGACGGCGCTATCATCATCGCTCAAGGCGAAAACAAAGCATTCTTGTTAGAAGTTAACTGCCAGACTGATTTCGTTGCAAAAGATGACAGCTTCACTGCATTTGCAGAAAAAGTTGCTAACCTTGCACTAGAAAACAACGTAACTGACGTTGCTGCTATCTCTGAATTGTCTTATGGCGAAGGTCAGACTGTTGAAGAAGCACGTGTATCTCTAGTACAAAAAATCGGTGAAAATATCCAGATTCGCCGTGTTGAAACACTTGAAGGTGCTAACATCGCTGCATACCGTCATGGTCTACGTATCGGTGTAGTTGTATCTTTTGAAGGCGGCGACGCTGACACTGGTAAAAACCTTGCTATGCATATCGCTGCATTTAACCCTGTTGCTGTAGATGACGAAGATGTTGCTGCTGACGTATTGGCACGCGAAAAAGACATCATCGAAGCAAAAGCTCGTGAGTCTGGCAAGCCTGACAACATCGTTGAAAAAATGATCGAAGGTGGCCTACGTAAGTACCTAGACGAAGTAACTTTACTACGTCAGCCATACGTTATGGACAACGACAAGAAAGTTGGTGAAGTCCTAAAAGCTGAAGGCGTAAAAGTACTTGGCTTCAAACGTCTAGAAGTTGGTGAAGGCATCGAGAAGAAGCAAGAAGACTTCGCTGCTGAAGTTGCTGCAACTCAGGCCGCTAACAAGTAAGTATCAAATAGTGTTGGAATAGGCTGTGAGTCCTTAATTGTGGCTCATAGTTTGGCTTTATTACTCTTAATGCATCAAGATATAAAGCATCCAAACATAAAAAAGCCCATTAATTCGTTAATGGGCTTTTTTATGCCTGACTTTTAGATAATTGGCTTAGCGTAAAGCCGCATAGGCTGAGTTGGCATAGCTGGCACTATTCACATTGCTGCTAGTGCCATAACTGACATTTTGTAAGCCATTACTTGTACTGGTGCTACTGGTTTGATTGTTAGCACTGATACTCGCACCAAACAGTCCTGTATCGTTCTTATACAAGCTATGATAACGGCTCATCACTCTTTGAACATAGTTACGTGTTTCTTTGAACGGAGGGATGCCACCGTATTTATCGACATTGCCTTCACCTGCATTGTAGCCTGCGACAGCATGTTCGACATTATTGTTGAAGCGGCGCATGAGCCACGCGATATATTTGGCTGATCCTTCGATATTATCTGCAGGGTTCCAAGGATTGCTGACATTGAAACGGCGCGCAGTCGCTGGCATTAACTGCATAAGGCCTTGTGCACCCACTGGTGAGCGTGCGTTTGGATTAAAAGCTGATTCGGTATGCATCATCGCTTTCATAAGGGCAGGGTCCACACCGTTGCGCTCAGCGGACGCACGAATGTAGCTGTCGTAAGAGTTGCGACTTCCGCTATTGCTAGCGGCACTGCTACCATAGCTATCGCTGCTTCCGTCATACATCTTGGAGTCTTTATAATAAGTGACTTTTACTTTTTTCGTAAACTTATCAAAATTTCCACTAGGATTGACATTGGTCAACAGTACTTGCCCACCTTTGTCTTTGTAGATATACATGTTGCCTGCATTGGCAGCGACAGAAAAGGTCGAAAGAGCAATTGCACTTAGTAAAAGGGGGGATAAGCAGCGAGTCATCAAAGTAGCCGTATTTATCATAGTAAAATCACTTTTTATCGAATAACAGCAAATTATTTTGCCTACATATGCATTGATTTAGGCGCTTAAGCGGTTACTGATTTTGCTGAATTATTTAGCTCACTGTGAGGACAGCAGCTTAGCAATTATCACTTTCAATAAGGAACCACTTGCAATAGATACAAAAAATAATAGTTGCTTACTATAACATATAATAACTTTTTGGCGCATCAGATTGACAAACTAAGTTGTAAAATCAGATTTCTATTATTAAATAATCTTAGAGAAATCAATATACTAAATTTTCTAAGTGACTTAATGAGCCATTTGTAGTCGGTTTTTTCGTTTATGAATTCAGATAAATAAAGTGTCTCAATTTTTTAAGAAATAATAATGACATTTGAATAGTCGAGGTGATTTTCAATCTTAAATTGACAGTAGATAAGCCTATTAATGGTTAGGTTTTTAAAAATATAAGAGTAGTTTAGGTAGACTTTCAGTGATGACTAGATACCAATAGCGCTGATAAAGATAGGCACCCAAACCGCAGTAACCAACCCGTTCACTGCTAAGCCAAATGCAGCGTAACGTCCTGCTGTGTGACTGATTTGCCATGCCTCTACAGTACCAAATGCGTGGGCCGCTAACCCCAGTGCTAGGCCTTTGGCACGGTCATCATTGATACCGCGGAACAAAAAGCGCGCGACCGTACCACCTATCAGACCTGAGACGATGATAATTAGGTTAGCCATTGCCAATGGTGCTTTGATTAAATCTGCGACACTCAAGCCAATCGGCGTAGTCACAGAACGGGTAGCGAAAGCCAATAGGGTCTCATGACTGAGCGAAAATAAGTAAGCCAACGACATGGGCAGTAATGCACCAACGACGCTAGCAATAGCGACAATTAGAGTGAGTTTTTTGACTGGTAAGCCTTTAAAGTTCATCGCCGCTAATGGCACAGCCAAGAGTACTGTCACATATCCCAACAGATGGTCAAATACAGGTTTTGCCGCGCTGTAATAGTTGTTGTAATCCCACTGCAGTACAAATAGGAAAACAAGTACTAGGACAAGTGCGGTAATGACCATCGGTAACCATGATAATTTACGTGCCAATACACGTGCAATTACGTGTGCTGCTAATGTCAATAATATTGCGGCTAGGGTTGCCATAAATACGCTGTCAAAAGTCATAATATCTCTCCGCAGCTCACGGCTGTCCCTTTTGCTCAGTGGTAGTCGTACTATCAGTGTTTGCAGCGTGGTTGAGCCAGCGGTTGGCCAGTAATGCCAGTCCCCACAGTGGTATGAGCGTACTAATAATCATCGTTATCATCACACCCAGTAGCTCATCTCCTAGAGCAAATAGCAACAGGCCTGCACCAGCAGAAACTGGTAAAAAGGCAAAACCACTATCGACTAGTAACGTATTACTGGCCTGTGTGAGCCAGCTCGGTAATCCCTTGAGCAATCGCCACGCCATCAAAATAACAAACATCGCAACTAAGCCGACAATATTGGCCGCTTTTTCGATGCCTGCCATTTGACAGAGAACAACCGCCGTTTCTCGAACAACGATGACCATGGTCAACGTTAGAATTAACGCAAGCCATAGTGGGAGATGGGGAGAGTGAGCAGGCTTCATAAGCAATTCTGGCCAAGTCAGATATAAATGGATGGTGTACAAAACAAAATGCGTGATCGCACCAAGAACACAACGTAGAAAATGATGCTATGCATACTGATAGTAGCAATGATTCACTTTTAAAGTATTAACGCTATCTATCAATATTTGTTGAATGTATAACAGGCGATTATATAGAGAGTGAGGCAACTAATAAAGCCTATGCACCGTGACTCGTCATATCCAAAAAAAATAGACGATATCACTGGATATCGTCTATTCTATTTTAACGTAATATATAAGGGTCTGTGGGCTAAAAGTATGAATCAAATGCTCATTCAATTACTGCCGCAAATGATTCACTTTCATAATAGTTGTTATTTTACAGGAACAACGATTATTTTTCTGAATCAGCTGTTTCTGAGTGTAATGCATCAAACTCGTCAAACGCTTTTTCTTCAGCCTCTGTCATGGTTGGCTCTTCAACGTCATCAACTTTTTCAAACTCTTCGAGTACCGGCATCAGCAGTGTTGCTTGTGCAAGCGGCAACACATCGATAGGTTTCAAGTTTGCTTGACCCAGTAGCTGTCTTAGACGGTCACTTGGCAACCGAATCGTCAGACATTCACGACCTGTATCGTCATAGCTTTCTTCTTCAATAACACCCAGTTCATATAGAGTGTTTTTGAACTGTCCAGCATCATACGGCAAGGTCAAATCAAACGTCGTCAGTTTACCTGTCAACAGTTGCTGTACGGCAAGCGTTAGCTCTTCCATACCGAGATTCTGTCTAGAAGAGACATAGACGCGGTTTGGCTGACCTTCGCTAGCATAGCCGATATGTGCAGGCTC
Organism: Psychrobacter sp. APC 3281; assembly: GCF_030407815.1. GTDB lineage: Bacteria > Pseudomonadota > Gammaproteobacteria > Pseudomonadales > Moraxellaceae > Psychrobacter. The sequence continues at coordinate 312,233 of NZ_JASDCS010000006.1, forward strand.
ATCAGTCAGATCAATCTTGTTGTAGACATTGAGCACAGGTACGTCGTTATCGATTTCTGCCAATACTTCTTTGACCGCTTGAATCTGCTCGTGCATGTCCTCGCTAGAGGAGTCAATGACGTGCAATAACAAGTCTGCTTCTAACGTTTCTTCTAGGGTTGCATGAAAAGACTCAACCAGCTCATGCGGCAGATGACGAACGAAACCAACTGTATCGACCAAGACGACACGACCAACTCCCTGCCAGTCTAAACGGCGTAGAGTAGGGTCTAGCGTCGCAAATAGCTTATCAGCAGCGTAGATGTTTTCATCGACCAAACGGTTGAACAAAGTAGATTTACCCGCATTGGTGTAGCCGACCAGTGAGATGGTCGGTACATCAGATTTTTGGCGACGGGCACGACCTTGCGCACGGGTCTGACGGACTTTTTCTAGTTTGCTCTTTAGCTGATTGACACGAGTCTGCAATAGACGACGATCGGTCTCAAGCTGAGTCTCACCCGGTCCACGTAAACCAATACCACCTTTTTGACGTTCCAAATGCGTCCAACCACGTACCAAACGCGTTGATAGATGGTTAAGCTGAGCCAGCTCTACTTGTAACTTACCCTCATAGGTACGGGCACGCTGCGCAAAAATATCCAAAATTAAACCAGTACGATCCAACACGCGGCACTTCACTAACGCTTCGATATTACGCTCTTGTGATGGCGACAAGCTGTGGTTAAACAGTACGATATCGGCTTCGTGTTCGCGCACTAGTTCTGCGATTTCTTCTGCTTTTCCGCTACCAACGAAGTATTTGGCATCAGGGCGTGAGCGTGATCCAGTGACTAATGCCAAACGATCGGCACCTGCTGAATCAGCCAACAGCTCAAATTCACTAAGATCATCAGGATCTTGAATTTGGCGGATGTCTAAATGTACTAAAATGGCGCGTTCGCCACCTTCATGTCTTTCAAAATAATCCAAAGAGTATCACCTATTTAATAAAGTAAATGTCTCGCTATAATCAGCTCAATAAGCTTCAACGTAGCGTTCATATGATTATCTATATATGGTCTTATCACTTGATATTAAAGCGTATTAGCATAATTAGCGATGGTTTTATGTTACAGCGTTTGCTGCGGATAATTTTTTATAAATCTGCTTTATTACCCGTTTGTATAAAAGTCAGCACTCACTGAGTGAACAAGCTATCACTGAGTGTGCGAACTTTGTTATACTGGGCTCGTTTTTTGACTATTAAACACCCGTTATTTAATCATGAGGGCGAAGATGAGCCAAGCTAAATCAAGCTTTTCACTCAGACGACAGTTGAGCCGAGGCCGTCAGGTTGCTGGTATGACTACGACTATGGTCGGCGGCATACGCGCGGCGAAGCGTATCGGTGCCTTTAAGCAGCCACCACGCGAAACCCTACCACGTTATATCCAGACATTCTGCCGCAAGATGGCAGGTTCTTTTGGGGTAAAAGTAGTAGAAGTGGAACCTGTAGAGCAGTTCCATGGTTTGTGGGTATCGAATCATGTGTCATGGATGGATATTCCTGTCGTTGGTACTGTGAGCCCAGCGTTCTTTTTATCAAAGGCTGAAATCGGTGAATGGCCTGTATTTGGCAAACTTGCTCATGCCGCAGGGACGCTTTTCATTGAGCGTGGTTCCGGTGATGCAAGCTCAGTATCGGCGCAGATTGCTGACTTTTTAGCCAAAGGTTTTTCGATTATTTTCTTCCCTGAGGCGACCACTACCAGTGGTAAAAAAGTAAAGCGCATCCATGGAACATTGCTGCAAGCAGCCATTGATGCTGATGTGCCTATCAGACCGATCATCATCGCTTATGTCAATAAAGACGGCACACTAAGCGACGCATTGCCATACTATGGTAAGCTGACAATGAAAGAAAGCATGAAAAAAGTGCTCGATAGCAAAAACGTGACCGCTTACGTATTGCCACTCGCGCCTATAGATCCAGAGGGTCGTAACAAGAGTGAGCTGACCAATTTATTGCAAGCACGCATGAACGAAGGATTGGCTGAGCTACATTCAAGAGTTCTTAGCGCACCAGTTGAAGACTGATTATCTACAATTGAGCTAATTAGAGTTAAGCTAGTGTAGCTAATCTCAGCCAGACAACAAAAGGGAGCAAATCGAAACGATTTGCGCCCTTTTTTTTGGCAGATTTAATAGAGCACGCATACTTTCATTTATTCAGCAGGCTCTATTAAGCTTTACTCTCTGTAAAAGACCAACTATGGCGATGGATTAGGCTGCTGTGTGTGCACCGCTTCAATCGCTTCTAATACATCTGTTGTTAGCTCCACATTGACACTGTCTATGTTTGATTTGAGTTGCTCGGTCGTCGTTGCCCCAATAATGCTACTGGTGACAAAGTGACGAGAGTTTACAAAAGCCAATGACATCTGCGCCATGTCCAAACCTGCATCAGCAGCTATCTTGGCATATTGTTCAGTGGCTGATTTGGCCTGCTCATTTACATAACGACCGAAACGATCATACATGGTCAGACGTGCGCCAGTAGGACGTTTACCATCAAGGTATTTGCCAGACAATACACCAAAACCAAGCGGAGAATACGCAAGTAGACCAACGTTTTCACGATGGGCTATCTCAGCCATACCAACCTCATATAAGCGGTTCAATAGGCTATATGGGTTTTGCACGGTAAGTGGTGGAATTAGGCCATTCTTATCTGCTTCCCATAGATAGCGCATCAGTCCCCACGCGGTATCATTCGATAGACCATAAGCACGAATACGACCTTTTTTGATCTCATCATTTAAGGCCTGAATAGTCTCTAAAAATGGGGTTAAATCGTCTAATGACTGTGCCGCCATCTCTTCATCATAGCCGCGCTGACCAAAGAAGTTGGCTTGACGCTCTGGCCAATGCAGCTGATAGATATCAATATAGTCTGTCTGTAGACGTTCCAAATTACCATCGATAGCGCTGCTGATATGCTCGGCGTTAAAGCGCGTTTGTCCATCACGCAAAAAGTTCATTGGTGATATTTTGCTGGCAAGAATGACTTTGTCACGTTGTTTGGTCTTGTTAAACCAAGTGCCCATAAAGCGTTCAGTATCGCCTTGTTTGTCTTTATCTGGTGGTGACGGGTACATCTCGGCGGTATCCCAAAAGTTCACACCTTCACTGAGTGCCATGTCCATTTGCTCATGTGCTTCGGACTCAGTATTTTGCTGTCCCCATGTCATCGTGCCTAGACAGATTTTAGATACTTTTTCATCGAGTTGCGGTAACGTTTGATACTGCATATAAGTCTCCCTTTTGACTGTTTTTTATCAATATTTATTTTTAGATGAGTTGTATTTATTGATGTTTACATCAATTTGATACCAGTGACACCGGGTGGTGTGACTTTAAAGATTTTCACTTTGAATAATACGTCTTGTCCTGCCAATGGGTGGTTAAAGTCTACTTCGACTTGGTCATCATCGATGGCACTGATCGTACCGGGCAGCGTGTTTTTACCTTTGTCTTCGAACTCAACCATCATGCCAATCTCTGGATTGTCAGCGACTAGCGCAAACTGAGTACGGCTAAAATGTTGGATGTTTTCAGGATTCCACTCACCAAAAGCTTGCTCTGGCTCAAGGTGTGCGGTACGAGTATCACCGGCGCGTAGATTCATTAGTACCTGCTCAAAACCAGGTAACAAGCTTTCATCACCAATGGTCAAAGACACAGGTGAATCACGATTAAAAGTTGAGTCGATGATGGTGCCGTTCTCTAGTGAAACTTCAAAGTGCAACTTCACAAGGCTACCATGAGCGATACGAGTGTCTTCGTTTGGGTTAATAAATTGAGATTGAGTCATAATAAAAAGCCATCGGTTGCTAGAATAAAAGAATAGAAAATAATGCGTTTGATTACAGTGTTTTTAATTGCAGTATTATAGTGTAAGAAATAATAAGCCATCTAAGGCCAGATGTAAGCGTCAATAATGTAACGCAGATGGTGTACTATAATTGGCAATTCTAAAAGATATGAGGTGTCGGTAGTGAATAAACAACAAGGCACTGTCAAAAAATGGCAGGATGATAAAGGGTTTGGCTTTATTGAAAATGAAGCGGGCGAGTCTGTCTTCTTTCATGTGAGTGAGTTTAAGGCTCAGCGCCGTCCTAATATCGGTGAGGCAGTGGTCTTTAGCATTGGACAGGATGCAGAAGGGCGCAGGCAGGCCAAACAAGTACAAGAGCTTGGGTTTGTACAGCAAAAGATAGTACAAAAAAATCAGCAGATCCGTCAGCGCAATCAGAAACGTAGCCATCAGGCAGAGTTTGAAGCGGGTCAAAAAAAACGCTCGTTTCTTGGACTGGCTTTTTATGGTGTCTTAGTTTTATTAGCAGCGACAGATAAACTGAGCTGGCTAGTGGTCGGCTGGTACGTCTTGCTAGGGATTATTACTTATGGCATGTATGCCAAAGACAAAGCTGCTGCGCAAAGTGGCGACTGGCGTACGCCTGAGTCTACACTGCATATACTAAGCGCGCTTGGCGGTTGGGTAGGTGCGCTATTGGCTCAAACGTATCTGCGTCACAAATCACAAAAACCCGAGTTTCGAGTTACTTATTATTTGACGGTTGTCGTCAATATGGCAGGGTTGTTGTTTTTATTGGCAGATGGTGGCTTAGAGACTTTGACTGATTTACTATCAGAGTTGCTATAAATAATAGCATTCACGATTAGCAGTATTGCTACGTGTATGACGAAAGCACTAAAACGATCGACAAAAAAAGGTGGGTTACGACTGCGTAACCCACCTTTTTTATTTATCAATTAAATTAAGATCTCTAGCTACATACAGTTACGACCGCGGCATTTCACGCTTTTTTTCCAAAAACAGCATATCGATGACAATCAATAATACACCGATAGAAATACCAATATCCGCGATATTAAAAATCGGATAATGCCAAACATCAGCATAATGCACATGGATAAAATCAATCACATGACCATGTAATAAGCGGTCGATTAAATTACCAACTGCACCGCCTAATACTAAGGCTAGACCGAAAGATAACAGTGTGGCTTTGCGTGGTGCTTTAATCAGATAGATGATTAGAAATAGCGACATTAGTAAAGCCAGTCCTGAAAAAAACCACTTCTGCCAACCACCCGCGTCCGCCAAGAAGCTAAAGGCCGCGCCATAGTTATAAGCCAATGTCCAATTGAGGAATGGCTCAATCACTGGCACTGGATCATGAAAGGTCAGCTTAGTTTCTGCCAACCATTTGGTCCACTGATCGATAATGACGATAACCAATGCCAATATATACCATACAAAAGCACGACTACCATTGGGCACCAGCTTTGGTGTCCTATTTGTTGACTTGGTCAGGCGACTTCTAGGTGTAGTCGAGCTACCCGTAGTTGCATGAGCAGGCTTAGGCGAATGGTCAACCTTCACCTGCGGCGACTGGTCATGCTGGCTTTCAGGTGAGTCTGTTGGGTTAGGCATAGTGACGTACCTCACCATCGCCACTGACATTGGTCACGCAGCGCGCGCATAGCTCAGGGTGTGCGCTATCTGTACCGATGTCATCACGAATGTGCCAGCAGCGTACGCACTTAGTACCAGTAGCCGCACTTACTTGTACCACTAAATCGACAGCCTCTTCGGTATTGGTGTCGGTCGCTTCTTTTGTCTGTGCGATGCTATCAGCAGGCGCTTCGCTCATTGGCTTCAATGCAGCGTTGCTAGTAATTAGTACAAAACGTAGCTCTTCATCAAGCTTGGCTAAGCTCTCATACATTGGACCGTCAGCGTATAGACTCACGTCGGCAGACAAGTTGGCATTGATGATTTTTTCGCCACGTGCAGTTTCGATATGTTTGTTTACCATGTCTTTTGCGAACATAATACGCTGCCAGTCATCGTTGCTGATAGCACTTAGCTCAAACGCTGGGAACTCATACCACTCTTGAGTGAATACATAGCCGCCTTTATCCGCATCACGTTGGTTCAGCACTTCCCAAGCCTCTTGCGCCGTGAATGACAAGATTGGTGTAATCCAGCGAATCAATGCATGAGTGATATGGTAGATAGCCGTCTGCGCAGAACGACGAGGCTGACCATCTGCCTGCGTGGTGTATTGGCGATCCTTGATAATATCTAGATAGAAGCTACCCAAGTCTTGCGAGCAAAACGCTGTCACGTGCTGAGTGACTTGGTGAAAGTCCATCGCATCGTAAGCGCTAATGATTTGAGCTTGTACGGTTTGTGCGCGCTCAATGATGAATTTATCAAGGCTAACCAATTCATTGATATCAATGCTATCAGTCGCTGGATCAAAGTCATCGGTATTGGCAAGCAAGAAACGTAGCGTATTACGGATACGGCGATACATATCGATCGCACCTTTAAAGACCGTCTTACCTGCGCTCATCTCATAACGGTAATCGCTAGACGCAATCCACAGACGCAGCATGTCAGCGCCTGTTTTATTAATCTCTTCTTGCGGCGTGATGATATTGCCCAGTGACTTACTCATCTTGCGACCATTTTCATCGACCACAAAACCATGCGTTAATACTTGCTTAAACGGTGGGCGCTCATACATCGCTTCTGACGTTAGCAGTGACGTCTGGAACCAGCCGCGATGTTGGTCAGAGCCTTCTAGATACATATCAGCTGGATTGGTCAATTCATCACGTTGATCAAGTACCGCAAAATGTGTGGTGCCTGAGTCAAACCAAACGTCTAAGGTGTCAGTCGCTTTGTCATAGTCAGCAGCTTCACTGCCTAAGAAGTCTTCACAGCTAGCATCGAACCACGCTTCAACGCCGCCTTCATTGATTTTTTGCGCTGCAGTTTCCATCAGCTCAAGGGTGTTTGGATGCAACTCGCCTGTTTCTTTGTGCGTAAAGAAAGTAATCGGCACGCCCCACGTACGTTGACGTGAGATACACCAGTCAGGGCGACCCGTCATCATGGCTTCGATACGATTTTGTCCCCATGCTGGTGTCCAGTTGACTGTAGGAATATCAGCAAGCGCGCGAGCACGTAGGCCTTTGGTTTCCATATTGATAAACCACTGAGGCGTAGCACGGAAAATGATTGGCGACTTATGACGCCAGCAATGCGGATAGCTGTGCTCAATTTTGGTATGGCTGATTAGATGGCCATTGTCATGTAGTGCAGCGATGATTTTTGGATTGGCTTTATAGATGTGCTCGCCTGCAAATACAGCAGCGCTATCTAAATAAACGCCTGTACCGCTTACTGGGTTTTCCACTGGTAAGTTGTATTTTAAACCAACGATATAATCGTCTAAACCGTGACCAGGTGCAGTATGTACCAGACCAGTACCACTATCAGTAGTCACATGATCGCCCAAGATGAGCGGTACTTGACGGTCTTCAATCAGTGGATGCTGGGCATGTAGGCCTTCAAGCTCGCTGCCTGATACAGTTGCTAGGATGCCGTTATTTTCTAATTTTAGCTCACTCAACGCAGTTTCGATAAGATCCGCTGCGAGTAGTAGGTTGCCTTTTTCGGTAGCAACCACGCTATAGTTATGCTCTGGATGTACTGAGATAGCTTGGTTGGCAGGTAGTGTCCATGGCGTAGTTGTCCAAATAACAGCAGCGATGTTATCTGCGATATCTGCCAATGCGGCTACTTTATCCGTACCGAGCACATCAAAGCTGACATAGATCGCGTCAGAGACTTTGTCTTGATATTCTACTTCTGCTTCTGCTAGGGCAGAGCTACAGTCCAAGCACCAGTTGACTGGCTTCATACCGCGAGTCACATGACCATTGTCATAGATCTTGGCAAGCGCACGCACGATGTTGGCTTCTTGATGAAAGTTCATAGTCAGATAAGGATTGTCCCAATCACCAAACACACCTAGACGCTTGAAGTCTGCTTTTTGCAATTCAATTTGAGTACTCGCATATTCGCGGCATAGACCACGGAATTCGGTAGCAGAAACTTTTTGACCGACTTTACCTACCTTAGCTTCGACTTTTTGTTCGATTGGCAGACCATGACAATCCCAACCAGGGACGTAAGGCGCATCAAATCCTGATAAGGTTTTTGATTTTACAATAATGTCTTTTAGTACTTTATTGACTGCGTGACCCAAGTGAATCTGACCGTTGGCGTATGGAGGGCCATCGTGCAAAATATATTTGGTTGCACCAGCACGCGCCTGACGAATTTTACCGTACACGTCATCCGCTTCCCAAGCAGCTAACCAATCTGGTTCGCGCTTGGCAAGGTTTGCGCGCATCGCAAATGGCGTATCCGCAAGGTTCAGCGTGTCTTTGTAATCTTGGCTTGGTGTGTCAGTGCTTTTATCAGTCATAGAAGGTATCTTTTTAAAAGGTAGGTTTGTGTGTCGGTTCAAAACCGGATACAAGGCTCGATGTTCAATGTAGTTCAATATATTACTGAGGGTCACGCGGTATTGATAATGCTTAATTACTAATAGTAAGTATATTGCTCATCATAGTCGGTTTATCAACCATCATGTCAATAAATACCCATTGTCGCTCATTAGTCCGTAAATAGTTACGTCAATAATAAATGGTAACGAGACGATTGCAACATAAAATATGCCAGTAAAAATAATTCAAAAAAATATTTAGATCGGCAGCTATTATATGACAAAAAGGGTAGGGTAAAAAGAGCTGTGCGAGGTTGGCCCAATTTTGTCCAATATCAATTGTTTATCTGCGTCATATATCATTGGTGAAGACACAGCTATAGGCCTTTTACATAATGATTTATTGAAACATAAAGTACGGCTCAACTGCTAAAAAACAGATGCTAACCATAAGCGCAGTTTCAATGACCATAATGGCTGAATCCCTGTTAGCCCTTGTGTCATCTCGCCATTCTCTAATACCAAATAGGACGGTGTGACTTGTCCTTGCCAATCCGCAAAGATATCGCCTTGTTGATCATTTATCGTAGTGAAATCAAACTGATGCTGATCGAGGTAGCTGCGTAGCTCTTGATTTGAGCCGGACTGTACAGCAACAGTGACAACGGGATAGTTATCTGCTGCTAGTTTATTGATGGTTGGCGAAGTAAAACTACAGACTGAACACCACGTACCCCAAAAGTATACCAGCGTAGGCCGATCGTGACTCATCGCTGCTAGGTCGATACTTTGCCCTTGGTAATCGGTCAGTTGCAATTGAGGGTTGGCAGGCATAATAGGCTGTCGCCACCAATTGACCACGCTATAGATCACGACAAACATGAGACCATATAACATTATCGTTTTAAGTATCGAAATGATCTTTCGCTTCGGCTGCTTCTTTGGCTTTACTTCTGTTTGCTCAATATCGGTCGTCATGACATCCGCTTTTTAGTTTGCATATTGTTTTCAGTTATTTTCAAATGATGGCTCATCGTCACTGCTTATCTTATCGTGATTGCCTATATGATCATTGCACAAAGAGTAGACAGTAGATAAAAATAAACGGCTGAAAATCAGCCGTGTTATTTATAAAGTCTACTATAAGTGTGCGACGTCAACCGACCATAACTAACTACAATTAACTACGGCTTTTGTGCTCGGTTTTGTAATGGATCGCCAATCAGTACGCTGCCTGAATTTTCACGGTGCTGCTCGTCGGTCAACTTGCTCGCAGGCACTTTGGCCTTGCGCTTCCACTTTAAGCTGAACAAATCATCACGGCGGTCAATCAGGTTATGTACGGAGCCTTCGTGACGAACGTGAGTCAGCTTGTCCAAGTTTACATCAGAGAAGAACACCATCTCCGTGTTGGCAGTGGTCTCTGCCATAATCGCATCATGCGGGAACGCAAAGTCTGACGGTGAAAAAATCGACGACTGAGCGTACTGAATATCCAAACTCTCAACTTGCGGCAAATTGCCCACTGAACCACAAATCATCACATAGCATTCGTTTTCGATAGCACGGGCTTGTGCGCAATGACGGACACGTAGATAGCCGTTTTTGGTGTCAGTCCAGAAAGGCACAAACAAGATATCCATGTCATCAAGTGCCATTAGACGTGCAAGCTCAGGGAACTCAACATCGTAGCAGACCAAGATACCGATACGACCCGCATCTGTGTCGAATACTTTGACTTCATCGCCGCCTTCGATTACCCAAGCGCTGCGCTCATGCGGAGTAATATGAATTTTGCGTTGCTCTTCAACCGTACCATCGCGGCGGCACAGATAGCTGACGTTGTATAAGGTATCGTCTTCGTCCAGTAACGGCATCGAACCGGTAATGACGTTGACATTATAACTGACGGCTAAATGCGAGATTTCATTTTTGAACCACTCGGTATAACCCGCCAAAAATCGAATGGCAATATTTTGATCGGTTTCTTCGCATAGACCCATCAATGGTGCATTGAAAAACTCAGGTAAGCAGGCAAAGTCTGAGTTGTAGTCAGCCATGATATCGACAAAAAACTCAACCTGTTGCAATAGCTCCTCAGGTGATTCGACTTCACGCATCTGCCACTGAATACCACCAATACGCACTTCAGACTTGCGAGTATTAGGCTTATAGTCTTTAGGCTCATAGTAAATGTTTGCCCACTCAAGCAAGGTCGCAAAGCCTTTTGACTGTTTATCGTCTGGCAGATAAGCGGTCAAAATACGCTTAACGATAAAGCCATTAGACAGCTGGAACGACAAAGCTGAATCGTGAATTTCACGGCTTTCAACGGCATCAATATATTCGCCTGGAGTCAGATCTTTATGGTTATGATAGTTAGGTATACGTCCGCCAGCTAAAATAGCGCGGAAGTTCAACTGTCGGCATAGCTCCTTGCGTGCATCATACAGACGACGACCGAGGCGGTAGCCACGATAATCAGGGTCGATGAGCGCATCTAAACCATAAATGGCATCACCTTCTGGGTTGTCTCTGATGATTTCTTTTTGCCCAATCAAATCGTCATAGGTATGCGGGTTCGAAAACTTGGTATAGTCAACGCGCATAGAGAGCACGATACCAATCAGCTGATCATGATCAAACAAAGCAATTTGACCTTCCGGGAACGCGTCAATCAAAGTATGAATGGTTGTCTTTGACCATGCGCCACCCAAGTTTACATAGACACGATCCATCAAAGCCTTTAATTGTGGATAATCTTTTTTCTTAATCTCAGCAATCGTGAGGTGAAAGTCATCTAGTTTTTCCATCTTACTCATAAGTTTCCTGTTTTAAATAGCTATTGAATGTAGTGGTATCAAATAATGGGGTCATAGCACATTGATGTGCCGATTTTTGTGCAAAAAAGTAATAAAAACATTCCAATAGGAAGATATTGTCGTTACAATAATTTATTGCCGTGTTTACAATAGGTTATGTTGATATCTTGGGCCGTTTTACTCACTCTATTTAGTAATGATTTTGGCTAACATAGAGGGTTAAAGGATAGCGAACGCCGCATTCTATATCACTTTATACCTATTAGGTTTGTAAACACCGATAAGCGCATAACTCTGCATCATCATTGTATCTGCGACTGTCTTGCTATTTATTATCTCAATATAGAATCTAAATAATATCTATCAGCACCTTTTGTTTTGCTTGTTATCATAGCAAGCTGTAACGGTAATAACAGTCTCACGTAGTAAATATTTGCTACGTTTTTGTGAGTCAATTTTTTGGTTCAACTCAGGCATAGTATTGTGTTGCTTGTTTCGTTTAGCCGTATCTCACCGGCTTCTTAGGATTATTTTATTATGCCTTTAAATCATACCAATAGAATCATGAAGTGGGATGACATAGATGACTCCGCTCTGGTTCAGTTGGTTTATGTCAGTACGCTGACTCTTGGCTCGCGCTTGAGCACCTCTATTTTTGATGAAGTAGAAGGTCATGCACGTAACTACAATCAGCAGCATAACATCACAGGCACGCTATGCTACGGCAATGGTCACTTCTTGCAATGTATTGAAGGTAAGAAGTCAGACGTATTTGCTCTGCAAGAGCGAATCTTCGTCGATAGTCGTCATAAAAATGTAGAAGTGTTGCTATTACAAGTCATCAATCATCGCAGCTTTGCCGACTGGCGTATGCGCTTGCTGTTTTTAGAGCGTTGGTTATGGTCACCCGCGACCAAAAAACAGGCCGTACAATTATCTCCGTTTTTACCATTTGCGCCGCACGGCTGGTCGTCTGATCGGACTGAACAGTTTTTGCAAATTATCAAAACTTTCGACAGTCCACCTCATATTAAGGCGGCAGGTATTACTTATAATGCATTGGGTAATATGGTGCGTCATATCGCAGCACCGCATCAGGCGTTTCTGATTATTCAAGGGTTTTTGAGCATACTACTGGTCGTTGCACTAATACTGTTATATTTATAGATTGTAGTTTCTGCGAATTATAAACCCAAAAAAAAGACGCTAGCCTCTCGGTTTAGCGTCTTTTTATTTGAGATAAGTGTTAAACATCTAATCACATATCAAAAATCTTACCACGGTTCATAATGTTGTTTGGATCGAATACTTTTTTGACTTCTCGTAAATAATCAATCTCCGTCTCACTGCGGCTATAGTGCAAGTACGGTTTCTTTGTCATACCAACCCCATGCTCAGCAGACACTGAACCACCATATTTCTGTACCGTCTCAAACACATATTTATTGACGACCTGACACTCAGCAAAGAAATCATCTTTGCTCATATTCTCAGGCTTTAGAATATTCAGATGCAAATTGCCATCACCGATATGACCAAACCAACAGACTTCAAAGTCAGGATAGTTACTGTTGACAATGTGATCAATCTCTTCGATAAAAGTCGGTACGTGGCTTATCAGCACCGAGACATCGTTTTTATAAGGCGTAAATACCGAGATAGTCTCTGAGATATACTCGCGCAGCTTCCACAGCTCTGCCGCTTGTGTGAGGTTTTGGCTCATCACCCCATCGACGACCCAACCTTGCTCCATACAATGCTCAAATATGGCCATGGCTTTGTCCATGATTGGCTCATAAGGCGCTTCAAACTCTAATAGCGTATAAAACTTGGTACGTGACTCAAACGGCTCTTGTACTTGACCATGTGCCATCAGCTTATCAATCGCTACATCGTCAAAGAACTCGAATGCCGTCAAATCAATTTGTGCTTGAAAGGCAGAGAGTACGTTCATCACATCGTTAAAGCTGTCCATGCCAAGTACCATGACGTTTAAGTCTTGTGGCTGACGCTCAAGCTTGATTTGCGCATGAGTAACAAGGCCAAGCGTGCCTTCACTACCGATGAATAATTGGCGCAGGTCATAACCGGTGGCGTTCTTTACCATGCCGCGATTCAGCTGCAAGATATCGCCTTTACCCGTGACGACAGTCAGACCCATGATCCATTGACGGGTCATGCCGTAGCGGATGACTTTGATACCGCCAGCATTGGTACCGATATTGCCGCCGATTTGACTAGATCCTGCTGAGGCAAAGTCGACAGGGTAGTATAAGTCTTTTGATTCAGCGAATTCTTGCAACTGTTGGGTAACCACACCGGCTTCGACTTCAACTATTCGATCGGCAGGATAAAACTGTCCGATGCAGTTCATTTTATCCATGCTGACGACGATTTCACCGTTGGCAGCGACAGCACCAGCAGAGAGTCCTGTACGACCACCACTAGGCGTCAGGACAACATTGTGCTCATTGGCCAGCAGTACGATAGTCTGTACTTGCTCAGTGGTCTTTGGAAAAACGATGGCAGCAGCAGCAGGGGCAAAATGTTTGGTCCAGTCTTTACCCCAATGCTCTAAACTCTCAGCATCGGTTTTGATTTGGCTGGGGTCGAAATCATGGGTATCCGTGAGCGTGCTCAAGATGGTTTGCACGGCATTGGTTTCGGATGTGTTCTGAGCGGTAGTTGGCGTCATGGTCAAATCTCAATATTGGCGTAAGCACGATGCTGGGACTGCTTATTATATAGCGAAATAACTATAAATTCAGTGATGAGTCAGCTCGTAGAGGTAATAAGTGGATGATAATTTTTACCTGTAAGAAGAGGTAAGTAATAAATAATTGATTCGATCGGTTTCAAACAGAATAATTCACTATAGCATAAAAATTTTTCAGGCTTGATAACCAATAATTCATCTAATCTGCTAACATCGACCTCAAATTTTGTGTAAGATATCGGGACTGTTTTCGTTTCCTCCATCATAGATTATCCAACAGGTAATCTTATAAAACAATTATAGGACAGTTCTCATATGGCGTTATCACTACAAAAAGACAAAATCCGGTTTTTATTGCTTGAAGGTCTACATGACAATGCCCTAAAAGTATTGGAAGGAGCTGGTTACCACAACATCGAGAATATCAGTCACGCCTTAGATCAAGACGAGCTGATCGAAAAGATCAAAGATGCTCACTTTATCGGTATTCGTTCGCGTACTCAGCTGACGCGTGAAGTACTTGAGCACGCACACAAGCTTATCGGCATTGGTTGCTTTTGTATTGGTACCAACCAAGTAGATTTAGATGCCGCTCGTGATCTTGGTATCCCTGTCTTTAACGCGCCATTCTCGAACACTCGTTCGGTAGCTGAGCTAGTATTGGCAGAAGCCATTATGCTGTATCGCGGTATTCCTGAAAAGAATGCAACCGTACATCGCGGCGGCTGGGGTAAGTCTGCGACCAACTCACACGAAGTACGTGGCAAGACTATCGGTATCGTCGGTTATGGCTCTATCGGCTCGCAGCTGTCTGTCTTAGCAGAAAGCTTCGGTATGAAAGTCATTTATCATGATGTTGTGACCAAATTGCCGCTAGGCAACGCGGTACAAGTTGGTAGCCTAGAAGAGCTACTATCAACGGCTGATATCGTGACATTGCATGTACCTGATGTACCAAGCACTCGCTATATGATGAAAGCTGAGCAGTTCGCTCAAATGAAAGAAGGCAGCTACTTTATCAATGCGGCTCGCGGTACGTGTGTTGAGATTGATGATCTGGCAGATGCGCTTGAGTCTGGTAAAATTTTGGGCGCGGCTATTGATGTGTTCCCGAAAGAGCCAAAATCAGCTGACGAAGAGTTTGAGTCACCACTACGTAAGTTTGATAATGTGATTTTGACGCCGCATATCGGTGGTTCAACACAAGAAGCACAGGCCAATATCGGACTGGAAGTAGCAGATAAGTTTGTTAGATACTCTGACCAAGGTGATACGGCGACGGCTGTGAACTTCCCAGAAGTTTCTATTCCGTTCAAAGAAAACTCGCATCGTCTACTACACATTCACAAAAACGTCCCAGGCGTACTGTCTCAGATTAACCGCCTATTTGCTGAAGCTGGTATTAACATCCTAGCGCAGAGCCTGATGACAGAAGGTGATGTTGGTTATCTAGTGATGGATGTCGATTACAATGATTCGACCGCTGCACTAGACCAACTAAAAGATGTAGAAGAGACTATCCGCGTACGTATCTTATTTTAATATAGTTAATCCATTATAAAATTGGATTAACACTATCAGGGCTAATAGCTTTGATACGCATTGAAGATTTGTCATAAAAAAAGAGAGGCTCTATTGATTGGAGCCTCTCTTTTTTATTTCACTTCTTTTTTATTGTACTAATGCTAAGTTTAGTCCGCTTTAGTATTGTTCGCAGCTTCTGCCTGTAGACGCGCTTCCGTCTTAGCAGCTTTGCGTTTTTCTATTACATCCATCACGTCACTACCGATATGGGCTTCACCACGCTTTTTGGCTAGCTGCATTTGGTGCTCGCGCTCACGGAAACGGGCTTTCTGTTCATCAGTCGCTTTGTCGATACAGTGTGGGCATGATTCACCTTTGATATAAGCAGGGCTTTGCATATCATCGACAGTGATCGGCATACGGCAAGCAAAACACTGCTCGTAGCTGCCTTTTTCTAAGTTGTGGTTGACCGAAACTCGATTATCAAAAACAAAGCAGTCACCTTGCCACATAGAATCACTGGCAGGGACTTCTTCGAGGTATTTTAGGATGCCGCCTTCTAAATGATAGACCTCTTCAAACCCTTGCTCACGTAAATAGGCAGTAGATTTTTCGCAGCGGATACCACCTGTACAGAACATTGCGACTTTTTTATGCTTGGTTGGATCGAGCTCTTTTGAGACGTATTCTGGAAACTCGCGGAACGTTTCAGTGTTTGGGTTGACTGCATTTTGGAAGGTGCCGATTTGCACTTCATAGTCGTTACGCGTGTCGATCAAGGTGACTTCAGGATCTGAGATCAACGCATTCCACTCGCTTGGTTTTACATAGCGACCAACGGATTCCAATGGGTCGATATTCTCGACACCCATGGTGACGATTTCTTTTTTCAATTTCACCTTAGTGCGATAAAAAGGCTGTGCGTCAGTATAGGATTCTTTAAAGGTAAAAGTACCAATTGCTTCAATACTGCGCAGGTAGTCAAGTACGGTATCGATACCTTGACGCGTACCAGAAATCGTACCGTTAATACCTTCGCTTGCAAGCAACAACGTACCTTTCACATCGTTATCGAGCATAGTGTTTAAGATAGGCTCACGGTACTGTTCAAAATCGGCAAAGCGTGTGAACTTATATAGTGCAGCAACGACGATATTATTAGTTACACTATCGTATACAGGGGCTGAATTGTTGTCAGTTATCGCAGTTTCTTTGTTGGTGCTCATGTCTTTCTCCTGCTGGCTAGGCCGCAAACCTAGTGCAATGATAATAAAAAAGTAGATAGGTGTATAACATTATCTCAATTGTGGAATTGATTAATGCGCGCGTAGTGTAGCAAATTTTGCTAGGGTTTTGAATAGTTTGTAATGCTTGGCTTGATGTTATGGAAAACGTTCGACCACTGATGAATATGATAAAAAATAAAAAAGCCCAGTAAAATACTGAGCTTTTTTTATATTCAATTCGTAGTACGAAAGTTAGATACTATTTACTCTGGAACCAAGTATCCGCTTTGCTACGAGCACTAGCGATATCATCACTTGATAAGTTTAATGCCAACTGACCAATTTTACCGCGCGCTTTGTTACGGACTTTTTCATCTAGCATGCCATCACGGGCAGCCAAGTCATACCATTTATAGGCATCGACCAGATTTTTTTGCTTTTCATCTAATAACGCAAGCGTGTAACTGGCACGGTTATCGCCACGCATTGCAGCTTTTTCTAACCACAGACGAGCTTGTTGCAAGTTAGGCTGTACACCTTCACCGCGCAAATACATGATGGCAAGATTCAACTGAGCAGGGGCAACACCTTGCTGAGCGGCTTTGGTATACCACTGGATTGCTTGTTGGGTATTTTGAGCAATACCTTCACCTTTTTGCAAACGCTTGGCCAAATAGAACTGAGCGTGATCGTTACCTTGAGCGGCACGACTAGACAACTCGCTCACAGGCATAAGCTCAAAACGTGAGGTATCAAGCGGTACGTTTGATATTAACTCAGCATTGGCTAAACCAGCACAAGAAAATAATGCAGTAAACAACGCAGCTTTTAATAATTTCATAGCAGCTCCAAAATTAGGCAGTTAATAAGCAAAAAAATTGTACCGCTAAACATTGTCTCGCTAAAGACAGTCAGACGGCGATAACAATTAGGTGAACTCTTGCGATATGAACTTACCTAATCATTAGCAAAAGGGGGTTGTCATCTCTAAATCAAAGATTTCACCCTAACTGATTAGACAAACGGTCGTAATAGTGGGGTGGCTGACAATATTTTGCTAGCTTAACACCCAAACTTACGAAACTCAAATACTAATTACAAGGTCTCATAGACGTTTGTACCTGATTGTCCTTAACAAAATCAGACAGTTACTAAAAAATTATATTAAGTTAACAATCTATTAAGGTTGATACCAACTTATGTGGCACTGTTTAGCAGTCTATAAAATATAAAGACAGCTGAGAATTTAGCGGCTATTTCTTGGTCACTCGATAGATAGCGACGTCTGCTAACAAGTTAGGCGCTTGCCTAATTAACGCCTTCATCAAAGGTGTATGGCCTTTTTCAGAATCGCTAACGGCAAAACGATTAATAATATGAATATCATGCTGCGCACATAACAGCTCAAAATCTTTGAAAGTACATAGGTGAATGTTTGGTGTGTTGTACCATTCGTAAGGCAGCGCTTCAGAAACAGGCATCATACCTTTAAGCCCTAAATGAATACGGTTTTGCCAATGCGCAAAGTTAGGGAAGGTAATGACTGCTTCACGGGCAACTCTCAGCATATCAAGCAACAACTCGTCAGGTGCTTTTACTGCTTGTAGGGCACGTGCCATGACGACCGTGTCAAAGCTGTTATCAGCAAAACGCGCTAGACCATCGTTGAGGTCCTGCTCGACAATTGATAAG
Organism: Psychrobacter sp. APC 3281; assembly: GCF_030407815.1. Taxonomy (GTDB): domain Bacteria; phylum Pseudomonadota; class Gammaproteobacteria; order Pseudomonadales; family Moraxellaceae; genus Psychrobacter. The sequence continues at coordinate 330,591 of NZ_JASDCS010000006.1, forward strand.
CCATTACCAATCGCTTCATTGATTTTGTCTTCATCAATCTCTAGTCCGTAACCTGTCACGCCTAGTTTCTGCTGTAAATGGGCAAGCAGCTCACCATTACCACAACCTAAGTCCAGTACATGTGCTTGCGGCGCAATCCAGCGCTCTGCCAGTTGGTGATCCATTCTCATGAGCGTTCTCCTGTGGCTGAGCGGCTAAGGGTAATAAATGGCGCAGTCAAAAATCCTTTAACCGCACCCATGTAGCGAGGAATATCAAACAAGAAGGAGTCATGTCCGTGCGGCGCGTCAATATTGATATAGCTGACTGGTTTGCCAGTGGCCATTAGCGCATCGACAATCTCTTGCGAGCGCTCAGGTGCAAAGCGCCAATCAGTGGTGAATGACACGACCAGATATTGGCATTGTGTATGAGCAAAGGCAGCTTTAAGCGCAGAGAGCTCTTGCTGACGATCAGACTCAATATCTTCAATCGTCGTTACTGCATCTTCTAACTCACTCTGTGCATTGGCTTTACTAGATTCGACTGACGCCGCGATTGAGTCTTCTATTTGCACTGCCGACTCTGTAGTGTCTTTTACTACGGTTGATGGGTAGTCGCGCGTCGGATCAAAGTAATCTAAGGCTTTGGTCATGAGCAGATAAGTATTGGCATCGAAGTTTTCACTAAAGCGCTCGCCTTGATAGCGTAGGTAGCTTTCGACCTGAAACTCGACATCGTAGCCATACATGAATTTACCTGATTTTAAATCACGGCCAAATTTTGCTTTCATCGCGTCATCAGTTAGATAGGTAATATGGCCAACCATACGCGCCAATATCAGTCCGCGACGAGGATAAGTGCCTTCTTGTATATAGCGTCCGTCTTTAAAGTCAGGATCGGATAATATAGATTGGCGCGCCACTTCGTTAAAGGCGATATTTTGAGCAGATAGCTTTGGCGTACTGGCAATGACCACACAGCGTTTTAATCGCTCTGGATAATCAACAGACCATTGTAGCGCTTGCATACCGCCCATTGAGCCGCCGACAATGGCGTGCCAAACGTCGATGCCTAAACGATCTGAGAGCATTGCTTGAGTTTTTACCCAGTCTTTGATGGTGATCAGCGGGAAATCAGGGCCATACACTTGCGGCTCATCGCTACTATTTGAATCAACGCTGTCCGAACCAACGTTATCGGGGTTAATAGTAGTAGGCCCTGTTGAACCAAAACAGCTGCCGATATTATTGACACACACCACATAGAACTGATTGGTATCAATTGCTTTATTGGGGCCAATCATATTGTCCCACCAGCCTGCTTTTTTATCATCAGCGCTATGGAAGCCAGCTGCATGATGATTGCCCGATAACGCGTGGCAAATCAGAATTGCATTTGATTTGTCGCTATTGAGCGTACCGTAAGTCTCTACCATCAAGTCAAACGAGGGCAGGGTACGGTTGCATTCTAACGTTAAGGGCTCAGCGAAATGAAAATTCTGAGGCGTAACGACACCCACCGACCCTATAGCACTGTCAATATTGGCTGAGCTATTAGGGTGAGGTTGTGAATTAGGATGCTGGTCACTGGTATTATCAGAGCGTGCGTTCAAAGCTACCTCGCAAGACTACAATCATCAATAAAATAAAAGCAAAATGGCACGTTGCTAAAAGGCTATTTTACCTACACGGTTTTTATAAACTGGGCCTGCCTATTGTATGGTGATGCGCGTTGGAGTACAACCATCGAGCGCGCCTTTCGAGCGTATCGATCATAGTTTTTATGGAACATACTTTATAAATGAATAACGAATACGTTGCCAGCATCAAGTAATCAAGAGTTAATAAATAGCAACTGCGTATCAAATTGTATAGCGGCGCTTTTAGCCCGCGTCATTAATGGATAAAATGCTACACTAATGAGGTGTCTATTCAACTGTGTCTTAACAGTATCGTCTCTTATTATTTTGACCTCACCCTTAATAACTTACTGCTAATAAAGTGCTGCTATGAAACCTAAATTGCCCCCACGTATTGCCGTTTTGTTAGTGAATCTTGGTACACCAGATGAGCCAACGGCCCCTGCCGTACGTCGCTACCTCAAACAGTTTTTGTCAGACCCACGAGTGATTGAGATTCCCAAATTCCTATGGGCTATTATTCTGAATCTATTTGTCTTACCAAGTCGTCCTAAGCGCGTAGCAAAGGCTTACGCCAGTATCTGGGAAGGTGATTCACCGATTCGTAAAATACTAAAAAGCCAAGTTGAGCTATTAGAACCACGTTTAGCCGATAGTGTGGCACCATTTCGTGTCTCTGTGCATCCTGCGATGAGCTATGGTAATCCTGGTTTGCCTGATGTCATGGATGCGCTACGCGGTGAAGGAGTTGATCACTTTGTCATTCTGCCGTTGTTTCCGCAGTACTCCGCCTCTTCAGGCGGTGCCGTATATGATGCGCTGACGAAGTGGACGCTCAAGCAACGCAACTTGCCAAATTATACGATTGTCAAAGACTACTTTGCCCATCCACTATATATTCAAGCATTGGCCAACTCTATTCGCCGTTTTCAAGAGAAGCATGGCAAGCCTGAAAAATTGATGTTTAGTTTTCATGGTATCCCGCAGCCTTATGCTGATAAAGGCGATCCGTATCCTAAACGCTGTAAATGTACCGCTGCACAAGTGGCGCATGAACTTGGCCTGAACGATGACGAATGGATTATTAGTTTCCAATCACGCTTTGGCAAGCAAGAGTGGGTCAAGCCGTATACCGATGTGGTGTTGGAAGATTGGGGTCAGTCAGGTGTGCGCTCGGTACAGGTAATCAGTCCGGCGTTTTCAGCAGACTGTCTAGAGACACTAGAAGAGCTAGCCATTGAAAACCGTGATAACTTCCTTAATGCTGGCGGGCAAGAGTATCATTATATCCCTGCATTAAACCTTGATGAGACACATATTGAATTACTTGAAGCGTTGAGCTTGCCTTTGGTAAAAGGTTGGGCTGGCACGTTAGATGGCTGGGTTTAGTTAGTCGAGCGTAGTTGTATTGGTGAGTTGAATAGTAGAATAAAAAAGCACGCTTAATATAGTTAAGCGTACTTTTCTGGTTTAGAGGGGTAGAACAATAATCGTATTAAGTTCTAAAAATCATCATCGTTGCTACGTTCGGCTGCTTCTCTATCAACAATATCCATCGCATCTGGGTAATCACTGTCATCAAGATTGTCTTGAACTAAAATCTCATCGACACGAGACTCATCGATATTTTGACGATGCGCAGGTGTTAGTCCTTGGGTCGCATCACTACCGACTTCTGAGTTATTAAATCCTGCACTATTATCAATCACATCATCGTTATCAATGGTATGCAGCATAGGATTGTCCAAATCAACCAATTGGTTGTCTTGTTCATCCTGATTATTGTTATCTAAATTATCTAAGTTATCGACGTTGTCATTATTGTCACGACGATTACCGTTAATATGATCCATCTCTTCTGGTAGTGGGTTTTTTGAGTTTTCCATGAATAATTCCTTATTGTAGTTATTAGATGTTGCCATCATTAGAAATAAAATATCGCACTGATTTATCAGAGCATAGTGCGTGATAACGTGGATAATATGCTTCTCAGTTTGTACGCTTATTCAACTTTTCACTAGTAGTAAGGTGTGACAGGATGTTCAAAAAATGTAAGACGATGATTAGAACGCAAAACGGCTACTCAAGATGAGTAGCCGTAATTGTTTATAAAATTTTTGCTAAGTCTTTGTACGATAGCAAGATTGCTACATAAGAAATCAAACTTATAGTTTTAATTATTGGCGTGGTCGAACTTATAATTTAACTTCTGTACCAGACATGACTCATAGTCAGCCAGTTTAAATCGCCATAAATAGGTCAATGCAATACCATAAATTGCAGTCTCAGCCAGCTCTTCGACAATTTCACCAAATGTATGCGGGAACATAATAGCGTTCTCGCCCATGTACTGAATGATAGCCAGTACAGTAACGCTAAGATAGAGCGAAACGGGCACGTTTTTTAGCACTGCCCATAGGTAATGCCTTGAGTAGACCAGCAAACCAAGCGCGACGAGATAGATAACGGTAAGGACGCTGTCCTCCCACCAGTCATAAGATTGACCAAGCATCGAAAAGTCGCTTGGAACCAGTAAGTCTGGTAGATAGTTCAACTCTCGACGAATGACAGAGACAAATATAAGTACGGCTGCTAGCCAAAAAGCCTTAATTTGTTTGACATGACTTTTCATAACATATTGTGAACTGCGCAATAGGCATATTATCAAAAGTATAATGCCAGGGACTTCAATGATGCCATCTGAACTCAAAATAACTGGCTCCTGCGTATCAAAAAGAATGTGTTAAAAACAAAAAAGTGAGCCCAAAGGCTCACTTTAAAGCAAAAATATCGAATAGTTAGGGTTTAACAGATGACCTATTATAAACCCCGTACCTAGATATTACTGTTATGAAATATAACTAACTGGTCATAAGTGATTGTTAATATAAACAATATATAATGATTTATTGTAGTATCAGTTATCAAAAACTCTAATATCTGCAAGGTATATAAATAATCGTGCCTTACATGCTTGATTAAATGGCAGTGAGTGATTAATGTGCTTCATCCCAGTTTTGACCACTATCGGTCTCGACCAATAATGGCACTGCAAAGTCGACATTCCAGCCTTTTTCTACTGCCGTAGTCGTCAATACATCTTGCATAGCATCAGTAATTAGCTGGCTAACTTCGTCTACTTTATCGGCATCTACTTCAAACACCAATTCATCGTGAACCTGTAGCAGCATTTTAGCTTGTTCTTTTGGCAACACTTTATCAACAGCAATCATAGCAAGCTTGATTAAATCGGCAGCAGAGCCTTGTAGTGGCGCGTTAATCGCCGCGCGCTCAGCTCCTTGCTTGACCATACGGTTACTATGATTGATATCAGGCGTATAGAGCTTACGGCCCAATATTGTTTCGACATAACCTTGCTCATAAGCACTTGCACGCGTATTGATCATATAGTTTTTGACGCCTGGATAGCGCTCAAAGTACATATCAATATAGTCTTGTGCTTCGCCGCGACTCATCTGTAGCTGCTTGGCAAGTCCAAAGGCGCTCATACCGTATAGTAGACCAAAGTTAATGGCTTTAGCATTACGACGCTCAGTCGAAGTGACGTCTGCGACATCCTTACCAAGTACTTCGGCAGCGGTGGCCGCATGAATATCTAACCCTTCGTTAAAGGCATGGGTTAGGTTTTTATCACCTGAAAAATGTGCCATTAAACGCAATTCAATTTGTGAATAATCGGCGGCTAAAATAACTCGACCTTCTGGGGCGATAAAGGCTTGACGAATCAAACGACCAGTCGCAGTACGAATTGGGATGTTTTGTAAGTTAGGATCTGTCGATGACAAACGCCCAGTGCTCGTTAATGCCTGATGGTAGCTAGTATGCACGCGATCGGTTTCGCTATCCGCGACATTATCAAGCGCATCAGTATAAGTACTTTTGAGCTTGGATAGTCCGCGATATTCCAAGGTAATGTCGACCAATGGATGATCGATTTTTGATAGTACCGCCTCACCAGTTGAGTATTGACCAGACTTGGTTTTTTTGCCACCAGCAACGCCTAGCTTTTCAAACAGCATCTCACCGAGCTGCTTAGGAGAGCCTAAGTTAAATTCTTCCCCTGCGACTTCATAGGCGCGCTTCTCTAGAGCGATAATTTCTTCATCAAAGCGTTTTGATAGCTCGTTTAAGAAGGAGCGTTTAATCAAAATACCATGCGCTTCCATTTGGCAAAGTATCTCTGCCGTTGGAATTTCTAACTCGTGTAGTAATTTGGCATTATTGGCATCGTTAGCCAGCTCAACGCTAAATACGTCAAATAATTGATAGGTGATATCAGCATCTTCACAAGCATAGTCGCTCGCGATATCGATGGCCACTTGGTCAAAGGTAACTTGTTTAGCGCCTTTACCTGCTACATCTTCAAAGCTGATGGTTTGCGTTTGCAGATAATGGCGTGCCAAATCATCCATGCCGTGGCGAGTAGCTGCCGCATTGATGACATAGCTGGCAAGCATCGTATCCATTGCCCAGTTATTTGGCTGCTCATGTATGGCGCCAACTAGGTCGATATCGTAGTGAGCGAGGATGTGCGCATCGTACTTTAGATGCTGACCGATTTTACCGATATTAGGATTCTCTAGTACAGGTTTTAAGCGAGCTAATACTGTATCACGATCAAGCTGCTTGGCTATCAGCTCATCACCTTCTAGGCTATGCGTAAGCGGAATGTAATAGGCTTCATGTGCTTGCAACGCAAAGGATAAACCAACGATTTGTGCATCACGCCAATGAACGCTAGTGGTTTCGGTATCAATGACAAAATGCGGAGCAGCTTCTAACAATTCGACCAAGCTATCAAACGCTGGCTCGTCGAGTACAGTGTGCCACGCTTTATCATGGTTAGTACTGTCTTTGATGTTGTCGCTCTTGGTGGATTGGAGCGATTTTGCCATCTGTGCCTGTGACTCAGTATTGGCTTGGCTATCAGCAACACTTTTAGAGCCATTGGCAGGGTGATTCGGGTGATCGAGTGATGCCAGCTCATTTCTAAACTCAAGCTCATTATATAAGTCGCGCAATTCGTCTATATGGGCACAAGGGTCAGTATTGATTTTTAGGTCATTCCAATCTTGACCGATTGCTAAGTTAGTGACGATGGTAGCCAGCTTCCTATTAAAAGGAATATCATCAGCGTGTTCAATCAGACCTTTCGCCCCGCGACCTTTGATAAAGCCAATATGCTTGAGCATGTTTTCGATATCACCATACTCAACGAGTAGGTCTTTAGCGGTCTTTTTACCGATACCAGGTACGCCTTTGATACCATCAGAGGCATCACCCATTAGCGTTAAGAAATCGATCATTTGGTTTGGGTTAATACCGAATTTATCGATTACCGCTGGCGTATCCGTGACTTTACCCGTAAAGCTGTCTTCTAGTATTACGCAGTCGTTGACCAGCTGCATCATGTCTTTATCACCCGTTGAGATGACCACATGATGGCCTTGCTCGACAGCGCGATGGGCAAGTGTACCGATGATATCATCGGCCTCTGCACCTTCGATACGCAACAGTGGAATACCTAAGGCAGTAACCAAACGATGAATATAAGGAATTTGCTCTACCAGCTCGACATCGATGGGCGGACGAGCAGCTTTGTAATCAGCAGACATATGATGGCGAAAAGTCGGTGATTTGGTATCGAAGCAAACAGCCATATGAGTAGGGTGATAGCGACGCATCAGCTTGAGCAGTGCGTTGAGTGTACCGCGTATCGCATTGGTGATTAGGCCCTGCGAGTTTTGCATGGTTTTTGGTAGGGCATGATAAGTTCGAAACAGATAATAGGAGCCATCAACCAAAATAAAAGGCGGCTGATCTTTGTCTACATGACTGGTATCCATCAGCGCCACGTTAGGCATGGTATCGAAGTTCGGTAATGCTTTGGGGTCAAGCGCTTGGTGAGAGTTGTGGTCGTTATCGGTGGTATTGTCAGCTATGTCATCAGTCATAAAAGTCACTTATCAGCTATTAGATAAAAATATATACGCTTATTATAACGATAAAATCAGCGTGTGCCGAACTGCTTAACCGTTACGAGATGTTCTATCGTGTTCTTTTTTATTGAAATCTATATTGGAGTTTTCGATATCTCATGTCTAGGATAAATAAATTGCTAAAAACAAAAAAAGAACCCAGATAATCTGAGTTCTTTTGGTATTAGATGACTATCGACTACTTGTCATTTAATAGACGTTGATAACGAGTCTCTGGATGCGCTATTTTACTTCTGAAGAGACTTCAACATCGATGTTACCGCTGGTTGCTTTCGAATATGGGCATACTTCATGCGCTTTTTCGACCAATTTTTGGATCTCGTCAGCAGATAGGTCTGTATTATCAGCGATGACGTGGATTTTTACGGCAAGCTTATATTCGTGATTGTCACCTTGTAGTAGGTCTACAGAGGTCTCAACAGTTGAGCCAAATGTTGCGCTTTCCATTTTTTTGACTACGCCCAAAGCGCCATCAAAACAAGCACCATAACCCATAGCAAGTAATTGCTCAGGGTTATTACCTTTTTCATTAGCGCCTGGTGGTACCATGTTGATTTCAAGATCGCTATCGCTTAAGGTTGCTGTACCCATGCGGCCGCCAGTAACAGTAGATTTGGTAGAGTATAGAGATTTCATGACACATCCTTTGTTGTGAGTTTTTATGTTTATATTTAAGTGGTAAATCTTAATATGAAACCTAGCATAACAAATCGCTCACGCAGCTCAGTGCATAGAGAGTAAATATATACTGCTAGTTTGTAAATGAGATTTCGAGCTCAGTTTTATTCGTTTTTAGATTTACAAGCTTATCGTACAGCCGTCGAAGAGGTACAATAGCGGTAATGAGCCATATATAGGTTATCAGTACGGATAATAGAAATCTGAATCATAAGGACATTGTTTGATGAATAGATGGATTGCGATACCTAGTGTTTGTTTTTTGACGACGCTTGCTTTGATAGGATGCGAGGAAGAAGACGGCGCTTATGGGACGGCTAGTAGCGAGATTACATTGACAAGTTTTGCTAATAGTTATGATAGCAAAGCCAATGCTACGGCGATTGCGCGAATTGATGAGACGTACCGTACTGGTGCGCGCGAGATCAAAACAACCAATCTTATCAACAGTTATAGCAATCAAAGCCTGAATGATTTAGACAGAACCGTACTGGCAGATGACTTCGAGGGTCGACTTGAAAATAAAGACATCGAGGTTAATAATCGGACGGTCAAACGCCCCATTTATGAAAAAAACACCAACAACCAGCTAGATTACCAAACCACTTATAAGACGCTCAATTTGTCAGGTTTGCGTGCTAACAGCTATGTTGCTAGTACAAACGTGAACAATAGATACGGTATTATTACCGACTTAAATAACTATTCTGAAATTCCGACCAATGTTGCTTTTCCTGAAGGGTCGGTTTGTTATATCCCTGTGGTAACCAGTGAGCGTTCGTTTTTGGCATTTAATGAGAAAAACAAGACTGGATACGCTTCAATAGAGAGATGGATTGAAGTGGCCAAAACCCGCTTTAGTGCAGATAGGGATCATAGAACTTCTCAGTTCGGAGTGGGCGTAGGCAATCAGCAACAAGCCGCGCAAGTTATGTTTTTTGAGTACGAAGATCAGCCTGCTTATGAATATAGCGGTGTTGAGTACGGAAAGGACGTCTATGAGGCAAATTATGTCGCCAAAGGTAGTACTGACCCGAATATGGACAGTCGTTTTGACGTAGTCGATTGTACAATCGTCAATGAGGTGGCTGGAGACTTCTTAGCTGAGCAAATCGAACGCTACTATTGAGATGGATTGATGGCTATTAGTCGTGCTACTTAAGCATAATGATCGCAATTTAAAAGCCCAAAAACACGCTTCGTTTAAATAACGAGGCGTGTTTTTTTTATACGCTAATTCTGCACCCTGATGCTAAATCCGCTACAATACGCCCATTATTTATTTTATTTATTTAGAGTCACTTCTAAATCACATAACTGTTGAAGCTGAAAATTATGAGCGTAGATCCAAAGAAATTAAACAAAGAAGTTGCTAAGCGCCGCACCTTTGCCATTATCTCGCATCCCGATGCTGGTAAGACCACTATGACCGAAAAACTCCTGTTATGGGGTCAAGCGATTCAGGTAGTGGGTGAAGTAAAAGGCCGTAAGACAGATCGTCATGCAACCTCAGATTGGATGAGTATGGAGCAAGAGCGTGGTATCTCGATTACGACGTCTGTCATGCAGTTTCCGTATAAAGACCATATGGTCAACCTACTAGACACCCCAGGTCACGCCGACTTTAGTGAAGATACTTACCGTACTTTGACCGCAGTGGATAGTGCGCTGATGATGGTCGATGGTGCAAAAGGTGTCGAAGAACGAACCATCAAGCTGATGGAAGTGTGTCGTATGCGCGATACACCTATCATCTCATTCGTCAACAAGCTAGATCGTCAAATTCGTGAGCCGCTTGAGTTGCTTAGCGAAATCGAAGCAGTATTGAAAATCAAATGTATCCCAGTGACTTGGCCTATCGGTATGGGGCAAGACTTTATCGGCGTCTATCATTTGACTGAAAATAAAACTTACTTTTATGAAAAAGGTAATGGCGGCAAGATGACGGTCTCTGAGACCCGAGAAGGCTACGATTATCCAGATATTCGTGAACGTCTAGGACAGCTAATGTTTGACGCTTTTGAAGAGTCGCTTGAGCTGGTACAGATGGCGCTAGAAGAGTTCAGTGTTGAAGCATTTTTGGCTGGCGAGATGACGCCAGTATTGTTTGGCACGGCATTGGGTAACTTTGGGGTAAACATGGTACTTGATACCTTGGTCAAATATGCCCCGCCACCGAAAGCCCATCCAACGACTGAGCGTGAAGTATCAGCCACCGAGACAGATTTTACGGGCTTCGTTTTTAAAATTCAGGCCAATATGGATCCGCGTCATCGTGACCGTATTGCGTTCTTGCGAGTGTGCTCTGGTAAGTACGAGAAGGGTATGAAAATGAAGCATGTGCGTCTGGGTAAAGACGTACGTATTGCTGATGCGCTGACCTTTTTAGCAGGTGACCGCGAGGCACTAGAAGAAGCGTATCCGGGTGATATCATTGGTTTGCATAACCATGGCACCATCTCCATCGGTGACAGCTTCACTGAAGGCGAAGAGTTGAGCTTTACCGGTATTCCGCATTTCGCCCCTGAACTGTTCCGCCGTGTGGTACTAAAAGATCCGCTTAAATCAAAAGCCCTGCAAAAAGGCCTACAGCAGTTGAGTGAAGAGGGTGCAACGCAGGTGTTTATGCCGCAGATTAATAATGATTTGGTTTTGGGCGCGGTTGGTGTGCTACAGTTTGAAGTAGTCGCGCATCGTCTAAAAGAAGAGTATAAAGTTCAGTGTACCTTTGAGCCAGTATCGATAGCTACAGTACGCTGGATTCATTGCGATGATGAAGTAGCATTGGCGAAGTTCAAGAAAAAAGCCCATGACCAATTATCATTAGATGGTGGTGGTTATTTGACTTACCTTGCGCCATCACGCGTCAATTTACAGCTGATGCAAGACCGCTATCCAGAAGTGACTTTTAGTAGCACTCGCGAACATTAAATTTATTTATACGCTTATTTTATTTATACGCTCATATCGTTTATTGATTAAGACACGCCAGCCGTGTCTTTTTTATTGCCTGTGTTTACGACTCGAATAGTAAAAGTCAGACAACCGTTTGCTTACATCACCTCAAAAACGTGAACAGTCTTCCTACAATACATTGCAATTGTTACGGTAGAATATTGAATGGCATTTTATATTTGTAAAAGAGGACATATGCACACTACGACTCAAACTGATGATAAATCTATATCGGCTAATCTATTTTCGATAAAGGTAAGCCAGAGACGTTCAATTGCTATGTTGACTGGCAGCCTATTGTTAAGTGCCGTTAGTATGTCGGTAAATGCAGGAAGCTTTCTTAGTAGCACTGAATATCTACCGTATCAACTACCCAGTAATATACAAGAGACATGTGACAAGCGTGATAACTGTCCAGAGATTGAAGTTAAATATCTCAAAAGTAGTCAAAACTGGATAGATGAGATTGCCAATGCCCGTATCGATAACTTAGTCGTCAATAGTCAAATGACAGAGTCAGTACCTATCAAGGGTAAAAGCAGCGAAAAAGAAGTTACGGATGCTCTTGATAGCTTTGTGAGCTCGCAATTTCAAGATATGCCTGATGATGTGTCATGGGGTTATAGTCTGATGGTAGCGCCCAATTATCTAGGTCATGTCGATGACTTTGAGCTGTTTGAGATCAGCTCCTATGTTTATACTGGCGGTGCTCACGGCATGCCTTACAGCGAGTACCTAATATTTGATCCAAGTACCAAGAAGCAAGTCACGCTTGACGACATGCTTATCTCAGGTAAAAAACCTCGTTTTGAGGCGCTTGCCTATGATGCGTATAAAACGTGGGTTAAAACGGTTGCCGAAGACGTGAGCAGTTATGAGAAAAACTGGCCATTTACGTTAAGCGATAATGTGACCTTGACAGATACAGGCGTTAGCATTCGTTATCAGCATTATTCTATCGGCCCATATGCTTACGGTATGCCTGTCCTTAATATCCCCTATAACAAGCTCGACAAAGTTATAAAACCTCACTTTATACCAAAGTAAATACTGTATGGTGTTTGAGGAAAGTACTTAATAAACTGTGCTAGGCAAATATTATTAAAGAAATAGCGACAATACTTATCATAAATTGGCAGTAATATTTTAGAGTTATTATTTTTAGCATCATTGGATATTCAATAGAAAAATAAGGAGTTATAACATGACAAACGAGACAGATAGTATGAATACGGCAGCAAGTACAACTTGGCAGCTGAATGCACTGACGGAAGCGCTAGGTGACCTGACACTGACAGTTAGTGATAGCTTATCTATAGGTCGTGGTAGTGATAACGACGTAGTGCTAGGTAGTAAGCAGGTTTCTCGCAACCATGCAGTGCTCAGTGTGCTAGATGGTCAGCTGTATGTGAAGGACTTAGATTCTTCTAACGGCACGTTTATCAATGAGCAACGTATTGCAGGCAATGAATCTAGTCATCTAAAAGCAAACGATACGCTTGGCTTTGCAAGTTTTAGCTTTCAAGTACAAGCATCTGCTGCACCTATAACAATGTCGGAGAGTGACACGCTAGCGCCAGTAGTCACAGAAGAGCCAGTAGCAGATACACATGAGAATGTTGATGCTGCTGCCGTGACAGAAACTCCTGCTAGTGAGCCTGTGACTGAAGAGCAAATAGTTGAAGAAAGCGTTCTTGAAGAAAGTGCGAGCAAAGAAACTCTGATTGAAGAAGAGCCGATCATAGAGCAAACAGGCAACGAGCCAGTGATCAAAGAAACTGGCATCGAAGAAATGTTACCTGCTACAGATGATACTGTACCTGTAGAGCCTTTACCTGTAGATGCCGGCTCAGATATGACCGAAGAATCAGTAACCCCTACGCACGAAACCGTTGAACCAGTTGTTGAAGAACCGGTTTTTGAAGAATCAGCTGTTGAAGAGGTAGCTACTGAAGAAGCCGTTGCTACAGAGCCAGTTGTCAAAGAAACAGGGATTGATGAAGTACTGTCTGACGCGGATGCGGCATCGCCTACGCCTGTAGAAGAAACGCCAGTTGCCACAGAAGGGGTAGATGACACATCTGTACCAACAGCAACTGAAACAGAAGCTGTGACGTCTACAGAGTCATCACATGCAGCATCTACTGATAGCGCGCCAGTGGTAGAAGAGCAGCCAGCAGTGCATGAAGAGCCAGTAATGCATGAAAAGCCAGTAATGCATGAAGAGCCAGCAGTCCAAGACGAACACGACAAAACGACAAAAACAGAGTTACAAGAAGAAGCTGACCCTGAAGTTTTAAAAGCCAAACAAGCAGCTAGTGCCCAGTTTTCAGGCACGGCTAATTTAGGGCAGCCGCGCGATCTTGGTACCGAAGGCAATAATGCGATGGATCAAGAAATCAGCAACCCTGCTCATGCAGGTCATGTAGAGAAAAAAGCGAGCGGCGGCTGGTTCATATGGGTATTTGTGACCATTCTAATTATCGGTTTGGCCTTATGGTTGTTTAATATGGGCGGTGCATAATTCAATTTTACACTAGGTCTTTGTCGTAATTTTTGACAGAGGCTCTTGTTATGCGTACCGTTTTTTAAACAAATGACTCATTATAGCGTCGATATTTTAGCGAATATTGGCGCTATATTTTATAGAGCAGCTTATAGTTTTGTTATTGCCTATAAGGTGCTAAGAGAGCGCTATTATGATGACTTTTGAAGAATACCAAGCTTTTAGAGATAGAGGTTTTAGTCACGCACCGCTAGTAAAAAAGCGTCTGATGGATGCGCAGACTCCCGTATCTGTATTCTCCAAAGTACGTGATCTAAATGGCTCTGCCTATCTGTTTGAGTCTGTAGTAGGCGGTGAGCGCTGGGCACGATACTCCATGATTGGATTGGGTAGTGATCTGATTTTACAGTACGCTGATGGCAATATGACGACTAAACGAAACGATCATATTGATATAGAGTCAGTAGAGAATCCCTTTGATTACCTGCGTGAGCTGATGGCGCAGTATCATATGCCAACCGCTGAAGATGTGCCGACGATGCCGAGCTTTAGTGGCGGTCTAGTCGGTTACTTTGGATATGATATGGTACGTGTTATTGAGCCAAGTGTCGGCTTATCTGATGCGGCCAATCCAATGTCGATGCCAGATATGTGGCTGATGCTTTCGATGAGCGTGATTGTATTTGATAATTTAGAGAATACGCTGGCAATCATCGTCTATGCTGATTGCCAGTCTGAGGATGGCTACAGTTCAGCTATTCGTGAGCTAGAGCAAATCGAGGAAAAGCTAGCAGAGCCATCAAACCTGCGCGCACCTGTAATGCCTACGCCTAAATTTATATCGCAAACAGGTGCCGAAAAATACTGTAGCGATGTCAATAAAATAAAGGATTACATTGCTGCAGGTGACGTCATGCAGGTAGTGCCAGCGCAGCGATTGACAGCGGACTATACAGGCGACTCTCTAGCCGTCTATCGTGCGCTTCGCTACCTAAACCCATCACCGTATCTGTTCTTGGTGCATGGTTATACACTCGACGATCACAAACGCTTTGATATTATCGGTGCTTCTCCTGAAATCCTATCCCGTATCGAAAATGGCAAAGTGACGGTAAGACCGCTAGCAGGGACACGGCAACGTGGCCAAGATGAGGCTGAAGACCTCGCGCTTGAGCAAGAGCTGCTCAATGATGAGAAGGAAACAGCCGAGCATTTGATGCTTATTGATTTGGGTCGCAATGATATTGGCCGCGTTTGCGAGTATGGCAGTGTCAAAGTCACAGAAAAGATGTTTATAGAGCGCTACTCACAAGTGATGCATATTGCATCTAATGTTGAGGGTGCGATACGAGCGGACAAAGATGCACTAGATGTATTTTGTGCTACTTTCCCAGCTGGGACGCTATCGGGTGCACCCAAAATCCGGGCTATGCAAATTATCGATGAGATAGAACCAGTACGTCGAACGGTGTTTGGCGGTTCAGTAGGTTATTTAGGTTGGAATGGTAATATGGACACGGCCATTGCTATCCGTACTGCGGTGATGCGCCGTGGTGAGATACATATTCAAGCTGGAGCAGGGGTTGTTGCTGATTCTGTCCCAGAAAAAGAATGGGATGAAACCAATAAAAAAGCATTGGCATTAGTAAAAGCGGTAGAAATGGCCTGTAATGGCTTACGTATTCGCTAATTAAATAGCCAGTGATGTGGCAAAAATAAAGGCTGCAAGTAAAAAGCCAATTTATTGCCATATTTTTATTTATAAAAAAACCAGCTTAATCAGTAACTTAAATATTTATATCAAATTAATTTAAAAAAAGATGAAAAAGTACTTGCGCATCTCAAAAAATTTGATAGAATAGCCACCACTTTAAGAGAACAAGCCGACTTAGCTCAGTTGGTAGAGCAACTGACTTGTAATCAGTAGGTCGCCAGTTCGATCCCGGCAGTCGGCACCATCTCTCTTAAAGTAGCTTTTTATGAATTTGTCTTAAATGTAAGTCATTTTTGTTCAAAGCAATCTAAGGTGGGGTTGGGGAGCGGTCAAACCCAACAGACTGTAAATCTGTCGCGAAAGCTTCGAAGGTTCGAATCCTTCCCCCACCACCATATTTTCTAAAGTTTGTCATAGCGCCAAGCATACTCTCTATATCTCATAACTCTCGATTAGAGTTATCCTGAATAAGAGTAAATGCGGGTGTGGTATAATGGTAACACCTTAGCCTTCCAAGCTAATGACGCGGGTTCGATTCCCGCCACCCGCTCCATATATACAACATCGCAAAGCATAACAATAAATCATCACGAGAGTCAGTAATTATTGCTGCATCGTGATATTTTTTTTAGTGCAAATCAAAGGTTTTAACATACGCTCATATAGCTCAGCGGTAGAGCACTCCCTTGGTAAGGGAGAGGTCTCGAGTTCAATTCTCGATATGAGCTCCATTTATTGTTTATACCTTTTATGCTTGTTTTGCTATTTATATAACTTTGCGTCGATATCGAAATTATAGAATATTGAAATATATAACAGTAGTGCGGTAGACAATGATTCAAAGGTAACACTGAGGTGTTGCCTTTTAGTGCTGTCAGTATATTAATAAATATTGGTTTTGATGGTCTTATATAGAGAAGACTAAAACTAATAGGTCAGTATGCAGACGTTAATACATTATTTTTTGCATTTTGGTTTTCCTCTTTTTATCGCGATTGCGTTTTTTAGAAAAGAGTGGAAAAAAGCATATCTGATTTTGCTTGCGACCATGTTGGTTGATATAGATCATCTGGTAGCAAACCCAATATTTCAGGCAAATAGATGTAGCATTAATTTTCATCCGTTACATACTTATTATGCGATGCTAGTGTATTTTGTTTTACTCTTTCTTCGTAAGCCTTTTAATATCATTGGAATTGGATTGCTATTCCATATGTTAACGGATTTTACGGATTGTTTGATGATGTCGGTCAGCTAATATCGCGACCTTGCATATCAAGATAATTATACGGTTATAAGAAAGGTTATAATCAATCGAGCTTTATATCTACTAGTTAGAGAGAAGTTGATTTCGATTGAGAGATGTATGACTATTTAAGACAAGTCAGCGTATAATAACGGATACAAGAATTAGTTCGGAGCATTGTTTAAGCAGTGGTTCGTGCGGTTGATAGCTAGGTTTATGATGATTTAATTCTATTATGAGCCATTAAACAGCTTTTTATTGATCATTCACCAAAAAAAGAGGAAATACCCATGGCAAAGGCCAAGTTTGAACGTAACAAGCCAC